>CAZYHY010000021.1:0-47250 GCA_964647635.1 uncultured Nitrosomonas sp.
CCCTTTGAGGGGCTCCAGCGATAAGCCTCCGGCTCTGCCGGAGGTAATTTAACTGAAAGGCAATTCAATATCTACAGCGCATAATCAGATAAATCAGGGGATTATTTTGGAATCCACCGTTTTTTTGCAACAGAGCCATAAATTTGTACTCGCTCAAACGGTCAATCTGATTTTATACTATGAACTGATCAGATTAAGTCTGAGCGAGCGTTTTAAGGCATCATCAATGAATGCAGCGGGATAAGAAAGTAATTAACGCATGCGTGCTTCGGCGAAGGTTGTTTCGCGATTAAAATCATCCCAAATAAAACTCGGTTTGACAAAGGGGGTGGTGGGTATGAAGAATGTTGCAATATCGAAAGCACCGCTTAATGAGCGTCCGACGGCGTTGACAATGCCGGTGAGGAATCCGACGGTCATGCCATGGATAACCCCGTCCCTATTACCAATAATTGTTATTGTTTTGGGTATTTCAACGACACCGGTTACGGCGTTAGCAAGACCGTTGCCAAGCTTCTCAACAACTTTGTCAGGATATTGATCGGCAAATACTAAATTGGGAGCTGCCAGAAACATGATGGTTGTGACGAGGAACGCTTGCACCATTTTTTTCATAAAAAATCCTTGAGTGATTAATAAACTATTTAATTCTACAGAAATATCGGGTAGTTTTTCTATTGATGATTACTTATTTTCTTGTTTGATAGACTGCTTCAGAATGCCGGTAATTCTCTCCACTTCACGCTCAACTTGGTTTTCCGGGTAATCTTGATGTTGCAGCTCGGTTCTAATTCGGTAAGCGATTTCCAGAACAAGCAAGTCCATTGTGTTTTTGTCACTCTTTTGTGATGCTTTTTGATATTCCGCTTGGAATCTGCTGATAGCGCTCATCATCGCATCGTCATTCAGCTGCATGCTGGATAAAATCGAATCCAATTCATATTTCAAATTACTGGATACCAAAGGTTGTGATGATTGCTGGGTTGACTCAGGTTGGTAAGATACATACTTGGGTATTAAAACCGCTAGCATGATCAATGCCACGCCTGATCCCACAGTGACAACTACAAAATGCCAAAGCTTATATTCTTTTCCACGTAGTTTTATACTGTTGATTCGTTGTGCGCCAAGCCGAGCCTGGACGCCTATTCCCACGAAGAACAGAATGGCACCAAGTGCCATAATGATGGGTACAATCGGGTGCACTGTTTTTACTCCTATGTTCTTATCTTAAATTCCAGTTGCAGTTTGCAATCCTGAATAGCGGCGATTATCGATCACGCCGATGAATCACCGCGTTATTCATGCGCATATTCTAGCGCAATATGATACTGAGTTATTATCTGTTTGATAAGCCAGTCGATGTCTGGCGACACCGGAAAAATTACCGTGGTGGCGGTGGTGGCGGATTGCCGGGTGGTGGCGGTGGCGGATTAAAATTGACAGGCGGCGGCACGATGTTTCTATTGTTGCTTGCTGGTGTACCATTTGTAATTCTGCCGGATATCGGTACGCGATGGCCTTTGGCGTACATGCATTGAATATAACCGATGTCATAGCGCTGCTGATTGACATACGCGGAAGTGCTGGCAGTGCTCGATCCTATCAGTCCGCCGCCTGCTAAGCCGACACCGGCACCGACTGCAGCGCCTGCGCCACCGGCAATCGCCGCACCCGTGGCGGCGCCGAGTCCGGCGCCGATTGCAGCGCTTTCTATTCCGCTCGACTGCGCTGCTTGGCGGGGTGTTTGACCGCCCACTTGCTCGTATGCATAACGTCTGCAGTCGTAGTCATCATAACGGAATTGTTCGAAACTTTTGCCGGAACCCGGTAGAGTCATGACGCTGGGGCCAGTTGGCAAATTGACACATGACGCTAGTGTGCAGATCAGCGCGGGTATTGCTAATTGCTGGGTTTTTTTCATGGTGCTGTTCTCACTTATTGAGCGTTGGGTTGGGGGGCGATCTGTAACCAGCCGCCCGGACATTCCCGGATATAGGGATAATATCCTTGCGGATCCTGGCAATAGTGCCAATAATCGGTCTTCGATTGAGCGCGTTTAGGTTCTTGCTGCTGAATGTAAACAGGCGGTTGCGAGGGAACTGCAACAGCAGGCGGATAGGTATAATATGGCCTGAAAAAAGGATTGGCAAAGCCATAGCCGCGATAGCCGTAAGACCCCCAAGAACCGGGGCCATAATAGCTTCTCCACATTCCCGGGCCGTAGTAACCGCCCCACAACCAAGGGTCATAAAAACCACCGATACCGAAAATAAAGTTATTGTAATGGTGGCCATGATTATGATGATGCTCATCGCCATCATGGTGATCGCTACCATCGTAATCGCCACTATCGTCTCCACCGCTATCGCCATCGCCACCACCACCTCCTCCTCCTTCAGCGAGTACCGTGGTATTGAGCGTGAGTGTCAAGAATGAAACGGTGAATAAACATTGTATACTTTTCATGCGAATTCAACCTTGAATCAATCAATCAAGCAACAGCAAAAAATTTTTACTTCCGCGCCGACTTGAACGGCTACTGACGACGATTTACGTGTATTCTTGATATACAATACGCATGTTATTTAAGCAATCACTGTGACTTGGATTAAGCTTTGTAAGTTCCGGAAAAATCCCGCTGTAGTGTTGCGTAAAATTTTGAGCGGCGGTGTCAGGTACAAGTCAATCGTCTACGCCAAAGTCGAGCGGAAAAAGGTATCATACGGATACAGAATTTTAATAGTCATATTTTATTTTAGGAGAAAATTAGAATGTCGCAAAAACACCCGGTTATCGCTGTTACCGGATCCTCAGGTGCAGGTACCTCAACGGTAAAGACCAGCTTTGAACATATTTTTCGTCGCAAACATTTGAAAGCTGTGATTGTGGAAGGCGATAGTTTTCATCGCTATGATCGCGAAGCAATGAAACAAGCAGTGGTGAAATCAGAAGAAAACGGCGGGCGCACAATCAGCCATTTCGGTCCGGAAGCCAATGAATTCGATAAACTGGAAGCCTTGTTCAAGGAATACGGCGAAAAAGGCACTGGTCAAACACGCTTGTATCTGCATAACGATGAGGAAGCGCAGCCGTGGAAGCAAAAAGCGGGCACTTTTACGCCCTGGTCGCCAATCGCAGCCGGCTCCGATTTGCTGTTTTATGAAGGATTGCACGGTGGTGCAAAAAGCGATACGGCCGATGTGGCCAAGTATGTGGATTTGTTGGTTGGTGTTGTGCCTATCGTTAATCTGGAATGGATTCAGAAAATATTTCGCGATACCAATGCGCGTGGTTATTCAGCAGAAGCGGTAACGCAAACCATTTTGCGTCGCATGCACGATTACGTATATTACATTACGCCACAGTTTTCGCGTACTCACATCAACTTTCAGCGTGTACCTACGGTCGACACCTCCAATCCATTTATCGCACGCGAAATTCCAACGCTGGATGAGAGTCTGGTCGTGATTCGTTTCAGGAATCCTGAAAAAATAGATTTTCCTTTCTTGCTGAACATGATTCATGACTCATTCATGTCCCGTCCGAATACCATTGTGGTTCCAGGCGGAAAAATGGGAATGGCGATCGAATTGATATTGACTCCACTGATTCTGGACATTGTCGCGAAAACCAAAGCATAACAATTGCTAACTAATTTTCGGTTAATTCATGGATCATGGTAAATGTTCATACGCATTGATCTGATTCGGAATTAATCGGTGAGTTAGCAATTCGTATCAAATTTTTTGTTGTTTCTGTCAATCCGTCCAGCTTGGTTGTGCAGCGCATTCTGCACAGTAATCCACCCCTATTGGTTACATGACTTTGCTACTATCCGATCTGAATCCGCAACAACTTGAAGCCATTACATTATCGCCTCAGTCCGTATTGGTATTGGCTGGTGCCGGGAGCGGTAAAACCCGTGTATTGACGTCGCGAATCGCTTATTTGATCCAATCGGGACAAGTAAGTCCACACGGTATTCTGGCGGTGACGTTTACTAATAAAGCCGCCAAAGAAATGCTGACACGCATTACCGCGATGTTGCCGATTAATCCGCGTGGTATGTGGGTCGGTACATTTCATGGATTGTGTCATCGCATGTTGCGTACGCATTATCAGGATGCCGGGTTATTACAAACCTTCCAGATTCTGGATTCTGCTGATCAATTGGCCTTGATCAAGCGTATTCTGAAAGATTTATCGGTTGACGAGAAAAAATTCCCACCGCGTCAGGTGCAGTGGTTTATCAATAACGCCAAGGAAGCCGGTTTACGTGCGGCCTATGTTACGGTGGAAGATGCCTTTTCGCGTCGCATGCTGGAGTTTTATCAAGCGTATGAGCAGCAATGTTACAAGGAAAGTGTTGTTGATTTTGCTGAATTGCTGTTGCGCAGCTATGAATTGCTGAGTCGTAATCAAATTTTGTGTCAGCATTATCGTGAACGTTTTAGCCATATTTTGGTGGATGAATTCCAGGACACGAATCGATTGCAGTATCAGTGGCTCAAATTACTGGCTGGCATAGGCACTGAGCGTGCTGCAGCAGTGTTTGCGGTTGGCGATGATGATCAAAGCATTTACGCATTTCGTGGCGCGAATACCGGTAATATGAAAGATTTTGAGCGTGATTTTGGCATCTCCAAGGTGATTAAATTGGAGCAAAATTACCGTTCACACGGCAATATTCTGGATGCGGCCAATGCGCTGATTGAAAACAACAGCGAACGTTTAGGGAAGAATCTTTGGACTGCCGAAGGGAAGGGCGAGCCAATACGTGTTTACAATGCGCCGAACGATTTCGATGAAGCTGCGTTTATTGCCAATGAAGTCAAAACCTTGCACGCTGAAGGCATCGCCTTGTCGGAGATCGCGTTGCTTTATCGTTCCAATGCGCAATCTCGGGTGCTCGAACACAGCTTGTTTAATGCCGCGATACCGTATCGCGTTTATGGTGGCATGCGTTTCTTCGATCGCCAGGAAATCAAGCATGCATTGGCTTATCTGCGCCTGATTGCCAATCCTGACGATAACAGCGCGCTATTGCGCGTCATTAATTTTCCGGCGCGCGGCATTGGCACACGCGGTTTGGAACAATTGCAGGATGATGCCAAAGTGCAAGGCGCAAGTTTGTGGGCTGCCGCACTGCAAAAATGCGGTGGTGAAGCAGCCATTGCGCAACAATCGGAGAAGCCCATAAAAGGCATTTGTGCATTTGTGCATTTGATCATAACGATGCGGCAAGGCTGTAGTGCGCTGCCGTTACCTCAAATTGTCGAGCACATGCTGACGCACAGCGAGCTGTTCGCGCATTATGCTAAAGAACGTGAAAGTGCGGACAGGCTGGAGAATCTGAACGAATTGATCAACGCTGCAACTAGCTTTGTGCACGAAGCCGAGCATGACAGTCTGGCGGAATTTCTTGCGCATGCTTCGTTGGAAGCCGGCGAGCATCAAGCCGGCAACGGTCAGGATGCGTTGCAACTGATGACGGTTCATGCGGCCAAAGGACTAGAATTCCATAGCGTATTCTTAAGCGGACTGGAAGAAGGTCTTTTCCCGCATGAAAACAGCTTAAATGAGGCCAATGGCACGGCGGAAGAAAGGCGGTTGATGTATGTGGCCATGACGCGCGCGCGTCGCAGGTTATATGTAAGCTTTGCGCAAAGCCGCATGTTGCATGGCCAAACCCGTTACAATATCGTCTCGCGCTTTATGCACGAAATTCCGGAAAACTGTTTGAAATGGCTGCAAGCGGCGCCTGGAAAGAATCTGAGTCCCTATTATGCAAATACCGCCAATCAAGCTACAGCGGCTACGCTAAGACCAACAATTGATAGCCAGAAGAGATCTGCTAGCGGTGCATGGAGAATCGGACAAACTGTGCTGCACGCCAAGTTTGGCACGGGCGTTATCGTCAATTACGAAGGCAGCGGCAGCGAAGCGCGCGTTCAGGTCAATTTTAGTGATGCCGGAACAAAGTGGTTGTTGCTTGAGTATGCGAAACTGACCGCAGTTTAGCAGGCGTTAAACAAGCTTTATTTTGCTGACTGCTCGGCATCTTGATAGCGCTGACGATGTTCCTCGTTGCAAAAAAATTGTCCTTTAGCCTCGGTGGATTCATTTTTCGGGATGAGCAAATGACATTGTGCGCATTGAACGCGTTCGCTTGAATCTTTTGGTTTATTTTCTGCGGTGGCAGCATCCGGCTTTGTTTCGTTTTCATGTTGTATAGATGCTTCGCTATCATTGCTCCAGTTGGCTTTCTGATAATCCTGGTCATTCTGGTTGTATTTGAACTGAAGTCGTTCAGCGAGAAAAATATCTTTGTAGCTGACATAAATGGAAGCAAACATGACCGGAATCAGAACGATCAACCCAACGCCATAGGGTATCAGGCAAAGGATCGTCAGCACGATAAGCGTAATACCATAGACTTGGAACGGGATGAAATTTCTCAAGCAGGCAAAAAAGCTTCTTTGCATGGCAACGATCGGTGGAACGTTGTGAAATACCACCAGCAGAGGAGAGAACCAGGAAGCCATCATCAATGGAATGGAAAGTGTCAGCGCAATCAACGAGGATGTCAGCATGCTGCTCATTACGCCCATCAGTTCACTTTCATCGACTCTTTTTCCATATAACAGCATGTCGGTCATTTGCGAACCGCCGATCAACATGACCAGTCCGATAATTAAGATTTGCCCGATCAGATAGACGCCGCCAATCGTAATGAGCGGTGCCGAGCTGGTTCTGAAAGCAGCCAGCAAATGCGCAATCTCAAGCGGCTTGCCTTGTTCCATATCTTTGCAGCCCAGCATGATTCCGGCCAAAAATACTGGAGAGACTAAAGTAAAAATAAATTTTCCAAGTAACGGTATGAACGACATGCTCATAGCGATCAATACCAGCGTGAAGCAAGCCATTATCCAAGCCAGTGGCGCTTTACGGAACAGGTAGAAGCCGCTTAATATCCATTGTAATCCCTGCTTGGCGTTGACTTGATGAATTTCCATGAGTGTTTCTCCAGTTAAATCGACATAACAGCTTTTAATGATGATTCAAATCCACAGCTTTTCTATGTTGGCTATATCTGCAGCGTGATTTTTTAGTACTTCTCTGAAATGTGTCGGATCCTTGGCATGCGTCAGTTCTCCCGGACGCGGCAAATGATAGTCATATAATCGGGAAATCCAGAAACGTAAGGCGCCGGCACGCAACATAGCTGACCACGCGCCGTGTTCGGTTGAAGATAACGGTCGAACGGCATGATACGCCTCGATTAGTGCAAGTGTATATGTTTTATCCAACGTTTTGCCTTCAGTCATGCACCAGTCATTCACAGTAATCGCCAGATCGTATAAGAAAGCGTCGTTACAAGCAAAATAAAAATCGATGATGCCGCCGATTGTGTCGCCTGTGAACAAGATATTGTCACGGAATAAATCGGCATGGATAACGCCGTGAGGTAGTGCAGCGAATTGTTGCGCTGCCTGAAAATTCAATTCGGCGGTCAGTAGCGATTTCTCATCGGCTGACAAGAAAGGGGTGATTTCGGGGGCTATAGCCTGCCACCATGTTAAGCCGCGCGGATTATCCATTGTAGCGTGATAAGAGCTTCCTGCTAGGTGCATTTTTGCCAATATTGCGCCGACTTCCGCACATTGTGCTATGGCTGGGTGTGTGATTGATTGTCCGGGCAAGCAAGTAACAATCGTGGCCGGTTTATTGTTCAGTGTGCCCAGCAATGTGTGATCGATCCTGGGAACCGGCGCAGGGCAAGGGATATCGTGCCGCGATAGATGCGCCATCAGATTCAGATAATAAGGCAATTCGCGGCTGGTCAATTTCTCAAATAACGTCAATACAAACTTGTCTTGCGTCGTCGTGACAAAATAATTAGTATTTTCGATACCCGAAGAGATGCCCTGTAAATTGACCAATTGGCCCAGCGCGTAATCTGTTAACCAAGCTGTGAGCTGGCTATCGGTAACGGGTGTAAAAACAGACATGTATTAGCAGGATAAGAAAGCGTAAAAATGGAAACGGAGAGACTTCATAATGTCGTGTGTTCTGCGCGCTTTATTGCCACTAGAATCTTAAAAATTGCCACATCGGTGGGCTGACATTGATACCAGCTTCGTCTGTGTGTACAGGATTGCTTCCGATGGTATTTTTTTTCAGATAGTAGGGCGGACCGATACGCGGAATAACTTTAATCATGATTAATTCGCCGTCGATGCGGTGTTCTTCAATCGTATCTTCTCCGCGCTTTATAATGGTGACTTGCGTTTCTAATTCAGGGTCGGGTTGAATATCCGGCGGAAGTGGCTGATTGGGATCTGGCGGTAATTCAGGTATTTCGGGTAACGGTATCAAATTATCTGGTTGCGAAGATTTTTTCGACTGTTTGGGAGAATCGGATTGCGCCATAGCAGGGATCGTAACGCTGAGAAACAGTATAAGAATAAGTTGGTACATGTCGATTCCCGGTGGGTCAGTGTTATTCTGTATTCTACCTAAAATCGTAGATGACGGTTAAAGATTGAGCTGAACTTCTTTTTCAGCGACAGTGGGTTCAAACCCGCTGGTTTCATAATATTGAAAAATTGCACTGACTACTTTATCCGGCTCGTCAATGACTTGAATGAGATTCATATCTGCCTGTGATATGTAGCCTTCGGAAATCAGCGTCTGTTGAAACCAGTCGAGTAATCCCTGCCAGAATTCCGAGTAGACCAGAATGATGGGCATTTTGCGAGTTTTTCCGGTTTGTACCAATGTCAATGCTTCCATCAGTTCGTCTAATGTGCCGAAACCACCTGGTAATACCACGTAAGCAGTAGCAAATTTAACAAACATATACTTACGTGCAAAAAAATGCCTGAACGTTTGGCTGATGTCTTGATAAGCGTTACGATGTTGCTCGTGGGGCAATTGAATATTTAATCCGATGCTGGGTGATTTGCCGAAGTAAGCACCCTTATTGGCAGCTTCCATGATGCCGGGACCGCCACCGGAAATGACCGCAAATCCGGCATCAGAGAGTTGCTTGGCAATTTGCTCGGCTAACTGATAGTGCGGATTATCCGGCGTGGTGCGCGCACTGCCGAAAATACTCACGGCGGGCTGAATAGCATCAAGACGCTCCGTTCCTTCGACAAACTCTGCCATAATCCTGAACAAGCGCCATGACTCCTTTGCTGACCAGGATTTATCTACAGATAAGTGCGTGGTTGGTTTATCTTGTAGACTCATAGGAATATCTTATAAATGAAAACATTGTTGTTGGTTGATGGTTCGTCCTATTTATATCGCGCTTTTCATGCGTTGCCCGACTTGCGTAATCATAACAACGAACCGACGGGTGCAATTCATGGCGTACTCAATATGTTGCGACGTTTGCACAAGGATTACCACGCCGATTATAGCGCGTGCGTGTTTGATGCAAAAGGTAAAACTTTCCGCGATGCGCTATATCCTGACTATAAAGCGCACAGGCCCGCCATGCCGCATGACCTGGCTGTGCAAATTGAGCCTTTGCACACTTGTATTCGCGCGTTGGGCTGGCCGATGTTGATTATTGATGGTGTGGAAGCGGACGATGTCATCGGTACCCTGGCGCAGCAGGCAGCTGAAGCGGGTATGCGCTGCATCATTTCAACCGGCGACAAAGATATTGCGCAATTGGTAAACGCAAATATTACGCTGGTAAATACCATGAGCAATGAAACACTGGACGAAGCCAATGTACTTGTCAAGTTTGGCGTGCCGCCGGTGCGCATGCTGGATTACCTGATGCTGGTTGGTGATACGGCTGATAATGTTCCCGGGGTGCAGAAAGTGGGGCCTAAAACAGCCGTCAAATGGCTTACGCAGTACGGATCACTGGATAATATCATTGCGCACGCCGATGAGATTAAAGGAACTGTGGGTGAGCATTTGCGCGCAGCGCTGGATTGGTTTGATACAGCACGCCAATTGATCACGATTAAATGTGATGTGAATCTGCCGGTTAAAATAACCGATCTTGCGTATCAACCTCAGGATATTGAGCAGCTTATCCGGCTGTACGAACAGCTCGATATGAAAGCATCGTTGCGCGAGCTGCGCCAACAGATAACTGCAGATCCCGAAGTAATGATTTCAAGCGACAGTCAAGCGACGGTGGCGAATAACGAAAGCGCCCATACAGGTACTTACCAGACGATTCTTACAGAAGCTGAGCTGAATGATTGGTTAGTCCGGCTGGATGCGGCGCAACTGGTATCAGTCGATACTGAAACAACCAGTCTGAGTCCGATGCAGGCAAAATTGGTGGGCATTTCGTTATGTATTGAGAGCTACTATGCGGCATATCTTCCGCTGATGCACAATTATGCCGGTGTGCCGCAGCAACTTTCATTGGAGATGGTATTAAGTAAACTCAAGCCATGGCTGGAAGATGCGACAAAACCCAAGCTGGGACAGAATTTAAAATACGATAAACACGTTTTTGCCAATCATGGCATTCAACTGAATGGCATTGTGCATGATACGTTGCTACAGTCTTATGTGCTGGAATCCCACCGCCCACACAATATGGATAGTATGGCGCTGCGTCATCTGGATATTAAAACGATCAGCTATGATGAAGTCACGGGGAAAGGCGTTAACCGCATCGGTTTTGATGAAGTGGCGATCGATGTCGCGACTCGGTATGCCGCAGAAGATGCGGACATCACATTACGATTGCATCAGACTTTGTATCCCAGTATCCAGAGTGATGATCGGTTGCATTATATCTACCGCGAAATAGAAATGCCGGTTCTGGATGTGCTGTTTGAAATTGAGCGTAACGGCGTGTTGTTGGACTACAAGTTGTTGCAAAAGCAGAGTCACGAGCTGGGTGAGAAATTGCACCTACTGGAGCAACAGGCATATGTCATCGCCGAGCAACCGTTCAATTTGAATTCGCCCAAGCAGATTCAGGAAATCCTGTTTAACCGGCTCAAATTGCCGGTCATTAAAAAAACACCAACCGGCGTTCCCTCTACCGATGAAGATGTGTTGCAGCAGTTGGCATTAGATTATCCATTACCCAAGCTATTGCTTGATTATCGCAGCCTCGCCAAACTGAAGTCGACATATACTGATAAATTGCCATTAATGATGGATCGCAATACCGGGCGGGTACATACCAATTATGCGCAAGCAGTGGCGGTAACAGGACGCTTATCCAGCTCGGATCCGAATTTGCAGAATATTCCGGTGCGCACCAGTGAAGGCCGGAGAATCCGGGAGGCTTTTATTGCACCGCCGGGTCACAAGATTATTTCAGCCGACTATTCGCAAATTGAGTTGCGAATCATGGCGCATATTTCCCAGGATGACGGTCTTCTGAAAGCTTTCGCAGCCGGTGAGGATATCCATCGGGCGACTGCTGCGGAAGTATTTGGAATCCCGTTGGATCAAGTGGACCAAGAACAGCGCCGCTACGCCAAAGTGATCAACTTTGGCTTGATCTACGGTATGTCGGAGTTTGGTTTGGCGGCACAATTGGGCATTGAACGCAGCGCTGCCCGTGCTTATATGGAGCGGTATTTTGCGCGTTATCCGGGGGTGGAAAAATATATGCAGCAAACCCGGGAAAAAGCTAGGCAACTGGGGTATGTTGAAACCGTTTTGGGACGCAGACTATGGTTGCCTGAGATCAATAACGCCAATGGAAATCGCCGACAAGGTGCGGAGCGGGCTGCCATTAATGCGCCGATGCAGGGAACAGCGGCGGATATTATCAAGCTGGCGATGATCGCCGTGCGTAATTGGTTGCATAAGGAGCGATTGCGCAGTAAGTTGATCATGCAGGTTCACGATGAGCTGGTGCTGGAGGTGCCTGATGACGAAGTTACGTTAATGAAAAATGCATTGCCTAGCTATATGAGTCAGGTAATGCAATTGGATGTGCCGCTATTGATACAGGTCGGTGTCGGCGATAATTGGGAGCAGGCGCATTGAGATGACATGCGCCTGACTGTACCGGGTACTTCGAGGTAGTGTTGCGAACAGATTATTCGCGTGTTTCGACTTGCATTAAAGGTTCAGCTTCAGCCGCAGCAGTTTCCTTGGTTTTTCTTCTGGAACGCTTAGGAGTGACGATATCTTCTGTCGTCATTTCAACCTTCTCAGGTGGCGTTTCTATCATCACGAGCCCATTTTTCTGCAGATCCGGAAGCTCTTTAATAAGACTGGGTTTAGGTATTGGCGATGTGGCGGCAATAACGATCGGTTTGTCGACAATATCTAAATGATGAGCAGCAGGTGGTGCCTCAGTTCTGGTTTTCTTGTTTGGCTGTTTTTTAGTGGTAGTTTCTGCTGAATCATCGTGCACAGCAGTTTGTTCAGAAATATTATCAATCCTTGCTACACTATCAAACAGTGATTTTTCTGTGTTTGATCTAGAGCTTAGCGAATCATGCTCACGATGCGCAGCACCGCTTGATGCGTGCTCAAATTCTACATCCTGATTTTCAGCAGAAATTTTATCGCGAACGGATTGTTCTCTGTTTTTATTACCACCACGATGCCTACGTACACGCCTTTGCCCATCCGGTCTTGATAAACTGCTTTGAGGAGTCGGATGGTTTTTTTCTATTACTGACAAATCATCTGTCGGCGCTGTGTCCAGGCGGCTAGAATCGGATTGTTGAACAGATTTTCTGGCTGTACTTATCGGTTCTGTAGCACCCGCTGGGTGAGAAGATTGTTCAGAAGCAGCGTCATTGTGGACATTGGCGCTGATAACTGTATCGGCGGAATTGCTTTGTTTGGTTTGCTTACTAGCTGGAGTATCTTTAGGGCGCTCGTTTCTATTGCGTCCGCGACGGCTGCGTGCGCGCCCGCGATCTTGCGATGCCTTGGATTTGTCGTCGGATTGTTTGGCTTCCGCATCAGTTTTTGTTTCTTCTGTGCTGGCAGGCTTAAACCAACTAAAAAACTTATCCAATAAAGAGGTGTCGCGTAATTTATCTTCTCGGTTAGGCGCCGGCTGAGCGGGTGTTATACCTTGGACCGCAGCTTGAGGACGCACAGGCTTGGCTTTTTGTTCGGTAAATACTAAATTATTTTCTTCAGTATTTTTCTCAACCATTTTATAGCTGGCTACTGATTCATTAGGCCTTATATCTTCATGGCGTAAGCGTGTGATGCTGTAATTTGGCGTTTCTATATGAATATTAGGTATAAGAATGATGTTTATTCTTTGCCGCATTTCAATATCATAGATTTCCGCGCGCTTCTCATTGAGCAGATAGGTCGCTACATCGACCGGAAGCTGGACATGCAATGCGCTGGTGTTTTCTTTCATGGCTTCTTCTTGGACGATTCTTAACACATGCAGTGCCGAAGAATCGGTTCCTCGAATAAATCCTGTGCCGCTGCAACGCGTACATGAGATATAGTTACTTTCACCCAGCGAAGGACGCAATCGTTGACGTGATAATTCGAGCAGGCCAAAGCGCGAAATTTTTCCTACCTGAATGCGGGCTCGATCCTGGCGTAATGCTTCGTGTAATCTGGCTTCGACTTCACGTTGATTGCGCTGAACATCCATGTCAATAAAATCAATGACAATGAGTCCGCCTAAGTCACGTAATCTCAGTTGGCGCGCGATTTCATCCGCTGCTTCAAGATTGGTATTCAGCGCGGTGTGCTCAATATCCAATCCCCGGATGGCGCGCGCTGAGTTGACATCAACGGATACTAACGCTTCGGTATGATCAATAACAATTGCACCACCTGATGGTAGCGAAACCTGCCTTGAATAAGCGGTTTCTATCTGATGTTCGATCTGAAAGCGTGAAAATAGCGGTACATCATCATGATAGAATTTGAGGCGATCCACATTTGCAGGCATGACATGAGCCATAAACTGGCTGGCTTGTTCATAGATGTCACGGCTATCGATCAGAATTTCGCCGATTTCCTGGTTAAAGTAATCGCGAATGGCGCGAATAACCAAGCTACTTTCTTGATAGATTAAAAAAACGCCATCCTGATTATTAGCCGCTTCTTCAATGGCGTACCATAGCTGCGTCAAATAATTCAAATCCCACTGCAATTCTTCTGCACTGCGACCAATTCCTGCGGTTCTGGCGATAATGCTCATGCCTTCCGGAACTTCAAGTTTTGCAATGACTTCGCGCAGGTCATTGCGCTCTTCACCGGTTATGCGACGTGATACACCGCCACTATTGGGATTATTGGGTATTAAAACCAGATATCGGCCTGCGAGTGAAATATAGGTGGTAAGTGCCGCACCTTTATTGCCACGCTCATCCTTATCAACCTGAACAATGAGTTCTTGACCTTCTTGGATCAGATCTTGAATACGGTTGTTTGTGGAATTGGCATTTTCACCAAAGCATGATGCGGATATTTCTTTAAATGGCAAGAAACCGTGGCGCTCGCAGCCATAATCTACAAATGCGGCTTCCAGACTAGGTTCTATACGTGTGATGACAGCTTTATAAATATTGCTTTTGCGTTGTTCTTTGCTGATAGATTCTATGTCGAGATCAACCAATGTTTGACCGTTGACTATAGCGACTCGCAACTCTTCAGGCTGTGTTGCGTTAAATAACATTCGTTTCATTTACAAACCTTACGTGTTCTATTTATAAGTATACTATCCATGAAATTATCGGATAGCTTTTTGTGGCATACGTAGTTGTAATGACGAGGTTTTTGCTTGATAGTTTTATTATAATATTTGTTTGTCAATTATATATTTCTTTTTGTTGATATATTGTTTCGTTCTTTATTTTTGTAGAGAGTTTTTGTTTTGTAAAATCTGAAACCGGGAAACTTTTATGCTTGCTTTATTTATTCGTTTAAGGTAACAGATTTTACATAAAGATCCAAATAGAACTTTGTGTTACGTTAATTTTATTGATACACCATAGAATTTCAAAGTAAAAAAACTATTTTTTTACTTACAGGTGAATTTTACAGTATGGATTCTAAAAAGAAACAAGCAGGATCAATTTTCACGAAAATTACTGCGCAAATTATAACTAAAATAGAAATTATGCACACAAAAAACTTCCCAATGCGCACAGTAGAAAAATTATATATCGAAGAAGAGGCGTGGGATCAACGGGTTGATAATTTTTTGTTCAAGCGTTATAAAAATGTGCCAAAAAGCCACATATATCAGTTGCTGAGAAGTGGTCAGGTGCGTATCAATGGTAAGCGAATAGATGCTAATTATCGCTTGCAATTAGGTGATATGGTAAGAATTCCACCGATTAAAATTGCTGAAAAAAGCGTTTCTCATAAACCTGCTGTTGTTACAGCAAATTTTTTTACATTTAAAAAAATATTTGAGGATGATGCGTTGTTGGTAATTGATAAACCCGGTGGTATGGCTGTCCACGGCGGAAGCGGCATCAGTTTTGGTGTCATCGAGCAATTACGCGCACAAAATCCATCCTGGAAGTTTCTTGAATTAGTGCATCGTCTTGACAGAGAGACATCCGGTGTCTTGCTACTTGCAAAAAAACGCAGCGCACTCGTTGAGCTGCACCGGCAAATCCGCGAAGGTTTGACAGAGAAACATTATTGGGCGATGGTCCCAGGAGAATGGCATAACGCTAAGCAACATGTCACACTGGCTTTAAATAAATATGTAACTGCTGCAGGTGAACGGCGTGTTGCGATATCAAACGGTGAGAATACGGGCACAAAAGCAATGTCGGCTCATACTATATTTAAGCTGCGGAAATCGTGGAAGAGTTTCAGCTTGCTTGATGCCGAGTTAAAAACCGGTCGCACACATCAAATTCGCGTTCATCTTGCGCATCTTGGATTTCCTATCATTGGTGATGATAAATATGGCAATTTTGAGATGAACAAGCAACTTGCGAAAGCAAATGGTCGAAACCATTTAACGCGAATGTTTCTACATGCGCATACGCTGCAAATAACCCATCCGGTTTCGATGGAACGAATGACACTACAATCCCCTTTATCGAAAGATCTACAGAAATTTGTGGAACAATTGGATTATCCACTGCAAACTTAATCGGGTTAGCTTTAGCAAGGTTGTTGAAAAACTATCTGCGTTGCCACTGAGGTGTTAAGAACAGACCCAAAGTGCTCATTTATTAAGTATAAGCTGCGTTTTCTCGCCCGCTTTAGCCTTGCATCGGCTGCCTCGAATACGTTTCCCAGCGGCCTGCTAGTAGGGTGAAGTGATATAATGCGGCGTGTCAAATATCGGGGGTGGCGGCAATCTGTTCATTTTTAAACATGGTTTGTAAAACCTCCCAAACATTTTCTGCAATTTTTTTCTGAGCGATTTCATTCGGATGAATACCGTCAGATTGAAAAAAATCATTCTTGTCGCCGAAACCAGCGAGTAGGAATGGTATTAATTTGATGTGATGATTTTCAGCTAACTGCGGAAAAATTGCTTGGAACTTTTGTGTGTAGGTAATACCATAATTGGGAGGTAGCTGCATACCGGCAAGTAGAACCAGCGCATTATTTTGTTGACATATTTTAATAATGGCTTCCAGATTCTCGTAGATAGATTTTATAGGTGCACCGCGCAAACCATCGTTAGCGCCAAGCTCAAGAATAACAATCTCAGGGCGATGCTTCTCAAGCGCTTGTTCAATTCGCTTGCGCCCCCCAAGCGTTGTTTCACCGCTGATACTTGCATTGATGATTTGATAATCAGCGAATTCAGGTTGTAGTCGTTGTGTCAGTAATGCAACCCAGCCAGCTTCGATTGGTATGCCATAATTCGCAGATAGGCTATCACCAAAAACCATAATGGTTTTTGTCGTTGTTGCTGCGACAGAAGTAGTGAAAGTAAAAAAGAAAATCAGAATAATAAGGAAATTTTTTTTCATGTTAGATCATCTTGTTAAACAACCGATTCTTCAGACCCAAGCACTTACCAAACAAGTCAATACGGGCGACAAACAATTAACAATATTACAGAATATCGATTTACAGGTGAATGCAGGTGAAGCAGTTGCGATTATAGGTGCATCGGGTTCAGGAAAGTCAACTTTGTTGGGACTGCTTGCCGGATTGGATTTGCCGACATCAGGGAAAGTTCAGTTGGATGGTATCGATATTTTTACCTTGGATGAAGATAGCCGAGCTGCTTTGCGAGGTAAGATTCTGGGGTTTGTATTTCAGTCGTTTCAATTGCTCCCTGCGCTGACAGCCATTGAGAATGTGATGTTACCGCTGGAACTCATTGCTGCCGGCAATGTAGAAGCAACAGCGCGGCGATTGCTGGATCGTGTTGGGTTGGCACTGCGCCTGCATCATTACCCCAAACAGTTGTCCGGTGGTGAACAACAGCGGGTTGCGATTGCGCGGGCTTTTGCGACGAATCCGAAATTATTGCTGGCGGATGAACCGACTGGAAATCTTGATTCGGCAACTGGTGTTCAAATTATCGAACTGATGTTCGAGCTCAATCGTGAACATGGCACGACATTGGTTCTGGTTACCCATGATGAAGCACTGTCACAGCGATGTTCGCGGCAAATTCGGCTGGCGGATGGTAAGCTGGTGAAATAGGCAGTCGTTGTTAAAGCTTGGACTCGACACAAAATTACGGCGTTTATAATCATCATTATATATTCTCAACAAGGTAGCGTTTTTGTTCATGAATTATTTTAAGCTTTCGTTTCGTATGCTGCGTCGTGATTGGCGCGCAGGTGAACTCAATGTCTTGGTTTTTGCCTTGGTCATTGCAATTAGCGGATTGACGACGGTCGGTTTTTTTGCGGATCGCGTAGAAATGGCGCTTGCTCGCGAGAGCAATCAACTGCTGGGAGCGGATCTGCTGATTATTTCAAGCCAGCCTCTTCCTGAGCATTACGCTGATAAAGCCAGCCAGCTTGGATTGACGATTTCATCCGTGACCAAATTTCCCAGCATGATTTCCAATGGGGATAACAATCTGCTGACTGAGATTAAAGCGGTCACGGCAGGCTATCCATTGCGTGGGCGCGTTCACCTGGCCAGTAGATCATCAAAAAAACAGACGTCGCAACCGCAAATTCAGGCGGCGACCGGAATTCCGCAACCGGGAACTATCTGGGTGGATGAAAAG
Organism: uncultured Nitrosomonas sp.; assembly: GCA_964647635.1. GTDB lineage: Bacteria > Pseudomonadota > Gammaproteobacteria > Burkholderiales > Nitrosomonadaceae > Nitrosomonas. The sequence continues at coordinate 18,125 of CAZYHY010000021.1, forward strand.
GTCATGACACGACTCGGGCTTAAAGGCGGTGACGTAGTTGATGTCGGTGCCACGCAATTGACCGTGGCCGAATTAGTTGTGCGTGAACCGGATCACTCGGTGGGATTCATCAATATGGGGCCGCGCGTCATGATGAATGCGGTCGACTTGCCGGAAACTGAGTTAATACAACAGGGCAGCCGCATTTCTTATAATTTGCTGGTAGCCGGCGAAGTTAAAGAGGTGCAGCAATTTCGCGACTGGGCAAAAACCCAGTTGACCAAAGCGCAGAGAATCGAGGGTATCCGGGATGCGCGCCCTGAGATTAAAGCGGCATTGGAACGTGCGGAAAAATTCCTGAGTCTGGCGGCGCTGGCCAGTGTTGTTTTGGCAGCGGCGGCGATTGCATTGGCGGTGCGCCGGTTTACCCAACGCCATCTGGACGGGTGTGCAGTGATGCGCAGCCTGGGAGCCAGCCAGCAGCAGTTGTTTCGTCTGTATTTATATTATTTTATTGCATTGGGTGTTATCGCCAGCAGTGTCGGCTGCTTGATCGGTTTTGCAGCGCAGGAAATTTTGACGCACTGGTTAACGGGTCTTGTCGACACCGCACTGCCTTGGCCCACATGGCTGCCGGCGCTGCACGGCTTGCTGGTTGGCTTGGTGTTATTGGTGGGTTTTGCGTTACCGCCGGTACTCAATTTGCGCAGCGTTCCTGCGCTACGGGTATTGCGCAGAGATATCGGTTTATCTAACGCGCATAGCATGGCGGGCTACTTGCTGGGGCTAACGGCTTTATCGCTGTTGTTTATCTGGAAAGCGCAAGATCTGAAATTGGGGCTGTATATCGTGGCTGGATTTATATCGGCCATTGCCATTTTTAGCGGCTTGGGTTGGCTGCTGATCAGAGTCTTATCGAGCCTGCGCCATCAGGCTGGAGGTGCCTGGCGATACGGTTTGGCCAGCATCCGCCGCCGCGCGGCTTCGAGTGTATTGCAAGCGGTGGCACTGGGATTGGGTTTGATGGCGTTGCTGGTGCTGACATTGATTCAGGATGATCTGATTAAGGATTGGCACGCCAGCTTACCGCCCAATGCACCGAATCATTTTCTGGTGAATATCCAGGCAGACCAATTGGAGCCGCTGGAAGAATTTTTTCAGCAATATGCCATTGAACATCCACCCATGTTTCCAATGGTCAGGGGTCGTCTGATCAAAATCAACGGCAAGAATGTGTCGCCGGAAGATTATACCGATGATCCGCATGCCGAAAGACATGTCAGGCGCGAGTTCAATCTGTCGTGGGTGGACCGCTTGGCATTGGATAACCAGATTGTTCAGGGTTCCTGGTGGAAAGAAGATACGCGCGAGGCTGTGTTGTCGATTGAAGAGGGTATTGCCAAAACAATTGGCGTCAAGCTGGGCGATGAATTGACTTACGATATTGCGGGCAGTCATTTTTCCGCCACAATCACCAACGTGAGAAAAGTGAACTGGGATACTTTCCGGGTTAATTTTTTTGTGGTGGTGCCACCTGGCTTGCTGGAGAACTATCCGGCCAATTATATCACCAGTTTTTATGTGCCACCGACAGAAGTCGACATGATCCACGAGCTTGTCAGGACTTTTCCAAATATTCTGGTGGTTGATGTGGCCGTGGTCATCAATCAGGTGCAGCAAATGATTCGACAAGTTTCCCAAGCCATTGAATTTGTTTTTCTGTTTACCATGCTGGCCGGTTTTGCCGTGTTGTATGCGGCGATTGCTTCCACGCAGGATGAGCGCATTTATGAAGCCGCTATTTTCAGAGCGCTGGGTGCCAGACGCGAGCAATTGTCGCGCGCTTGGGCGGCTGAATTTGCGATATTGGGCGGGCTGTCCGGATTACTTGCTTCGGCCGGTGCCAGCGCGCTCGGTTATGTGATCGGCGAGCATGTTTTGCATCTCGACTACACGTTTAATCCCTGGATCTGGCTAATCGGTACGGCTGCCGGCGTGGTCGGTGTTTTATTGGCCGGTTTGCTGGGCACGCGCTCGGCGCTGTCAAGCCCGCCGCTGTTGACCTTACGCAAGATTGGATAAGCCTTTCCGGCCACGATATCATTGAACTTGCCGTCGCCTAAGCTCAAATCGCTACCGCCACTGAGCCTGTATATTCATATTCCGTGGTGCTTAAAAAAATGCCCCTATTGTGATTTTAATTCGCATGAAATTCGCGGGGAGGGCAGTCAAGCACCCGAGGACGAGTATGTTGCCGCGCTGATCCGCGACCTCGAATTCGCGCTGGCGGATGTCTGGGGACGGCGTTTGAGCAGCGTATTTTTTGGCGGCGGCACGCCCAGTTTATTCAGTGCCAAGGCAATTGATACGATCCTGACCGCAGTGCGCACATTGTTGCCGCTGGAACATTTTGCCGAAGTCACGATGGAAGCCAATCCCGGCACCTTTGAAGCGCAGAAATTTGCCGATTTCCGTGCCGCAGGCATCAACCGCTTGTCGATCGGCATACAAAGTTTTAATCCACAACACCTGAAAGCATTAGGACGTGTGCACGACGATCAGGAAGCGCATCGTGCGGTGGAAATCGCGCTCAAGAATTTCGATAATATCAATCTTGATTTGATGTACGCATTGCCCGGACAAACACTGACACAAGCGCAGGCGGATATTGACGCCGCGTGCAGTCTGGGGGTTACGCACATTTCAGCCTATCATCTGACACTGGAGCCCAATACACTGTTTCACCGCTTTCCACCCATTTTGCCCGATGATGAGCAAGCGGCGGCAATGCAGGATATGATCGAGCAAACCACTGCGCGCCATCAGTACCGCCACTACGAGACGTCAGCGTTTGCGCGGGCAGGAAAGGAATCGCGCCATAACCTGAATTATTGGTCGTTTGGGGATTATCTGGGCATAGGTGCGGGCGCGCACAGCAAGATCAGCTTTGCCGATAACATCGTGCGCCAGATGCGCTACAAGCAACCCAAAGAATATCTGGCCAAGGCGAATGCGTACGAATCATTGACCCAAACGCAGCATGAATTGACGCCGAGTGATCGTGGTTTTGAATTTATGATGAACGCATTGCGGCTTAATGGCGGATTCGATACGACGTTGTTTCAGGAACGCACGGGCTTGCCCATCGCTGCCATTCAGAAACAATTGGACGAAGCCGAGCACCGCGGCCTGCTGGTGCACGATCGTCACCGTATTAAGCCCACTGTGCTGGGCAGGCGTTTTCTCAATGATCTGCTGCAAATCTTTTTACCCGAGACAGATTCTAGATAGTCGACGCATGATAAAGCAATTAAGCAAAGAAGGTTTTAAAGTAGATCGATATCGAGTACGCCCGCTCAAAAACTGAAGTTGATTGATCGTACTACCGGGGTAAGATCAATCCGTCGCCTTCCCATTGCACCGCCAGCGCTGCGGCCTCACGATTGCATTCGATGCTCGACGGACTTGTCCCGACAGCTTTAAGCTCGGCGCGTGCCTCGATCAAGCTATCGCGAAATTCTGCTGATGCGTGAAGTCTAGCGACAACGGCCGAAGCTACGTTCCGCCCTTCTTCAACATCGCTCAGCCAATGCACGTTACAGACCATCCGGCTGTCACCGAATTTGCGCGCACGCTCGACCAGCTGCCCAGTGCGTTCCGGCAATAATTCTGCCAAAATCAATCCCCATCCATAGCCGACTGCGCTGTGACCAGATGGATAAGAACCATCTTCAGCAAGCGCTTTCTCGAGATCGGGAGTGCATGTGGGCAACCCATTTATCATGAAGGGGCGTTTACGTTTATATTTGTTTTTCGTCGGATAACCGCCAAGGCCTAGATCAGTCATTACTTTATGCAGAAGAGTATTGGTTTTTGGCGTGGTTTCCGGCCCAAGTTCAATACCCGCTGCGCAGCTGAATAACCCGATCACCTTGGGTGAGCCAATGTCTGCATCCAATGTAGCTTGCCGGAAACGTTCGGTTCCGGTCAACGCCAGCGCGGATTTTGAATTTGTCTGATCCAGGTTGTCTGCGGCGCTGCCAGAAGCAGGCGGAGCCGGCAAAAAAGTATTGCTATCCGGTAACGTGTTTTGTGATAAAAATCCTGGCAATAACTTTAAACCAAATGATTGAGCCGGGTCGTCGACTGGCACTTGCATCGGTTCCTGTGCGTGAACCGTATAGCTTACAAATCCAAATACAATAACGCCCGCTGCTACAGCCAAAATCCGAATACGCAACTTTTCCTCCTTTCAAACATTTAGACATCGGTGTGTGCTGGCTCCTTCGTTGACATCCACAAACCGTAGATCTTGGCGAGTCGCGCCTATCGTGTTCTACAATGGCGGAGTGTAAGAAAATAAGCCCCTTTTTTCATGAATTTTGAATGTACTGAAGGTTGGCTCAATTGTCAAACGCGGTGATAATCGATTGAAAAATGACTGCATCTCGGTTGAAATGTCATATAAAATCAATTGGTTTTTTGCGTTTTGATGCTTTAAGCGAAAGATGCTCAGTGGGAAAACGATTTGGAACAGCAAAATCCAATCGGACAAACATCCAGTCAATTCGATAACCGTACGATTTAATCTGAGCTAGTACATGCTTCGTCAAATTTGACCTGATTATGCGCTAGAATCGCATACCTCGGATTTGAGAATGGATGACTCAAGGAGTGCGTGACGTGGCATATGTGAAACCGGAAGAAATTGTCGAAAATATGTTGCAGGCAGGTGTCAAGAAAGCGAGTTTGCCGATTAAGCAGCTACTGATCCGCGGCTTTTTGTCGGGTGCTTTTCTCGGTTATGCCACTACACTGGCCATTCTGGCGGCAGCACAGACGGGCTGGGGTATCGCCGGTGCGCTGGTGTTTCCAGTCGGTTTTGTCATGATCGTGCTGCTTGGACTGGAACTTGCAACCGGCAATTTCGCACTGATTCCGATCGCGGTCAAAGACAAAAGAACTCCATTCAACCGTTTACTTGTCAACTGGACTTGGGTACTGATCGGTAATCTGATCGGCAGTGTTACCTATGCCTATTTATATTGCGTTGTAGTAACCAAAATGGGAACGATCGATCCGACTACCATTCCCGCACTGCAACGAACCATTACCATCGCAGAAATCAAGACACTCGAATATGCGAAGCTTGGCTGGGACGGTACCATCACTGCTTTTACCAGCGCAATGCTATGCAACTGGATGGTGACTCTGGGTGCCGTCATGGCGTTTACCTCCACCACAACCGGCGGTAAGATCGCCGCCATGTGGTTGCCGATCATGACGTTTTTTGGCCTGGGTTATGAACATGCCATCGTCAACATGTTCGTGATCCCTGCCGGCATGTGGCTAGGCGCGAATATTACCTTCGCCGATTGGTGGTTGTGGAATGGGTTGCCGGTGATCGCAGGCAATCTGTTTGGTGGGATGATGTTTACCGGATTTATGTTGTATTGGGCTTATGGCAAGGCAAATCATCCATCTTAGTATTTTTGAGCGCTGATTAAAACCTTGAGGGCGCTCGACAGGTGAACCTGCTGATAGCTTAGGTGCCAGTATATTCAGGATAAATGATTAGGATATACTGTTATTATTAGGATCTGATCGCCACACTGATGAGGATGTATCTATGAAAATTCACGAATATCAGGCAAAAGAGATTTTGCAAAAATATGAGGTTGTCACGCCGAAAGGCATAGCTTGTTTCAGCGTTGACGATGCGGTAAGCGCTGCGCGGCAACTGGGTGGCGAGGTGTGGGTGGTCAAAGCACAGATTTATGCCGGCGGGCGCGGTAAAGGTGGCGGGGTGAAAGTGGCTAAGTCATTGGATGAAGTGCGGCAGCGCGCTGGCGAAATTTTAAATATGCGCCTAGTGACGCACCAGACCGGCCCGGAAGGACAGGTGGTGCATCGGCTTTTTATCGAGCAGGGCGTGCATATTGAGAAAGAATTTTATGTTGGTATGGTGGTGGATCGTGGCCGTCAGCGCGTGTGCCTGATGGCGAGTTCGGAAGGCGGCATGGAAATCGAAAAGGTGGCGGCTGAAACGCCGGAGAAGATTCATAAAGTGTTTATTGATCCGATCGCGGGATTACGCGAGCAGGAAGCGCAAGACATTGCCAGCAAAATTGGCATACCTGCGCAAAGTTTGCCGCAAGCCACCAAGCTATTGCAAGGGCTATATCAGGCATTTGATGAATCCGATGCGTCGTTGCTGGAAGTCAATCCGCTGGCATTGACGGCTGAAAAGCAGGTGATTGCGCTTGACGCCAAAATGAATTTTGACGACAACGCATTGTTCCGCCACCCCGAGCTTGTCGCGCTGCGTGATCTGGATGAGGAAGATCCGGTTGAAGTCGAGGCGTCCAAGCATGAGCTATCGTATATTCCATTGGACGGCAACATTGGTTGTCTGGTTAATGGTGCGGGTTTGGCGATGGCGACCATGGATATCATTAAATTGTACGGCGGTAATCCAGCCAATTTTCTTGATGTCGGCGGCGGCGCAACCACTGAGAAAGTCACCGAGGCGTTTAAATTGATGCTGCGTAACCCCAAGCTGCAAGCCATTCTGATAAATATTTTCGGCGGTATCATGAAGTGCGATGTGATTGCGCAGGGCGTGGTAGCGGCGGCCCGTGATGTGAAGCTCGCAGTACCGTTGGTGGTGCGGCTGGAAGGTACCAACGTGAATCTGGGCAAAAAAATTCTGGCAGATTCCGGGTTGACCATCATCTCGGCGGATAACATGGCCGATGCAGCGCAAAAAGCGGTCAATGCCGCCAAAGTTCAATAATTTTAAGCGTGATTATCCATTGAAGGAGTAGTCAGTCATGTCCATCCTGATCAACCGTAACAGCCTTGTCATGACGCAAGGCATTACCGGTAAAACCGGGCAATTCCATACGCGTATGTGCCGCGAATATGCAAATGGCAAAGCGTGTTTTGTCGCCGGCGTCAATCCGCGCAAACCGGGCGAAGATTTTGAGGGCATTCCGGTGTATGCGTCGGTCAAGGAAGCCAAGCAACAAACCGGCGCCAATGTTTCAGTCATTTATGTCCCACCGCCGTTTGCTGCTGCCGCCATTGATGAGGCAGTCGAAGCCGAACTGGACTTGGTGATTTGTATCACCGAAGGTATTCCGGTACGGGATATGATCCGCACCCGTTATAAAATGCAGGGTAAGAAAACCCGCCTGATTGGTCCGAATTGCCCGGGAATCATCACGCCGGACGAAATCAAGATCGGCATTATGCCGGGATACATCCATAAAAAAGGTCGCATCGGCGTGGTTTCGCGTTCCGGCACGCTGACTTATGAAGCCGTGGCGCAGTTGATGGAGCTCGGATTGGGACAATCCACGTGTATTGGTATCGGTGGTGATCCGGTCAATGGACTCAAACATCTTGATGTAATGCAATTATTCAATGATGACGATGAAACCGATGCTGTGCTGATGGTGGGCGAGATCGGCGGCACCGATGAAGAGGACTGTGCGCGCTGGGTAAAAGACCACATGCAAAAACCGGTAGTCGGATTCATTGCCGGCGTGACAGCGCCGCCCGGTAAGCGTATGGGACACGCCGGTGCGATTATTTCCGGCGGTAAGGGTACGGCACAGGAAAAATTGGAAGTGTTGGCGTCATGCGGCATCAAAGTCACACGCAATCCCGCTGAAATGGGCAAGTTATTGCAGTCGGCTTTGTAGCCTAGTTTTTGGGTAATGTGAGGGTATCAAACATGCGTTGTCGTTTATCTTTTTTTATTATTTTGGTTGCGCTGATTGTTTCTGCATGTAGCGGAACACCAACTAAACAGCCGATTCCCGGCAAAAAACCCGAACGCCAGACAGGTCCGCTACCTGAAAGCGCAAAACCGAAATACAATCTGACCGGCTATCCGGTGAGCACCCAGCAAGGCTATATCGACGGTTGTGAAACCGCCAAAAGAACGAGTTGGGCCTTTAAAGACCTCAATCGTTATGACAAGGACGATCAATATCGCATGGGGTGGGATGATGGGCTTGCGATGTGTCAGATGAAAAAATGATAAGTGCGGAGGTGTTGTTTAGCGTGCCTCGAATTTGCCAACATCTCGGCGCATTCATGCTGTTGCTTGGATTCACGGCTGCTACATGTGCCAGTGAATTGCCGCTCATAGTCAAACAGAAACTGCATCAGCTTGCTATTCCGGAAACCGCTCTGGGTGTGTATGTTCAGGAAATCGGTGCAAGTGAGCCGATGGTGGCGGTCAATGCGGATGCGGCCATGAATCCTGCATCCGTGATGAAGTTGCTGACAACGTATGCCGGGTTGGAATTGCTGGGACCGGCGTATACCTGGCCGACCATGCTGTATGCCAACGGCAAGGTGACTGACGGTGTTTTACACGGCGACTTGGTTATCAAGGGATATGGTGACCCGAAGCTGGATCTGGAAAATTTCTGGTTGCTGGTGCATCGTTTGCGCCAAACCGGATTGTACGAAATCAAAGGCAATCTGATTCTGGATCCTACGCATTATGATATTCCCAACGATGATCCGGGTGAGTTTGACGGACAGCCTTATCGCACCTACAACATTCTTCCGGAAGCGTTGCTGGTCAATTATCGAACATCCACTATCCAGCTGCTTCCGCAGCCTGAAAAGAATACGGTGCGTGTCGTGATTGATCCATTAGCGGATTCTTTGCGCGTACAGAATAATCTCAAGCTTACGCAAGGCGCATGTGGTGATTGGCGCAATTTGTTAACGATTGATGTTATAGCCGATAAAGACGACAAAAATAATGTTACGGTTGCTCTGAATGGAAGTTTTTCCGGGCGGTGTGGGGAGCAGTCGGTCATGCTGAGCCTGCAAGACAGTACGGTGTATACGCGTGATTTGTTTAAGCGCCTATGGGCGCAGCAAGGCGGCCTGTTTCAGGGCAACGTGGTCGTGGGGCAGGCACCACGAGGCTTGACGCCATTGAAGATTTATCAATCCCCGCCGCTGGCGGATATCATCCGTGGCATCAATAAATTCAGTAATAACATTGCGGCGCGTCAATTGTATTTAGCGTTGGGTACGGGCGATGCGGTCATTAACAATGCTCCGGCCACGCTGGCCAAGTCTGATACGGCAATCCGACGATGGTTGGCAGGTAAGCAATTAAGTTTTCCGGAATTGGTGGTGGAGAACGGCTCCGGGTTATCGCGCAAGGAACGGATTAGTGCGCGCCACATGGGGCAACTTCTGCTGGCTGCTTTTGACAGTCCGGTGATGCCGGAATTCATCTCGTCACTGCCGATCGCCGCTGTCGATGGAACTTTGAGGAATCGTTTTGTCGACACACCGGTCAAGGGATTGGCGCACATGAAAACTGGTGCTTTGAATAATGTGCGCGCATTGGCAGGCTATCTGCTGGATAAAATGGGGCGACGTGTTGTTGTAGTGTTCTTTGTCAATCATGATCAGGCCGGACAATCCCGCGCTGCGATGGATGCGCTGGTGCGCTGGGCTTATGATCGGTCATGATTATTTCCCCATCGATGACGGGTCTATTGATTCAAAATTCTTTTCAGCGTAGAGTTCCAGCTCAAAGTAGATGATCTATTTTGAAGTCGGGCGATTTCCTTCAACTCTAAATTGAGGAGTGCGTAACATGATGAATGAATATAAATCTCTTGCTGTACAGTATTTGGTGGGCACCGTGCAGATTTCCAAACCCGAGCCGCCAAATCCGGTGACATTTGATTCACCCGCTTCTGAAGTGATGACCGATTTGCGTAAAATACACGCAGCGGTCATTACGCCAAGTATCACAATGGAGATTGCCAATACCTACATGATGCGACGTGGTGTGCGTACTTTGCTGGTGATGAATAACGACAATTCTTTGGCTGGGATTATTACGGCAACCGATATTCTAGGCGAGAAACCCATGCGTTTTATTCAAGAAAGGGGCGTTAAGCACAACGAGATTTTGGTGATGGATATCATGACACCGCTGGATAAATTGGAAGCCATTCCTCTGGAGGAAGTGATGCATGCCAGAGTCGGTAATATTGTGGCCAGTTTGCGTGGAAGCGATCGTCTGCATGCGCTGGTGATAGACGATGTTGCTATCGGGCTGCCCAGGATATGCGGTATTTTCTCCTGGACGCAAATCGAGAAGCAGCTCGGCACCGCCATTACACCGACAAATGTCGCCAAGAGCTTTGCGGAAATTGAGTCCACATTAATCGCAAGCTAGCAGCCAAACAAACAAGCCAGCTCGTGAATTTATTCGCGGCTGGCAGCATGGTTTTAGATCTTACTATCCAATCCATTCTCGGCAATTTCTGCGGCGCGCAGTAATGCTTTGGCTTTGTTTTGCGTTTCGATCCATTCGCTTTGCGGAATCGAATCGGCGACGATGCCAGCGCCTGCCTGGACATGTAACTGGCCATCCTTGATTACGCCGGTACGGATTGCAATCGCCAGATCCATGTCGCCATTAAACCCAAGATAACCGACCGCGCCGGCATAAACGCCACGCTTGGAAACTTCGAGTTCATCGATGATTTCCATGGCGCGAACTTTGGGGGCACCGCTCACGGTTCCTGCCGGGAATGTAGCGCGCAGCACGTCGATCGCGCTGAGTTCGGGTTTTAACGTACCTTCCACATTGGAAACGATGTGCATGACATGCGAATAATTTTCTATCTGCATTTTTTCCGTTACTTTCACCGTTCCGGTTTGTGCGACACGGCCAATATCATTGCGGCCCAAGTCCATGAGCATGACGTGTTCGGCGATTTCTTTCGGATCGGCTAACAGATCCGCTGCCAGTTCGGCGTCTTGCTGAGGGTTTTTACCACGTGGGCGCGTACCCGCAATCGGGCGAACAGTAACCGTATCACCTTCAAGGCGCACCAATATTTCCGGCGAAGCGCCGACGACATGAAAATCATTAAAATGATAAAAGAACATGTATGGCGACGGATTAAGGCTGCGCAGCGCGCGGTAGAGCGCCAATGGAGATGCGTTAAAGGGCTTGCTGGTACGCTGCGACAACACGACTTGCATGATGTCGCCATCGAAAATATAGCGTTTCGCTCGCTCAACTGCAGCTTTGAAATCCGCTTCAGAGAATTCGGAAACCACGGCGTTGGAAGCAACCGCCTGCTCTGTTGGAATCGCTATGGATTGGCGCAGTTTTGACAATAAAGTTTTTAAGCGATTATGCCCGGATTGATAGGCATCTTGATCTTGCGGATTCACATAGACGATCAGATACAACTTGCTGGAAAGATTGTCCACTACCGCCAATTCTTCCGACAGTAATAACAAAACGTCCGGCGTATTCAAGGTATCCGGTTTTGCGTGGCCTTTGAGCTTATGCTCGATATATCGAACGGTATCGTATGAGAAGTAACCCACTAATCCACCACAAAAACGCGACATTCCCGTAGGACAGGGCGCTACCTTGAATTGTGCCAAATAAGATTCGATAAAAGACAATGTGTCGTCAACGATGATGGTTTCCGATTTATCGTGATTGACCGTGGTTACCGTGTTGTCGCGTGCTTCGATACGCGTTGTTGCAGGTAAGCCAATAAATGAAAATCGACCGAAACGTTCCCCGCCTTGTACCGATTCCAATAAATAGGAATAGGGCTGATTAGCCAGTTTGAGGTAAATGGACAGGGGTGTGTCGAGATCGGCAAAAGTTTCCAGGACGACTGGAATGCGGTTGTATCCTTGTTGCGCAAGCTGGTTAAATTCCGCTTCGGTCATTTTTGGCGGTTTTGTTAAGATAATCTTTGAATCAGTTTGGATGCATCCAGCAGGGACTCAACAATGGCATCGCAATCAAGCTCGTACACATTGCGCCCCTCGTTATAGCCGTAGGGCACACAGAATACATGGCAACCGGCGGCTCTGGCGGCAATGGCGTCATTCAACGAATCGCCGATTAGTAGCGCTTCATGCGGTTGTGCGTCAAAGTGTTTACAGATATGCGTCAGTGGCATGGGATCCGGCTTTTTCTTCGGCAGGCTGTCACCGGGCAGTACGATTTCGAATTGATCATGCAGTCCGGTGGCATGCAGCAACGGCAGCGTGAATGCTGCCGCTTTGTTGGTGATACAAGCCAGCCTGAAGCCTGCCTGCCGCATGGCTTTGATACCTTCCACCACCCCTGGGTACGGGTGTGTGTTGACGCTTAAGTTATTAGCGTAATGTTGCTCGTAAATAGGCAGCGCTTTGGCGAATAAAGCGGCATCGGGTTCACCGTCGAGTTGGCCGGTCAATGTGCGTTTTACCAGCTTGTGGATGCCTTTGCCGATATAGGAACGGATCGTCGACGTTGATTGTTCCGGCATGCCTAAGTCTTTTAACATCAGATTTGCGGCTAACGCCAGATCTTCGGCTGTATCCAGCAGCGTGCCATCCAGATCGATCATGATCACTTTGACAGATAACGGCAATTCGATTTTCTTTACCGTGGCATTTGCGTTGCTAACAAGACTCTGGTTCATGTGAATAATGGGAAATGGCAATCAGCTTAAGGGGTTGTCGGTGGATTATACTTTTGCTAATTCAGCGCGAAATGCTTCCAGTATGGTGTCATAACGATGCGGGTCAGTATCTTTGCCGGCTTGATAAATGGCGGATCCTGCGACAAACGTATCAGCGCCGGCGCGAGCGATTTCGGCAATATTATCCACTTTAACGCCGCCATCAATTTCCAGCAGGATGTCTTTACCGCTGGCGTCGATGCGTTTTCTAACCGCACGCAGCTTGTTGAGTGCTTCAGGGATAAATTTTTGCCCACCAAAACCGGGGTTAACCGACATAATCAGAATCAAATCCAGTTTGTCGAGCACGTGATCCAAATAATACAGTGGTGTCGCCGGATTAAATACCAGGCCTGCTTTGCAGCCTTGCTCTTTGATCAATCCGATGGTGCGGTCGATATGATTGGATGCTTCCGGGTGAAATGAAATGATATTGGCGCCAGCTTTGGCAAAATCCGGAATAATGCGATCAACAGGCTGAACCATCAAATGCACATCGATCATGGCATCGGTGACAGGGCGAATAGCTTCGCATACCAGGGGGCCGATGGTGAGATTCGGGACGTAATGATTATCCATTACATCAAAATGAACAATGTCTGCGCCTGAATCAATAACGGCGGTGATTTCATCGCCAAGTTTGGCGAAATTAGCGGAAAGAATACTGGGTGCGATGCGGTACATGAATGCCTCTCAATAAGCAAAGCTGCTATTTTAACCGCAAATGGCGAATTGCGCGTAAAAGAGATAAAGATTTATCAGTAAATTAATCTTAAGGTACGCTTTTTCACTTTTTCTTGGTACAGTACCCAAAAATAGTGTGAAATTAAAACATGACTGAAAGTAAAAAATACGATATTAATATCAGTATCCGCACAATCTATTTGCCTGACCAGTCCTCTGAAGAGGCTGACCGGCATGTGTTTGCGTACACCATAACCATTGCAAACACAGGTACGGTGGCATCTCAATTAATCAGCAGGCATTGGATTATCAATAATGGTGATGGCACCATCCAGGAAGTGCGTGGATTAGGTGTTGTCGGTGAGCAGCCATTGCTCAAGCCGGGCGATAGCTTTGAATACACCAGTGGCACAGTGATCTCGACGCCAGTGGGATCTATGAAAGGTAGTTATCAGATGGCGGCAGAGGATGGCGTTCATTTTGATGTTGCTATACCGGAGTTTATTTTGAGTGTACCCAGAATTCTGCATTAATGTACTTGGGGCTCGACGGGCGGTTATGTGTAGCATCTTAAAATTGCGGGTACTTCGATGACGGGCAAACTGTATCTGATTCCGGCGCCCATCAGTTCAGAAGATATCGCGTGGGTATTACCGTCGGCAGTACAACAGCGCATTGCTGAAATTGCTTATTTCGTCGTTGAGCATCCCAAAACTGCCAGGCAATTCCTAAGGCAGATGAATTCCAAGTATGCACTACAAGAATTAAACATGCAGACTTTGAACGAGCATACGCCCGCTAAGGATTTGTTGGCTTTGCTGGATCCGTTATTGGCGGGACACGATGTGGGGTTGCTATCTGAAGCGGGTTGTCCGGCAGTGGCAGATCCTGGTGCCGGGTTGATCCGCTTGGCGCATAAAAACAGTATTACGGTGGCGCCACTGGTCGGACCTTCATCAATATTGCTGGCTTTGATGGCATCGGGTCTGAATGGCCAATGCTTTGCCTTTCATGGTTACTTGCCAATTGAGCATGAGGCACGTACAAGCAAAATACTGGAACTCGAGAAATTATCGATGAACCGGGATCAAACACAGATATTTATTGAAGCGCCTTATCGCAATCAAAAATTGTTAGCGCAATTGATATCAGTGTGTTCTGATAATACCGATCTGTGTATTGCGAGCCACTTAACATTCTCCAGTGAACTGATTGCTACCAAGCCCATTCAACAGTGGCGCCGCGCTTTGCCGGATATCAATAAAATACCGACCATTTTTTTACTGCATGGGTAGCTTGAGAAAGTGTGTCACCGAACTGTGATGCGCACTTTTCTGAGATCAAACGGTTTTTTTCTGAATAAATTCTATTTTATAGCCATCGGGATCTTCTATAAACGCAATAACCGTTGCGCTGTGCTTCATCGGTCCCGCTTCGCGCGTTACTTTTCCACCGAGCTTTTTGGTGTTTTCACACGCTTGATAGGCATCTTCCACCTCAATGGCAATGTGACCATACCCTTCGCCCAGGTGATAGGAGGGAGTATCCCAATTGTGCGTTAATTCCAGAACGGTACCGCTCGCTTCATCCTGGTAACCCACAAAAGCAAGGGTAAATTTGCCATCGGGATAATCTTTGCGGCGTAGTAGTTTCATACCCAATACTTGTGTATAAAACGCTAAGGATTTTTCGAGATCGCCGACTCGGAGCATAGTGTGCAAAATTCGCATTTATATTTTTACCATTTCAAAATCTTCTTTACGGGCGCCGCATTCCGGGCAGGTCCAATTGATCGGCACATCTTCCCAGCGTGTGCCCGGCGCAATGCCCTCGCCAGGAGATCCCGCAGCTTCATCATAGATGTAGCCGCAAATTAAACACATATAGCGATTGTATTCGCGATTCTCTTCGGTAGGCATGATAGATAGCAATTTCCTTTTAGGTTAAAATGACATTTTACGGTATTAATGCATGTTACAGCCACCCCCAATTGTACTTTCTTTTGCAGCCAATGATCCCAGTGGTGGAGCCGGCCTTCAGGCTGATGTGCTCACCATTGCCAGTATGGGCTGCTACCCATTATCCGTTGTGACAGCGATTACCGTTCAGGATACGGCTGGAGTGGATGATGTGATGCCGCTGGATGCCGACTGGGTTGTCGATCAGGCGCGGGCAGTATTGGAAGATATGCCCGTTCACGCGTTTAAGATCGGCTTATTAGGCAGCGTTGAAATTATCGCTGCTGTTGCAGAAGTTGTTTCTGATTATCCGCATATTCCTTTAGTGATGGATCCCGTGCTGACTTCGGGGCGAGGGGATGAATTGGCGGACGAAGAAATGATTGATGCGATGCGTGAATTATTACTACCGCAAGTTACGATATTAACGCCCAATAGTCTGGAAGCCCGGCATCTCGCCCAGCACGAAAATGACGGTCATAGTGCCAAGATGAGCTTAGATCTGTGCGCGCAGCGATTGCTGAGCATGGGATGCGAATATGTACTGATAACAGGCACGCATGAGAATACTGCGCATGTGACCAACACACTGTTTGCTGCAGATGGCATTGTGCGTGCGGATGAGTGGGAGCGCCTTGAGCATACTTATCATGGCTCGGGTTGTACGTTAGCGTCGGCGATAGCCGCTTCATTAGCGAATGGATTGTCTATCAGCGACAGTGTCATTGAGGCGCAGGATTATACCTGGCACACTTTGCAAGCAGGGTTCCGCCCCGGCATGGGACAATATATCCCTAACAGACTTTTCTGGACTAAAGAAAGCGAAGGTGTCGCGAACGAAAATGCAGGAGTAGTAGGGGCGGTCATTGAGAAACCCAACGATTAGCGGGTTGTATGCGATTACCCCGGATTTTGAAAGTACGGACGACCTGTTGGATAAAGCACGGCAAGTCCTGGAAGGCGGAGCGCAGCTCGTGCAATATCGTAATAAATCAGCGAATAAGGTTTTGTTGAGGGAACAAGCTGAATTGTTATTGCAGCTGTGCAGAAAGTATCAAGTTCCTTTGATTATCAATGATCATGTGGATTTGGCAATGGAAATTGACGCGGATGGTGTGCACGTGGGGCAGAACGATGCAGCGATTATTCACGCGCGGAAACAGTTGGGGCACGGTAAAATTGTGGGCGCATCGTGCTACAACAATGGCGATCTGGCGTTGCAGGCTGAGAAACAAGGCGCTGATTATGTTGCTTTCGGTGCTTTTTTTCCTTCGCTGACCAAACCGGATGCGCTATCGGTTACAGCGGATTTGGTGGCCCGCGTCAGAGAGAAAATAGCGATTCCCATCGTGGGGATCGGCGGCATTCGATTGACCAATGCCGCAGCGGTTATTCAAAGTGGATGTGCTGCCATCGCCGTCTGCAATGATTTGTTTCAGGCGGAGGATAGCCAAGTAAAGGCGGCACAATTTGCACAATTATTCGCAGCGACTATTTAACGTGTACACATCCTGTGTTTTTATAAATTCTTATCATGAGCAATGCAATGACTTCACGCAATCATCAATTATTTGAACAATCTCAACACTATATTCCGGGCGGCGTTAATTCTCCTGTGCGCGCTTTTAAATCGGTGGGTGGTGACCCCATTTTTTTTCAACGCGGGGAAGGCGCCTATTTTTGGGATGCGGATGGTAAATCGTATATTGACTACGTGGGGTCGTGGGGTCCTTTGATTTTGGGTCATGCGAATCCGGATGTGGTTAAAGCGGTTCAGGCAGCTGCACAAAATGGCTTGACCTTCGGTGCGCCGACTGAGGCGGAACTGGAAATTGCAAAATTGATTTGTCAGCTACTGCCATCCATTGAGCAAGTCAGATTAGTCAGTTCCGGTACGGAAGCGGGTATGAGCGTAATTCGTCTGGCACGTGGTTTTACCGGCAGAAGCAAAATCATCAAATTTGAAGGTTGCTATCATGGTCACGATGACTCTTTACTGGTTAAGGCGGGTTCTGGTGCATTGACGTTCGGCAATCCGAGTTCTGCCGGTGTGCCGGCGGAAACGGCCGGCCATACGATTGTCTTGGATTACAACGATATAGCGGGCATTGAAGACGCATTTAATCAATGGGGGAAAGAAATTGCTGCGGTGATTGTTGAGCCGGTCGCAGGGAATATGAATCTGATCGCTCCCAAGGTGGATTTTCTCACCAAGCTGCGGACATTGTGTACACAGCACGGCAGCGTACTGATATTTGATGAAGTGATGACAGGATTTCGCGTGGGTCTTGGATGTGCGCAGGGTCTGTATCAAATCAAACCTGACTTGACCACATTGGGTAAAGTGATCGGTGGCGGCATGCCGATGGCCGCATTCGGCGGACGTCGCGATATCATGCAATGTCTGGCGCCGCTGGGGCCGGTTTATCAAGCAGGCACGCTTTCAGGTAATCCGGTGGCGGTTGCAGCGGGTCTGGCTACGCTGAAACAAATACAAGCCCCCGGTTTTTATGAAAAACTAGGTGACAGGACGCAGCAATTAGTCGATGGAATTACGGCTATCGCAAAAAAACATGGGGTTGATTTTTGTGCGCAATCAATCGGCGGTATGTTCGGGTTGTATTTCAGCAAAAATATTCCCAATAGTTTTGCCGAAGTGATGCAATGCGACAAGGCAGCTTTCAATCGATTCTTCCATGCGATGTTGGAAGAAGGGGTGTATTTTGCACCGTCGGCATTTGAAGCCGGTTTTGTATCGTCCATGCATGGTGACAATGAATTGAATAAGACATTGTCTGCGGCAGAAAAAATATTTAAGAGTTGGTAGACTGAGAACAATAAAAAAGGCGACATCTGTCGCCTTTTTTATTGTTTACCGGATAAATTTTGATAGCTTAGCGCATAGTAGAAACATACGTTGCAACGGCACGTTTTTCTGCTCCGCTCATGCGAGTAAGCACCTTGTGCATGACCTCGTTATCATTTGCGCGATCGCCCGTGTTAAACAGATTTAATTGCGACAATATATATTCTGTATGTTGGCCAGCCAACGCAGGATAACGCGGTGGAATGCCGGATCCCGTAGGGCCGTGGCAGCTTGCGCAAGCGGGAACACCATGCGCAATATTTCCACCATGATAGAGAATTTTCCCGGTTGTAACCAGTTTCTCATCGTCAACAGTTACTTGGCTTGGCGTGTGTTTTTGTTTGGCGTAGTACTCGCCAAGTTTTTTTATGTCTTCCGGTGAAAGCGCTGCGACCATCGATGACATGACAGGACTGTTACGTTTGGGCGGGGCGCTCCCAGTTGCCTTAAAATCAGTCAATTGCTTGGTGATATACTCGGCATGCTGTCCAGCCAATATAGGATTCATCGGAATGACGCTATTACCATCCGCATTGTGACAGCCCGCACATACACCGGAGGCTATTTCTCCAGCAGAAGCAGGAGCAGCAGGAGCAGGGGCAGCAGCAGTAGGAGCAGGAGCAGGAGCAGGAGCAGGAACCTCGGGTTCTGATTCGGCTGCAATGGGTGCAGACAGCGTTAGCGCCATCAGCACGATCATACTCTTAATCATTTTCATATTTTGTATTCCGTATTTTAAAAAAAAAAAGCATTTAAATATTATTGGCAGGGTAGATGTATTTGACAATTAGTACTTATTATATTTTAGCAAGGCAAAAGCACGTTAACAACAAAATTAAGCTAATATCAAAATTTAGAATTTTATTTATCAATGAAAATAATCTTTATTCTTTTATTGATTGTTAATATGGTTGCTTATGTTGTTGGAATGCAATTGCATTCCAATAAGGAAAATACAGCACCAGCGCCGATATTGTTGAATCCTGAGAAAATTGTTTTATTGCCGATTGATGAGAATTGTCTGGAATGGGATGGCTTTTATGAGGAACAGCTACAGTATGGCGAAGCAGTATTGTCGGAAATCGTTCCTGAGCAATCTTATCGCGTAGAAGAAGCCGGTAACACGACGATGTATTGGTTATATATTCCTCCTTTGCCGAATAAGGAAGCTGCGAATCGTATGATCAATAAGTTACGCAATCTCGGTATTGTCAGTTTTCGTGTACGGGAGGATGATAAATGGAGAAATGCTGTTTCCCTGGGTATGCTATACGTTAAAGATGATGCATTGAAGCAATTACAAGAAATAGAAAAAAAGGGGATTACAGGTGCTACGATTGAAGATCGCAACGTTACCGTGATGAAAATTGTAATTTATAATCCAACCCCAACGATTAAAAAGCAGGTGCAAAAATTAGCCGAGCAATTTGAAGGCACCCGTTTGATCCAAAGCCATTGTGAACGCTTATAATAGGCAGCTAAGAAGCAGGGTTGGGGATATTGGTTGCAGCACTGCCCATGTATTGTGAAAATCGCAAATTAATCAATCAAGTAAGATAATAATGACGATATCGATAAAAACACTGCAAGAAGTTGAAAAAATGCGCGTTGCCGGGCGGCTGGCTTCTGAAGTATTGGATTACATAACACCATTCGTTGTCGCTGGAATTACTACTGAAGAGCTGGATGTGCTCTGCCATAATTACATGGTGGATGTGCAGAAGACCATACCCGCACCGCTCAATTATGCGCCTTCGGGACATTCTCCCTACCCTAAGTCGATTTGTACTTCAGTAAACAATCAGATTTGTCATGGCGTTCCCGGCAAGAAAACATTAAAAAACGGCGATATCATTAATATTGATATTACAGTCATTTATGCGGGATATCATGGTGATACCAGTCGCATGTTTTATGTTGGTGAGCCATCCATACAGGCAAAGCGTTTATGCGAAGTCACTTTTGAAGCCATGTGGCGCGGTATTGATGAAATAAAGCCGGGTAAATTTTTAGGCGACATCGGCAATGCTATTCAAAGATTGGCTGAGGGCGTGGGTTATAGCGTAGTCAGGGAATTTTGCGGGCATGGTATCGGCGCAAAGTTTCATGAAGACCCGCAAGTACTGCATTATGGGCGCCCCAAAACGGGTCTGGAGCTTAAGCCGGGAATGATATTTACCGTGGAACCCATGATTAACGCCGGTAAAGCGGCCATCCGCCATCTACCGGACGGCTGGACCGTTACCACCAAGGATGGCAGCCTGTCCGCACAGTGGGAGCATACCATTCTGGTTACCGAAGACGGCCATGACGTGCTGACGGTCTCGACCGGCGCACCCGCCAAACCAACCTATCGCTTTGCAAGTTAGGTTTTTCATTCTGGAGATTGGCCAACTATGACACGAAGTCATCATCGTACCCCCGCGCAAATTCGCCCGGTTAGAATCACTCGTCATTACACCAAGCATGCCGATGGTTCGGCACTGATAGAATGCGGCGACACCAAAGTGATTTGCACCGCCAGCATCAGCGAACAAATCCCGCCGTTTTTGAAAGGTCAGGGACAAGGCTGGTTGACCGCCGAGTACGGTATGCTGCCAGGTTCAACGCATTCGCGCATGCAGCGCGAGGCTGCCAAAGGCAAGCAATCAGGACGTACCATGGAGATTCAGCGCTTGATCGGACGCGTTTTACGCGCTGTTGTCGATTTAAAGAAACTGGGAGAACGCACCATTCAAATTGATTGCGATGTGATTCAGGCGGATGGCGGTACCCGCACTGCCAGTATTACGGGGGCGTTTGTGGCGCTGCACGACGCTGTCGAGAAATTGATTTATCAACAATTGATAGAAACGACACCGATCATTGATCACGTGGCGGCAATTTCAGTAGGCATTTATCGAGGCACTCCGGTACTGGATCTGGATTATGCCGAGGATTCTTCGTGTGACACGGATATGAATGTCGTGATGACCGGGAGTCTGGGAATCGTCGAGGTACAGGGAACGGCGGAAGGCAATGCATTCAGCCGGAAAGAGCTGGATATCATGCTGAATATGGCACAGCACGGCATTCAGGAACTGATTGCAATCCAGAAAGAAGTTTTGGCACGGGAAGCGGCTGGTCATGGATAAGCTGAAAAAACTCGTGATTGCAAGCAATAATCAAGGCAAGTTACGGGAAATTAATGCGCTGTTGGCGCCTTTGTCGATCGAAGTAGTACCGCAATCTGATTTTGATGCCGGTGAAATTGACGAACCGCATAGCACCTTTGTTGAAAATGCCCTAGCCAAAGCACGCCATGCCAGTCATTGTTCAGGATTGCCGGCGCTGGCGGATGACTCCGGAATTTGTGTGAATGCGCTGAATGGTGCGCCGGGTGTCAATTCTGCGCGCTATGCCGGAGAACCTAAATCGGACGCGCATAACAATCAAAAGCTCATCGAGACACTAAAACAGCAAACCGATCGTCGCGCTTATTACTATTGCGTCATCGTACTGGTGCGCCATGCCGACGACCCGCAGCCGATTATCGTCGATGGTTCGTGGCACGGCGAAATCGTCGATCAGCCGCGCGGTTCCGGTGGTTTTGGCTACGACCCATACTTTTTCCTGCCCGAATTCGACAAAACCTCAGCCGAATTAACCGCCGAACAAAAAAATCGAATCAGTCATCGTGGTCAGGCACTAGCGCGCTTAGTGGAAATTTTACGTGCTGGGAAATTCTAAGAATCAACAGCCTACAAAATTTCTGGGTTCGGCAGTGTAATTCTTCGCAGAAACAAAAAATTCTTAATTCTAGACCTGGCCTCATGTTTTGGCCCCACGTTTCACGAGATTATCTCAATGCCTCATAATGGTATTTCAAGTGTTCACCCATAAACGTGCGGATAAAATAATAGCTATGATCGTAGCCTTGATGGTAGCGCAGCGTTAGTTTCTGACCGGTACTGCTGCATATTTTTTGCAATTGATCCGGATGCAATTGTTCAGTCAGAAACTGATCGTTCAGTCCTTGATCAATCAATAGCTCAGGTACGCGATAGCCTGCGGCAATCAGTTCGGTTGTATCATATTGCCGCCAGGTTTCCTGATGCTCTCCGAGATAATTCCGGAATGCCTTTTGTCCCCACGGGCACTGTATTGGCGCGCAAATCGGTGCAAAAGCCGAGACTGAGCGGTAAAATTCAGGATAACGCAGTGCTAGCGTCAGCGCGCCATGACCTCCCATTGAGTGGCCAAAAATACCGATACGGTTCTCATCGGCAGGAAAATGTTGAATGATGATGTTGCGTAGTTCCTGCGTGATGTAGCTTTCCATACGGTAATACTGCGACCAAGGGGTTTGCGTCGCGTCCAAATAAAATCCTGCGCCAGCGCCGAAATCCCAACTATCGGTTTCGCCTGGAATACCCGTTTGGCGCGGACTGGTGTCCATCGACACCAGCATTAATCCATATTCAGCGGCATAGCGCTGCGCACCGGCTTTGATCATGAAAGTTTCTTCGGTGCAAGTCAGTCCGGCCAGGAAAAATAGTACCGGAACCTGCTGTTGCTCCGCTTGCGGCGGCTGATAGACTGAGAAGCGCATCGGTAAACCGATAACCGTCGATTGATGCTGATAAAAGCCTTGTATGCCGCCGAAGCAGCGATGCTGGCTGCGG
Source organism: uncultured Nitrosomonas sp. (assembly GCA_964647635.1). Classification (GTDB taxonomy): domain Bacteria; phylum Pseudomonadota; class Gammaproteobacteria; order Burkholderiales; family Nitrosomonadaceae; genus Nitrosomonas. Next base: position 40,818 of record CAZYHY010000021.1, read on the forward strand.
GTTTCGAGTGCCGTCACGATCAGTAAATCACCACGGAGCGGATGGATTCACCACTTTTCATCAAGTCAAAGCCGTCATTGATCTTGTCCAGCGGCAGGGTGTGGGTGATGAGTGAGTCGATGTCGATTTTGCCTTCCATATACCAGTCGACAATTTTAGGTACATCGGTGCGACCGCGTGCGCCGCCAAAAGCAGAACCTTCCCATTTTCTACCGGTAACCAATTGGAAGGGGCGCGTGCTGATTTCAGCACCGGCTTCAGCGACACCGATGATGATGCTGCGTCCCCAGCCTTTGTGCGTACATTCCAACGCTTGGCGCATGACTTTGGTGTTGCCGATGCATTCAAAACTGTAATCTGCGCCGCCATCGGTCAGTTGTGTCACGGCATCCACGATGTTCGGAACGTCGTTCGGGTTAATGAAGTGTGTCATGCCGAATTTGCGTGCCATGGTTTCGCGCCGCGGACTGATATCGACGCCGATGATTTTGTCAGCGCCGACCATTCTGGCGCCCTGGATGACATTCAAACCGATTCCGCCCAGACCGAAAACTACGACGTTGCTGCCTGCTTCAACCTTGGCGGTATAGATCACGGCACCGAGGCCGGTGGTCACGCCACAACCGATATAGCAGACTTTGTCAAAAGGCGCATCTTCGCGAATTTTCGCCAGCGCAATTTCCGGCACAACGGTGTAATTTGCGAAGGTCGATGTGCCCATATAATGAAATAGCGGCTTGCCGTCGATGGAGAAACGCGACGTACTGTCCGGCATCAGGCCTCTGCCTTGTGTGGCGCGAATGGCCTGACATAGATTGGTTTTTCTGGAAAGACAGAATTTACATTCACGGCATTCCGGCGTGTAGAGCGGAATCACATGATCGCCCTTGCGCAAAGACTTTACGTTGGGGCCGACATCAACCACCACGCCGGCGCCTTCATGACCGAGGATAGTGGGAAATAAACCTTCCGGGTCAGCGCCCGAAAGCGTGTAATAATCGGTATGGCAAATACCGGTGGCTTTGACTTCAACCAATACTTCACCGGACTTCGGGCCTTCCAGGTCAACCTGTTCGATCGTTAATGGTTGGCCGGCTTTCCAGGCAACAGCGGCTCTTGTTTTCATTGAAATTTATCCTCTATTGTTTTGGGATTGCAGGTGTGCCAATAAGCCTTGGCTGGCTTCCTCAACCATATCCAGCACCAGTTCAAAACCTTGGTGCCCGCCGAAGTAAGGGTCGGGCACTTCGATATGTGCATCAGCATTTTTACCATATTGCATGAATAATTGAATCTTGTTGATATGCTGCTGAGGGCTGCGTTGTTGTAGTAACGTAAGATTCTCCTTATCCATCGCAAGAATATAATCAAACTCTTCAAAATCGCTGGATTGGACTGCACGAGCACGTAGATCGTGCATTTTGTATCCACGCTGTAATGCTGTGTTCTGCGCGCGGTGATCCGGTGGGTCGCCAATGTGGTAAGCATGTGTGCCAGCGGAATCCACTGCAATGAGGTGATCAGCGCCAGCGGCTTTGACAAAATGCCTAAATACCGCATCGGCGGTGGGTGATCGGCAAATGTTGCCCATGCAGACAAATAATATTTTTATTTTTTTATTCTTGTTCATAGTAAATCTATGGGGGTAATTGGATTTCAGAAATAGCAGGTTTAAAAATAGAAAAATTCGAATGATACAAGGTAAAGATTAACACGACATCCGCTAAAACGAAATTTAGTTCCGGGTGCGGTAAGTTCTTTAGTAAGGAATAGCGTACTGCACATGTACGGCATTTCTTAATGAAAATACCTGGCCGCATTTTCATCGCGAAACAAGACTGGGCGCCATAAATCTTGAGTTGAAATTTGTTAAATTTTATAAAAACAAATCCGTAGTCCAGGAATAGTCATAGACAATCACATTATTTTTCTAATATCGATAGATGTCAATTGAACTTAGTTTAAATAAGTAAAAGGAGTAAATATATGTCATTAAGAAACTCAATTAAGGAATTTAAGGCTTATCTAGGTGACCGGGAGTCGCTGTTGGATACGAATTATCAGACAATCGCTGAAAGGATCCAATTACATTGGGGTTACAAAGAAATTCATGCGTATATCAATAAATTACTTGTCGTTGACAAAGATAGGGATAGGCAAGGATTTCCAGCGGCAGTATTACAGGAAATTTATGCTTTGCAAGAAATACATAACAAACTATTTCCTGGGGCAGCAATGTTGTCAAATGACAAGCCGCAGGGTATTTCCGGTGGACGCAAGAGCAAGGATATATTGCTTTAGTTTATAGATTGGGTATGAGCAATACTTTAACTTTGTTATAGACTGAATAGCAGGCACGCTTGTATGTTTGCTTGCTATTCCCTTTTATTGATTCCCGTCGATATGAGATAAATAATATCTCGATATTTTTGGGAAGTATCAGTTCAGAATCATTCCAAGATAAGCCAGTCTTCACTTTATATCCTCCGTGGTTTTAGCAGACCGTTGAAAAAACTATCTGTGTTGCCGCTGCGGTGTTAAAAACAGGCTCAAAATACTCATATTAAACATAAACTGCGTTTTTACCCGCTTTTGCGCGGCAATCGGCTATCTCAAATACGTTTTTGAACGGCCTGTTAAGTAGGGGAGGGTATTTTTATTGTATTTTTGGGTGGATCATTTGACGCAATTAATATGCAGACAGCATGTTAAAATGCGATCTCCGAAAAAATATGAATGCCATGAATTTTCCTGCTATTACCGCATTATCTCCGTTGGACGGTCGCTATCACACTAAGGTCGAGCCATTGCGGCTTTATTTTAGTGAATTTGCACTGATTCGTTATCGTGTTCAAGTTGAAGTAGCATGGCTTAAAGCGTTGAGTAATGAGCCTGAAATGATTGAAATCCCAGCTTTTTCAACGGCAACCAATACTCAGCTTGATAGTTTGGTGGTTAATTTTTCAGTTGCCGACGCGGAAGCGATTAAGGCGATTGAAGCCACCACGAATCATGATGTGAAGGCGATTGAATATTGGTTAAAGCGAGTGTTAGCAAGCAACACTGAAATTACTAAAGCGGCCGAATTCATTCATTTTGCTTGCACTTCTGAAGACATTAATAATCTGTCGCATGGCCTCATGTTGAGAGCCAGTCTGGAGCAGGTGATGCTACCCGCGCTCGATAAAATCATTCTTCGATTGATCGAATTGGCGCGGCAATTGGCAGATGCGCCGATGCTCGCACGCACACATGGCCAGCCGGCGACGCCGACAACATTAGGCAAAGAGATTGCCAATGTGGTTTATCGCCTGCAGCGTAGTAGAAAGCAGCTGGCGGCAGTCGATATATTGGGCAAAATTAATGGCGCTGTTGGCAATTACAACGCACACTTATCCGCCTACCCGGATCTGGATTGGGAAAAATTCGCGCAGCACTTTGTTGAAAGATTAGGTCTGCAATTTAATCCCTATACGACCCAGATTGAGCCGCATGACACCATTGCAGAATTATTTGATGCGTATGCAAGAATTAACACTATCTTGCTAGATCTGAATCGTGATATCTGGGGATACATTTCATTGGGTTATTTCAAGCAAAAAACCAAAGCGGATGAGGTGGGTTCTTCAACCATGCCACATAAGGTCAATCCTATCGACTTTGAGAATTCAGAGGGTAATCTGGGCATTGCCAATGCGTTATTGCGCCATTTGAGCGAGAAATTACCGATATCGCGCTGGCAGCGGGATCTAACCGATTCCACGGTGTTACGCAATATGGGCGTGGCGTTAGGGCATACTTTGTTGGCTTATGATTCATGTGTGAAAGGATTGAATAAGCTGGACGCCAATCCTGCTCAAATGCTGGGTGATCTGGATAATGCCTGGGAAGTTCTGGCCGAACCGATTCAAACCGTGATGCGGCGCTACGGCGTGGCTAACCCTTATGAACAACTGAAGGCGTTGACACGCGGCAAAGCGGGAATTACCCAGGAAACATTGCATCAGTTTATTGTTGGCTTGGCGATTCCTGATGCAGAAAAAAATCGACTGCTGATGATGACTCCCCGCAATTACACTGGCAAAGCAAGCGTTTTGGCTCGAAGAATCGAAGGGTAAAAGACGCCATAGAGTAATTTGTTAATTTAATGCATGGATTTTTAAATTTAAACAAATATAAATAAATTTCTGTGAAATGCTTGAAATTCAGGTAAGGAATCACCATATCGCCAAGATAATTATTAGGAGGTACGATGCAAAGTTCAGAAAATTCAAATAATCCGGAATCGAATCAGGCGGGAGCTTCCTATGCTACCGATGAAAACAAAATACCTGGCATAACCAATGATGCCACTATTCAAACTGAGCAAAAAAAGGATCCATCATCGCCTAGTCTTGAGCACTTACTGAAAGAAGCTGAAATCAAAGCAGCCGAACATCATGATGCCTGGATACGAGCTAAGGCTGAAACGGAGAATATTCGTAAGCGCGCTCAAACCGATGTCACGAATGCGCATAAATACGCTATTGAGAATTTCTCTACTGAATTGCTGACCGTGATGGATAGCCTGGAAGCAGCGCTGGCAGTTGAAAATGCAAGTTTGGAGAATTTCAAAAGCGGTATGGAGTTAACGCAAAAACAACTGATTAATGTGCTGGATAAATTCAACATCAAGGCGATTGACCCCAAGGGAGAAAAGTTCGATCCTCACCAACATCAGGCAATGTGCACTGTTGATTCCGAGCTGCCTCCCAATACGGTGGTTCAGGTCATGCAGAAAGGTTATAAATTGTATGATCGCGTGATTCGCCCGGCACTTGTATCGGTTTCAAAAGCACAGGGTACTTGAATTTTTTTCAAGCACCTCCACTTTCAGATCAGTTGATAGACAGAATTAATCTTTAAAAGGATCTAAACATGGCAAAAATCATAGGTATCGATTTGGGTACCACAAACTCTTGTGTATCCGTTATGGAAAACGGTAAACCCAAAGTCATTGAAAACTCGGAAGGTACGCGTACAACCCCATCTATTGTTGCTTATACCGAAGATAATGAAGTGTTAGTAGGCGCTTCAGCCAAGCGGCAAGCGATTACTAATCCAAAAAATACGTTATTCGCAGTGAAGCGTTTGATCGGACGCCGTTTTGACGAAGAAATGGTACAAAAAGATATCAAGATGGTGCCTTACAGCATTATCAGAGCCGACAATGGTGATGCATGGGTGGAAGTGCGTGGCAAGAAAATCGCACCGCCGGAAGTTTCAGCGCAGGTGTTGATGAAAATGAAGAAAACCGCTGAAGATTACCTGGGCGAACCAGTCACTGAAGCTGTCATCACCGTGCCTGCTTACTTCAATGACTCGCAGCGCCAGGCAACCAAAGACGCCGGACGGATTGCAGGTCTGGAAGTAAAACGCATTATCAATGAACCAACGGCAGCCGCATTAGCTTTTGGGATGGATAAAAAAGAAGGTGACCGGAAAATAGCGATATATGATCTGGGTGGCGGTACTTTTGATATTTCCATTATTGAAATTGCTGAAATTGAAGGCGAGCATCAGTTTGAAGTGTTAGCGACTAATGGCGATACTTTCCTGGGTGGTGAAGATTTTGATTCCCGCGTGATTGAATATTTGGTGGATGAATTCAAGAAAGAAACCGGTATTGATCTGAAGAAAGACATGCTGGCATTGCAGCGCTTAAAGGATGCCGCAGAAAAGACAAAAATTGAATTGTCCTCCAGTCAGCAAACGGAAGTGAATTTGCCGTATATCACCGCCGATGCGTCCGGTCCTAAACACTTGGCTGTCAAGATAACCCGCGCCAAGCTGGAAAGTCTGGTGGAAGAGCTGATTGAACGCACGGTTGGACCTTGCCGTACTGCAATTAAAGATGCAGGCTTGTCCGCTGCTGATATTGATGATGTGATTCTGGTCGGCGGGCAGACACGTATGCCTAAAGTGCAGGATAAGGTTAAGGAAATATTTGGTAAAGAGCCGCGCAAGGATGTGAATCCCGACGAAGCGGTTGCTGTCGGTGCGGCTATTCAAGGCGGTGTGTTGCAGGGTGATGTCAAGGATGTCTTATTACTGGATGTGACACCTTTGTCTTTAGGTATCGAGACACTCGGTGGTGTGATGACCAAGCTCATCCAGAAAAATACGACCATTCCGACCAAGGCACAGCAGGTTTTTTCCACCGCAGAAGAGAATCAGACCGCGGTAACCATTCACGTATTACAGGGTGAACGTGAAATGGCGTCTGGAAATAAAAGTCTGGGGCAGTTTAACTTGAGCGATATTCCGGCCGCACCGCGTGGCATGCCGCAAATCGAAGTGACATTTGATATCGACGCCAACGGTATCCTGCATGTATCAGCGAAAGATAAAGCGACCGGCAAGGAAAACAAAATCAAAATCCAGGCAAGTTCCG
>CAZYHY010000022.1:0-45664 GCA_964647635.1 uncultured Nitrosomonas sp.
AGTTACTGCAAAATGCTGCTTAACCTTGTGTCCAGAAAAGTGTTGACACATCATTCTGGTTAGACCCCACTTTGCAACCAAGCGAACAATAGAAATGCGAGAAGGCTTAGCCCCGATCGGATTAGGTGCAATTGTCCCCATTTGTTAAGTAGAGCCCGCGTTTCACTCGAATCCAGGTCGCGTCCGGGCTCAAGAAGTCTTTGGTTCGTGGGCATTATTATCTTGAATGTAATCGGCACAACAGATCCAATGAGAACCGCTCCAATCAACCAGCCCAATCCACCACCGAGGATCCACGATAGAGTGCCCGCTAGTAGTCCGACAATTGCCAATGGCGCTTGCATCCAAGTTGCGCGCTTGTAGCTCGGTGCCCATTGTGTAGCGGCTGCACGGGTATTCAGTATTGAACGGACCGGATGTTCGACCAGGCTGATGTAGATGGCAGCACCGGCAAAGAGACCGGTGCTGAGTATTGCGAGGATCTGCATCAATATAAGCATTTGAGATTTCTCCTGTGGGGTCTAACGTTGGCGGCAACCGGTTTCCTCCAGTTGACCGAAAGGTTAGAGCGCTTAAATAACTGATGATTCAGGATACTACAACAATGCCGTCGGCTAAAAAATTACTGATTCCAGTACGAGAAAAACCTAAGATGTTAATTATCATCGTAGCAATACTTATCGCTACACTAGGCATTGAATATCGATTAGGGATGTCAGAGAGCAAAGTCTGATTATTTAATTCCTATGAGTTTTCAATAGGGTATCCAACCAGTTTTTCCAGTGCTGATATTTTTCTGATAATGCGCTGTTTCCGTGTTCAATGACAATTTGCTTGGCGTAGCGGTGACCTGTGATTTTAAGCCCACAAGCCAGTAGGGCGGCGCCTTGCAGGCTTGTTTCCTTTTGCTGTAAGTGAAAAACCGGAAAGGGCACGCACTGGGCGATGCCGTGTTGCAGGCAAGGCAATTCGGATAAGCCGCCGGATAGGTAAGCTTCGGTCAGTGGCGTATGGTGGTGAAAATCTTCCAGGATACGTGCAACGCGGAAAATAATGGCTTCAAGCATGAGTGCGGTGATTTGCTGCGTGCTCAAATCTGCAATTGATTGGGAAAAATAAACGCCCCAATCATTGCGAAAATAGGGTGCGCCTAACCCGCTGGGTTCCGCCAGGCAAAAAATATCGTGTTTTGCCAAATCGTCATTGCAACAATCCTGCACCGGATAAGGCGCCAGCGCGGCAGCGATGGAATTGAGCGTGCCTTCAATGGCAAATTGCGTTTGCTGGCCGTCATTTTGATAAACCAGTGTTTGTAGATAACCATCAAGTGCGCATGTATCTTTGGTGAGGGAGCGGATAACAAAACCGCCTGTACCGAGATTAACCAAAGCCGTGGTTTGACTGTCGGTCAGGCTGGCGATCAGGGCAGCTGACTGGTCGCCGACACTGGCCTGCAAAGTCAATCCGATATGCGGTAATGACACGTTCAACCCAATCGAGGATTGGATGCGTGGCAGAATCGAGTGCGGAATATCAAATAATTCGCATAAAGTGTCTGACCATTGTTGTTGGTGGATATCCATCAGCAGGGTGCGCGCGGACATAGAAGCGTCGGTGAGAAAATGTTGGCCATGCGTCCAGCGCCAGATCAGAAAAGTATCCAGCGTACCTGCCAGCCACTCGCCATGAATAAGTTTCTCGCGCCATGCTGGATTTTCCTGCAACAAGGCATTGAGTTTGGGTGCAAAGTAATAGGCGGTCAGCCGTAACCCGGTTAGCTTGTGGATGGTGTCTGTCGATGCATGCAGGTGATCGCAACAACTGGATCCCCGGTCATCCTGCCACGAAATCAAGGGGGTTACCGGATTGCCGCTGGCTTTATCCCAGATCAGAAAGGATGAACGTTGACTGCACAATCCCAAAGGAGGCTTGTTGCCGGTTTGTGCGGCGCATTCTTTAAGCACTTGCTCGGCAATTTCGGCATAGTCCAGTGCATTACTTTCATAGCGTCCATTGTGGCTGTCGATGGCAGGCGCAGGCTGAGTGACAATGTGCTGGAGATTTCCTTGGTGATCCATTAAAGCGGCTTTAATGGATGTGGTGCCCAGGTCGAGGGCGATGGCCGAAATCAATGTGTGATCCATTGCTGGCAGCAGCGCTCAACTTCCTGGTGCAGTCGCACATCGTCCCAATCCATGATGCTGGCGACGCGCAGGGCGATTTGCGTTAACTGGTCTTTTGTTAGTTTGGCCAGAATGAGCAGTGGTAGGCGGCGACGCAATAAATCGTCCAGATGGATGACCATTTCAGTAGTCGCGCAGTGCATCAGGTCGGCGCCAATAAATGGCAGCGATGGAATGATTCGTTGCGCTAGATCTGCATCCATTTCGATACTACGAAAAATGTCGTCGATGCGCGTGCCGTGGCGATGTAACAGCCATTTCGCGCTTTCTGCATCAATACCCAATTGCATTGCCCGGCTTTGCATACGGGCAAACCATGCTGGAAAATTTTCCTGTGGCGCCCATGGGAGTAATCTACCTTGGGTCGCGCAGGGTGAGGAAATGCCGAGGTGCGCGCACGCTGTGTCGACGATATGAGCAGCATCCTGGCGCGATGAGGTTATTTTTCCGCCAATCGCATAATGCACGCCGTTGGGAGCGGATTTTAGTTCCCAATCACGGCTGATCGCTGAGGGTGAATCAGCCGAAACGGCTTGAGAATGTTGTTTAAAAACGCGTACCCCAGCAAAACAACCGATGATGTCGTTTTTTGTCCAAGGTGTTTTCAGATAATCGTTGGCGGCCGCAAGCAAATAAGCAACATCGCTGTCATCGGCAGCGATGTGTTCCACATTGTCTGTGAAATCGGTATCCGTAGTCCCCAGCAGCGTCAAGCCATACCAGGGGATCATGAAAAATACCCGACCATCCGACTGGGCTGTCAACAGCAGTGCTTCGTCATTCAACACGGCAGGCATTACCAGATGAATTCCCTTGGCGAGACGACACCATGCCTGGCGTTGTGTCTCTTTTGCCAACCACTGACCGGTTGTGAAAACAATTTGTTTGGCGTTGATTTTTTGTTCGGCTTGGGTGAGCTGATCCCGAATGATTGCGCCATCTGCTTTGCCATTGGTTTCCAGCAACTGAACCAGCTTGCAGTAATTGATACAACTCGCGCCAGCATCCAGTGCCCCAGCGATCAGTTCCAATACCAGCCGCGCATCGTCGGTTTGTGCGTCGGCATAAGTAAAGCCGCCTTTGAGTGCATGTGGATTGAGAAGAGAAAAGTGCTCGGTGAATTGCTGTGGATTGAAATAATGGTGGCGCATGTGCGGATCGGTATCACCAGCCAGAAAATCATACAATGTTAAGCCTAATTTCAGTTGCAGCCGATTCATGCGCTGCTGTGAGTAGACGGGAATGCCAAAACGTAATGGCCACACGCGGTGAGGCGCTGTGTGTAACAGCATGGTCCGTTCTTTGAGCGATTTGCTGACCAGTTTGAAATCATAGGTCTCCAAGTAACGCAAACCGCCGTGGATTAATTTGCTGGACGCGGATGAAGTGGCGCTGGCCCAGTCACTTTGCTCAATAATGGCTACTTTGAGGCCACGCAGTGCGGCATCGTACGCGGTCCATGCGCCATAGATGCCGCCGCCACAAATCAGAAGATCGAAAGGTTGATGGTGTAATGCTGCGAAATCTCTTTTCATTGATCGCGCAGCATCAGCGCTTTATGGGGCAAGTCACTGATGAGGATATCAACGCCCAATTGCAGCGCTTTATTGATTTCGGCATCGCTGTTGCAGGTATAAACGGCGACACACTTGCCATGATCACGCAACACATCGATTATGGCGAGATCCAGATTCTCGATAGGCAGACAAAGCCCATGGAGGAAAGCGTGTGTGTTTAATAGTTGGCGTGCATCCGCGATAGTTTGATCGATTTCAAAGTTGTAAACCAGCGGAAATGCCGGTTTGTATTGATGCGCATACACCAGGCTGGCAAGATTGAAGGATGAGACCGTGATGCGTTGCTCAGAATCCTGGCCGATCATATCCAATGTCTGGCGGATTTTTAGCTCGTGACGGGAAACCGGTTCCCAATCACGATTCTTGATTTCGATCAATAAACGACAGCGCTTGCGATAGGCAGCCAGAAAATCCTGCAGCGTCATAATACCTTCGCTTGCGGATTCCGGATTGATCAGCGCTTGAAGCTGATGATAGTCAAAATCGTCAATGTGCTTGTCGTCCAATCCAATTTTATTCAGAAAGCGATCATGCCAAAGTACTGCAACGGCATCTCGACTGAGCTGTACGTCGGTTTCAATGCCGTCGATGGCATAACCCAATGCTTTATCAAAAGCGCCTTGGGTGTTTTCCAGCGCTTCCGTATTGGCACCGCGATGTGCAAATACTAAGCAATTGTTAGGATGAGGATGTGTTTGTTTTGGCATTTTGTTGGTAAGTCAGTTACTGCGCAGCGGCCTGCAGCAATTCAATGATAGCCGCATCCCTGGTAATTTCAGCAGCGGTTTTCCCTGTTTGGCTTTTGATTTTCGAATTGGCGCCTTTTGCCAGCAATACTTTCACAGCATCGATATGATCGTGTAATGCAGCCCACATCAGCGCGGTCACGCCGTCATCGTTTTGCATGTCGATTTTGGCGCCATTCTCAAGTAATATTTCGATGACCGGTGTGTGACCGTTTTGCGCCGCCAGAATGAGTGGCGTGAAGCCATTCGCGGCTTTATGGTCGACTTGTGCGCCGTGCTTGAGCAATGCCTTGGCTATCTCGGCGTTGCCGGTCAACGCTGCAAGCGTCAGCGCTGTTGCGTCATTTTTATCTTTCAAATCGACTTTGGCGCCCTTTACCAATAGCGCATTGACAACGCCGATATGTCCGTCCTGAGTGGCGATATATAGCGCTGTGGTATCGTTGGCAGCCAGTAAATCAATGGGAGCATTCCTGGCTAATAATGTTTCGGCGATTGCGGTGTGCCCGTTGCGCGCAGCCATATACAGTGCAGTGGTGTTGTCGGAAGCCTGTTCATCAATTTTTGCACCTTTTTCCAGTAGCTTATCGACTATGCTTGTTCTACCTTCCAACGCCGCGATCATCAGAGCGGTTACTTTTTCTTTGGTCTTCAAATGAATGTCCGCACCTTTTGCCAATAGCGCATCAACAATCGTTTCGTGTCCTTTTTGTATCGCCAGCATCAGCGCAGTAATGCCATCGGTTGTCTGTGCATCAATTTGAGCGCCTTTGGCCAATAGCGCATTGACAACTTCGGTGTGGCCGTTTTTGGCAGCGATAATCAGTGCCGTGGCGCCGCCGGCATTTTTCAGATTTACATCGGCATTGTTTGCCAGCAACAGATCAACGATATCGGCGTGACCATATTGCGAAGCGACGATCAGCGCGCTAAACCCCATGTCATTCTGATAGTTGACGTTGACGCCTTTTTCCAACAATTGCTTGATCGTTTCTACTTTGGCGGAAAAGGCAGCTTTAAGAAATTCGGTTTCGTCTTCGGTGGCAGCATTGGCGGCATTGGCAGCAGAGACTGACAGCATGGTCGCGATGACTGAGAAAATAAAGAAGTTACGCGTACACCTAGCTATGTTTTTTATATAATTCATCTATTACACCTATATCGGACTTACTATGATTGATTATCTGGGTTTATTTCAGGAATTCACTGATCAATACATCATGCGCTGACCATAGACTGTTAGTATTTACCGCTAATATTTTAACCTAGAAATATCGGTTCTTAAATTTAATTGGTTGCAGAAGACCAGCGTATTATTTTTTGCAGATAAGCGATTATAAATTTTTTGGGTGATGCTTCTTAGTGTTATGAAGATTTATTAATTTTTAATATTGAGTATTTATGCATGACTGGATAATTCCTGATTGGCCGGCACCGCGCAATGTCAAAGCGTTGTTTACCACCCGTAATGGCGGCGTGAGCGGCGGTGCCAATGGCGCTTATGCTTCTTTGAATTTAGGTGCGCATGTCAACGATAATCTGGCCGATGTGACGCATAACCGGGCGTTATTGCGCCATCATTTACCCGCTGAACCCAAGTGGTTGAAACAGGTGCATGGTACCTTACCGATCTGGATTGATGACACGACGACAACAACGCCGGAGGGTGATGCGGTTCTCAGTCGCAAGCAAGGCACCGTTTGTGCTGTCATGGTTGCCGATTGTTTGCCGGTGTTTCTGTGTGATGCAGCCGGTACCACAGTAGGTATCGTGCATGCAGGATGGCGCGGGTTGGCGGGGGGAATCATCGAGCGATCCGTTGCGGCAATGCAGGTCGACCACGGCCAGTTGCTGGCGTGGCTGGGTCCGGCGATTGGTGCTGATCATTTTGAAGTCGGTAGCGATGTCTATGAAGCTTTCATACAGTATGATTCCAAGGCGGCACAAGCTTTTGCGCCAAAGGATGGCAGTCATGGAAAAAAATGGCTGGCGGATATTTTCTTGTTGGCGCGTCAACGATTGATGAATAACGGCATTACCAGAATTTATGGCGGCGGCGTGTGTACATTCAGCGATCCTGCACGTTTTTTTTCTTACCGCCGTGATGGCGAAACCGGGCGCATGGCTGCATTAATCTGGCTCGATTAAATGTCCGCAGTTAATTGCCTTGAACAGCGTATAATCCCGCCTTTGCTTTTTTAATTAACACTATATGTCAACGCTTACCTGGATTATTGCTGCCAGCTTACTGGGAGGGGCACTGAGTTTATTGTTTGCAGCGATATTGTCACTCAATGCGCGGTTATCCTGGCTCTCAATGCTGGTGTCTTATGCCATCGGCGCATTATTGGGTGCTGCCTTCCTGAATACGTTACCGGAGGCATTCGAGCTGTCTGACAACCCCACGCAGGTAACGATGACTGTTCTGATCGGGATTCTGGTTTTTTTCATTCTGGAAAAATTAGTGTTGTGGCGTCACTGTCATATCGAAGATTGCGAAGCGCATGATCCATCGCATAGCCTGGCAGCGACCGTGAGTCACCACCAGCATGATCATGGGCGCAGCGGATTTATGGTCATTGTGGGCGATACCTTTCATAATTTTGTAGACGGCATTTTGATTGCTGCTGCTTTCATGGTGGATGTGCAGTTAGGTATTGTGACATCCATTGCAATCATCGCCCATGAAATTCCACAGGAAGCGGGAGATTTCATTATTCTTTTGAATTCAGGTTATACGCGCCGCATGGCATTTCTGATGAATCTGCTGTCCAGCTTGGCGACTGTGGTGGGTGGCGTGTTGGCGTATTTTATGTTGCATAAGATGAATTTTCTGGTGCAACCGTTGCTGGGGCTTGCCTCGGCCAGCATGATTTATGTGGCCATGTCGGATTTGATCCCGGGGTTACATAAACGGCCTGAGATTCATGCGACAGTTCAGCAAGTTTCATTGATTTTATTGGGAATTTCATCGATCTGGCTGGTGGGAAATATTTTTCCCCATACTTAGCAGGCCGGGTGAGGTGGTTGCACAACACCGAGACACTAACGATAAAGGATGTTAAATGATAAAACGATTGATGGCGGTATTGTTGTTGCTTTTGTGTACCGGCGTTGTTTGTGCGGAAGAAAGCAATATTATAGAGAAAGTTGAAAGCAGTGCGCGTGCCTGGCTGGAAGGGGTTGATGGTGGCAAATATAAAGAAAGCTGGGAAAACTCATCTCCGCTATTCAAGACGAAAACATCCGAGTCGGAATGGATCAAATCGATGACTGCAATTAGGGCACCACGTGGCGCTATGAGCGCCCGGTATATTGCCACGGCTGCCGCGGCAAAATCATTATCAGGATTTCCTGACGGTGAATATATCGTGCTCCAGTTTTACGCAACGTTTACAGGAAAAGGATTGGCACTGGAGACGATTACACTGGCAAAAACACACAACGAAATATGGCAGGTTGTGGATTATTCGATGAAGTGAGTATTTGGTGAATCTTGTGCTTGTTCTACTTTGTTACCGCACTGTCGCTAAACTCACCCCTTTAAATCCCTCGGAAATGCGATAGTATACGCGGCGCACCGGTGCGCCGTAGCGCTCAATCACACGATATTCAATGGCGCCGGGCTGCTCGAGCATTTCTTTCACATCAATACCGTTGTGACCCGTCCGGGTTTTTTCTAAATGGCGCCGCTTCATGCCAACCTGAATGATAGGTCGGTTGGTAGGCGCTTGAGAAGGAAACCAGAATTCATACATGGCGCCGCTATCCCCAAACATATTGCGTGAGCGGATATCCAGTTTTGTGTCGCCATGCGTGTAAAAATATAAAGCGCTGGCAACCGACCATTTGCTCATGCCGACAACGATGGGTTCCTGGTCGGTTTTGCTTCTGACTTCTGCTGCAATTTGCTCGATTTCAGCGGCTGTTTCTCGCCAGTAATAGTGTTCTGTAAATAAATGATACGGTACGCCAGGTATTCCCAGTACCACATAGTGCGACACAAAAGCATAAGCGAAGATGCACACAACAATGGTTGGTTGCCAAGCAGCTTGTATGCGTTTGGCCAGCGTGCTTAGATGGTCGGTTTGACCGATCATCCAAGCGATGGTGGGTAATATTGCAAGCCAGATTGGGGCGGTCCAGTGAAAACGTGGTTCGTCAAAAGTACTGAGAGCGAAACAAATCAGGAATGGCACCACAGTAAAAACCTGCACAAATAAGTGACGTCTGTATTCAATTTGCTGGTTGGCTTGTCTCTTAATTGAGAATAGCGCTAGTATCGCTGCAAGGAAGCCGATCGGGGTTAGCAGGATGATTACGTGGATAATCAAGTAATGTGTTGAAAATTGATGGCCGTCTGTCAGCACGCGATTCGACTGAAATGCAAAGGATGCCCAATCGTTACCGTAGTTCCAGATAATCACCGGCGAGAAAAGCAGTAGTGCCAATAGCGCGGCCAGATAGGGGTAAGGGCGTCCCATCCAACGGCGCGCCGTCGGATCGATGATGACAAATGCCAGGGCGGCAATACCCAATAATCCCAGTGTGTATTTAGATAGTAATCCCAGACCGAAAGCGATTCCCATGCCTAGCCAGGCTGAGCGTTGGCCGGCGACTAGCGCACGTTCCATGTAATAGAGCGTGGCGGCCCAAGCTGCAATGAGTGGTGCATCGGGTGTCATTAATACGCCGGAGGCGACCCCTATCGGTAGAATAGCCAATAACATTACCGCCCGCATTGCAGTGGACTTGTTATACAAATTTTGCGCCAGTGCATAGAGATAACCCATGGCTACTAAACCGCACAGCAGCGCACCAATGCGCACGCCAAACTCATTGTGCCCGAGAATGGATGTGCCCAGCCAGATTAACCAAGCTACCATGGGGGGATGGTCATAAAAACTGAGATCCATGTGCTGCGCATATTGCCAGTAGTAGGCTTCATCCGGAATAAGTTGCGCCAGGCCGAAATAAACCAAGCGCAGCAATAGGATAAATATCACGATACCAATGGCTGCCGTGCGCCAACGTATTTCCAGCGATGGCAGATCTTTTTCGCTAGGAAACACATAAAAGGCTGAGCCCAGATAATTGACGGCTGCGGTGGCGGCGATAGCTGGAAAAATTGCCAGCAGGGGTGGTATGTGCCAAATATAAACCAGCAAAGCCAATACGCCGCCGCGTAATAATAATGCGAGCGCGCCGACAATCAAGAAGCGACCGAATTGATGCCATTGCAGGTAACCTGCGTGATGTTCACGGAATGCCCATTTCGAATTAAAGGTATAGTTGACCGTTGCAGCCACAAAGAAGCTGGCAAAGTGAGACAGGGCAAGCCCGGCATCACGGCTGATCATCCATTGAAAAACAATGGCGTCAATGAGTACACCAAATAATCCAACCACTGCGAAGCGGCCAGCCGTATTCAGCGTGACTGTGCCGCCGGCTAAAGTTATCAAGCGCTGAACATAGGCCAATTGATGGGAAAAAGACAGTTTTGAAGTGCCGTGCGTGCGATCGTGAAAGCAGATCGGCACTTCTATGACACGCAGCTTGTCGTGATTGGCCATCAGCAATTCAAGCAGAATCTTGTAGCCACGTGCATTGTTAGAGATGCTTTGAGCCAGTTCGCGGCGGAATGCAAAAAAACCGGAAGTGGCATCATTGACATCGCAGATAGGGCGCGCTATCCAACCGCCTATGCGCGACAGTAGTTGTCGGTGCAGCGGCCAGTTTTCCGTGCTGCCGCCCGGAACATAGCGACTGCCAACGGCAACGTCATAATTGCCGTCTAATACTGGGGTGACAACGGCTGATAGGCTTTCTGGCGGGTGGCTTAGATCGGCATCCATGACGACAACGACGTCACTTTGTGCTGCAGCGGCACCGGCGAGTATCGAGGCGGTAAGATCCGGCTTTTCTCGTCGTTCAATCAAGCGAACATTCGCTTTATTTTCCCAGGCGCGTACTTTGTCTGGCGTGCCATCCGTGGAGCCGTCATCAACGAAGATGACTTCAAAACTATCGGGGCTAAAATCCAGTGCAAATAAACGAGTTAGGAGTAAATCTATATTCTCAGATTCATTTAATGTGGGTACTACGATGGAAAATTGGGTCATGTAGTTCCACGAATTAGAATTGATGGTGGATGATTGGTGGCATGATGTTATTTTTGTTGTTTTTGGTATTTATCCACCGCTTTATTGTGGTCTGCCAAGTTAGTAGAGAATTGCGACTCTCCATTACCTTTTGCAACAAAGTATAGCGCGTCAGTCTCGGCCGGATTGAGTGCTGCACGAATGGAAGCTAAACTTGGCAGAGCAATGGGTGTAGGCGGCAAACCAGCGCGAGTATAAGTGTTGTATGGCTGGTCTGCAAGCAGATCTTTTTTGCGTAGATTGCCATCGAATTGTTCGCCCAAACCGTAGATGACGGTGGGGTCTGTTTGTAAGCGCATATCTTTGCGTAGCCGATTAATAAAAACACCGGCGATTTCTGCACGATCACTGGCTATCCCTGTTTCTTTTTCTACAATGGATGCGAGAATCAGCGCTTCATAGGGTGTGGTTAACGGTAACGATTCCGCACGCGTTGCCCAACCGGTTTGTAAGTGGTTATGCATGGCTCGGTATGCTCGTTGCAAAATATGAATGTCGCTGTCGCCCTTGATAAAATAATACGTATCAGGGAAAAATAATCCTTCAGCTGCTGTTTCACTTGCGCCAATTCGCTGCAGGATTTCCTGATCGCTGAGATCGGCCGTGTCGTTTTTGATGGCGGGATGCTCATTTAGCACTTTCCGGATCTGAGCAAAAGTCCAGCCTTCAATGAATTTTATCTCTGTTTGTTTCGCGTCACCTGCTGTCAGATATTTTAATAACGCTATTTGCGAAAGGTTACCGGTCAATTGATAGTCGCCAGCTTTAATAGCCGACTCCTGGTTCAGATAGCGTGCCAACACGATCAATGACCATTTGCTGGGGATGACACCGGCATCGGCAAGTTGCTGGGCGACTTGTTTTAGGCTGTTGCCGGGGCGAATGGAGAACTCATAAGGTGTGGTAGGTAGCGTAACATTCGAATGCACGTGCAGGTAAAGCCATCCGATCGATAAGATGGCTATTGATGCGGCGGCAAGAAAGAGGCGTTTTAGCGTGTGCATGCACCGGAAAGTGACGGCTATACTTTACGGAAAACCAGCGTTCCGTTAGTCCCACCAAATCCGAAGGAATTGGATAATGCGACGTTGATGCGCATATCTCTTGCGATATTGGGAATATAATCCAGATCGCATTGTGGGTCTTGATTAGCGAGATTAATAGTGGGCGGCGCAACTTGGTGATGTATTGCAAGTGCAGAAAATACTGCCTCCACGCCGCCGGCAGCACCCAGCAAATGACCGGTCATGGATTTTGTGGAACTTACGGCAAGTTTACTGGCATGGTCTCCGAAGCAGCGCTTGACAGCGATTGTTTCAGCGATATCACCCAGTGGGGTGGATGTGCCATGCGCATTAATATAATCAACCTCGGTGGTAGGAATGCCTGCATTTTTAAGTGCATTGGTCATACAGCGTGCCGCACCTTCACCATCGTCGCACGGTGCTGTCATGTGAAATGCATCGGCGCTCATACCGAAGCCGGTTAATTCAGCATAAATTTTTGCGCCACGTCGTTTAGCATGCTCTATTTCTTCTAATACCAGAATGCCGGCGCCTTCGCCCAGTACAAAGCCATCGCGATCTTTATCCCAGGGACGACTGGCAATTGCCGGGTCATCATTGCTGACTGACAAGGCTTTCGCAGCAGAAAATCCACCGACGGCAAGTGGTGTCACACAGGATTCCGCGCCGCCGCATACCATCACATCCGCATCGCCATATTCAATCATACGGGCCGAATTACCAATGCTGTGTGTCGCCGTAGTACAGGCTGTGACGATCGCGAGATTGGGGCCTTTGTATCCGTACATAATGGACAAATTACCCGCAATCATATTAATGATCGTACTAGGAATAAAAAAAGGAGATATTTTGCGTGGGCCACCGGCATGATATGCGGTATCGGTGTTTTCAATCATTGGCAAACCACCGATTCCTGAACCGATATTGACACCGATTCGCTCCGAATCAAGATGTGTGACGTCTTCGATACCTGCGTCTTTGACAGCTTGAATCGCTGCCGCCATGCCGTAATGAATAAAAATATCCATACGACGTGCTTCTTTGACTGACAGATATTGGTGAATATCAAAGTCTTTTACTTCGCCAGCAATTTGTGAGGAAAAATTTGATGCATCAAAGCGAGTAATCTTAGTGATGCCAGATTTACCTGCAACAATATTTTCCCACGCACTTGGCACTGTATTTCCAACGGGCGATACAATACCCAACCCGGTAATTACTACCCTGCGTTTCAACAAAATAACTCCAATTACTTGTACTCTAAAAACAAAAGATTAGTTTGTGTTGGCAGTGACGTAGTCAATTGCTTCCTGAACGGTATTTATTTTTTCTGCTTGTTCATCTGGAATTTCGCATTCGAATTCTTCTTCCAGCGCCATGACCAGTTCAACCGTGTCAAGTGAATCCGCTCCCAGATCATTGACAAAAGAGGATTCATTTTTGACTTCCGCTTCATTCACGCCAAGTTGTTCGGCAACAATTTTTTTAATACGCTGCTCAATATTTTCCATCTCTCGGTATTTCCTTTCAGGTAAGAAAAATTCTTTTATTTTAACAAATTTTCAGTATCAGCAGAACCGAACTGAAGCATGATCATAGCTTACGAGATTTTAGTTATTCTACGATTCAATCTTTTTTAGCTAAATTTCGCAGCATAGAGATAATATATTACTATTAATTTTTGTGTATAAATTTCTAATGTGCTTTATCAATCCATATACATTCCACCATTTACATGAAGTGTCGTGCCGGTAATATAGCCAGCAGCAGACGAAGCTAAAAACGCCACCGCGGATGCAACTTCTTCAGGGCGCCCTAATCTTCCTAAGGGAACGTGCTGAATTAAACTTTGTTGGTGCTCATTAGCCAATGAGCGAGTCATGTCAGTATCGATAAATCCTGGTGCGACACAGTTCACGGTAATATTGCGACTACCCACTTCGCGCGCCAGTGATTTGCTAAAACCAAACAGGCCTGCTTTGGCAGCAGCGTAGTTTGCTTGTCCCGTGTTTCCAATTGCACCGACCACAGAAGAGATATTGATAATGCGTCCGTAGCGGGCTTTCATCATGGCGCGAAGCACGGTGCGGCTTAAACGGAACACTGACGTGAGGTTGGTGACTATAATTTCATCCCATTCCTCATCTTTCATGCGAACTAACAGATTGTCCCGTGTGATGCCGGCATTATTAACCAGTATCTCGATCTCACCAAATTTCTCGCGAATGATTTGTATGGCACTATGAATTTGTTCAGTATCACTCACGTTTAACACGATACCTGTGCCTTTGATGCCGGCCTTCTCCAGATACTGACTAATCGTGTTGGCGCCATTTTCTGTCGTTGCTGTGCCAATGACAATCGCGCCATGTTGGCCGAGTTTAAGTGCGATAGCTTGTCCAATGCCGCGACTGGCGCCTGTTACCAATGTTATTTTATTTTCCAAAATCATATCTCCATACATAGCGCCATGACTGTAAGTAGCGAATGCTCATGGTGGTTATCGTAAACTAACCGCTCGCTTGATTGTTTCACTATCGATTAATGATAACTGTTGTAAGCTTTGATCTATGCGTTTGTTCAGTCCGATCAATATCTTTCCTGGCCCGCACTCGATGACATGTGTTATGCCGGCAGCCGCAAAGGCATGGATTGTATCTACCCACCGTACCGGGCTGACGAGCTGCTGAATTAAAATTTTCTTGATAGATGGTGCATCAGAATGCGATTTTACATCGGCATTATGCAAAATTGCGATTTTAGGAGATTGCAATGTGATGCCTTCCAGCTGTCGTTGCATGCTTTCAGCTGCCGGCTGCATCAATGAGCAATGCGAAGGGATGCTCATCGGTAGCATGATGGCGCGTTTTGCGCCCTTTGATTTAGCCATTTCAATGCCTTTCAGGATGGCATTTTTGTGTCCAGCGATGACTACTTGTCCCGGTGAGTTGAAATTGGCTGGCTCCAGTGATTCTCCGTTACACTGCTGCGTGATGTCGTGGCAGACGGTTCTGATGATCTCATCGTCCAAGCCTAAAATCGCGGCCATTCCGCCGACTCCTTCCGGTACGGCATGTTGCATCGCTTGCGCGCGGAAGCGCACTAGCGTTAGTGCATCGGCAAAACTCAATACTTCCGCTGCGACCAATGCCGTGTATTCACCCAGACTATGTCCGGCTAGCAATGACGGTTTTTCTCCCCTTAAACTGATCCATGCGCGGTATACCGCGATGCCCGCTATCAGCATGAGTGGCTGTGTATTGACTGTTAGATTAAGGTCCTCAGCAGGCCCGGAATTCACTATTGACCAAAAATCCTGCTTGAGAATATCCGATGCTTCCCGGAAGGTTTCTTGGATAATGGGTAAGTCTGCATACCCATTCATCATTCCAACAGATTGTGATCCTTGGCCTGGAAATACAAATGCAAATTTCATAAATTACCAGCGCAGTAAAACCGCCCCCCATGTAAAACCACCCCCAACACCTTCCAATAAAACCAATTGGCCGGGATGGATGCGTCCATCACGTACTGCAATATCCAGAGCAAGTGGAATAGAAGCCGCGGAAGTGTTGCCGTGTTTATCGACTGCTACAACTACTTTATCCATCGGTATGCCAAGTTTCTTTGCCGTGGATTGTATGATACGTATATTCGCCTGGTGGGGAATCAGCCAATCAATATCTGTTGTTTGTAGATTGTTTTCAGCCACGGCTTCTTGGCCGACTTCTTCCAGGACTTTGACTGCAAATTTAAAAACGGTACTGCCTTCCATGTTGATATACGGATTACCTTGTACTTTTCCGCCGCTAATGCTGCCGGACACGGATAGAATATTGCTATAGCTGCCACTGGCATGAAGATGGGTGGATAAAATACCGGGTTGATCGCTTTGTGAAAGCACCACCGCACCCGCGCCGTCACCAAATAAAACACAAGTATTGCGATCACTCCAGTCGAGTATTTTTGAATAAATTTCAGCACCAACCACCAATGCATTGCGACATTTGCCTGAGCTAACAAACATGTCAGCTGTTGCCAGCGCATACACAAAACCGCTGCAGACGGCTTGTACATCAAACGCCGGGCAATTTTCAATTCCCAGCTTATTTTGCAGGATACAAGCCGTGCTTGGAAATACCATATCCGGGGTCGTCGTGGCAACGATGATCAGGTCGATATCTTTGCTGCTGACACCGGCAGCCTGCATGGCGTTCTGACTGGCATACAATGCCAGATCGCTGGCGACTTGATCCTCACGCGCAATATGTCGTTGCGTGATACCCGTGCGAGTGCGTATCCATTCATCGCTGGTATCCACCATGCTCTCCAGATCATGGTTAGTCAGTATCTTTTCTGGTAGATAGCTACCGGTTCCAGTGATTCTTGAATACATTATTTTGTCAGTGTTTCCGGAGAGATTTGAGAATGGTGGGAAAGCTCGGCAACCCGTTCACTAATACGGCGCAACATGCCACCACGTACTTCATCCGCTGCGCGTTTAATGGCAAAACCAAATGCATACTTATCAGCGGAGCCGTGGCTTTTAATCACAATGCCGCGCAAGCCCAGAAAACTGGCGCCGTTGTATCGGCGATGATCTACGCGGTGTTTGAAGGAATTTATAATGGGCATTGCAGTGATGCCGACCAGCTTGGTCAGTAAGTTACGTTTGAATTCTTCGCGCAGGTAAGTTGCTAACATTTGTGCCAGGCCTTCTGAGGTTTTCAAGGTGATATTGCCGACAAACCCGTCGCAAACAACGATATCAGTAGTTCCTTTGTAAATATCGTTACCTTCAACATTACCATAGAAATTGAGCCCGCTATGACGTAACAATTCTGCTGCGTGTTTAACGGTTTCATTACCTTTGATCTCTTCTTGCCCCACGTTGAGTAATCCAACACTTGGCGTTGGTTTGTTTTCAACTGAGGAAACCAGGGAAGAACCCATGATTCCAAATTGGAACAAGTGTTCAGCTGTGCAATCGACGTTGGCGCCCAGATCTAAAATATAGGTATGGCCTGTCAGGGTTGGCAGTATGCCTGCAAGTGCCGGACGGTCAACACCGGGAATTGTTTTTAACACAAAGCGGGATGTCGCCAGTAATGCACCTGTGTTCCCGGCACTGATGCAAGCCTGTGCTTCGCCCGTTTTAACAAGATTGATAGAAACGCGCATCGAAGAATCTTTCTTGCCGCGCAAAGCGAGCGCAGGCGACTCATCCATGCTGACAACCTCACTAGCCGGATGTATGCGAATTCTGGGTCCTGGAGCGGAATTTGCTGCGCGTAATTCCGCTTCAATTGCATCAGAAATGCCGACAAGAATGATATTGGCTTCGGGATCGTTGCGAAGATAGTCGACCGCCGCTGGAACCGTTACATGCGGACCATGATCACCGCCCATACAATCTATTGCTACGGTAATATCCAATTTCAGCGCTCTTTATGACTGGGAAAAGCGATACACTCAGTGCAGCTTGTAGCAACAGATGAAATTTTTAATCGTTTTTGGTTTTAACAACCTTTTTGCCGCGGTAGTATCCATTGGGGCTAATGTGGTGACGTAAATGTACTTCCCCGGTGCTCGATTCTATGGCCAAAGGAGGATTGGTCAAGAAATCGTGTGAGCGGTGCATGCCGCGTTTTGAAGGGGATTTCTTGTTTTGTTGGACTGCCATGCGATTAACTCCTTAAATTCAATTTGTCTTCTTAAATTTTGCTAATGTTGCAAATGGGTGTGCTGAATGCGATTGATCATCTCTATTACTTTCGATGGATTCCGGTAGATGTATTTTGCATTCATCATCCGGGTGACACGATGAAATTGGTAAGCTGAGAATAATTTCCTCTTCAATCAAATCGAATACATCCACATCAGCCGTTGCCAAAATAGCGTCAACGGTATCATCGTCGTTTGCTTGATCCAGCTCTGCTTCGTTTTTAACCAAGCGCAAAAAGGCTTGCAGATCTATAATATGTGTTAATTCGTTAAGGCAACGCTGACATCTGAGGTATATCTCACCCTTAATTTCCAAATGTAAGCATGGTTTATTATTCTTGTCAGAATAACCACTGATCTGATATGTCACTACACCGTCATCATCAAACAGCAAATCACGCAAACGCGTAAATTCAGACACCGGGATTTTATCATAATGCACACCCGCATTACGTACAAAATCGAGAGGGGTTATCACAAATCGCACAGACATAAGGCGCGCATGTTATATTTTTTGCTTTAAAGTGTCAAAAAAAATACCGAAGGAAATTTTGAAAACTCAAACCATTACCCCAAAAATCATATTGGCATCCAGCTCGATTTATCGCAAAGAACTGCTCCAGCGCTTACAAATTCCATTTGAAACCATGCACCCGAAAATCAATGAAGCGCCTCTGTTGGATGAGTTGCCGGAGCAGACTGCTGTGCGCCTCGCTGCGGAAAAAGCCCGTGCCGTTGCTAAAAATTATCCGCACGCCCTGATTATCGGCTCTGACCAAGTAGCCATATTAGGAAACGCGCGCCTTGGAAAACCGCTGAATCATAGCAATGCAACCGAACAGCTGCGCTTAATGAGTGGTAAAGAAGTGGTTTTCTATACGGCTTTATGTTTGCTGAATAGTACTACGGATAGGTTACAAATGCAGGTAATTCCTTACTATGTGACATTCCGACAGCTCAGCGATCTGCAAATCGAGAACTATCTGCTCAAAGAGCGTCCTTATCATTGTGCGGGTAGCGCAAAATCAGAAGGATTGGGTATCGCGCTCATCGAGCGCATGGTCGGAGACGATCCTAATGCACTGATTGGGTTGCCGCTGATAGCTTTGGTTGATATGCTGACGCATGAAGGTGTCATGCTTATTTAAAAAGCCTGTTAAAATAGAGGTCATCTTTACAAGTGTTAAGTGTTTCTAGATTGATTGGATTGCGAATGTATGAATAATGTGAAATCATTGTATCTTGAGTGGAATTTTCACTGATTATTGGTTATGCGTTTTATGAGGAAATACTCTGCTTGCTCCGTTATCTTTATGCTGATTGTGAGCATACTGACGAACGGATTAAGTTTGTCTTTTAGAGGAGAGGTATTTGCTCACGAACTGGATCATATTCGTCAAATATTGCCTCCGGATCCCGCCATGCATTTAGAATCGCACCGGAATAACGTTTCCAGAGAGAGTGCTGATCTTGATGCGGCGACGCATTTATGCCTGCATTCTGCTGGGCAATATCAGCCTTTTTATTTTAATTCCTTGCCGTTAATGTCGAATCAAGGAGCAGCAGAAGTGTTGGCTGTATTTATTTCTGCGATGATTCCCGAAACCATTCCGGATTTACCTCTTCGTCCTCCCCGAAACCTCTCTTTAAGCTAGATTTTAAAACTGCGGTATGTGTGGATTGCTGTTGTGATCTACGCATCGCTGAAATGGGTTAATACAAACTTATCTTGTAACCTGTTTTGTATAAGCTTAGGCACATGCGGAGGAATTCCATGAAATTGCGCGACTTACTTATAGCGCTTTACCATTGGGCAGATTCGGAATTACGAATCATCTTAGTGGGTTTTATCCTATTGATCAGTTTCTCAACTCAGGCGCAGGCCAACACCAATTTATTGGGTACCAAGACGAACGGAAGCCCGGTTTATTCAGTCGACGGTGAAAATAATAGCGATCTTACGCTACGTGACGCAGTGGATCTTGCGTTACGCCACAATCCAGAATTGACAGCTTTCTCCAGGGAAATACGCGCATTGGAGGGAGTAACACTGCAAGTCGGGTTACTTAAAAATCCTGAATTATCTTTGAATGTTGAAAATGCCGGCAATATACAAAAGCTGGTTGGTGACATCAATTCATCGCATGCAGTAGCACAAGAAGTCGTGCAGCAACTGACGACGATTCGTATCTATCAGTTGATAGAACTGGGTGGAAAACGCGCAGCCCGAGTGAATGCTGCTTTATTGGGTGAAGAACTGGCAGCTAAAGACTACGACATTAAGCGCATTGAGATTATTTTCAGGATTGCGAATGTATTTACTGAAGTGCTCGCGGCGCAAGAGCGGCTTCGGCTTGCTGAAGAGACCGAGCAAGTTGCGCAGCATGTGGTGAGTACCGTTTCTGGGCGCGTGCAAGGCGGCAAAGTGCCTCCCATTGAGGAAACCAGAGTTAAGATCGGATTGTCGACTACGCGCATTGAATTGGAGCAGGCGCAACGGGATTTAGTCGGTGCGCGTAAGCGATTGGCGTTGTTATGGAACAGCTCTGCTCCACAATTCGATAAGGCGTTGGGGAATCTTGAAGCATTGGTTGCTCCGCCCAATTTCCAAATGCTTGAGACGCGTGTTCTGGACAACCCGATGGCGCTTCGTGCCATGAAAAATATCGAGCAGCGTCAGGCATTGCTGGAAGTAGAGCAAACTCGCCGCATACCTAATCTCACGGTGAATGCAGGAGCCGTGCAACACGCACAGCTGGGTGGTACCACTGTTGTGGCGGGAGTGCAAATACCGTTGCCACTATTCGATCGTAATCAGGGCAGTATCAAAGAAGCCCATCAACGGGTAGACAAAGCCGTGGATGAACAAGCTGCGATGGAATTGCGGCTAAAAACCGAACTTGCACAATCATACGAAACGATGTTAGCAGTATGGAATGAAATTAACATACTGCGTAATGAGATAGTGCCTGGGGCTAAGAGTGCTTTCAGTGTGATGCGCAGAGGCTATGAATTAGGTAAATTCGGCTTGCTGGAGTTGTTGGATGCGCAGCGTATTTTATTTCAGAATCAATTGCTCTATGTACGTGCGCTGGCAAACTATCAGCGTCTGGTCAATGATATCGAACGCCTGATTGCGGGACCTATCGATAGCATCAAGCCGAATCACAAAATCAACGCGCGTTAGCCACAGTGGCGGGAAAAGGTTAAGGACTAAATCATGGACAAAGCTCGATTAATGCCAATCATCGTTGTGATTGCCATAGGAATTGTACTGGGTGGATTGATTCTAACGTTGGATAAGCCCACCGCGGTGACAGCAGATGCAGGTGCCCACGCCGATGAGGAATGGGTTGAGAATCAACCTGGCACTGGGCCAAGGGGGGGCAGGCTATTTGCGGATGATGGCTTTAGCGTGGAATTGACGATTTTTGAAAAAGGTGTGCCGCCGCAATTCCGGGTTTATTTGTATGAAAAGGGTAAGTTATTGCCACCAACAGCGGCGATTGTCGCCATTACATTATCGCGATTGGGAGCGCCGGTGCAATTGTTCAAGTTGACGCCGGAAGCGGATTATCTGTTGGGAGATCAAATCGTGGAAGAACCCCACTCGTTCGATATCGCTATTGCAGCCGAGCGCAATGGCAAGCTTATGCGCTGGAGCTATAGCCAAGTGGAGGGGCGGGTGGAAATACCGGATGCGATGTTGAAAAGTATGGGTATTGAAGTCTTGACGGCAGGGCCAGCCGTTATTAAGCCAAAGCTGAAACTGCCGGGTGAAGTGATATTCAACGAACATAATATAGTGCGGGTGGTGCCACGGGTTCCCGGCATGGTGATCGCTGTTTATGGCCATCATGGTCAGCAGGTGAAAAAGGGCGACGTGCTGGCGGTTGTTGAAAGCCCAATGCTGGCGGATTTGCGCAGTCAGTATTTTGTTGCCAAGAAACGCCTAACACTGGCAAAGACGACTTACGAGCGGGAAAAACAGTTGTGGGAAGAAAAAATCAGTGCCAAACAGGATTTTTTATTGGCAGAAGAACTGTGGAGTGAGGCTGAAATTGCGCTGGAGTTGGCTGCTACCAAGCTGCGCGCGCTGGGTGTGCAACTTGAATCAAGCCGCTCAGGGGCAGGTATTGTGCATTATGAAATACGTTCCCCAATTTCCGGAGTCATCATCGCCAAGACCATTGTACTGGGTGAAGCACTCAAAGAAGATCGGGAAATTTATACCATTGCCGATGTGTCCACGGTGTGGACGGCGATTACCGTTTACCCCAAAGATCTCAATGTGATCCAGGTCGGTCAGAAAGTTACCGTCAAGGCGACCGCTTTCGATGTGGAAGGAGAAGGGACGGTCGCGTACATTTCCACGCTGATTGGCGGGCAAACGCGTACTGCAACAGCCCGGGTCGAATTGGATAATGCGGCGGATCGATGGCGTCCCGGCATGTTTGTCAATGCTGAATTGGTGGCGGAAGAAATTGCAGTGCCTGTCGCTGTTTCTGTTGCCGCCATTCAAACATTGCGGGACTGGTCGGTGGTATTCGGTCGGTATGACCCGTATTTCGAGGTTCGTCCTTTGGAACTGGGTCGTACTGATGGCGACAGAGTGGAAGTTCTCAAGGGACTGACTCGCGGCGAGCAATATGCCGGAGGCAACAGTTTTGCCCTGAAGGCGGAATTGGGTAAGGCGGGCGCAAGCCATGACCATTAAATCAACGATCCGACAAAAGCGAGGCCACCATGTTTGAGCGCATTTTACATATCGCTATCTATCAACGCGGTATCGTGCTGATGGCAGTCGTGTTGATGGCAGTCATCGGCGTCTACAGCTATCAGAAGTTACCCATTGACGCCGTGCCGGATATCACCAACGTACAGGTTCAGATCAACACCAATGCGGCGGGTTATTCACCGATTGAAGCCGAGCAGCGCATCACGTTTCCGATCGAAACCATCATGGCAGGTTTGCCCCATTTGGACTATACCCGTTCTATTTCTCGCTATGGCTTGTCGCAGGTCACCGTGGTTTTCAAAGACGGCACCGATGTTTATTTCGCGCGTCAGCAGGTCAGTCAGCGCCTCCAGGAAGCTAGAGGGCGCTTGCCCATTGGCATTGAACCGATGATGGGGCCTATTTCCACCGGTTTGGGCGAAATCTTTATGTGGACCGTTGATGTTCGGGAAGGCGCAAAGAAACCGGATGGCACTGAATATACTTCGACCGATTTACGCGAAATCCAGGATTGGGTCATCCGGCCGCAGCTGCGCATGGTGAAAGGTGTGACGGAAATCAATACGGTAGGCGGTTATGTCAAACAATTCCATGTCGTGCCCTATCCGGAGAAAATGATTGCTTTCGGGTTGTCGCTGGCAGATCTGGTGATTGCCTTGGAACGTAATAACCTGAATGTGGGTGCCGGTTATATTGAAAGGAGTGGGGAACAATACCTGGTTCGTATACCTGGACAAATTGCCAATCTGGATGAAATCGGCAACATTATTCTTGGCGCACGGCAAGGAACGCCCCTTCGCGTCAAGGATGTCGCGGATGTTCTGATCGGTAAGGAGTTGCGTACCGGTTCCGCCACTCAGAATGGCAAGGAAGTGGTATTAGGCACGGTACATATGCTGATTGGAGAAAACAGCCGGCTTGTTGCTCAAGCCGCGGCCAGGAAATTGGAAGAAATCAATCGTAATTTGCCCGAAGGCATTGTAACAACACCGGTCTATGACCGCACCACGCTGGTCGAAAAAACCATTCATACGGTAGCGACCAACCTGCTCGAAGGTGCCGCGCTGGTTATCGTGGTATTACTGCTGTTTCTGGGTAACCTGCGTGCCGCGCTGATTGCGGCTTGTGTGATTCCGCTGTCGATGCTGTTTACGTTTACCGGTATGGTGACCAATCATGTGAGCGCCAATCTGATGAGTTTGGGCGCGATTGATTTTGGCATTATCGTGGATGGCGCCATCGTGATTGTCGAGAACAGTATCCGGCGGCTGGCGCATGAGCAGATGCGACTAGGGCGTGAACTGACACTCACCGAACGTCTCGAATTAGTGTTTGATGCTTCCAGGGAAGCGCGACGTGTGCTGATCTATGGTGAGCTGATCATCATCATCGTGTATTTACCTATTTTTGCATTGACCGGGGTGGAAGGAAAAATGTTTCACCCGATGGCGCTCACTGTGGTGACGGCATTGATTGGCGCGATGGTGCTTTCGATTACCTTTGTTCCGGCTGCGATTGCGTTTTTTCTATCCGGCAAGGTGAAAGAGACGGAAAGTCCTGTGATGGCATGGGCCAAGAAAATCTATGCGCCGATATTGACTGCGACCATGAGTCACCGTGAACTCACCGTTACGATTGCCATCGTTATTGTGATCTTATCGGGCTTGCTGACCACACGGGTTGGCAGCGAGTTTGTGCCTAGCCTGAATGAAGGCGATATCGCATTACATGCCATCCGCATTCCGGGTACCAGTCTGACTACCGCGATTGAAATGCAGAACGAACTGGAGGAAACAGTCAAAAAATTTCCTGAAGTCGATCGGGTATTTTCCAAAATCGGCACTGCCGAAATAGCCACCGACCCCATGCCACCGAGCGTCGCGGATGTGTTTATCATCCTCAAGCCGCAGTCGGAATGGACCGGCGCGCATCGCACCAAAGCAGAATTGATCGCCGCGATGGAACAGGCTGTCCATAAGGTTCCGGGCAATAATTACGAATTTACGCAGCCGATACAAATGCGCTTCAATGAATTGCTGTCGGGTGTGCGCGCCGATGTCGCCGTCAAAGTGTTTGGCGACGATATGGATACTTTGCTGCATTTGGGTGAAGAAATCGAAGACCTGCTTAAAACTGTTCCCGGCGCTGCGGATGTCAGAGTCGAACAGATCACCGGGTTGCCGGTGCTTTCCATTCAGATGGATCGTGCAAAAATGGCGCGCTATGGGCTGAATGGCCGTGATGTGCAGGATGTGGTCGCCATGTCGGTGGGTGGACGAAGTACCGGCATGATTTTTGAAGGCGACCGGCGCTTTGATTTGCAAATACGACTGCCGGAGCATTTGCGGGTGGATGTTGAAGCGCTGAAACGCCTGCCCGTCAGTGTTCCGATCCAGAGCGTCGCTGCAGCAGCACCCGTGACACCACAGGCCGCTCAGGCTCAGGCGGTTCAACCAGCCGCACCGGTTTTTGTCACTTTGGGCGAGGTCGCCAAATTCGAAATGACGCAAGGCCCCAATCAGGTCAGCCGGGAAAATGGCAAACGCAGAATCGTGATTACCGCTAACGTCCGCGGTCGCGACCTGGGTTCTTTTGTGCGTGAAGCGGAGCAATTGATCGATGAAAAAGTCCGCATCCCCCATGGCTATTGGACCACCTGGGGCGGCCAGTTCGAACAGATGATTTCCGCCGCGCAACGTCTCCAGATCGTGATACCGATTGCACTCGGTTTGATTTTCATCCTGCTGTACACGATGTTCGGTAATGTGCGTGATGGGCTGCTGATGTTCACCGGCGTTCCTTTTGCATTGACCGGCGGCATATTCGCTTTATGGTTGCGTGACATTCCGCTGTCCATTTCTGCCGGCGTAGGATTCATCGCGCTATCCGGCGTGGCGGTGTTGAATGGCTTGGTGATGCTGGCGTTTATTCGGAGCTTGCGAGAAAAAGGGTCGTCTTTGGATGACGCGATTCAAACCGGCGCATTGACCCGGTTGCGTCCGGTACTGATGACCGCATTGGTGGCATCGATCGGATTCCTGCCAATGGCGCTCGCTACCGGCACCGGCGCGGAAGTGCAGCGGCCGCTGGCAACAGTGGTGATCGGCGGCATTTTATCGTCAACGGCATTAACGTTGCTGGTGTTGCCGGTGTTGTACCGGATTGTGCACGGGAAGGATATCAAGAAGGTTTCGGTTTGAACTGGAAAGTTATACCTAACGGCCTGCTAAAGGACAAAAGATTCTTCTGAGATGTGTCCCGCGGTAACGGTTACCAAGCGTTCGATTGTTTTTGTTTCATGATTCAGTTCGCCTTCCAGCCGCAGCTTATGTATGCCGGTAGCGAGGCCAGGCAGAGCTGCGGATTTTCCATTGCAAGTGATCGATGTTGCTCCGTCCACGGTGATTTTCCAGCCGTTAGTGAATTGATCTGCGTTGTTTAATGTGATGTTGATGCCGCCTGTATCGCGCGTTTCCGGTTTGGTTTTTGCGGCACTATCGATTTGTTTTAGGGCATCCTGAAATTCGGCCAGCCATTGATCCGTTTCCTGCCGGATGATGGCATCCACTTGAAATAAAAATGCCTTGCATCGATCTAATATTTTTTTGGTCTGCTCCGTTGTCGGTTGCACACCGTCCCATTCGAGCTGCTCCAGTTCGTAGTCCATCTGGAATTCGTGCAAGCATTGGCGGACTTGATGCTCGGCTGCGATGAAACGCATCCAGGCAGAAGAGCAACCAAAAAACTTGTCGATGGCTAAAAGCACGCCGGCAAATCCTAGCGCAATGGAAGCCCAAACAGAAGAAAATCCACCCATTTCACTGAAGATGGGCAACAAGCCGCCCAAAGCTGTCAAGATGATGACGCCAAACCTGAGGCCCTGAGCCCAAATTTTTTTTTCTTGCTTGGAAAGCAAATACCAGTTGATCGTCTCGAGCGCATGTTTTTCAGCGCGCTGATAAACCTTATCAATGGATTTTTTTCGATGCTCGGAATCCCAGTTTGATACATCAATGGCTTTAGGTTGCACATCGCGGCGTTCTTTATCAAGAATGGGGCTATCAGGGTTTTCAGTCATGTCAATATCACCTTCATTTTTGTTGAACTTGCAATTTCCTGTGGTCTTGCCACGGGGAGCACGATAGTTTGCGTTTTTGAAGTCAGTGTAGCCCGCCGTTGGGTACATGAAGTTTGATTTCGCCATCATACTAACATGATGCCAAAATTAATCACACAAACCGAAGTTCCGCTGGATTTCTTGGGGAGAGTTGGTAATCAGAGGCAAAGTGGGAAGCTGATTTATGGTTGCGTGATGCTCACCGGGAAATTTTCCAGCAATAATGAATCTTGGCATCACGCGCGAAATCCTCCGGTATCATCGTTGCGCTGATGTCTTCAATGATCAGATCCGCCAATGCTGCTTGATCCATTTTGAAGCGACGGAAATTGGTTGAGAAATATAAGTTTCCATCCGGTGCCAGCAAGGTTGCGGCATTGCGGATCAGCTGCACGTGGTCTTTCTGGATGTCGAAGACTTCATCCATTTTCTTGGAATTGGAAAAAGTGGGCGGATCGAGAAAAATCAGATCGAATTGCGGTTTTTGTTTCGCATCCGCTTGCTCGGTCAACCATTGCAGGCAATTGGCGCGCACCAGCTGGTGATTATCACGGATGCCGTTGAGGACGAAGTTGCGTCGTGCCCAGTCCACATAAGTGTTGGACATATCGACCGTGACGCTGGACGCCGCGCCGCCGATCGCCGCATGTACCGTGGCGCTGCCGGTATAGGCGAATAAATTCAGGAAACGTTTGCCTTTGGCTTGTTGCTGAATCAATAAACGCAGCGGCCGGTGATCGAGAAACAGGCCGGTGTCGAGGTAATCCTCAAAATTCACCCAGAACTTGCAGCCGCTTTCTTCAACGACGTGAAAGTGACGGGAGTTGCCTTGTTTTTCGTATTGGTCGGTGCTTTTCTGTTTGCGGCGTATTTTTAGAAACACTTGCTCGGCGGGAATTTCCAGCACTTGGGGTATTTCCGCCATCACACCGGCCAGTCGTTGATTGGCCTTGGCAGGGTCAATCGTTTTCGGCGATTCATACTCCTGGACGTTGACCCAGGTTTGCTCACCGTGATAAACATCCACTGCCACCGCGTATTCCGGCAGGTCGGCATCGTACAAGCGGTAACAATGCACCTGATTTTGTTTGGCCCACTTGGTCAGTTTTTTCAGATTCTTGCGCAAGCGGTTGGCGAACATTTCTGCCTGACCGTCAGGTTGCCCGGCTTGGGCGCGGCGGCTGATGTGTTCGATGCGTTCCTGCTGCGATTTGGCTTTCGGTTCGAAGAAAGCTTTTTCCTCAATTGTGAGGCGCAATAATTTGCACTCCAACGCGCCATTGAACAGCGTGATCGGCTTGTGCGAACGGATGCCCAATTTAAAACCCAGTTCCGGATTGCCGATGATGATTGCCGCCTGCCAACCGGCAAAGCGCTGTTTCAAGACTTCACCGAATTGGCGATAGAGCAGGGCCGCTTGTTCTTCATCGCCGAGTCGTTCGCCATACGGTGGATTGCAGGCGATCAAGCCTTTGTGCCAGCTTTCTTTGGCTGCGGCATCAGTGATGTCGCGCCTTTCGATGTGGATTTTGCCTTGTAAACCGGCATTCTCAATGTGCTGCAGCGCGGCGGTGACGGTGTGGCGATCCTGGTCGAAACCGACGATCGACGGTAATTGATTCAGGCCCACTTCGCGGCGCTGCTGCGCTGCGCCTAAAACATTCTGCCACAGTGCGGCATCGTGCTGCTTCCAACCCAGAAAACCGAAATAATCGCGCTGCAAACCCGGTGCGATATCGCCGGCGATCAGTGCGCCTTCCACCAGCAAGGTGCCGGAGCCGCACATCGGGTCAAGCAGCGAGCCGCCTTGTCGGGCGATTTCCGGCCAACCGGCGCGCAGCAAAATGGCCGCTGCCAAATTTTCCTTGATCGGCGCGGCAATGCTGACTTCGCGGTAGCCACGCTTATGCGAACTTTCGCCGGATAAATCCAGACTCAATTGCGCGGTGTCGTTGTGTAGATAGACATTGACGCGGATGCTGGGGCGTTCGGTATCGACATTGGGTCGACTACCGAACTTGGCGCGCATCTGATCGACGATGGCATCTTTTACTTTGAGTGCGCCGAAATGGGTGTTGTTGATTGCTGCATTATTTTTGCTGCTAAACGATACCGCCAGGCTGTCATCAACGTTCAAATGCTCGGACCAGTCGATGCATTGGATGCCATCATAGAGATCCTGCTGGGATTTAACCTCGAAGCTGCTGAGCAACAATAGCACGCGGCTGGCGGTACGCAGCCATAAACAGGCGGTATAGGCCATCGCCAGATCGCCCTGAAAAGCCACGCCGGCCATTTTTTGCTGCACGTTCTTTCCGCCCAGCGCTTGGATTTCATTGGCGAGAATGCCTTCCATCGCTTTCGGCGTGGTGGCGAAGAGTTGATATGGCGTCATGATTCGTGATTGTGGTCTGAATAGCCGCGTAGCATACTCGAATGTGCTGCCATTGCGCTGGCTTTTTTGAATCGAGTTACTAGGAGTCTGTCGGATTTAAGATCAATCTACTGCGCCAGTGAGATAACGGTTCATATTTCCTCAATTTCTCGTTGCATAGATCTACTATGCGCCTCAAAATAAAGAAAATCTGCACTCGTTCTCTCACTCGGCTCGCTACGATTGCTTAAGTCCGACAGATTCCTAGAGTATCACGGTGATTTTTTCCCGGGCATATTCCACCACTTGGCCAGCGCGAATCTTGCAGGTTTTGCGCAGCTCGACCTGACCATCCACGTTGACCTTTCCTTTGGCGATCACAGCCTTGGCCGCACCGCCGCTCCCGCACGAGCCGGTGATTTTCAGTAGATCATTCAATGCAATGTTGTCGCGGCCTGCGAGACTGAACTCACTCATGGTTTGCCTTGTTTAAATTGGATGTAGATGGCTTCGACTTTCTCTCTTGCCCACGGTGTTTTGCGTAAAAACTTCAAGCAGGACTTGATGCTGGGACTCTGTTTGAAACAATTGATATCTATCTTTTCAGCCAGCCCCTCCCAGCCATAGTGTGCATGCAACTCGGTAAGCAGCGCTTCCAGGGTCACGCCTTGCAAGGGGTTTTTGATTTGCGGGTGCTGAATGTTTTCAGGGCTAGGCATAGTTGCAGGGTGAATTGTTAACCGGATTGTATTATACGTGCTGCATCTGCTTGGGCATGAAGCATTTGAAACATTCGCCAATTTCATCCTATCAAGTGCGCAGCTTGGGGGGAGATTTGCACTGTGCTGCCGGACAATTTATTCATTTAGGGAAATGCATAACTGTCATTTCGAGCAGAGCGAGAAATTTGTATGGCTGATTCCCAAAGATTCCTCACTGCGTTCGGAATGACAAAGATGAGTTATCCAGAGACTCCTTAAGGGGGATTTCTTTGCGATGGGTCTCTTTTAAATGCTTTTACCAGTTTGTGCGGATCGATTTCGTGCCGCTGATTCCGCGCGGCGGATGCCCACCACATGAGCTGTACGAAGGTCCTACCGAAATAGTCGGCCCATCTCTCCGCATCGACATTCTCGAGAAACTTGCCATCTTCAGCGAAGACCTCATGCGCTCTGGGAATCTGAACCATGGCTGAAACCGGCAAACAACCCAATTCCGACAGAAAAGACCGCATTCCCACCGCCGCCCTTACACCACCCCATTGCCCCGCCGAATAAGTGACAATCGCGCTGGGTTTGTAAGAAAACAGCGAACTGCCGAAGTGATTGAGCAAATGCGCCAGGGCGGGACTCATCGAATGATTGTATTCAGGACTCACCATGATATATCCGTCAGCAGCCTCGATCTTTTCCGCCAAGGATTGAAGCTGAGCAGGTGCTTTATCTCGCGCGTAGGCAAAGTGAGGCTTGAATATCGATCCAAGATCAAAATCCAGCGGATCGATCAGCTCCGCTGAAATATCCCCTTGGTAAAGCTGTGCCACACAAGCTCTTGCGACTCTCAGACCCAACCGGGGAGGATTGGGCGGTGAGCTGTCGCGGACTGTGCCGAGGAAGATCAGAAATTTCATGAGTGTTTTATGAAAAATTGGTATAACACGGAGCTAAGTCTCGAGCGAGATTGGCGCAGAGTGCCGATGTAGCAAATCGGTTTGAGCGTCATTTTATGTGCACGTTTCTGGCATTCCGATGATCTCGCCAAATTTTTTAAGTTTTCCTTTGTATGAGAAGGGTAAATGCGAAACGTAGCATTGGTTTCGGTTCTTCCCTTCCAAAAAGATCAATATCTTCCACATAGTCTGAAGCACGGAAATAGCGTCATCTCTATTGATCCTGATGGGATTGACATTTAAACGCAGCTTCTTAGTTAAACTTGTTGTTTCATCGACATGATTTTTATATTTTGTATCTCCGCTACTCCGTTTGCTTATCGAATAAGGAGTCATCGCTCTTTCATCGTCCCAAGAGTATGAGTATGAAAT
Organism: uncultured Nitrosomonas sp.; assembly: GCA_964647635.1. GTDB lineage: Bacteria > Pseudomonadota > Gammaproteobacteria > Burkholderiales > Nitrosomonadaceae > Nitrosomonas. The sequence continues at coordinate 30,687 of CAZYHY010000022.1, forward strand.
CTCCCATAAATGATTATGTGCTAGCGCATCTCGCAGAATATGAATCTCGAACAGCTCATCTTCAAAGGGAAAATCTTGATAGAGCTTTTTAAGGTAGACGGGCACTGAAGTTTTATCGATTTCATTTTGTGTTGCTTTGTTGATATAGCGAACCCTCATTACATAGGACTCAAGGCATACCACAGCCAGAATACAAATTGCGGAGGCAAAACCATTAACGTAGTAACCGGACTGGACTTGATTAGAGTTGCCTTTGTCGTATTTTTCTAGCTTTTCTAGCAGCACGCTAATTGGCTCAAAGTATGCACTACCAACGATAGTTACAAGGCTGCCCGTGAAGTCTTTCTTACACATAACGTGATATATACGACATTATCTGTCCAATAATACTTGGCAGGTGCAGTGTCAGCATAATTAATAATTGATACCTTGCTGTTAAAACATATTAAAGTTTATAGCAACCAGACAAATTGTGTTGATCAATATGCCATCGTCTTTTACAGCAAAAATATAGTCGCCAGACTCAGAAAAATAAAGAATCCGCCACTATCGGTCACAGCAGTGATCATCACGCTGGAACCCAGGGCCGGGTCGCGGCCGAATTTGCGCAATGTCAGCGGAATCAGTACGCCTAGCAACGCTGCCAGTAGTAGATTCAGCATCAGTGCCAGGGTCATGACCAGCCCCAGTTCGGCGTTTTGATAAATGGCGAAGGTAAACAGGCCGACCACGGCGCCCCATAGCAGGCCATTCACTGCGCTGACGCCGATTTCCTTGACGATCAATTTCCAGGCGCTGCTGGTGTTGATTTGATCCAGCGCCAGTGCGCGTACGATCATGGTGATGGTTTGATTGCCGGAATTGCCGCCTATGCCGGCGATGATTGGCATGAGTGCTGCGAGGGCGACCAGTTTTTCGATGGAGTCTTCAAACACACCGATGACGCGGGAAGCGACAAAAGCGGTGACCAGATTGATGGCTAGCCAGACCCAGCGGTTTTTAACGCTTTTTAGGACTGGCGCAAAGAGATCTTCTTCTTCGCTCAAACCGGCCAGATTCAGTGCTTCATTCTCGGCTTTATCGCGGATAAAATCGATGACGGTGTTGACGGTGACGCGTCCCAGTAATGTGCCGCTATCATCCACCACGGAAGCGGAAACCAGGTCGTAGCGCTCGAACGCATTGGCAGCCTGTTGCGCGACATCGTGCGGGCGCAGTTTGATCATTTCCTTGGCCATCACTTCTGCCACCAGGATATCGGGGTCGCTGACCAGCAGTCGGTTAATCAGTAATACGCCTTTTAATTGCTCATTTCGATCTACGACGAATAGCTGATCGGTATGGTCCGGCATTTCTTCCAATCGGCGTAAATAGCGTAGAACCACCTCCATCCGGACATCTTCGCGGATCGTGATGACGTCGAAATCCATCAATGCGCCCACCGAATCTTCGGGGTACGACATGGCGGCACGCAGTTGCTCGCGTTCTTCAATCGGTAACGAGCGGAAAACATCGTCCATGACTTCCTGCGGCAAATCGGGCGCAAGGTCGGCAATCTCATCGGCATCCAGATATTCCGTCGCTGCGACCAATTCCTGATTGTGCATGTCGGTGATCAGTGTGGCGCGAACGGCATCGGAGGTTTCCAGCAACACTTCTCCGTCCCGGTCCGCTTTGACCATGCCCCAGATTAAAAGCCGGTCTTCCAGCGGCAGCGCTTCCAGGATAAGCGCAATATCAGCGGGATGCAGCTGATCCAAAAAATTTTGTAACTCGGCCAGATTTTGTTTTTGTACGGAAGAGTCGACCAGCGTGTCGTCAGACGTATCCTGCAAATGCACCAGACCTTCCACCAACTTATATTTACGCAATAAATAAGTAGCTTGGTTTAGCGGGGTGGATGAATTTTCGTTGTCGTTGTTATTGTCTGTTTCGGTCATAACGGATTTGCGCTAGCAAGACAGTCTTATTATTGTAAGTGAGTTCAGTACGTTTATATGCTGAGCAGTTTGTAGTTTAGTGACCGGAGAGTATAACCTTCAGTGCTATGCCAACACCATAAGATTGTTTGATGAATTGCTGTGAGATTGCTTTCAGTTGAAAGGATACGTGCAGTGCAAAATTAACAGGCTGTTAAACTCACATGGGTGATTTCAGTAGCGCAATGATAGGCTTTGTCTGCGGCCTGATGTTGCGCCATACAAAGAACGATTCGGCGGCTTGTTCGACCAGCATGCCGATGCCATCCGCTATTTGGCGCACACCCTGTTGTTGCGCGAGTTTGAGAAAGCGTGTCGGTTCGCGGTTATACATCATGTCGTAGGCGAGGGTGGTTGGTGCAAAAATATCGGCTGGCAATTCAGGTAGCGCATCGTGCAGGCTGGCGGAAGTCGCATTGATGATGATGTCAAACCGATCACCGGAGAAGCGCATGAAATCGCCTGCAACCACGTTGCCATAGGGGCTGAACTGCTGTTGTAGCGCTTCTGCTTTGTGCGGTGTACGGTTGGCAATGGCCAGCAGGGATGGTTTTTGTTGCAGCAGTGGCAGGACGACTCCCCGTGCTGCGCCGCCTGCACCTAAGAGTAGTATGCGTTGGGCGGCAATGGGAATGCCCAGATTCAATTCGATGTCGCGTACCAGTCCTGCGCCGTCGGTGTTGTCACCAAGAATTTCATTACCGTCAAATTTAAGCGTATTGACCGCCTGAGCGATGGTTGCACGCTCGGTTAAGCGGGTCGGTAACTGGAAAGCTTCCAATTTGAACGGTACGGTAACATTCAGTCCTTTGCCGCCTTGATGGCGAAAACTTTCCACCGTTGCTTTGAAAGCATCCAGCGCAGCCAGGATGGCAACGTATTGTACGGGCTGGTGGGTTTGTTGTGCAAAGGCGGTGTGTATGAGGGGTGATTTGCTATGTGCAATGGGATTGCCAATTACCGCATAAGAGTCAAGCATAGTAGGAAAATCACTCATTAAAATAATTAACGGTTGAATCGATTGATTCCGGTCGGTTCTTGGATTGTTACTGACTCAATAGCATATCCGAAGGGGCAAACACCCAGGTTCGGGTGATGTGCAGAATATCGGTATCTTGGCTAATATCCGGTGGGAAAGGCGCAAATCCGTTTTGTCCGGCAAGTTTCACGATATTGATGGCGGCTTCGTCGAGAATCTTTTCTCCGGATGAACGGTGAATTTCAACCGCTTCCAGGCTGCCATTCGCCCGAATACTGACAGTGAGTTGTAAATTGCCATAGAGCTTGCCTTTTCTGGCGGCTTCGGGGTAATTCAGATTACCGATGCGCTCGACTTTAATGCGCCAATCCTCGACATAACGGGCAAAACGATATTCCTTAGTGCGTGCACCTACAAATTTTCTTTTTGGACGCTTCTGATAATCATCATGGTCCTGGTCGATCTGTGCCCTCAAACGGGCAATATCAAGACTGCGCAATAATAAATCAGCGGCATCGGGCGTCGTGTCTTCGTTTTCAGTTTCAGTTTCATCGGGTTGTGGGCTAAGTTGTTGAGCTTGTTTGGTTTCATCGACAGCGGTCATGAGCTTTTTGGCTTCTTGTTCCAATTGCTTGACTTTTTGTTGCATTGCGACGTCATCGATTACCGGTTTGGTGGTCGGTTTGGTGGTCGGTTTGCTTGTGAGCGGCTTGCTTTTGGGTAAAACCGGGAAAGGTGTTTTCGCACGACGATTATCATCCGTGTTGCCGCCACCATCGAGATTATCCTGCGCAAGTAGTTCGGTTTTTGTAGGTTTTGTCGGCGTTTTATTGTTGACCAATACAACTTCCAACGATGTGGCGATTTTATCCAACTTGGGCTGCGGGAATTGAAAAGTCACTCCCGATAGTACAATGACATGTAAAAATAGCGAAGCGACCATCGCCACACGTATGCGCTTGGCTTGGGAATATTGATGGCTGCCGGCTACTGTAGGTGCAGTTTTTTGTGTGTGGATGGTGACAGTCAAAGGATCGAACCTTGAAAGTTAAGTCTGGATTGCTCAAATAATCCTGATATTGTAGGCAACAACGATTTTCTTGTCACATGATTAGCAGGCTGTTGAAAAATGATGTGTGTTGTCGCTACGGTGTTAACGACAGACACCAGATGCGCATTGGCCATCGCAGAAACGTTTTTCAGCGATTTGCTGATGATTAATTTACGCATCCTGTTTTTGCAAGAATTCTGCATGTAAGCTGCGTTCAAGCAAGTCTATGTCGGATAATTTAAGTTGCACGTAAGTACCGGGTGCGATTTCCGGTAATGAAGGTATTCGTGTTACCAGCGGAATACGATCCAGTTTTACCAGATTTTCTTTAATGACCTGGGCATTGGTAATCTGAACTTTTTCTTGCAATAACCAGCGTAAGCACCAGTAGCGTTCCATGGCTCGCTGGAATTCGCTATAAATACCATAAGCTGCTTCAAAGTCTCGCATTGCGATTAAAAGTCGATTGCTTTCTTTGGTATAAGGAGGAGGTTCTCCACGCAATAGCGCGATGAGTTGCCGCTGATTGACCAGATCGACGTAGCGCCTCATGGGGGAGCTGCTCCAGGCGTATTGCGGGACACCCAGGCCTTGGTGTGGGGCGGGTGAGGTACTCATTTTTACCTTACCGTTGGCTTGGCTGCGAAAGATGCCGGTAATGCCCGCATCGGTCAATTGCTTGCCCCATTCGGTGTTGACATAAATCATCAATTCGGACACCACTTTATCGATCGGTGAGCCGCGGCGACGCTCGTTGATTGTGACGTGATCATTGTTGATTTCAAAACTGTAATCAATTTTGTCATTATTAGTGTCATTCGCTTTGCCACGTTGATTTTCCATCTTGCAGGCAAATTTCCACAGCAGACTTAGTTCTCTACTGAAAGTATGTGCGAAATTTCCTTTATTCAGTGCGGTTTCGTTGAAGTGCTGCTCCAGCAAGTTGTGACGTAAATTTGCGGCAACTTGTATTTTCTCGATTTTGCTCTCGCTGCCAGTCACAGTGAAATCGTCGGCCACATCAAGATATAACGACAGCGAGGGTTGTAGCCGGTTTTCAGTAAGTGTGAAATGATTGATGATTGTGTCCGGCAGCATGGTAATTTTATTGCCGGGCAGATAAACCGTCGATAGTCGCGTTGCAGCAACTTGATCGAGTGCTGATTCAGGATCAATTCCCAGTGCAGGCGCCGCAATATGGATACCGATGCGAAAGCTGCCAAATGGCAGCGAGGTAACAGAAAAAGCGTCGTCAATTTCTGTCGTCGAAGCGTCATCAATACTAAATGCAACCACATCCGAGATCGGCAGATCATGAAAATTATGCGGCGTTGGTTGTGACCCCAGTTCACCAAAACGGATACCTTCAGGAAAGTGCTCCCAGATAAATTGGTTGAGGTGGTAGTCATGTGAGGACGTAATGGCGCCGCATTTTTCCATCAGCTTGACCACCGTGAGCTTTTTCTCTGTGCAGGCGACTTCAAGTGCCTTCCATTCAATGGTGTTTTTATCCGGCTTGTAGAGTAAATTAGGTATGCGCGCTTTAAATTCTTCGGGCAAGACAAAGCGGTTTAATTGTTCAACATAGCGCGCCTGTTGTTCCGCTAGCAGGCGTTTCTTTTCCTGGCCGGCCAATGCGGCTTTTAGTGCATCAGGCGGTGCCGCTTTATAACGTCCCAGTGCTTTTTTATAAAAATACACGGGTGCACTTTGAAGCAGCAGCAATATGGCGGCGGCTTCAACCGGATTGGGTGTGTGGCCAAAATAATCAGCGGCAAGGGCATCGCTGGTAAATTCTGTATCCTGGGTGCAGCATTCCCATAGAAAATTGGGATCCAGTTCGTCGGCAGCTTTCTGCACGTGCTCCATGAATTCAGATAAAGGGGGCGTGGCAAATCGAAAAAGCACTGATGCTGCCTTGATCTTTGAGCGCTTGCCATGTATCGCCTCTATTTGCAAAGAGGTCGTGTTGTCAGCCAGTATGGCGCCCACTTTAAAGGTTCCAGCTTCTTCGTAAAAAACATTCATAAGATTGTTTTTATCATTCCGATTGAGGAGTTAAAACAGAGCTGCTGCATAATGAAAGATTGAGCTGTCATGACGAGAAGTTAAGCGCTTTGACATCCAATTTACAAGATTTGCATTTCAGTATGTATGAGGCTATTAGTCTCACATTATATACGAGACGTTGAAGGAAGATGAAAAACGGTAGACAATTGTTGCCTGAAATAGTGCCAATATTTGTCTTGCCACGGGGAATCGCAAGTTTAATAGTCCTGATGTTTTTTTAGAAATGATTGGATAGTGCTCTTGAGTTCGGAATCAGGCAATGTCGTGGCTAGCTGATCTAAACAATCCTTGCCAGTTTGACTCAGTATTATTTTTTTGCTATTGCTATCTCTTTCATCCGAAAAGGATTTTGTATTGCTAGAAAAGAAATGTGCTTGCACCAAAATTTGAATTGCAGTAACTTCCCACCCTAGTTTTTGCAGTTTGAGTAGCAATGAGGGGGAGATTTGCTTAAGTTTTGAAGCGACGGCACCATTCTCAGCCATTATCGTCAACCTGCCATTAGAGATCCGGCCTATACTGCAATATTGCGCTAATTGCGCAGGGATAAGTTTAGAAAATGTTAGCTGATCTCTATATAATTGCTGAGCTAAAGAGAATAAGCTCTCATATTCAGCTGTCTTGCCAAGCAGATTAAGATAAGAATTAACTTTATAAGAGGTCATGGTTATTGAAAAATATCCAGTGAATACAATATATGAATATTATTTTTATTTCTAATAAATCAGAGCGTGCAAGAAAAATAACGCTGACTGGAAAGTACATTACAGTATTAATAAGCATTTTTCTATTGATCATCGTAGTATTGGCTTTAAGTTTGAATTTTGTTTCTTTGCGGTATGCCGATCGAATCGATGCGCCGGTGCTAAGAGCAGTATTGGTTAGTCCGCAAGAAGAAAGGCACCAGAAGATTCAAACGCATTTACAAGACAATTTGAACATCATGGCAAGCAAGTTGGGGCAAATGCAAGCACAATTGTTGCGTTTAGATGCCCTCGGCGAGCGTTTGGTCGAATCTTCCGGAATTAAGTCGCCCGACCTTCTGTTTAACGGTGTTCCGGGGCAGGGCGGTGCGCGTACTGGTCTTGTATCCGAGGAATTAACTTTTGGTGAATTCAATCATAAGCTTCAAGAGTTATCCAGCATGCTGGATGAAAGATCGGATAAGCTGGGGGCGTTAGATTCTTTATTGCGTCACGATCGGTTGACGAAATATGTGCTGCCTTCTGAAATGCCCATTGAGACAGATTGGTATTCTTCAGGCTACGGTTACCGCATAGACCCGTTTACGGGAAAAAGAGCTTTCCATGAAGGGGTGGATTTTCCTGCGAAAGTAGGTACACCGATAAAAGCTGCCGCTGCTGGGATAGTGGTCTATTCGGATCGTCACCCTGAGTATGGTAATATGGTCGAGATTGATCATGGCGATGATCTGGTGAGTCGTTATGCCCACGCATCGAAGCGTTTGGTAGAGTTGGGGCAAGTTGTATTACAAGGGCAGAAAATAGCGGAAGTTGGCAATACGGGACGTTCTACAGGATCCCATTTGCATTTCGAGATTAGACATAAAGACAAGTCATTGAATCCCTCCAGATTTTTAAAAAAGCCGAGTTGAACTGAGTATAGCGGGTCGTTGAAAAATGTTTTCGGAGAGAAGTAGCTTATGCCAGACAAAAACAGGTAAGAAGGCCCAGTTTATGCGCAATCAATACGCATTTTGAGCTTGTTTTTAACATCGTAGCGATAACGCAAGTCGTTTTTAATGTCTGTGGAATTGTTGGTTATTCATGAATAAATGCATGTTTGATGGTTTTCGACTTAAGAATTCTAAATTCTCAGGTAGGCGGTTCAAATTGAGTCGATATTTTCTTTGGTATTGTTGCGGGGTGAGGTAAGAATCTCACCCTTTATTTTTAGATACATTGTTTAAACAGAATTTTCAGAGACTTTATGCTAGGTAATCTACTTAAAAAGATTTTTGGTAGCCGCAATGATCGAATGATCAAGCAGTACGCCCAAACTGTGCGCATTATTAACGAAATGGAATCGACCATTGCGGAATTATCAGATGCTGATTTACGTGCCAAAACAGATGAATTCAAACAACGCGTCCAGGACGGGGAGACGCTGACTGTATTATTGCCGGAGGCATTTGCGGTGGTGCGAGAAACCGGCAAACGGATTCTGGAAATGCGTCATTTTGATGTACAGCTCATTGGTGGCATGGTGCTGCATGAGGGTAAGATTGCTGAGATGCGCACGGGCGAAGGTAAAACGCTCATGGCAACTTTGCCGGCTTACTTGAATGCATTGTCGGGTAATGGTGTGCATATCGTGACGGTCAATGATTATCTGGCAAAGCGTGATGCCGAGTGGATGGGGAAAATTTATCAGTTTCTCGGAATGACTGTCGGTGTGATTTATGCGCACATGCCGCATAACGATAAGCAGGCGGCTTATGCTGCAGATATCACGTATGGCACTAATAATGAGTATGGTTTTGATTATTTGCGCGACAATATGGTGACCCATCCCGATGAACGTGCTCAGCGCGCACTTAATTTTGCAATTGTTGACGAGGTGGATTCGATTTTGATTGATGAAGCGCGCACGCCATTGATCATTTCCGGGCAAGCAGAGGGCGATACAGAGATTTATGTTCGCATCAATGTATTGATTCCCAAGCTAATTCGACAAGAAACAGAAGAAGGGGCGGGTGATTTCAGCGTGGATGAAAAATCCCATCAGGTTACGCTGAGTGAATCTGGTTTTGAACATGCAGAAAAATTGCTGGCTGGCGCTGGATTGTTGAAACCTGGATCCAGCCTTTATGATCCCGCTTATATTAACCTGATTCATCATTTGAATGCGGGCTTGCGCGCGCATAGCTTATATTTTTTAGATCAGCATTATGTCGTGCAAGATGGTGAAGTGGTGATTGTTGATGAGTTTACCGGACGTTTGATGGCTGGTCGCCGCTGGTCCGATGGGTTGCATCAAGCCGTGGAAGCGAAGGAGGGCGTTGCTATTCAGAAAGAGAATCAAACGCTTGCTTCCATTACCTTTCAGAATTATTTCCGCATGTATCAGAAGCTATCCGGCATGACGGGTACAGCGGATACCGAAGCTGCCGAGTTTCAACAAATTTACGGACTGGAGACGGTGATCATTCCAACGCATCGACCGATGGTTCGTGATGATCGTATGGATCTGGTGTTTCGTACAACGAAAGAGAAGAATGAAGCTATTATCCTGGGAATCAAGGAATGTTATGAACGTGGTCAACCAGTTCTGGTGGGCACGACATCCATTGAAAATAATGAATTGTTATCCAAGTTACTGGATCGAGAGAAACTGCCGCACCAAGTTCTGAATGCCAAACAGCATGCCAGTGAAGCGAATATTGTTGTGCAAGCCGGTCGGCCAAAAATGATTACCATAGCGACTAATATGGCGGGTCGTGGTACCGATATCGTATTGGGCGGTAATTCGGAGCCGGAAATTGAACGGTTACGGCATGATGAGAAATTGAGCGAGGATGCAAAAGAGCAACGTATCAATGAAGTCCAAGCAAAATGGAAAGTAACGCATGAAGAGGTTTTAAGTACAGGCGGTTTGCATATTATTGGTACTGAACGGCATGAGTCGCGCCGCGTGGATAACCAGTTGCGTGGACGCTCGGGCAGACAGGGGGATCCAGGTTCCAGTCGCTTTTATTTGTCTTTGGAAGATCCATTGCTACGTATATTTGCGTCGGATCGTGTTGCCAATATTATGACGCGCCTTAAGATGCCGGAAGGAGAGGCGATTGAGCATCCTTGGGTGACCCGTGCTATTGAAAATGCCCAGCGCAAAGTTGAGGCGAGAAACTTCGATATGCGTAAGCAATTGCTGGAATATGATGATGTTGCTAATGATCAACGACATGTGATTTACCAGCAGCGTAATGAACTATTAGAAGCAGAGCATGATATTTCAGAAACGATCGTGGCAATACGCGAAAATGTTTTAAGTAGCTTATTCAGTCAACATATTCCGCCGGGAAGTGTTGAAGAGCAATGGGATGTGGCAGGTTTGGAGAAAATGCTTGCGGCGGAGTATCAGCTGCATTTTCCACTGCAAGAGTGGCTTGAGCAGGAATCGGAGTTACATGAAGAGAACTTGTATGAGCGCATTATTAATCTCACGAATGAGCAATATCAAGCTAAGGTAGAGAAAGTGGGTACTGATATTATGCATCATTATGAGCGTGCTGTGATGTTGCAAAGCTTGGATTCGCATTGGCGGGAACATCTGGCCGCACTGGATCATTTACGTCAAGGCATACATCTGCGCGGTTATGCACAAAAGAATCCAAAGCAGGAATATAAACGAGAAGCTTTTGAGTTGTTTACCAATATGCTCGAAGAAATCAAGGGCGAGGTAACAAAAATACTTTTGACCGTGCAAATTAAGAATGAACAACAAGTTGAGGCTGTAACTGAAACATTGCGCGCGCCAGAGAATGTGCAATTCCATCATGCCGACTATAATGGAGCATTGGATGAAGATGCAAGCTATGTAAAAGATCAAGATGAGAAACAGCCATTTGTACGCCAGAATGACAAAGTGGGTCGTAATCAACCATGTCCATGCGGGTCGGGTAAAAAATATAAGCAATGTCACGGTAAGATTAAATAGCTTGGGTTTGTTGACATTCGCATAAATATCGATAGTCATAAATTTCACACGCCATGGTCAGCCTCGCTATAAATAGCTAATCCGCTTGAAGCTGCTATCTGTTACCGTCAGTCATGTAAATTGCGCTATTGTCTGGCTTCTTGAAGAAAACTCTTTCAGGGTTTTTGAAATCAGTTATGGCGCGTTGTATGGGCTCGATTTCTATAAAATAAAATAAAATAAAATAAAATAGAATAGAATGATAAATTTCTGCGTTAGAGGAGCAGATCGTTAATTTTGTTTTAATGATTTCATTATATATTCTAATAGCTTAGAAATACTTTTAAGTATTCTCTATAATCCTATAATGGTTATGTTATACTGCGCACGTTTATAATTTAAACTTTGCAAAAGTGCTGGTGGGATTATTGTAAAGTGAATTTGCCGTTTTATTGATTAATAGTTTCTTGTGAAAAATATTACTGATGGAATAGTTTAATATGGCAGATAGTTTCAGTATCAATAATGAAATGAGTGGCAGGCGGAAGTTTTTAGTCGCGGCCACTTCTGTGGCAGGTGGTATTGCGGGCGCTGCGATTGCAACGCCTTTTTTGTTAAGTATGATGCCCAGTGAACGAGCTAAAGCAGCAGGAGCGCCGGTAGAGGTTGATATATCAAAACTTGAGCCCGGTATGCTCTTAATGGTTGAGTGGCGCGGGAAAGTCGTGTGGGTTTTGAATCGCACGCCAGAGATGCTGGAGACTCTTGTAAAAGTGGAGGGCGAATTAGCCGATCCGAATTCAGACAAGAAACAGCAACCAGAATACGCCAAGAATCGTACGCGTTCGATTAAGCCGGCGATACTGGTTATCGAAGGTGTTTGTACACACTTGGGATGCTCGCCCGTGTTTAGGAAAGAGATTGCCCCTGCTGATCTTGGGCCGGATTGGTTAGGCGGCTTTTTCTGTCCTTGCCATGGATCAAAATTTGATTTGGCAGGGCGTGTATTTAAAAATGTACCGGCTCCGACTAACTTGGTTGTTCCGCCTCATTCATACTTGAGCGATAGTCGTCTTTTAATTGGATCTAAAAGCGAGGGATCAGCGTAAATGAGTAAGTTATTTAATTCAATGATCGAATGGGTCGATAAACGTTTTCCGTTAACATCCAACTGGAAAGCGCATCTTTCTGAATACTATGCACCTAAAAATTTTAATTTCTGGTATTTTTTTGGTTCATTGGCTCTGTTGGTGTTGGTCAATCAACTGATTACCGGGATTTTTCTTACTATGAGTTATAAGCCAGATGCTAGTCTGGCTTTTTCTTCAGTAGAATATATTATGCGTGATGTGGATTATGGCTGGTTAATCCGCTATATGCATTCCACAGGTGCATCCATGTTTTTTGTTGTGGTTTATCTGCATATGTTCCGCGGAATGCTGTATGGCTCTTATCGTAAGCCGCGCGAACTGCTGTGGCTGATTGGTATGGTAATATTTTTTGTATTAATGAGTTTGGCATTTACCGGATATATCCTGCCATGGGGACAAATGTCTTATTGGGGTGCGCAGGTGATCGTGAGTATGTTTGGAGCCATTCCAGCGATTGGAGAAACGCTTCAACAATGGTTGCTGGGAGATTTTACGCTTTCAGATGCCGCGCTCAATCGTTTCTTTGCTTATCATGTTGTAACATTGCCCTTAATACTTTTAATATTAGTTTTTGCGCATATCTTAGCGCTGCACGAAGTTGGATCAAATAATCCAGACGGCATTGAGATAAAGCAAAATAAAAACCCAACAACAGGTATTCCAGTAGATGGGATACCATTCCATCCTTATTATACGGTTAAAGATATAGTTGGGGTTGTGGTGTTCCTGATGGTGTTTTGTGGAATTATTTTCTTTGCTCCAGAAATGGGTGGCTATTTCTTAGAGTACAATAATTTTATACCTGCTAATACACTGCAAACACCGAGCCATATTGCGCCAGTTTGGTACTTCACGCCTTACTATTCAATGTTACGGGCGGTGACTGTTAATTTTCTGTGGATAGACGCAAAGCTATGGGGTGTAATATTGATGGCTGGTTCAGTGATTATCTTCTGTTTCTTACCATGGCTAGATCGAAGTCCGGTTAAATCAATACGATACAAAGGTGCGTATTTCAAAACAGCCTTAACACTTTTTGTGATTAGTTTTTTTGTATTAGGTTGGCTCGGAACGAAATCTCCGACTCCTTTATATACTTTATTAGCGCAAATCTTTACAGTCGTTTATTTTGCTTTCTTTATTTTAATGCCATGGTATAGCAAGATAGACAAAACAAAACGTGAGCCAAAAAGAGTAAAAGAGTAAAAAATGAAGAAAATAACGATTCTTATATTTGTCGTGTGCATGACTCCATTTAGTTTGTTCGCTGCTGAATCTGGTATGCCATTAGATAGTGCTCCAGTTAACACAACTGACAACGATTCGTTGCAGCGGGGTGCAGAAAGCTTTGTTAACTATTGCCTGACTTGTCACGGTGCAAGTTTCATGCGTTATAATCGCCATCATGATATCGGACTCACTAATGAACAAATTCTTGATAAATTGGTGTTTACAGGTCAGAAAGTTGGCGATCTGATGCAATCTGCAATGTGGAAAAAAGAAGGCGAGGAATGGTTTGGCGTTGTACCACCCGACTTATCAGTGATAGCTCGCTCACGAGGAGCGGATTGGTTATATACTTACTTAAGAGCATTTTATCGCGACGACTCCACAGCGACCGGATGGAACAATCTGGTTTTTGATCGAGCAGCGATGCCCCACGTATTATATCAATTACAGGGCGAACAGAAACTAGTTGTTAAAACAAGCGATAAAGGTGAGTCAAAGACTTTGGTTCTTGATAAGCAAGGAGAAATGACTAAGGCTGAATTTGATAAATTTGTTGGCGATTTGGTTAATTATCTGGTTTATTTAGGTGAGCCTCACGCTAATGCTCGTAAGGAACTGGGGCTTAAAGTAATGACTTTTCTTTTAGGTATGCTGATTTTATCCTATGCATTAAAAAGAGAATATTGGAAAGATATTCATTGAAGTTAAACTTGCTGAATATATTGGTAACTAAGTCAGAGAATAGAAGTTATGATGACACTATATTCAACAATTACGTGCCCATACAGTCATCGATGCCGGATTGTTCTGCACGAAAAAGACATGGATTTTCAAGTAATTGACGTTGATCCAAATAATAAATCAGAAGATTTGGCGGTAATTAGTCCATACGGTAAAGCGCCTGTGCTCGTAGAACGTGATCTGGTGCTTTATGAGTCGAACATCATCAATGAATATATTGATGATCGTTTTCCGCATCCTCAATTGATGCCTGCAGATCCAGTAATGCGTGCTCGTGCGCGTTTATTGTTATATCGTTTTGAACAAGAGTTATTCTGCCATATTGCTGCGTTTGATACCTCAGACCAAAAGACAATAGATAAAGCACGTACGGTGATCGCAGACCACCTAACGATGATTTCTCCAATTTTTGATAAACAGAAATTTATGCTGGGCGATGAATTCTCAATGCTTGATGTAGCAATAGCGCCATTATTGTGGCGACTCGAGCATTTTGAAATTCGTTTACCTAAGCAAGCGGCTCCATTGCTGAAGTACGCAGAAAGATTATTTAGTCGCCCACTGTTCATTGATGCACTGTCAGCTTCAGAGAAAGTTATGCGAAAATGAGCGCTAATACTACCAAACCATATTTAATTCGCTCTATCTATGACTGGTGTATTGATAATGATTTTACTCCTTTTATTTCTGTAAAAGCTTATCCAGGACTTGATATGCCAATAGAATATATCAAGGATGGCGAGATAATCTTTAATATTAGTGCGGGGGCTGTGCATGATCTTATGATTAGTAATGAAATTATTTGCTTTATGGCACGTTTTAACGGCGTGCCAAGAAAACTAGAAATACCTGTGAGTGTCGTTAAAGGTATATTCGCAAAAGAAGTAAATCAAGGAATAGCATTTACGCTTGATAAAGAGAATGAGAGTCAAAAGATATTGAGTAATAAAGAAGGTAATACAGCCCAAGATTCTTTGACTTATCAGTCTAAGGATGCGAGTAAATCCAACTTGCGAGTAATCAAATAACTCAACCAGTTTAGATTTGTTTTATTATTGTGCTGTGCCGGCATAGCTCAGATGGTAGAGCAGCTGATTTGTAATCAGAAGGTCCCGAGT
>CAZYHY010000023.1:0-45441 GCA_964647635.1 uncultured Nitrosomonas sp.
ATTTGACGAATGGCTTGACGAATTGCGGCGAAATCAGACGGACTTCATGGCCCAGCAACTGGCATAACCTGCCCCAGTGATGAGCGCTGGCACAAGCCTCCATTGCAACGGTAATAGGCTCGCTGCGATGCAGATACTCGGTCAGTTTCGAGCGTGAGAGCTTGATTGCTTTGACGAGAGTTATACGTCAACGCCAGATAGAGGCGTCCATTCCATTGACCGCAAACTCAAATCCTGAGGTCGTTCATCGACCGGCATCGCGACACTCACGGGGTCGAGTCGATCTGCAAGGTATTGCAGATCGACCCTCGCGCGGCAAAGCCGTCAAACAAGCGGTGTGTGATCGTGGTTACCGTGGCAAATGTGGGGTCAATGGCACGAGAATCATTCTACCGGGGAAAGCGCTCAAACGGGACACGCGTTATCAGAAAGACAAAAAACGCAAACAATGTAGAAGACGTGCAGCGATTAAACCGATTATCGGTCATTTGAAATCGGATTACAGATTGGCGAGAAACTTCTTGAAAGGCGTTATTGGTGATCATATCAATTTATTGATGGCCGCTTGCGCCTGGAATCTGAAACTATGGCTGCTGGCCATTTTTGGGTTGTTTTTCCATGGAGATGGCGACAAAATTCCCACATCTTTCGATGAAAATCTAACTAATGAAAGCTATTTTTCTCAATAAAAGAAAATTTCAGATTCAATTTCTCAACAACAATTGCTGGGTACTTTTTTCAGGGACGACTACTTAAATCAAACAGCCTCCACAGAACCCGGGGCGATTCAAGGCCACGATCTTCAAGCGCAAGTTGAGGCCTACAAAAAGCGTTACAGCTATTATCCTGAAGTCGTCATTGCTGACACGCTACGTGACAATCGCAGCTATCTGGAACGCAATCATATCCGCTTCTCAGGTAAACCACTGGGGCAACCGCCAAAGCATACCCCTGAAAAAAAAGATGAATTGATGTGCCTGAAAGTACAGCGTCGACAGGAATATCGCGAACGCATTCCAATTGAAGGGAAGTTTGGCCAAGGGAAGCATGGATATCGACTCAACGATATCCGAGCCAAGCGCGCTGATACAGCTGTCGCATGGATTAACAGCATCTTCCTGGTCATCATGAATCTGCTCATTTTGGTGCGGGTTTTTATTTGTCTGAGGAATCTTGCTGTCAAAATAGCATTGTGGGCAACAAAAAAGAGTATGCCCAGAAGAATCGGGTTTGCCCATGCCTGCCAATTCATCTCAAACCAGAATTTTTACTTGGCTGCAAATAACTAATCGCTGAGTTTCTGAGTAAGCTCTAATTCTACTCTCAGGTTGTACAGTTACGGGAGGCCACTTCACAGTTCTCTCTTTAGTACTTTTTAGAGCTTCATTCTCTATTCTTTGGCGTGAAGATTGATAAAAAACGGTGACTTGAAGTGCGCTGCTTGCGGCGGGGTACTTTGTTACTGCTTGGTGTATTTTATTTCGATTGTTGTGCTTGCATCGGTTGCATCGAGTAAAACAGCAAAACGTTCATCAATGTGGATAGATTGGCCATGGCCAAATCGGATACTGCTTGGTGTTGGCGATTCGCAGGATCTTTCTTTTTGTTTTTCTTCTGATACATCGGTACAGACAGACTGATACAGTTGCTGTGCCATACCGATTTCAGCAGCGGGAACCGGTGCATCGCGAACAGCGGGGCTTTTTACTCGCCCGCCGCCAAGGCTTCTGGAATAAGTGATTTGATGGAATGCGGCATTGTTTTCGGTGGTTATGCGGTAGATGGCGCTACGCCCGTGTTGCAGTTGTTCTTGTTTGGTATACAGGGATTCGTTGATCGGTGCGTAGCCTTGCGACTGCAGAATCCCTGCAATCATTTCCGCTGGTGTGCTGATAGAGATACCTGCGATTTCAATTGCTTGTAATGGCTGTTTTGTAATGTTGCCAGCATGACTGTGAGACGTAAACACGAACAATGCTGCAACCATCCATTGCAACAAAGGCCTCAGTAATTGAATAGCGTTCATAATGAAATCCTTGGTAAAAGTTAATGCGCATGCTCACCGGGAGGTGGCATGATTTCATTTTCCTGATTGAGTTGGGTCAACTGTAAGGTCATGGCGCTTACGTTTTGCCAGCCATATCCCTCGAATTGAGCGACCCATCGTGCACGCAAATATCCGAAACGGTCGGTTATAAATTCCATATGTCCGGGAAACATACCTTTCCCCGATAAATCTGGGACGGTTCTGACCCGCCGGTATAACCAATAACTGTCTTTAATTTCCGACCATCCTTCAGTGATGATTGGAAAAGGAACAATCTCGGCAATTTGCGCCAACTCCTGTTCACTGAGCGCACGAATCGGGATTGCCAGGATCTCGGTGTCGAGTGCTTGGATTCTGTCATAAGCTGCAGCCAATTGGAAAAAGCGCTCTTTGGATTGCGGCCAGGAAAACAGCACCATCAACACATTTTTTTGCAGGCGGAAGTCCTTTAAATTACCACTGGAACCATTATGTGCAGAATAGTTGAATACAGGCGATGCAATCGCCGGATTTTCGGGAATGATCATGCTACCGAGTAAGCGTGCATCAAAGCCGCGTGACAAGGCATGAAGGTAATTGATGAGATCCCAGCGATTCTCTTCCGATAGTGTGGTGGAAAAACCGGGCATGGCAGTTCCCGGAATTCCGTGCGATAGCTGATGAAAAATGTTGCCGACAGTATATTTCGCGGTATGCGGTTCGGTCAGCAGATCCGTCGGATCTTTTACTTCCGGATCGGTGATCACCCTGGCGCCTTTGCCTTGCGGGCCGTGGCAGTTGGAACAATGTGTGGCAAATAGCTGGGAGCCATTGGATATTGAGACGACGTCAAAGGGAACCGTCGGTTTGAGATAGGTTTCTGGGTAAGCTTCGACCGCCAAAGGCGGTAAGGCGATTGCCATTGAGCCGATTCCTAGTAAGCCCGGTATCAGGATTCTTTTCGTACTATTCCAGTTGCTTCGTAAACCTAACCAAGCCGTACCCAGTGCAATAAAAAACAACGCGATACCAGACCACACCATCTCTTGCACATTCGGCTCATCCCACGTTGCGTCCAACGAAAATCGGAATGGATAAGGCCAGTTATCAATTAAGGTATGCTTGGCAGGTAGCGTGTTGGCCAGAATGGTTGCCACTAGTACCAGTAGTAGCGCCAAAATAAATTCAATGCCGACCCACTTTTTTAAATGCGCGATGGCTTCGCCGCTCTGTTCAGTATTTGCCTTGGAGAGCGCCGGAAGCCAATGGTAGCGTGCTCGATAGGCGATCGCCAGAATAATCGCCAAAATACTGAGCTTGGCATTCAACAACCAACCGTAAGGGCTGGCAACCAACGTATAATAATAGGTCTCGACTAAGCGATCAGCCACCATCAGACCGGTTGCCGCTAGCAGTACCATTACCGGCAGCGCAATTGTCGAGAATTTCGCCAGATAGACTGCGGCTGTTGTCAGATTCGACGTGTTGTCGGATTTGCTCTGGTTGCTCAATAGAATAAACAAAAAAGCCGGCAGCGCACCGAACCATATTCCTGCCAATAAAATATGCAACGCATACGGCGCGATTGCACTAAACGACATTTCATCTGCACTGGAGTGGCTCATCAGCGTACCAGCTATGAGAGGCAGCGCCGCAGCGGAGGCACACAAACCGTAATGCCATCGCTGTCGATCTATACGTCCGATAACCAGAGTAACGCTCAACAATAGCACTGCCAGTAGCGCCCGAGTCGCCCAAATATATCCGATCTGTGTCTGTTGCACGATTCCAAACCATGCATGCGGATTCCAAGCATTGGAAACTTCTCCTGTTGCTTCGCCGGTTGTGGTAGCTAAAATCCCAATTAATCCCAGCAGGACTACGCCTGCCAGCCAGGGAAATCCCTTTTCCAGGCGGATCGTCCAAGAAGCCCGAAACACAGCTTTTTGCTGTCCGACGATGAAGAGAAACACACAACTTCCAAACAAAATCAAATTGGCGGTCAACTGCGACCACCGAGCAAAAGTAGCAATAATTTCAATCATGGTTTTGCAATAGCAGTATTATTAATATGAGCGGTATAGGCTGTCATGAGTGTCAGTCAATTCAGCAGACAATTCGGAAGATTCCAGATTCAGAAGAAAATTTTTAGAGCATTTTACCTTGAGTTAGCGGATATTTAAATCAGTTTGCGGTTTGCTAGCCAATTGACAGAAGCGCATCAATAATCATTGATGCGCTGACAGTATAAATAATTTATGTTGATAAATTTGTTACGGACAGTGGCTACAATCAATTCTAATTTGGCTATAATTGTGAGACTTTAAGTTATTTAAAGTATAAGAATTTTCAGTAATTTGAATATGGGATAGCCGGTATTTGCATTGTCATCATTTATTTTAAAGGGAGAGAAATATGAGTATGGAAAGTGAGATTAAAACGAGATTTGGAGGTTTCTGGAATTCCCTCATTTTGTTTATCGTGATTGTGATTTGTCTGCGCTTCTCGAGTCTTGAGCTGGCTGCGGAAAGTTTAGCGGAAAGGATTCATTGTGCGATACACCTGTTTTTGGGATGTGTGGCAGCCGGTGTTTTGCTCGGCATATTAAGAATATTTCTGGCGTTCTCGAATCAAACCTATACACGTGCACCTGCGTCAGCGAATTTTGTCTCGGGATTGAAATATGGCATAGTCGGTGGCGGTTTATTGATTCTGATTGCGGGCGTGCTGCAATTGAATAATTTCTTGGGTGTATTTCAGCCGATAATCAATGGGTTGCTGGCAAAATTAACTGCCATTTTTGCATAAAAAAACAAACCGGGTCAGTATTCGCTGACCCGGCTGAGTATTCACTGAGCAACCTCGCCTCAAGCAGCGAGGAACTCAATCCTCATAAAATTAATACTGCGGTTTTGGTTTTTCTTCAGTACTTGAAGTCTGTGCGGCTGCAACTTTGCCTTCCAAGGCCATGATGCGGGCTTCCAGTCTTGCCACTAATGCTTTTGTTTCAGGCGATTCAACGGGAGCCTGTGGTTTTATCGTATCAGTGCGGGTTTCCAAAGCTTCCACGCGTGTTTGTAATTGCTGTGGCAAATCTTCCGATTCAGGTCCTGCCAGATGTGTAAATTCCACGCTGTCTTCATAAGGTTCACGCGTGGTGCCGGTCGCTTTGATGATTGCACCTGCAATGAGCCCACCCACGATTGCTATGACGAGGGTAATGACTATGCCGTTGAATTGCGCGATTGCAACGTCAGGGACGACTAAGAAAGCACTGAGGCCCCCTAATAATCCGGGCATGCCGTGCAAATTGTGAACGCCGCAGGTGTCAACGATTTTGAATTTTGATTCTAATAGCGGCTGTAGGAAAACATAGCCTAGCACGGAAACTGTGCCAGCCAATAAACCTATACCAAATGCGCCGATCGGAGACACAACATCGCACAAAGAGCCGATAGCTACCCCTCCGGCCAGTGCGGCATTGGCCATATCGACCATGGATGTCTTGCCATGATGCAACTTGGAGCTAAGAAAATAAGTGGCAATGGTGGCACCTGATAACGCAAGTAATGTATTAGCCACAGTCTGCGGCATATTTTCTAAAGGAACCAGTGCAGTGGCAAAACTCGGCCAGAATAGCCAGAGTATCATTGAACCTAACATTGCGAAACGATCGGAAGTGTGGTCCGATTCGATGGGTTTGCTGCGCTGATAGGCTGTGGTCAGAACAATCGACATACTCAGACCAAAATAGGCCCCAAATGCATGAATAACGATTGAGCCGGCAGTATCCTTGAATCCGGTGGTGTAGCCTATTGCATCATCAAGTACAATCCATTCGTTCAATAGATACAGCGGAACAAGTAAAAGTGCTAGCAAGGCATACTGAAAAACACGTAAACGGCCCAATACAGCGCCCATAGCAATTAATGCTGCTGCTACCGATAGCTCGGCAAATAGCAGTGCGTCAAGCGTATGCGGTGATAATTGATGGCCAAAAATACCGTTGGCACGTAACAGGATATAGAGTGGAAGTCCAACCGCAACGACCAGATAGGTACCGGTTACTGCACCAAATCCATAGCGACGAACAAATACCATTAGAAAACCGAACCCGACCAGCAACATGGCTAGGATATGGATAATGTAATTATATTGCGCAACAATGCGTGCTTCACTTAAAGCCGGTGCAGCTTCGGCATTTACCCAACTACTGAAACTTAGGAGAAACAGGCTTATTGCTCCCTGCAATAACAAGCTAAAGCTTTTCTTCATGTGATTCTTCCTTATTTTAGTGATTCTTCGGGTTGTTCCTCAATGAAACCTTGAGGAAGGAAATACACCTAAAAACTATCTGCATTGCCGCTACGATGTTAGAAGCAGGCTCAACAGGCTCATTTAATTACGTATAAATTGCACTTTTTCGCCTGTTTTTGCCTGGTATCGGCTATCTTGAAAGCGTTTTTTAACGGCCGACTACATGTAGGTTATTTCCCCGACAAAGTGTGAGCTTTAATTACCATAAATACAATGGGGTTTAAGTAACTAATTATTTCTAAAGTTTGTGCGCGGGAAAGAATGATGATCAACCGGGCTCTGTTGCAAAAATTTCTTTAGCTACTAAATGTTGTTGCTTTCATTGTGAATTAGATGCTACATCTTGTAGAAATGAAAATTTTTGCAATAGAGTCACTTGAAATCACTCATCGCTTCTCTCAACATCAAAATCTGATACTAAGATGGAATACGATTTTTTTGCAACAGAGCCGCGATGATGTGTCAGGTGTTAATGTGGAAGGGTTGGAGGCTTACTTTGTATCCACTGTTTGCACAGTATGTATAGCGTAGTGATCGTGAGAATACTACCCAGCACCAGTGGTGTGGCCCATAACTGCCACCACGGCGCATCCGCGGAAATCGCATAAGGGCGCGGCCAGGCGATATTGATGAGTTCAAATAGAGACCAGATAAACGCCAGACTGTTGATGATCAACCCCCATGTACCCAGCTTTAACTCGCCCAGTGCGGGATTCCACCGGCCTGTGAGTCTGGCAAATAAGGCAAATCCGGTGGTGAACGTGAACATGGCGTACAAACCGCCGCTACCGAAAGCAATGATGGTTTCGACCGCATCATCATTTAATCCGAATATCAATCCGCAGCCGGCTAGTAATACCGTGAACAGGATGGCGTTGCGCGGAGTTTTGTTGTCAGTGATCTGGCTTAGTATCGCCGGCATATTGCCTTCCCGCGCTATGGAGAAAACAATGCGTGAGGTGTATTTGACTGCCGATGCCCCACAGGTGAGAAATGCAATCATCACAATGGCCAGAAAGGGCCTCTCGAACCAATCACCAATACTGCTGGCAATCAATGGCGTAACAGGATCGGAGGTGCTGCTGGCGCTTCTCAGCGTGTCATGCTCAAAGGCCAAAATCAGTGAAGCGGAATTAAACAAGACCACTGTACCGACAACGAGCAAGGAGAGGAAGACCGCACGGGGCACCATACGTTTGGGATTGTGCGTTTCTTCCGCCGTAGTGGAACAAGCATCAAAACCGACGAAAGCCCAGCCAGCAATGGCGAGCGCTGCGAGAAAAGCGGCTGTTTCAGTCGGCGCGGTTCCGGTACCCATGTGCTGGAACAGTTCCATGAAAGAATGCTGGCGGAAAAATACAATTAACAATAATGCGATACCTAAGGAGCCGACGACTTCTGCGCAGACGCCTAATTTGATCACAAACTGGAAAATACTGACAGGTGCCAAATTAAGCAGCGCGCAGAGAAACAAAAATATTGCGCCACACAGTACCATCATGCCACCGTCGTTACTCGGTAGCTCGCAAAAAGTAGCGAGCCAGAAACCGCCTGTATAAGCCGTTGCTGTCAGCCCGGCAATGGTGGAACAGATATAAATAACGCCGGCATATTGTCCGGCTACGGTGCCACCGAGTTGTCGCGCCCATTTATAGGCGCCGCCGGCAATTGGAAATTGCGAGGATAACTCTGCGTAAACTGTGGCTACCAATAACTGCATAGCCAAACAAATCGCCAACGCGACAAACCAGCCACCGCCGGTCACGACGGTTTGCACACCAATAATGGCATAAAGTCCGACCACTGGCGATACCACCGCAAAACCCAGCGTGAAACTATGCCACACGCTCATGTTGCGATTAAGCGTGTTGCCGATTACATGGATATTATCTTGAGGGGAAGTAATCTGTTTTGCTGAATCTGACATAACCAGTCTCCATACCAAAGGGTTTTCAGGATGTTAATGTACTAGAGAGCACACCACCTGATCTTCCGTGCTTTTATCCCTCCGTGGAGTCATATTATTCACGAGACCGGAACTCTTTGGGGCTCTGTTGCAAAAATTTTCATTTCTACACGATGTAGTATCTAGTTCAAAATGAAAACAACAACATTTAGTAGCTAAAGAAATTTTTGCGACAGAGCCGATTTTTTTGTTAACGAAATATACTTGGATGCATACCTGCTTTCAAAGCTTGAACAGCTTCTTCAGTGTTGCTGACAATTTGCTGGTGCGGACAGAGGATGTTTTTTGCGAGCTCTCGCTGCGCGTAAAATTGTCGGACAAAATCGAGTTTTTGCCATTCCGATATGCGAGGTTGCGCCCAGGTTTTGTCATCTCGTCCCAGTGCATATAATTTTCTTTCGCTGGTGGCGCAACGAAGACCTTCATAGCTGACATTCATAGCACCTGCAGAGGATTTAATAACCAAAGTAAAGCGGATGACACCATCTTCGCCTATTTTGATGGAGGTTGTATCAACCAAATATTGATTGCTGGTGGCAGAGCCGGCATCAAATGCCAGCAGATTTCTTGTGTCCGGGTAGGTGGGCAACTGTGTCAGTTGTTCGACCCAGGGTTTATCGCTTTCAAATTCATCCTTAAATGGCTGCTTGGCACAAGCCGCGAGGAACAAAATACAAATCAGGACAAGTAGCGCTATTTGCTTCATGCGATGGATAAATCATTCAATAACGAGGCGCGAGTGCTGGCATCAGCGATATCAGTTGATGCATGATACGCAGGGTGATCGACACCCATACTGAGCATGGCACCTTGGTGCAATGACTGGATCATTTCGGGGGTAAGCTCAAAGCGTAGGAAATGAACCGACGAAGTTTTTTCGCTGGTTTCGCGTTCCAGATCTTCATCAGCAATTGCGTAAACGGGTGCAAATCCGGCAATTTTAACCCAGACCTTATCTTCGATGCCCACCATGGTGGCGAGTTTGGCTGCGCGTATGGCCGGATCGGGATATTCGATCATCATGGTGGCCTTCCAGTTGCTGCCATTGGGGATTAATGGGGTATAAGTTTCAAGCTCATGAACAATTTCTTCTTCCTGAAATATACGTTCTACGTACAACATCTCCTGAACCTGGTAGCGAATGGTTAACGCATCTTCAAAGATCAGCGTGATACTTTCTCCCAGAAAGATTTTGCGATTTTTTTTATGTGCCATTACTTGAGCACGGAAGTCTTTGCGTATTTTGGCATAGGCTTCCAGCGTCAGCAGGCTGTCACGGGTCATTGGAGTCATGAGTTTTTCATCGGGTTGAGTGGTATTGATAACGGGCGGATCAGGGTCGGCCCCCGGTTGATCATCGATATTGTCGGTATTGGTACCATAAGCCATCCATAATAACGTGAGTGGGTGTAGTTTTTGCGCTTTGCTTTCGCCGATGCCTTGTTCGATATGCCGTGCGGCAATCGCACAATCCGAACTGATGTAATCTGGATTTGAGGCAGCCATTTGCTTGAAAACCGGGCGGCCGATTTTCATGGAGTCTGCGAAGTGCTCGCTTTTTACACCCCAGGTACCATCATGGCCTGAGCAACGCTCGACGACATTGATGTTGGTGTCCGGTATCAATTGCAGGATATCGCGAGTTTTCTTGCCAATATTCTGTACGCGCTGATGACAGGGGATATGATAAGCCACAGTGCCCAGTGATTTCTTGAAATCCGTTTTCAGTAAATTATCCTGATTTCGTAACGACAAGTATTCAAACGGGTCAAACGTGGCGGCAGCAACAGCCTGAACCGATTCATCATCAGGAAACATCAGCGGCAACTCTTGTTTGTACATCAATGTACAGGAAGGTACTGCAGAGAGGATGGCATAGCCTTCTTGTGCTAATTTCAGTAAATGGGGAATATTTTTGTTTTTAAGTTTTTCCACCGTTTCCAAGTCGCCCAGTTCCAGCTTTGGCATGCCGCAACAGGCCTCTTTTTCTACCAGACAGGTTGGAATCTCATTGTGTTCCAGTATCCTGAGTAAATCATGCCCGATGCCAGGCTCGTTATAGTTAACGTAGCAAGTAGCATAAATGGCAACTTTTCCGGGCGCGCGCGCGCCATTGATGACTGCAAAAGTATCGTTAGGTTGCGCACTGGAACGAAATTTATTCTCTGCATACTCGGGCAGCTTTCTGTCGGCATGGATTCCCAGCATGCTATCCATTAACTTGCGGGTAACCGGTGTGGCGTTAATGGTATTGACTGTTTGAACCACTACTGGGATGGTTGCTAGCTTGCCCATCAAGTCGGTGTTAGAGAGTAATTGGTCGCGAAAACCGGCACCTTTGTTTTTATATTTAACCGCTTTGGCGCGCAGCATCAGATGCGGAAAATCGAGATTCCATTCATGCGGAGGCACATAAGGACACTTGGTCATGAAGCACATGTCGCAAAGATAGCAGCGATCGACGACCTCTCCGAGCTGGTTTTTGTCAACGCCATCGAGTTCGCCGGTGGTGCTCTCATCAATCAGATCAAACAAGCGTGGAAATGCTGTGCACAGATTGACGCAGCGCCGACATCCGTGGCAAATATCGAAAACCCGTTCCATTTCCTGATTCAAACTGACTTCGTTATAAAAGTCAGGATTCTTCCAGTCGATCGGGTGACGTTTGGGGGCTTCAAGACTGCCTTCACGAGTAGCCATAGGTGAATATCAGTGTGTCAGAAATTGTTGAACCAATACTGGGATTTAGCCGAACGACACGATACCATGGATAAACCCCAGTGCTGCTATGTGCGACGATCTTGCCGTGTAACGGACTAATCGGCCAAGCTATCCAAGGCGCGTTGGAAGCGGTTAGCATGAGAACGTTCAGCCTTGGCCAGTGTTTCAAACCAATCGGCAATTTCATCAAACCCTTCATCGCGTGCTATTCGCGCCATGCCTGGATACATATCGGTATATTCGTGCGTTTCGCCGGCAATTGCGGTTTTGAGGTTGTCGCGGGAAGGGCCGAAAGGCATGCCGGTAGCCGGGTCACCGCAATTTTCAAGATATTCCAGATGACCGTGCGCGTGACCGGTTTCGCCTTCAGCGGTGGAGCGGAATACAGCGGCTACATCATTTTGTCCTTCTACGTCGGCTTTAGCTGCAAAATACAAATAGCGGCGATTGGCTTGAGATTCCCCGGCAAAAGCGTCCTTCAAACTTCCTTCAGTTTTAGATCCTTTGAGTTCCATGATTTTCTCCTTTTTGATTTTACGAGCTTAATTAACTATATTTATTATTGGCAGATCGCTGAAAAATTGTCTGCATTGCCGCTACGACGTTAAAAACAGGCTTGCTCATTTATTACGCATAAACTACGCTTTTTCGCCTGTTTTTACTCGGTATCGGCTGCCTAGAAAACGTTTCTCAACGGCCTGTTAGTCACACAAAAAACGATTTTGATTCACTGAAAAACGCAGGCATGAAGTAATGAGTGTGCATCTTGCCAAAGTTAGCTTCAGTGTAATCAGAGCATGGCGAGTGCGTAAAAATACAAAGTTTAATGCGTGCGAAGAGACTATCGAAGGGTTTATGGATTGTCAACTATTAGGGTTGTTTCGATGCGCTTTACGATAGAGAGATGGCGAAGAAATTGTGCTCGATGCGCAAATTATTTGAGACAGAGTGGTATCTGTATGGTGTAATTCGTTACTGTGCTTGGGTTTTTATTAATAATTTATAGAGTATTGCACGGATGCAACCCACCGTAATCATCAATCAGCATCGACATACGGCAATAATCGTTGCAGCGCAAGGAAAAAAATTGCTTGTCATCAAACTAGGTAAAGGGAAATTGACAGTCGCTCCACTGTCTCCGGAAAAAATTAAGATTCAGGGCTATACGACCAGTGATTATTCACCGAAACTTGCGGCACGATCCTATTTGCAGCACGGAGCCGGTGTGAGTGAGAGAGCCAAAAAATATCTTGAAAAGATTGCCTGTGGAGAATATTCCGATAGCTTGATATTTACTTAAACTTGTAGTTCCCCGCGGTCTTGCCGCGGGGATAGGTGCAGGGCGCGTGGAGCAAATTTATCGGCCTGCGAAATGTTTTGCAGGCTCTGATCGAAACAGATAAGGCGTAGCCAGTTCGTATCCTTGAACATAGTCGACGCCTATTTCTTCAAGTAACTTTAATGTTCCTGCATTCTCAACCCATTCAGCAATTGTCTTCAATCCCATGATGTGCCCGATGTGATTAATGGACTCGACCATTGCCCGATCAACTGGGTCGCTGAGTATGCCCTTAACCAACCGCCCGTCGATTTTGAGGTAATCTAACGGAATATTCTTCAAATACCCAAATGAAGATAAGCCGCTACCGAAATCATCCATCGAAAAATGACAACCCAGTTTTTTAAGAGTCAAGATGAATTTCATGACATGTTGTAGATCCGCCAGCGCAACATTTTCGGTAATTTCAAAACAAATGCTGGATGGATCGCTGATGTGGGTTTTTAGATTCGCTACTACAAAATCAAGAAAATCTTCGTTTCCCAATGCATGCGATGATAGATTGATTGCATACATACTCTTGGATCGGTGCTGTAAGTGAGCTTTGAGTAGCTTGAACGATTCTCCGATTACCCAGCGATCAATTGCCAGCATCTGATCATATCGTTCGACAGAGGAGAGAAACGAGCCGGGAAGAATCAATTGATTCTGCTCATCTTGTAGGCGCAGTAGAAATTCACCGTGTTCTTTAAGTTCATTTTTATTAGAAATGGCGATGATCGGTTGAAAATATAAACACAGCTGCTGATTTTCGATAGCTTTTTGCAGGCGTGGCAACCATTGCATTTCGCCGGATCTTTTTTGCAATACATTATCATCGGATTGGTAAATATGAATTCGGTTTCGTCCTCGATCCTTGGCGGCAAAGCAAGCGCTATCCGCTGCGCTCAATGCGCTCACTAGGCCTTCATTATTGTGAGTAATCTGGAATAATCCGATACTGACGCCAATGGTGAAAGTTTTATCCTGCCATTGAAAACGGAAGTTTTGTACTAATTCACGCAGTGCATTGGCAACTTGTATCGCTTCATTTCTCGGGCAGTGCTCCAAAATGATTCCGAACTCATCACCTCCTAGTCGTGCCAGCGTGTCGCGCGTGCGCAGCTTGGAGTGTAGCAGTGCCGTGACCTGACGTAGCAACTCATCGCCTGCGGTGTGCCCACAGGTATCGTTGATGACTTTAAACTGGTCCAGGTCGAGATATAATAGTGCGTGGATATCGTATTTACGAGTCGATGTTAGAATTTTGTTGAGGCGATTTTCAAATTCGTCGCGATTCAACAAGCCGGTTAAGGAATCATGCGCTGCTTGATAAGCGAGTTTTTGCGTCAATTTGCGTTGTTCCGTGACATCCCGGAAAGTTAATACAGCGCCGATTACGTCTTTTTTGTGGTCTAAAATCGGTGCTACGGAATAATCGATAATGCATTCCTGTTTGTTTTTTTGAACCAATAAGCACTCATGGTTCCTACCGGATTTGTTCAGGCACTCCGTGAGTGGATTCTCGATCAGCACTTGTGTTGTTACATCTTTAATACGAAAAATATTCTGTAAGGAAGCGCCATTTGCATCGTTGTTAAGCCAGCCGGTAAATAATTCCGCAATTGGATTCAGATAAGTGATCTTTCCTAAAGAATCGGTAGTGATGACTGCGTCACCAATACTGGCCAATGTAATCTGGAAGAGTTCTTTTTCCTGGTGCAGGATTTTGTTGGATAAGGCCAGCGCTTCAGTACGCTCAGCCACACGTTGTTCCAGTTTCTCCTTGGCGTCTTGTAATGCTTGCTGTGTAAGATCTTTTTCTGCGATTTGCGTATGCAACGCCTGATTCATCGCATTCAGATAATCTTTGGCTCGGAGTAAACGGTTTAATAGCTCAAAATTATCAAATCGAAATTTAAGCGAATCTGTGATTGTGTAGTGAAGTTGATGTGAAATCTTGCTTAGCAGGATAATAAACAGCAGATAAGTGCATGCTGTCGCGATATAGGTGTCACTTTCATAGGTGATTACTTGGTAGAGATAAGGAAAAGCAGCGGGTATGGCGAACACTAGAAAAGCATGTTTGTAAGATGATAAGGTCGACATTGCCCCCGCAACCATACCGCCAAGCAGAAAGGCCAGGAATAATTGGTGAACTGCGCTGCTTTCAACAAAAAAGATGCCTCCTGCCGTACCCCAGGTTACGCCCGACAGAAATACACTTAACACAAAGAGGCGACCCCAAGCGGTTGATTCAGCGACTGGAGGGTTTTCTCGAAAATATGACCTGACGAGCAAAAATCTGATAGAAGTAAGGAGGCATACCGTTGTTAGCCATCCCAGAAGCCAGCTCTTGGGAGCATAATTCCAAAAAACTAAAACGAGAGCCATCGCAATGCAGAGCGTACCAAGTAAAGCAGATACCGCTTGCTGGTAAAGCAACCTTATTTGTTCTGCAAGCAGGGCGGCAGAATAATTGGATTGCTGAAACTGGGAATCTTCGTTATGGTCATCCAACGTTGATCCTTTGTGATCATTTTTCATGGCTGGTTAACGATATAAATTGTACGCATTTTGTTGATTAACTTCCTATTAATCTGTGCAGCTAATAAGGAATCAATTGAAATGAGAACAGACTTAATTTAAGTCAGGAAGATTGAATTCTCAAGAAGTATAGCCATAATCGAACTAAGCTGCTGTCGCGAAATGGATTGGTTTTATATTTCTGATTGTAGGATATATCCTATTGATAATGGAAAAATTATACCTAAGAATTCAGGTAAGTAATAGAGCCGATTAGGATTGACTGTCTGAAATGCTGACTAAATTTCATGATTACTAATAGAAAAGCTGCTAGGAGTGAAATGATCAAATTGAATAGTGCTGCTACTTATTCTGATCATGGCAGTATCACTTTTATAATCTTGATCATTTTCTTTTCGGCGCCGGCAATGAGTGCCGGTATTGCAGTAATGGAGCAGAGTGTTAAAGAACTGGGACAGGCATTTTCCGGCGCTCCAACCAACATTAATGACGGCAGCATGGTGTTTTTTAATCCCGGTGCAATGAGCCAAGTTCAGGGTAAGCTAGTTTCTATGGCAGGATATGTCGTTGCGCCGTCTGGAGTCTTTCATAATAACGCTTCACAATTGAGTCCGGCGCTCGGCGGTGCGCCGCTTAAAGGTAGTGATGGAGGGAGCGGTGCAGCTAACGTGGTATTTATTCCCAATGTTTATTATGTCCAAGAACTGACCAATCGGATCGCATTCGGTTTTGGGTTTAATGCGCCTGTCGGTATGCGAAACAGCTATGACTCGGGTTGGAAAGGGCGCTACCAAGCGATTGACTCGGAAATCTCAGCGCTGAACTTTAATCCATCCTTATCCCTGAAAGTGACAGAAAAGCTTTCATTTGGCGCTGGTTTTAATGTGCAGTACCTGCGAGCTAAGTTAACCAATGCCATTGATTTTGGAACCATTTGTGTTCAAGCACTGGGACCGATGCCCTGTGCCGGTCGGGGGTTGCTGCCGCAAGCAGCGGATGGGCATGCCTCACTCAAAGGCGACAGCGCAGGGTTTGGTTATAACTTTGGCACTTTCTATGCGTTGAATCAAGATACGCATTTGGGTGTGAGTTATCGTTCCAGAGTTACGCATGACGTGCATAGCAATGCAAATTTTTCTGTACCCGACAATGCCGCAGTATTGACACAAGGCGGCCGTTTTGTTGACACGCATGCGCGCACTTCGGTCACTTTGCCAGATAATGTATTGTTCGGTTTTTCTCATCGTTTCAGTCCGCGCTGGGCAGTTTCTGCAGACGCACTGTGGACACATTGGAGTCTGGTGCGCGAACTCAGAACGGATTTTTTATCGGCGCAACGCGATGACGTGGTGGATCTGAAATGGCGGGATACATGGCGCTATGCCTTGGGGATTAATTATCTCTCCGAAAGCAATAAATGGACGCTGAGAACTGGATTTGCATACGATCAAACACCCGTCCCGAATTCACAGCACAGATCACCGAGAATCCCTGACAGCAGTCGTTACTGGTTAACAGCAGGTTTAACGTATGCGCTGCTAAAAAATGTCAATATACACGCTGCTTATGCACATTTGTTTATGGATAATGCGGCGATTAATCGGCGCGGAGCAACCGCAGACCTTCTGGCCGGGCAATATTCCGAACAAGCCAATATTGGCGGCCTGCAAATGGATTGGCGTTTCTGATCAGTTAATGGGTTGCTGGAAACTATCGTTGATTGGAATGCCTTCTCTGCCAAGAGATTCTGGCATAAGTGAAATTTTGGGCAGTCTATCGAGATTTTTACCAACAGGTTGCACCGCTTTCTTTTCCTTTGTCATATACCAGAAATAATCATAGCTCAATGCGGGAATCTTTTTCAGGTACTATCTGATTTCATTCACTCAAGAAATGCGCTGCCTAATGTCAATAGAAGTCAAAGAGAAACCCAAGGTTGCCATCGTGGCGGCCGTTCAATTGCCGAGTGTCAATGATGCAGAGTTCGAAGCGTCTCTGAGCGAGTTGCGAGAACTTGCAAAAACACTGGGATATGAGGTCGTCAAGACGTTCGTGCAGAAGCGCTCCAGCTTCGACACGACGGCATATCTTGGCGTCGGCAAGCGCCAGGAAATACGCTGCTTCGTGAACAACGAAGCCGGATCTGCCGAGTTTGAAGCAATCGCCGTCAGGCTGGATAACCGCAACATTGATGTCATTTTGGTTGATCACGAGATCTCGCCATCGCAGGCGCGCAACCTTGAAAATGAGGTTGGCTGCGAAGTGATGGATCGCACCATGGTCATTTTAGAAATCTTTCATCGGAATGCCCGCTCTCGCGCTGCACGCGCTCAGGTGGAGATTGCGCGTCTTGGCTACATGGCGCCACGTCTGCGTGAAGCGGCGAAGCTTGCCGGGCCGCAAGGGCGGCAGCGCAGCGGCGTCGGCGGTCGGGGAGGCGGTGAATCGCACACAGAGCTGGATCGACGCAAAATCCGCGATCGCATCGCCGAACTGCAGCAGGAAATCGTGGCGATGGATGCGGAGCGCAAGACGCAGCGCGCGCGACGGCAAGAACGCCAAGGGTTGGCCAGCGTGGCTCTGGTCGGCTATACGAACGCAGGTAAATCCACCTTGATGCGGGCGCTTACGGGAAGCGAGGTGCTGGTTGCCAATAAACTTTTTGCCACGCTGGATACCACCGTGCGGACACTCCATCCGGAGAGCGTGCCGCGTATACTCGTGAGTGACACGGTTGGCTTCATCAAGAACCTGCCGCACGGACTGGTCGCCTCGTTTAAGTCAACGCTGGAAGAAGCGCTGGACGCATCTCTGCTGCTTCACGTCATTGATGCCAGCGATCCTGGATTTGAGCGTCAGCTTGAGGTTACTGATCAAGTGCTTGCGGAGATCGGTGCGAATGTTGTGCCGCGTATGCGCATTTTCAACAAGATTGATCACGTCGGCGATGCAGCGGTGCAAGCGGAGCGCGATGCAGCCTTGCGGATGCAATATCCGGATTGCGTTGTGATGAGCGCGCGCCGACCGGATGAGGTTGCGAAGCTACGCCAGAAGATCGTGGCGTTTTTTCAGAAAAATCTGGTCGAAGCAGAGCTTTTCCTGCCTTGGTCGGCACAGCAATTGCGCGGGGGAATCTATGCGAACTGCCAGGTGCTGGAAGAACGCTCAAACGATGAAGGCGCCTTCTTCCGGGTTCGTGGAGAACCTGAGGTTGTCGAGAATCTACGCGAACAGTTCGATCGGGTGCAATGAGCTCAGCACCTGTGGTCTTTTTACGCTGATGATTGCATTATTATTAGATCACGGCGATGTTGACGGGCAATCAATACGGCTATTCAAGCGATGACTTATCTATTCAATGACCCAACAAAATTTGCAGACGAACTGATTGAAGGGTTTGTCGCAGCACATCGTAACCAAATATACCCGGTTGATGGCGGCGTGGTGCGCCGGCATAAGGCTAGGCCTGGTCAGGTGGTGCTGGTAATCGGCGGCGGTTCCGGGCATTACCCGGCGTTTGGGGGGTTTGTGGGCGCGGGATTGGCGCACGGTGCTGCCATGGGGAGCGTCTTCGCATCGCCATCGGCGCAGCAAATCTGCAACGTGGCGCAGGCCGTGGATGCAGGAGGCGGCATTCTGTTTAGCTACGGCAATTATGCCGGTGACGTACTCAATTTCAACCAGGCGCAGGAGCGTCTTCGTGCGATGGGCATTGACGTGCGCACGGTTGTTGTAACCGATGACACGGCATCCGCGCCTGTAGCTGAGAGACATAAGCGCCGTGGTATTGCCGGCACTTTACCGGTTTTCAAGGCCGCCGCTGTTGCCGCCGATACGGGAAAATCTCTCGATGAAGTATTTCGCATCGCGACCGAAGCAAATGAGCGCGTGCGGACACTGGGCGTTGCATTTTCCGGCTGCACGTTGCCAGGTGCCGATAAACCGCTCTTTGAAGTGGCTGGTGGAAAAATGGAGGTCGGCATGGGTATTCATGGCGAATCCGGTCTCTATCGCATGGATGCGCCGACTGCCGATGGTTTGGCAGAAATTTTGGTGAACAAGCTGTGGTCCGAGATTCCTGCGGTTGTCGGCAACTCGGATGGCACACGCATCGGCGTGATACTGAACAGTCTTGGTAGCGTAAAGCACGAAGAGTTGTTTGTGGTCTACCGCAAGGTCGATCAACTGCTGTCCGCGCGCGGATTGGCCATTGTCGAGCCGGTGGTCGGTGAATTAATCACCAGTTTCGACATGGCAGGTATTTCACTGACACTATTTTGGTTGAACCATGAACTTGAACAAACCTGGATTGCGGCGGCGGACACGCCCGCATTCCATCGGGGTCATATCGCCCAATCCGATGGTGATAACGTCGATGTAGCCAAATTCTCAGATAAGCGCCGGTTAACAGCCGGTTCCGCAGATTCGCAAGTAGCTGCAACGGTAGCGTTTGCGGTACTCGAATCTGCGTGTAAAGTAATTGTTAAGGAGCAACAGACGCTTGGTTGCCTGGATGCCGTTGCGGGAGACGGCGATCACGGCACAGGTATGCAACGTGGATTGGCGGCAGCGGTTGCTGCGGCACAGGAAGCGCTGGACGCCAAGGCCGGCATTGGTACGTTGTTGGCAGTTGCCGGCGATGCTTGGTCCGATCGGGCCGGCGGCACATCGGGTGCCTTATGGGGAGTCATCCTGCGTCATCTGGGTAACGCGCTGGGTGACGAAGCCATACCGACTGCTTCAACCATGGCTGCCGGTATTGCCGCCGCGCTTCGCGGTGTCATGGATCTCGGGAAAGCGCAGTTAGGGGACAAGACCCTTGTCGATGTGCTTCATCCGTTCTCAGCGGCACTTGCTCAGGGTGCATCATGCAATCGTTCGATTTCCGCCAGTTGGACAGCCGCGGCCGCTATTGCTGATGAAGCGGCTCAAGCCACCAAGGATTTGTTGCCAAGGATTGGTCGCGCACGCCCTCATGCAGAGAAGAGTATCGGTACGCCTGACCCGGGTGCTGTTTCGATGGTGCTGATCATCCGCTCGGTTGATAAAACTATCAGAGTGCATTGTTCTTGATCGGCAAGTTACGGAAGTGTGCAATACTGATTGACACAGTGTGAAAATTTTTCCAAAATTGCGGCCCGTTTTATGGTTTATTGCTTGTTAGTGCGGGAGCAGCGGGGATATTCACGTTGTATAGTGTGTCATGTAGCGTAATCGAACAAGCCGCGACCAAGGTGGCGGTACTGTGTTTATTTTGAAATTGATTTTTATAAGGTTAGTACATATGAAAAGATTGCTTTTTGTTGTTTTGGTTGCAATGGTGTTTTCAAATAATCTGTATGCAAAACCAGGTAAGAGCAGCGGATCAAAAGGTTCTTTTGGTTCCAAGCCTGCGACGACACAACAGAAGAAAGCGGATGCGCCGAATCAATCTGCGCCATCGCCATCACCGGCAGCAGCCGGTTCAAATGCAGCGTCTGCCCCAGCCGCTAACGCACCAGCTCAAAATCCATCAGTCATGCAATCGGTTATGCCAGCTTTAGTCGGCGGTGCGGCTGGCAGCTATATCGGCAGCAAGCTGGCCGATGACGGCAGTAGTGAAAAACCCGCAGAAGGCAATGAAGAAAAGAAAGAAGGGCAGTTAAAGCCGTAAGCACCACGCCAGCAGGTTGTTGAAAAATTATCTGTGTTGCCGCAAAACAGGCGCAAGATGCTTATTTGTTACGTATAAATTGTGCTTTCTCACCTGAGACCGGCTGCTCCAAAAATGTTTTTCAACGGCCTGCTAAATTGCGTGAACTGATTGCAGCTTGTACAAATTACTCTGGCTTTGTAATAGCTGCTTTGAGACTGCTGTATAATTCTCAAAATGACCTTGCTTGATTTCAGTATAAGATTTCTCATCATGCAACAACCCCATTTGCTTGCGCTGCCACGATGAACAAAGCCCATCCGTTGGCATGGCATTCTGAGCTGACCTCTGTTTCTTATCATCAACGCAACTGGTTGCAGGATCGCGGATCACTGACGCGCCGCATCCAGGATCGTTGTGCACATTTTTGCGTAAAGCGCGTGTTTCAGTCGCTCAGTAAAGTTTATGGCGATGAACTGGATGTGATGGGGTTGCGTGCCGGTGAATTGGCGATGGTGCGGGAAGTTTATCTGTATTGCGGCAATACGCCGGTGGTGTTTGCGCATTCCGTGGTAGCGCACAAGAATTTGCGGGGTGCATGGCGGGGTTTGAGCGGGTTGGGTAATAAATCGCTGGGAACGGTTTTGTTTACTAATCCTAGAATTAAGCGCACACCGCTGGAATTTAAGAAAGTCAGTCATGGCCATTTTCTGCATGACCGCGCGTGCACCAAGTTGTCAACAAAACCGGCTCATCTATGGGCGCGGCGCTCGCTATTTACGTTGCATGGACAGTCGATTTTAGTGACCGAAGTATTTTTACCGGCTATTCTGGATTTACCCTTATGAGCATTGCCAATCGAATTCAAACCTATGCGCAACTGATGCGGCTCGATAAACCGATCGGCATTCTTTTACTCCTGTGGCCAATGTTGTGGGGATTATGGTTTGCGGCGCGTGGGCTGCCGGATTGGCATATTCTGGTGATTTTCATCCTAGGTACGATACTGATGCGTTCAGCAGGTTGCGTCATCAATGATTTTGCCGACCGTAACATCGATCCGCATGTCGAACGTACCAAAAACCGCCCGATGGCGGCTGGTCGTGTCAGCGCCAAAGAAGCTTTGCTATTGGCGACCGGATTAAGTCTGTGCGCATTTGTGCTGATTTTGCCTTTAAATCAATTGACGATTTTACTATCCGTGCCGGCACTATTTCTGGCGGGAACGTATCCGTTCACCAAGCGTTTTTTTGCCATGCCGCAGGCTTACCTGGGTATTGCATTCAGTTTTGGTATTCCGATGGCGTTTGCCGCACAAACGGATAGCTTGCCGTCCATCATCTGGTTATTGATGCTGGCCAATCTGTTTTGGGTAATTGCGTATGACACGGCGTATGCCATGGTCGATAAGCCAGACGATTTGAAGATCGGTATCAAAACTTCTGCGATTACTTTCGGACGTTTTGATGTGTTGGGCGTGATGATATGTCATGCCTGCTTTATTATGATCATGGTTTATATCGGACAATTACAGCAGATGAATCTGACCTATTACGCCGGGCTGATGGTAGCAGCGGGATTGGTGTTGTACCAATACATGTTGATCCGTAACCGTGATCGGGCGCTGTGTTTCAAAGCATTTTTGCATAATAACTGGGTAGGGATGGTGGTGTTTATAGGTATTGCACTCGATTTTCTCATCTTTCAGAACTAAGGATTCAATCATGCAATATAAAGACTTGCGCGACTTCATCGCACAATTGGAAGCCATGGGCGAACTCAAGCGCATTCAAACGGAGATCGATCCCGCGCTGGAAATGACGGAAATCTGTGATCGCATCCTGAAAGCGCAAGGCCCAGCAGTACTATTTGAGCATCCCAAAGGACATAACATGCCGGTGCTGGGCAATCTATTCGGCACGCCGAAGCGAGTGGCACTGGGGATGGGGCAGGAGTCGGTTGCCGCGTTGCGCGAAGTCGGAAAATTATTGGCTTATCTAAAAGAGCCTGATCCACCGAAAGGATTGAAGGATGCCTGGAATAAACTGCCGGTATTGAAACAGGTGTTAAACATGGCACCGAAAGAATTGAGCAGTGCGCCATGCCAAGAGATTGTGTGGGAAGGTAACGATGTCGATTTAAGCCGGATTCCGATTCAAACCTGCTGGCCGGGCGATGTCGCGCCGCTGATCACCTGGGGATTGACGGTCACGCGTGGGCCGAATAAAACCCGGCAGAACCTAGGTATTTACCGTCAGCAGGTTATTGCGCCCAATAAAGTGATTATGCGCTGGCTCGCGCACCGGGGTGGGGCGCTGGATTTTCGTGAATTCAGTCTCGCTAATCCAGGTAAGCCGTATCCGCTGGCGGTTGCTTTAGGTGCCGATCCTGCGACCATTCTAGGTGCGGTGACGCCGGTGCCGGATAGTTTGAGCGAGTACCAGTTTGCCGGTTTGTTGCGCGGCGCCAAAACGGAAGTGGTGAAATGTATTAGTAATGATTTGCAAGTGCCGGCAAGCGCCGAAATCGTGTTGGAAGGCGCTATCCATCCCAATGAGACTGCGCTGGAAGGCCCTTATGGCGACCATACCGGTTATTACAATGAGCAGGAAACTTTCCCGGTATTTACCATTGAGCGCATCACCATGCGCCGCAATCCGATTTATCATTCTACCTATACCGGGAAGCCGCCCGATGAACCGGCGATTCTCGGCGTGGCGCTGAATGAAGTGTTCGTGCCGCTGCTACAAAAACAATTCCCGGAAATCACCGATTTTTACCTGCCGCCGGAAGGATGCTCGTACCGCATGGCGGTGGTCAGTATGAAAAAACAATACGCCGGGCATAGCAAGCGCGTGATGTTTGGTGTCTGGAGCTTTTTGCGTCAGTTTATGTACACCAAATTCATTATTGTCACTGACGACGATATCAACGTGCGCGACTGGAAAGAAGTCATCTGGGCGATAACAACGCGGGTTGATCCGGTACGGGATACGCTGCTTGTTGAGAATACGCCGATTGATTATCTGGACTTCGCTAGCCCGATTTCAGGGTTGGGCGGGAAAATGGGATTGGATGCGACCAATAAATGGCCGGGTGAAACGAATCGAGAGTGGGGGACGCCGATTGCGATGGATGATGCAGTCAAAAAGCGGGTGGATGCGATGTGGCAGGAGCTAGGAGTTTGATACATGCGCGAGATATGGCACACCATTCTGTTGTTGACCATGAGCAATGTATTCATGACCTTTGCCTGGTATGCGCATTTGAAAGAGCTGAATCACAAGCCGTGGATTATCGCTGCGTTGGTCAGCTGGAGTATTGCGTTTTTCGAATATATGCTGCAAGTTCCCGCCAACCGCATTGGTTTTACCGTACTATCTGTTGCGCAACTCAAAATATTGCAGGAAGTCATTACACTGACTGTTTTTGTACCGTTTGCGCTGTTTTATTTAAAAGAACCGCTAAAATTGGATTATTTGTGGGCCGCGCTATGTATGTTAGGCGCGGTTTATTTTATGTTTCGTACACGATGATTATTTGGGCTTGATGCTTTTCTATCCACACAAAGCTTCCGTCAACGATTTTACTTCATTCTCCGAATCTTTGAGGATAGCACTCAGTGTTTCCTGATCCGCTAATACATCAATATTTCCGATGATGTCGTCACCAGTTTGGCTTGAAGGAAAAGTAAAAGGAGACTTGACGGGCGCCAGTTGATCTGCAAACAACAATGTGTCTCCAAGTGTATTGGGTGGAAAAGCCAAATAACCTTCCCACAGACAGATAATGCCTTCTTTCACGGGCTCTGGCACTGAAAGCGCGTTAAGAATTGCAGTACCAATTTTAATTTCACATTCAATCTCGCTGTTATCTTCAGAATCCTCATCATCTATCCACGAATTGGCCATATTCCCATCCACTAGCCCAGGATAATGCTTCTCACGCGCTAACAAATAAAACCAGCTAATTTCATGAATCATGCCAGCGAACATTGCCGTATCCGGATCCTGGTGCGTGATTCGACGTGCGATAACCTGAGCCAATGCGGCCACATGGGCTGAGTGTTTCCATAATTGCGCCACTAGCGCGCTGTTCGATTGAGATCCTGAGAATTGCCACACCACAATCGCTGTGGCTAAATTTCGCACAGTCCGCATGCCGAGCAATGTAATTGCCAGTCGCACATCGGTGATTCTTTTGCCTGAGTGATTAAAAACAGCGGAATTTGCCACGGCTATCACCTTGGCCGACAACAGTGGCTCGGCTTGAATGAGCCGAATCACTGAATCGATACTACAATCAGGATCTTCCAGCTTCCTTTTGATATTCATTGCCGTATTGGCTGAGGTAGGAAAAACTAGTTTTCCTTGTTCTACTTCAGCAGCCAATACGCTTAATAGCGTGCTTTTTTCCATCATTGATCCCTTTTGACTCATTTGACCAAAGTTTGGCTCATCATTCATTTTCATTAGGTTACGCTAAGATCATCGGTAGCTATTTGAAAATAAAAGCGAGTAATAGGGGTTATTTCCTATTTTGCTAGCAATGGTATGTGAGTTATACGATAGATTAGAAACACAGTGTATTACACGGCTATTCCTAGCAATTCGGAATTTGCCAGCAAGCGTTTTGCGGTTATTTTTTGTTTGCCCATCATTTCACCAAGGCCTAGAAATTGTTGTTGGTGATTATATAAGCGTACTGTATTACCTGCCGGCATATTGCTGATATCCGTAGACGCGCTGTGGACGATACGTCCTTGTACGATATGTAATGCCGCCGATTCATCCAAAGCGATTGCCGGAAATTTTTGTAATAAGCAGTCGATGGGCAATAGACAGTTATCCTGATCCACTGCAGCCATTTCTTCCAGTCCTGGTACAGTGTGTGCCTGAGCTAAGTGAAAGCGATCAATCGCTGTGCGCCGCAATTGCGTCAGATACGCGCCACCACAACCCAGTGCTTTGCCAATATCTTCCGCCAATGTGCGGATATATGTACCCGTTCCACACCGAATACTTAATTGCAATTGATTGTCTATCAAGGCGTTAATTTGTATTTCATGGATAACGATTTGGCGTGCCGGGCGTTCAATGGCTTCGCCATTTCTTGCGTATGCATATAATGGTTTCCCTTGATGTTTCAGCGCGCTGTACATCGGCGGCACTTGCATGATGGTACCGATGAATTGCTTAAGTATTTGTTCACATAATGATAAAGTGGGATTTCCGGAATCTGTTCTGAGTTGACTGATTTCGCCTTCCGCATCGCCCGTGGTACTCAGAAAGCCAAGTTTTAATGTTGCTTCGTAGGTTTTGTCGGCGCCTAATAATACCGATGAAAATTTGGTCGCTTCGCCAAAACAGAGTGGCAATAATCCGGTTGCCATCGGGTCCAGTGTGCCGGTATGGCCGCATTTGGCAGCAGAAAAGAGTCGTTTCGCGATTTGTACGGCTTTGTTGGAAGAGATGCCGTGCGGCTTATCCAATAATAGAACACCACTGATGTTGCGCTTAATGGGCTTGATTAGACTGCTTGATGGGATTTTTGCGTGCAGCATGCATGCAGGTGTTTTAACTGTCGGAGTCTGTGGGGTGGGAAGTTTTATCCTGAGCGATTGCATCGTCAATCAATTTTGACAAACGAACACCGCGTTCTACGGATTCATCATAGATAAACTGCAATTGCGGCGTCACTCTTAATTTCATCCGATGCGACAAACTTGAGCGTAAAAAGCCCTTTGCATGATCAAGTCCATTTTCCACTAAGAAAAGATCTTCTTTACTGGCTAATGTGGTGTAAAAAACTTTGGCATGACTATAGTCGCGAGTCACTTCAACAGCGGTAATGGTAATTTGCCCTACACGGGGATCTTTGATCTCGTGTTGCATCAGATCTGCCAGTTCGCGTTGTATCTGATCAGCAACGCGGAGTGCGCGGGAGTAGTCTTTGGGCATCGGATTGGCGCTGATTAATGCACTTGTTATAGAAATCGCGCTGTTTCGACGATTTCATAAACTTCCAGCTGATCCCCTACTTGAATATCATTATAGTTTTTTAGAGACAAACCACATTCAAAACCTTCTCTGACTTCTCTTGCATCGTCTTTAAAACGTTTCAATGAATCCAATTCGCAACTGTGTATGACCAAACCGTCGCGTAGTACTCTGATCAATGAGTTTCTTTTGACGATACCATCCACGACATAGCACCCGGCGACAACGCCCACCTTTGGAATACGATAAATTTCACGAACATCTACCAACCCCACAATATGTTCTTTGCGATCCGGTGACATCATGCCGGAAAGCGCGGCTTTAACTTCGTCAACCGCTTCATAAATGATGTTGTAGTAACGTACATCAACGCCGCTTGAAGCGATCAGTTTGCGTGCACTGGCATCCGCACGCACATTAAAACCAATCACAACAGCTTTTGATGCCAATGATAAATTGATATCCGATTCAATAATGGCGCCAACGCCGCTATGAATAATATTTACCTTCACTTCGTCGGTTGAGAGCTTTTCAAGCGCATAAGCCAATGCCTCACAGGAACCTTGCACATCTGCCTTGATAATCAAGGTCAATATTTTGACATCTTCTTGTTGGTCGAAAACATTTTCGAGTTTTGCTGCTTGCTGCTTGGCAAGTTTGACATCACGATATTTTCCTTGACGGAATAAGGCAATTTCTCGTGCTTTGCGTTCGTCGTCCAATGCAAAAACAATTTCACCGGCTTCAGGTACTTCCGATAAACCTTGAATTTCGACCGGGATGGATGTGCTGGCTTGCTTGATAGCCTTGCCGTTTTCATCGTTCATGGCACGTACTTTGCCATACACCGCGCCAGCCAGTAAAACATCCCCGCGCTTTAAAGTTCCGGATTGCACCAGAATGGTGGCTACCGGGCCGCGTCCTTTATCCAAACGCGATTCAATTACCACACCTTTGGCGGGTGTTTGTATGGGCGCTTTCAGTTCCAGCACTTCCGCTTGCAATAATATGCTTTCCAGTAAGTTGTCGACACCTTGGCCGGTTTTGGCAGATACTTCGGCAAACATGGTATCGCCGCCCCAATCTTCCGGTACCACGCTATGTGCGACTAATTCGTGTCTAATTCTTTCGGTATTTGCTTCCGGTTTATCTATCTTGTTCACCGCGACGATAATAGGAATTTTTGCTGCTTTCGCATGATGAACTGCTTCAATCGTTTGCGGCATTACGCCATCGTCTGCGGCGACCACCAGAATGACAATATCGGTAATTTTTGTACCACGTGCGCGCATGGCAGTGAATGCTTCATGCCCCGGTGTATCCAAAAAAGTGATCATGCCATGGTCAGTTTCTACATGATAAGCGCCAATATGTTGCGTGATGCCACCGGCTTCACCGCCAGCAACTCGGGTGCGGCGAATATAATCCAATAATGAAGTTTTGCCATGATCCACATGCCCCATCACGGTCACCACAGGTGCGCGCGGAACCAGTTCCGCTTCAGTAACGGGTGCGTCGTTATCTGCAAGGAAATTTTCCGGATTGTCCATTTCAGCATATTTTGCAATATGCCCCATTTCTTCTACGACAATCATGGCAGTATCCTGATCCAGCATTTGATTGATGGTCACCATGCTGCCCATTTTCATGAGTACTTTAATGACATCAGCTGCTTTAACTGACATTTTTTGCGCCAGCGCGCTCACAGAAATTGTTTCTGGTACCATGATTTCGCGCACAATAGGTTCTGTTGGCGCGGAAAAGCCGTGGATATTCGGCTCCTCGATCTGATGAACTGGTTTGCTATGTTTGTCCCTACGTGTACGCCAGCCCTGGCCCGTGGAAAGATCGCCGCGCGTTTTAACGCTGCGCTTTTTAGTACTTTCATCTTTCCATACCACTTGTTGTTTGGCTTGTTTCTTTTTCTTATCGGCTTTTTCTTCAGCTTTTCCTGCAGGTTTGTGTAGTGTTCCTTCAGTAGAATTTGGTTGAGCCTCACCGGACTGCTCGGGTTCGGTTTTTTTGCCAGATTCTGTTTGCGCATCAATTTCCGCAGCGACAGCGGGT
Source organism: uncultured Nitrosomonas sp. (assembly GCA_964647635.1). Taxonomy (GTDB): domain Bacteria; phylum Pseudomonadota; class Gammaproteobacteria; order Burkholderiales; family Nitrosomonadaceae; genus Nitrosomonas. Next base: position 28,594 of record CAZYHY010000023.1, read on the forward strand.
GTCGATGTGGTTGTCTCCGTTGGCTGACTTGAAGCAGTGATTGCTTCTTCGTTCTTCTTGATATCTTCAGTGAGCTCGGATTTTTTGCGTGCTTTCTTTTGCTTGATTTCCTCGGCTTGGCGCGCCATCAGCTCCGCTTGTTTTCTTGCTTCTTCGTTACGTAACGCCAATTGCTCTGCATCAATGACAGATTCTCTGGCAGGCTGGCTGGTTATGTCGACCGACTTGGTTGCAGGTGGGGCGGATTCCAGATCCTCGGAAGCTGATTTTGTTAGCACACGCCTTTTTCTAACTTCCACCTGAATGGTGCGTGCTCTGCCAGTACCGTCCGATTTTCGGATCTCTGAGGTTTGACGGCGAGTCAGTGTAACTTTATTTTTAGTTTCGGCAGATCCATGAGTTCTTCTCAGATAATCAAGAAGCTGAGATTTGTCTTGCTCTGTCAAACTGTCGTCTGCTAATGTTTTCTTTACGCCTGCAGCCTTAAGTTGTTCCAACAAAACTGTTGGCAACAAGCCTAGTTCATTAGCAAATTGTTCTACACTCATTTGAGCCATTTATAACCTTTCAGCAATCAAAACTACAACCAGGTTTCTATCAAAATAAATAACTTCTGATACTTTACATTATTAATCGATAATTTAAATCAAGTAAACCACGGTTCACGTGCTTTCATGATCAGGCGGTTTGCGTGTTCGATATCGATACCTGTCATCTCAACCAGATCATCGGTAGCTAAATCAGCCAGATCGGATTGCGTATTTATCCCTTTTGATGCTAATTCTCGGACAATATTAATATCCATTCCTTCTAATGCAAGTAGATCTTCAGCAACGTGCTCCACTTTTTCTTCATTGGCAATGGCATCTGTCAGCAGTACGTTGCGGGCTCGATTACGTATTTCATTGACAGTCTCTTCATCTAAAGACTCGATTTCCAGCATTTCGTTGAGCGGAACGTAAGCTACTTCTTCCAACGTAACAAAGCCTTCTTGTACCAGTATTTCTGCGATTTCTTCATCAACATCCAATTTTTGCATAAAAAGCTGACATGTTTGTGACGATTCTTTTTCATGCTTGGCTTTGGATTCGTCTACCGTCATGATGTTAAGTTCCCAGCCGGTCAACTCGGAGGCAAGCCGCACATTTTGTCCACCGCGACCGATTGCTTGGGCCAGGTTATCATCATCAACCACAATATCCATACTATGCTTTTCTTCATCGACCATGATGCTACTGATTTCTGCGGGCGCCAGTGCATTAATGATGAACGTTGCAGGATCGTCCGACCACAATACAATGTCAACACGCTCTCCGGCCAATTCGCTGATTACCGCCTGCACTCTGGATCCACGCATGCCTACGCAAGTGCCGATCGGATCAACGCGTTGATCATTCGACTTGACCGCAATTTTAGCGCGTGAACCGGGATCTCGTGCAGCTACTTTGATCTCCAACAGACCTTCTTCTATTTCCGGCACTTCCAATTCAAACAGTTTCATCAGGAATTCAGAGGAAATACGTGAAAGTTTTAACTGTGGACCTCTGGAGGTGCGATCGACTTTGTACAAATAGGCACGAACTCGATCACCAACCCTCAAGTTTTCTTTCGGTATTATTTGGTCACGTGATAGTTCGGCCTCAATTTTTCCGGATTCAATAATGGCATTGCCGCGCTCCATACGCTTTATGGTTCCAGTAACCAAATAATCTTCTCTTTCAAGAAAATCACTCAGTGTTTGCTCACGCTCTGCATCACGTATTTTCTGGAATATAACCTGTTTTGCCGCTTGTGCACCAATACGTCCGAATTCGATGGGTTCTAGCGGCTCTTCACTATAATCACCCAGATGAATGTCATCACTGATTTTTTTTGCGTCACTTAAAGAGATCTGGTGGGCAGGATCTTCTACAGTATCGTCCTCTACCACCAGCCAGCGGCGAAAAGATTGATAATCTCCCGTTACTCTGTCAATAGAAACACGTGCTTCAATATCTTCATGAAAGCGTTTCTTTGTGGCGGATGCCAACGCAAGCTCCAAAGCTGTGAAGACGATTTCTTTTTCAACAGCTTTTTCACGCGCCAATGCATCAACCAACAGTAAAATTTCGCGGCTCATAGTCCTCCAGCCAAACTTTTATATACCTACAATTTTGGAACCAAACGCGCTTTTCCAAGATTACTTAATTCAAGGTCCAACAATTTTCCTTCAACTTCAAGTTTTATTATGCCATTATTTGTTTCCCGTAAAACCCCCACAAAATTTCTTTGCCCTTGTATAGGAATGCGCAGCTTCAATTTAACGGTTTCTCCTTGAAATCGGAGAAAGTCCGCTTCTTTCCGCAGAGGTCTGTCAAGTCCCGGAGAGGAAACCTCTAACCGACCATAATCAATATTTTCAACTGCCAACAGCCGGCTCAAATGATTACTGATTGCTACGCAATCATCAATTCCGATGCCACCTTCTTTGTCTACAAAGATTCTTAATAACTTGTTGTGCGCTAATCGTTCCACTTCGACCAACTCATAACCCATTCCTTCCAGAGTCGATTCCAGCAATTCTTCCAATGCCATAGCTCCGCCACAAATAAAAAATGGGCTGAAAAAGCCCATCGCATCTATTGCCGCATTCTATCAAAAATTTATAAAATATGAAACATAAACTTCGCCAGATGTAATACCTTAGCAATGATTGACGCATACTTTTCCGTCTATCATTTGGCTTGTTTTTTAATGATTACCAATCACAAAGTGTGTACTTGGAAGTAAGAAGTGCAAATGATACATGATGCCAGTGATACAATTCTTGCAATCGTAACGAATAAAAGAAATACGGAGAAATAACATGTCAACCATTGAGCCGGTTTTAAATGAAACTCGTGTTTTTCCGCCTAAGGAGGAATTTGTCAGGAAAGCCAATATATCCGGTGTTCAGGCTTATCAAGCGCTGTGTGCAGAAGCCGAGTTGGATTATCAGGGTTTTTGGGCAAAACACGCTAGAGAGCAGATTCTTTGGCATAAGCCTTTTACGCAAGTACTGGATGAGCGGACACCACCGTTTTATCAATGGTTCTCCGATGGCGTGCTCAATGTTTCCTATAACTGCCTTGATCGGCATTTGGCAACACAGGCGGATAAAGTCGCTATCATTTTTGAATCGGATGATGGTGAAGTCGTACAATCCACTTATCGTGATCTCCATCAACGCGTTTGTCAGTTAGCCAATGCGCTGAAATCAAAGAATGTTAGAAAAGGCGACCGCGTCGTTATTTATATGCCGATGGGTACTGAAGCGGTTATCGCTATGCAGGCCTGCGCACGTATTGGTGTCATTCACTCGGTGGTGTTTGGAGGATTTTCCGCTAAAAGTTTGCATGAGCGCATCGTGGATGCTGGTGCAGTTGCTGTTATTACAGCCGATGAGCAGGTGCGCGGTGGCAAACATAATCCGCTCAAGGCAACCGTTGATGAAGTCATGAACATGAATGACATCACGTCAGTGAAATGCGTAGTGGTTTATCGGCGTACTGGTGCAGACATACCATTTAATCCGGCGCGTGATGTCTGGTGGCATGAGATTACGCAGCATGCCAGTACGCATTGTGAACCGGAGTGGGTCAGCGCGGAACACCCTTTGTTTACGCTTTATACTTCCGGATCAACGGGTAAGCCTAAGGGGGTGCAACATTCCAGCGCAGGCTATTTATTGGGTACCAAAGTAAGTATGCAATGGATTTTTGATTACCAGCCCGCGGATGTATTTTGGTGTACTGCCGATATCGGTTGGATTACCGGGCACAGTTACGTTACTTACGGTCCTCTCGCGATGGGAGCGACCCAAGTGATTTTTGAAGGCATTCCGACTTATCCGAATGCCGGACGCTTTTGGGAAATTATTCAGAAACATAAAGTCACTACATTTTACACTGCACCCACGGCAATTCGTTCACTGATCAAACTGGGGGCGGATTTGCCGGCGCAATATGATCTTTCGTCATTACGCTTGTTGGGTTCAGTGGGTGAACCGATTAATCCTGAAGCCTGGATGTGGTTTTATGAAAAAGTAGGGCGGTCGCGTTGTCCCATTGTCGATACCTGGTGGCAAACGGAAACGGGATGCCATATGATCGCGCCAACGCCGGGCGCGGTTGTGCTCAAACCCGGTTCATGCGCTTTTCCACTGCCGGGAATTTTTGCAGCGATTGTCGATGAAGCCGGTTGTGACGTGGAAAACGGTAAGGGTGGTTTCCTGGTGATCAAAAAACCTTTTCCTTCACAAGTGCGCACACTTTGGGGAAATCCGGAGCGTTTCAAGAAGGCGTATTTTCCGGAAGATATTGGTGGTGGAAAGTATTATTTGGCGGGGGATTCTGCATACCGTGATAGGGATGGTTACTTTTGGATCATGGGACGCATCGATGATGTTTTGAATGTATCCGGGCATCGATTAGGAACCATGGAAATTGAGTCTGCCTTGGTAGCGCATTCGCTGGTCGCAGAAGCAGCTGTGATTGGAAAGCCGCATGAAATCAAAGGTGAAGTGGTAATTGCCTTTGTGGTATTAAAAGGCCAATTGCCGGATGGAGAAGAGGTTACTCAAATCATTCATACGCTGCGTGAATGGGTGGCGAAAGAAATTGGTCCGATTGCCAAACCTGAGGAAATTCGCTTTGGAGAAAATCTGCCGAAGACCCGATCTGGTAAAATTATGCGCCGGTTATTGCGCGCGCTCGCTAAGGGTGAAGAAATAACTCAGGATATTTCCACGCTGGAGAATCCGGCCATTCTTGAACAATTAAAGCATCCACCTAAATAATACCAAGTATTTTCGTATCGCTAAGCGCCTACGAATAAATCCGGAGAAATATGTCATTACCACTTGTTATCGATTATGAACACGGCATCAGCGCCATTGATGCGCAGTTTTATCGCCCCGAGCGGGCGGCGATTCACTTGCTCGTTGAAAAAGGTGTCGCTGCACTCATTGATACCGGCACATCTTTTTCCATACCGGGTGTTATTGAATCACTTAAACAAAAAAATATCGCGATTGAGGATGTTGCCTATGTCATATTGACGCATATCCATCTCGATCATGCCGGTGGTGCAAGCGAGTGCATGCGCCTTTTTCCAAACGCCCAACTGGTCGTCCATCCGCGCGGCGCGGGCCATATGACAAATCCTGCACGGCTTGTCGCCGGCGCAATGAGTGTTTATGGAGAAGCGGAATTTAAACGTGTGTATGGCGAGATTTATCCAATAGACGTCGAGCGAATTGTTGTAGCGCCTGATGAAAGTCGCATTGACCTGAATGGTCGCTCATTACTATTTCTCGACACACCAGGCCATGCGCGTCATCATAACTGCATCTATGATGAACGCAGTCAGTCTTTCTTTACCGGCGATACCTTCGGTGTTTCGTATCGGGAATTTGATGTCAATGGCTTGGAATTTATTTTCCCCACGACTTCGCCGGTACAATTTGATCCTGAGGCAGCGCACGCTTCAGTAGATCGCATCATGCGCTATGAGCCGCGTTATGCATATCTTACGCACTACAGTCAGATTGGTAATTTAGCGCATCATGCAAAATCCATGCATACCCTGATTGACGCGCATGTCACAATTGCTCAGAGTGCAAAGAATAGTGGATCCGATAGACAATCGATTATTTCGGACGCGCTGAGGAAATTGCTGTTACAGCGACTATCAGAACATGGCTGTCGTCTACCGCAAGCTGAAATCGATGAACTTCTGCGCTCAGACATCCGACTGAATACACAAGGACTGATTCATTGGCTCGATCAACCCGCTGATCGTTTCAAACGATTATGATTTTGTGTTTTGTATCTGTATTGCCCATAGCAGAGTCTAACAACCTATCCAGTTTTGCGGTGCCACTTCACCCCTTTATGCGAATCTTTATCCATCTTAAGCGGAAGAATTATTAAAATTATCCGACATGTGAATAAATTGTAAATATATTGTGAACTTTTTGTGAACAGTGATATCATATGTTTACAAAGCTTTTCATATTTATTAATTAATTCTTATAAAGGATATTTTCATGAAAACATTTCAAGTGCTTCTTATGTCTGCAATAATTGTTGGTGGTGTTGTTTTTGGGGTGCTGACCGCGTTTGAATTGCCAATGCCTGCATCTTTGATGGAATGGGTCGTCTCCGATGTTATTCTGGGGGCTACACTTTACCTAGTCTATTTGGCCATTGCTGGATTCAGCTCATCCAAAACTAAAGTACGCCATACTTTGAAAAAAGTTACTGCATAATAATTCTTAAATCAAATAAATATACTCTCGTCGCTTGCGGCGAGGGTATATTTTCTAGAAATTCCCAATTATTACTGTATAAGTAATCGCCTCTGAAAAAATGCATCGATCGCTATTTTGTGATTAGTAGTTTCAAAAGGCGGTGTGCTAATAAAGACAAGATCAAGTGATTTGATCTTTTTCTACCAAAGAATTTTCGAAAATTGTTGATACTGGCTTAAAATTGATCACCTGTACCGGTTGAGAACTGATCAGGCGAATAAGCGCGTAGATTATTACGCAGTTCAATTGCAGGGAATCCAAAATAGCTTTTGTTGTTTCTTATTATTTCTTCGACTTAGCGTGATGAATTTCTGTTTCTTCAATAATTTGCGCATCTTCAATGGTGATCGTTTGACCATTATCAGTTTGCCGTTCCAAATCATCACGCTGCTGAGTCGCATGTGCATATTTTCTGTGCAACCACCAGAATCGTATTCCAACTACCGCAACTGCAACCGCGAGTAACGCCAGAAAAGCCGCAAAAAAGAAAATGCCGATAAGTATCAGGACAACCACGATCGGAATGAGCAATGCATAGGTAATCCAGCGACTGACGGGAGAAATCGGTACCTGTTGATATTCTTCTGATCCATTCTGGCGGTATTCGGAAGCCTTGCTGATAATAATCTTTCTCTGTTCATCGTTCATTGCATCAGCTCCTCTATGTCGTCTATCTTTTTAGGTGCTGCCATGGTTAAAATTTCATGGCCTGCCGGAGTGACAATCACATCATCTTCAATTCGTACCCCAATATTCCAGAAATGTTCCGGAACATTATCCGCCGGGCGAATATAGCAACCCGGCTCAACGGTCAATACCATACCTGCCCGCAATAAGCGCCACTCGCCTTTTTGCTTGTATTCACCGACATCATGCACATCCATTCCCAACCAATGCCCGGTTCGGTGCATATAAAAACGCTTGTAATCTCCCGATTCCAGCACCGCATCCACACTGCCTTGGCACAATCCCAGATCAATAAAACCTTGCGCCAATATGTGTAGCGCAGCCTGATGCGGGTCGTTCCAGCTATTTCCCGGTTGTACCTGAGCAATGGCCTCAAGCTGCGCAGCCAGAACCAGCTGATAAACATCTTTCTGCACAGCGGTAAATTTGCCGTTCACCGGGAATGTTCGCGTAATATCTGAAGCATAGCCATCGAGTTCGCAGCCTGCGTCGATCAGCAATAAATCACCCGACTTCAGTTCAGCATTATTCTGCACATAATGTAGCACACAAGCGTTGGCCCCTCCCGCCACAATGGAAGTATAGGCAGGTGCCTGTGCGCCGTGTCGGCAGAAGATATAGAGCAGCTCGGCTTCGATTTCATACTCACGCATGCCTGGACGAGTTGTCTGCATCGCGCGCTGATGCGCTTGAGTTGAGATATCTGCCGCTATCTGCATTTTTTGCAATTCATCCGTATCTTTGATCAACCGCATTTCATCGAGCAATCGGCGGCAATCGTGAATTTCTCCCGGCGTGGCAACGCCGGTGCGTGCTTGTTCGCGTACCCGATTTAACCAACCGACAATGCGTTGATCCCAGGCAGGATCGTGTCCGAATGCGGCGTGAACGACAGGCTGGTCAGCCAGTAATTGAGGCAGCAATTCATCCAGTTTGGAAATCGGGTACGCCTCACCAAAACCAAAAATATCTTTAGCGGCTGTCGGACCATAACGAAAACCATCCCATATCTCACGTTCTTGGTCTTTTTCGCGGCAAAATAAAATATCTTTTGCCGGTGTTTTATCGTTGGCAGCCACAATCACCAACACGGCGCCGGGCTCACGAAAACCGGTCAAATAATAAAAATAGCTGTCAAACCGGTAAGGATAGTGCGCATCACGATTGCGTATCTGCTCCGGAGCCGTTGGAATAATTGCGATACCGGACTGCATGTTAGCTGCCAGCAGTTGCCGACGCGCAATAAAGTGCTGGAATTGCGTCATAAATACTTACCCAAAGTTAAATTAATACAATCACAATTGTTAGTAGTTAGTATCATGGCGAGAACTTAAGTTGCTTATCCAGCAATTCCAGTCGCTCTGGCGTTCCCACATCGACCCATTGTCCGGAAAAATACTCACCGCTTACTTTTTCCGCTTGCATCGCCTGCCGCAATACGGGTGCCAGTTTTGCAGCCAAGCCTGGTTCTATATCATTGAAAAGCGGTGGCTGGTATATGCCTATGCCGCTAAAAGTCAGTTTGCTGTTTCCTGTCAACATTACCCGATCCCCCTGCAACGCAAAATCACCTGCGGCGTGATGTGGAGGATTGTCTACCAACACCAAGTGCGCAAGCTGCTGACTCATATTCGATCGCATCATGTGCATAGTCGGTAACAACAATGCGTAATCCATGTCACAATAAATATCCGCATTGACAACCAGAAATGGCATCGTACTGGATTCATCCGTCAGCAGTGGTAGAGCATTGGCTATCCCCCCGGCTGTTTCCAGAACATTTTCTTCAGGTGAATATTGAATGTTAACACCATATCGCTCGCCCTGACCCAATGCATTTTCGATCATCTCACCGAGATACGCATGGTTTATGACAATATCGGAAAATCCAGCGCGCGCCATATTTTTCAACTGATATTCAATCAATGTATAGCTACCCGCCTTCAACAAGGGCTTAGGTACAGTATCTGTCAGCGGGCGCATGCGCTCTCCGCGTCCGGCTGCGAGAATCATCGCTTTATAGGGAACGCTACTAGAAGGTGTAGCCAACTTTTTGTTCCGGGCAAACTGCATGTAATTCATCCAACAAGTTATGTAATAGATGAAGCTCCGAGTAGCGCTCACACGCTTTACGCAAGTATTCCATTACCAACGGCATATCCTGCAGATAATTCGTCTTACCATCGCGATAATTCAAGCGGGCAAAAATCCCCAGGATCTTAATATGCCGCTGCACGCCCATCCATTCAAAATCCCGGTAAAATTCCGCGAAATCTGTAGATACTGGCAACCCGGCCTTGCGGGCTTTTTCCCAATAACGGATCGTCCAATCCAGAATATGTGCTTCATCCCATCGGATATACGCATCCTTGAATAACGATACCAAATCATACGTAATCGGTCCGACCACAGCATCCTGGAAATCGATAATGCCGGGATTAGGGGATGTCACCATCAGATTACGGGAATGATAATCGCGATGCACCAAGACTCTGGGTTGTGCGAGATTGTTTTGTATAATTCGCTTAAAAATCAACTGCAGAATGGCTTGCTGTTTTTCCGATAAATCTTTCTGCAAATGCTGCGCGATATACCAATCCGGAAACAAGTTGAGTTCTCTTCGCAATAATGCCTCATCGTAATCGGGCAAACCTGCTACTTGCTGCGACAATTGCAACTTAATGAGCGCATCAATCGCATCGCCATAAAGCTGATCCGCCTTATCCGCTTGATCATTGAGTGCTTGCAGGAAAGTGGTATTACCCAGATCCGACAATAATAAAAAACCCTGATCCAAATTCTGCGCCAGTATTTTTGGCACATGCACACCAGTTGCAGCAAGGATTTTCGCCACGTGTAGAAATGGTGCACAGTCTTCATGCTGAGGTGGCGCATCCATGACAATCACAGTCCGATCATCCAAGGAAACACGAAAATATCGCCGAAAACTGGCATCCGCAGACGCCGGCTGTAGCGTAAATGATCGTTCCGGGAATTGCTCTCTCACCCAATTCTCAAGTAATTGTTTACGTTCCATGTAGGTATCCGGATTAGCTGCGATTTGAATAAACCATCAGGGTATTGATCAATTCATGGATTGAAAATAGTATGGAAAAATGCTTATTCATTCTTAAAACTGGAACCCTTCGCAATAACAGTGGATAATTCGAGGTTGTACAGATATATTTCACAGTGTGGGATTTTATCACATAGCCGTCACAACCAGCTGACCAAGTAGTGCGTCAATCAATCAGGAGAATAGCGATGCTTAACAAAAATATAGTCGACGAAATCAATGCCAAAGTCAGCGAAATATTACAAAACAGTCCGGCCAAAGACATCGAGAAAAATATTAAGGTATTGTTATCGAGCGCTTTTACCCGGCTTGATCTAGTTACACGTGATGAATTTGATGTGCAACAGGAAGTTTTACAACGCACCCGCGAGAAGCTCATGGTTCTTGAAGGCAAAATCTCCGGATTGGAAGCACAACTAGGCAATTCCGCGCACCGGTCAACTCACGCGCATGCGACATCTCATCCGGTAAAAGAAAAACATGATCATGAAGACATGCATGACAAATAAATAGAATTTTTAATTCTTATGTGCAAACCGTTTTTGCCACGTTAACCGCCGCTCGTATCAACGCGCCCGCACACCGCCGTTACGCAAATGTCACTCGCCGTTTTGTATAGCCGGGCACTCTCAGGAATACAGGCGCCGCTGGTGACAGTGGAAACACATATCGCCAACGGCTTACCAAGTTTTACCATCGTCGGACTGCCTGATACTGAGGTCAAAGAAAGCAAAGATCGCGTCAGGGCGGCACTGCAAAATGCACAATTCAAAATCCCGCCACAGCGCATCACTATCAATCTAGCGCCTGCCGATCTACCCAAGGAAAGCGGGCGTTTTGATTTACCCATCGCGCTCGGTATTCTGGCGGCAACTGGCCAAATCCCCAAGGACAAGCTAGACCAGTATGAATGGGCAGGTGAATTGGCTTTGACCGGTGAGTTGCGCCCGATACATGGCGCGCTGGCGATGACCTACAACGCATCCCAGTCGGGCCGCAGTTTTGTATTACCGCAACAAAATGCCGCCGAAGCCGCATTGGTAAAAAAAGCCACGATTTATGCCGCCAAATCATTGTTACAAATATGCGCCCATTTGAGCGGACATGAACCGTTACAAATCTATCAAAATACACTCGAAAGCAGCATTGAAGCGGATGATGCAACTTATCCCGGTCTCGATGAAGTCAAGGGCCAAGCGCGTGCAAAACGCGCACTGGAAATTGCCGCCGCCGGTGGTCACAGTCTTTTAATGATCGGCCCGCCCGGTACCGGAAAATCCATGCTGGCAGCGCGCTTCCCCGGCATTCTGCCGCCGATGACCGAAACGGAAGCACTGGAGTCCGCCGCCATACAATCACTCAGTTATGGCAGTTTCAATATCGACAACTGGAAGCGCCGTCCCTTCCGTTCCCCGCACCATACGGCATCCGGCATTGCGCTGGTAGGCGGCGGTAGCCAACCCCGCCCCGGTGAAATTTCGCTGGCAATGCATGGCGTGTTATTTTTGGACGAATTGGCAGAATTTGATCGTAAAGTACTGGAAGTACTGCGCGAGCCCCTGGAATCCGGGAAAATCACCATCTCCCGCGCCGCTCGCCAAGCTGAGTTTCCGGCACAATTCCAATTGGTGGCCGCCATGAATCCCTGCCCCTGCGGCTATCTGGGTCACCCCAACGGTAAATGCCACTGCACGCCTGATCAAGTTGCTCGCTACCGTGGCAGGATTTCAGGTCCATTGCTGGATCGCATCGATATTCAAATTGAAGTTCCGGCGGTTCCGCAACAAGAATTGATGAAGCAGCAAACAACAGGCGAGAAAAGTAATGTAATCCGGCAACGCGTTGAAAAATCTCACCGACTGCAACTCGATCGGCAGGGAAAAACCAACAGTCGCTTGAGTGTCAAAGAAATCGACCAACATTGCGCTTTGGACACCGCCAGCGAAAACCTGCTGAAACAAGCCATCAGCCGTTTGCACTTGTCTGCGCGCGCGTATCATCGCATTCTTAAAGTCGCGCGAACGATTGCGGATTTATCGGGGATTGAGAAAATCAATAACCAACATATTGCGGAAGCGATTCAGTATCGGAGGTTGGATAAGCAGTGAATTACATACTACATCGTCTTTTAAACCTAAATTAAATTACTTCCGGCAGAGCCGGAGGCTTATAGTTGGAGCTCATCAAAGGGGACTTTTTGCGAGCTGCTAACGCGGCGCCTATATTCCCAGCTTCAACAATGGAATCGTACCCATGTGAATTTTTGTCACATCAATTTTCACCTCATCTAGGGCCTGTTAGCACTATTTGGTATAATACGGTGATGGAAATCACCGAAACTCAATATCAACAGATCGAACACTGCATGCCGCGCCAGCGTGGCAGTGTCAGTCATTCCAATCTACAAATTCTCAATGCTATTTTGTATGTTACCGAGCATGGATGCAAATGGCGCGGACTAACCAAACGCTTTGGTAACTGGCATACCATTTATACTCGAATGAATCGATGGGCGAAAAGTGGCGTGCTTCAAAAAGTTTTTATGCCTCTGAACTGTTTTCAGTATTTTCTGCAAAATTCTTTTAGATCAACGATATAGAGAGTTGAGTCATGAGAGCACTGGAAACTAATTTGCTGGATTGGCAGAAAATACTAAAAACAGTTCAGAGGCATATTTAGTTTTTGCTGAAAGCGAGTATTCCCAGTTTTAACAGTTTCTCATCGATAGCCGCTGCCGAAACCGGATGAGAGAAATAATAACCTTGTCCGATATCGCAGCCGAAGTCTATGAGCTTATGCATCTGTTCGTCCACTTCAATGCCTTCTCCCACCACCGATAAATTCAGGTTTTTACCCAAATTTATTATTGTGCGGATGATAGATTCGGCCTTGATATCGTTGGTTAAATCATCTACAAAACATCGATCAATTTTAAGTGTATTGATAGGAAAACGTTGTAAATGCCGCAATGACGAATATCCCTTGCCAAAATCGTCAATGGCTACTTTAACGCCTACTTCATTCAGTTGATTCAAGACACTAATCGCTTTTTCAAAGTCATCGATCAAAATACTTTCGGTGACTTCAATTTCAAGTAAATGGGGCGGGAAATTCTGCTCTTTAAGGATATCGAGTATTTCATTTACCAAATCCGGCGCACGAAACTGCCGGGCAGATAAATTGACCGCAACGCATAGCTGTATTTTATAATATTGATTCCATTGCAAAACTTGCCGGCAAGCTTCTCTTGTGATCCATGCGCCGATCGGAATAATCAGATTGGTTTCTTCTGCGTAAGGAATAAATTCACCGGCACTAATCAATGTTTCATCGTCTACGCGCCAGCGTACCAGAGCTTCTACGCCAATAAAATGCTGATCGGAGAAACGAATCTTAGGTTGATAGAAAACTTCAAACTTCATATCTTTCATGGCGTGATGTAGCGCATTGATCATTTTCAGGCGATGTTCTGCTCGAGCTGTCATGTTCCACTGAAAGAACTGCACCTGGTTTTTGCCCAGACCTTTTGCATGGTACATTGCCAAGTCGGCATGCTTGGACAGCACTTCCAGTGTATCTCCATCGTCCGGATACAGGGCAATGCCGATACTGGCGCCTACTCGTATTTCATTGGGTGGAATGATAATGGTGTCATTGATCGATGTGATAATCCTGTTGGTCAGTAAGCCAATTTGCTCCGGTAAGTTAACGTTTGTTAATAGCAGTGTAAATTCGTCGCCTCCAGAGCGTGCAGCCAGATCAGGTTTTCGTATGCATTTTTTGATACGCTTCGCTACTTCTATCAATACCTTGTCACCAGATCCATGACCAAGTCCGTCGTTTACATCTTTGAAGCCATCCAGGTCTAAATAAATAATTGCAAACGATTTGCGGGAACGATGGTGATGATTCAATTCTTGTTCAAAGCGCATTTCGAAACCGGATCGACTGAGTAATCCCGTCAGCGCATCAAAATTCGCTTGCTTCCAGATCATGGCTTCTGTTTTTTTCAGATCCGATATGTCTGAAAATACGCAAACGTACCGATCAACATTGTTATTATCATCCAGCACAACGCTAATCGTTAGCCAAGTAGGAAATACTCTGCCGTTACTCCGAATTTGCCATGCTTCACCTTCCCATTGTCCTTTACGTTTAAGCTGCGCCCACATGCCATCAGACAGGTTCTGATTTTCAATAAACTTCTCAGAATAGAACAGTTTCGCATCCCTATCTTTGACATTCTCCAAATGGTAGCCGGTTACTTTCTCCGCGGATGGATTCATCGAGCAAATACGAAAATTTGTATCGCATACAATCACTGCTTGGTTCATCGTATTCAGTACTTGAGCAGCTAATTCGGCATTCTTTTCACGTTCGAGAGCTTCACTCAAGTCCTCGATAAAAGAGAAGCTCAAGCCACTTCCATCCGGAAATAATCGGCTTGTGATATGCACAGGCCAAACAGTTCCATCAGCTTTCACATGGTGTGAACGCATTTGCGCATGTCCTTTCTGCGCCAATAGGGAAAAATAGACGGAGATTTCATCGGTCGATTGACTTGCATCTAGGTCATTGAGGTTTTTTCCAATCAATTCCGATTCCTGATATCCGCTGATTTGAGTATAAACATCATTAACAACCACTATCGTTCCATTTGACTTGGTTTCCAGGTATCCATGAGAATACATACCAATCGCCATTGAAGCTTTTGTTTCGGCAAACTGCCGTGTTTGTTCTTTTTGCGCGATATCCAATTGAATCGCATTAGCCATTTTATTGAATTCATGAATTAGCTGGCTGATTTCATTGTTGCTTTTTGTGTCGACTATGACGCGGTAATTGCCGACGGAAATCTGCAAGGTGCCTTGGACCAGTTCTTGGATTGGTCTGAGAATCTTTCGGTGCATCAGAAATAAAGCCGCTATCAGTGCGAATATCATGGCGATCAATTGCGCCCAGGCTTGATACATTAATTGCTTTTGTTGGTGTTCTAAGAGTGATGTTTCCCAGTCGATGCGAGCTCTTACTCGTTCTAAGAAACTGTCTATAGGGGCCATGATGTCTGCTTTTGCGCGATGATATTCCAAACCGTGCACCAGATCTCTGGCTTTTTCTAACCAGATATGTTTGCGTGCGTCATTGGCAGGTAAGGTTGCCGTGCGTATCACCAGATCCACTGCGTCGGATTCAAGCTTGGTCAGCGCATCTGAACGTGATTGCGCTATCGCGAGCAAGTCAAGCTCTTCTTGATCAAATCCTATCTGCGCCATTCGCTTCATCAAAGGAATTTGTGATAATCCTTCTTCCTGCGGCTCGCGCTCACCTGGAATAATGAAATCCCAGTATACGCCGTCGTAATCTGCTGGCCGGGGAGCCGTGCCATTACGAATGGCCAGTATTCTGTAAAAGTAGTCCCGGTAAGCAACATTACCAGTTACCACATAAGTGCGAACCATGCGGGTAAGATCGTCAGAGCTCTGTCGTAATTCATTGGCTAAATGAATGGATTCAATATTATTTTTCTTAATAGAGACTAGCTGTTGATCGATCGATGATAATTTTTCAACATTTAAAACTAGAAGACCGGAAATAATCGCAGGTATAGCCAGCGCAATAGCAGCAGTTGTCGCTATCTTCACTCTGATTTCCCCTGAGAATTTAATGTCAAAATTAAGATTGCTCTCCGAATAACAAGAAAGAATAATTCACCAGGGAATTACAGTTGGATAACATGCATATATCTAAATATAAACAGAATAAGATAATTCGCATAATTTAACGCTAAAAGCTTAAATAGCCGTACTATTTTCTTTCGAGCGCTAAGATTAAAGAGAAACAAGCCGGATCACCCCACTATCACGCATAGCCTTTCCATTAAGCCAAGAACATTATGTTTATGAAAAAGAATTGCAGTTTATCTGTGATCATTTTGAATGAGCTTGGCTATTTGTCACGTTTCCATGCAGGCGGTGCCTTGCTGTTTTATGTGTTATCCAGGTTTTATGGGCGAACCGGTATCATCATTACCCCCAATCTGACATTTGCAGAGCGGAATAGCGTATTCATTGACGCCGAAATGAAACCGCATTAATGGATCAACTGATTTATCATCGCCATACCATTGGAACCGGCAACGGAGCAATTCTTTTATAACCATAACATGGCAGCTCAACTCTGCTGCGTGGTAAAAGTTACCACATTTTTTTGCCGATTCCTAGCGAAATATTCTGGATTGCTGTGGAGCAAGATGTTTCTAAATTGGCTTTCTTATTAAGTTTCGTGGACTGCTTCGGATTCGTGTGGAAGATAATATGGGGGGGTCTCATTCATATTAATGACTTAAAATGTTGTTTTTAATGTGTTTATATAATGCTGTTATTAAAAGTTACCCCCAAAGTTACCCCTCTTTTATCTTCATTGCCTAATTATTAATCATTGTCTCTGCGTAATTTTTTATCAACCTGAAGGTATACCCCCCCTCCAAAACTCCCGCACATAAAAATCTGACTAAGCGAACGGTCTATAAGGAATAGGCCATAGACTTTTGACCTCCCCCGATCATAATCAGGCAACAGGCAAACAAGAACAAGACACGTCAATTCTCGTTCATACCTGCGAGCAAACTTCTGAGTTTGCTTTCTTGCACGTTAATCTCCGATAAAATATTTTCTTCCGTACCGTAAATATCGAACACGGGCAGTTTTAATCTGTAATCTTCAGCTATTCTTTCTAGTCTGGTTAGTCTTTCGTT
>CAZYHY010000024.1:0-44458 GCA_964647635.1 uncultured Nitrosomonas sp.
ACTGGGGCTTTGTGATTCTGGGCTGGGCAGGCTTGTTCTCAGGTGGTATTGCAGCACAAATCATCACCCGTTACTCGAACCTGACCGACGTTATCTGGAATAACCAAAGCAAAGATATTCTCAATAACCGGATTGTTCCTTAAGCTCATTAGGTATTGATAGCAAGATTTCCCATGACCTGCGAACTCACAGGTCATGGGCTGACAAGCTGCTGAAAAAGAATAAAACACTCAACAAACTACTAATCAATAAGTGTAGGAGGTTCATATAATGAGGCAAAAAATAAAAATATGGGTTTCAGTCGCTATACTTTCCGCAGCATTTCATTCCGGCTTAGTCGCCGCCCACGGCAAAGTATCTCTAGAATCAGATATTTGCGTTCGCAACGTCTCTGGGAGCATGGTACATTTGAGTACCTATCAACCACAAAACGATCCAGAGGCTGAATACTGTACAGAAATCCCTAAAGAAGGTGAAACCTTGTGGGTTCTTGATTTAGTTGACCAAGCATTACGCGACATGCCTGTAGTCATAAAAATAGTAAGAGGCAGCGGCAAGGCTTTAAGTGACACAGTGACGTCTTTGTATTCAACGAATCACTCGGATGGCGTCATTAAAGGGGAATTCAACCTCGATGAAGGGCAATATACGCTGTTCGTTACCGGAGAAGGCGTACCTCCTCTGCACTATGAGTATCCACTACGAATACAAATGACTAATTATCAGGAAGCTTTTTTTACTGCTACGCCCTACATCATTACACTGCTATTACTTGCTTTGTTTACCGATAGGTTACTGAAACGCAGGCGGGCGCAACAATAATCATGCTCTTTACTATTCGCCATCCTGCTGTCTCCATTTTGCGGTCCGCTGAAAAACTATCTGCGTTCCCGCTGCGGTGTTAAAAACAGGCTCAGAATACTCATTTATTTGCGCTTCTTCGCCTGTTTTTCCTGGTACCACTGTCTATAGAACGCTCTTCAACGATCTGTTAGCGCTTCAAATCAAATTCGGTGAATTGCTATATTTGATAGCAGATCACCGAATAAATTATCTTGGCGGTGGTGGCGGATTGCCAGATGGCGGTGGTGGAGGAATAAAGCCTGCGGATGGCGCTGAAACTCTTCTCGCTGCACTTCTATTACTCGATGCGCCGTTAGTAATTCTACCATCGATCGGGACACGGTTCCCCTTGGCGTACATACACTGAATATAGCTAAAATCGTAGCGCTGCTGACTGGCATACCCTGACGTTGATGCGGTACTTGACCCAATCAGCCCACCCATTAACAAGCCTGCCCCAGCGCCAATAGCAGCGCCATGACCACCTCCAATAGCCGCACCTGCAGCAGCGCCAAGTCCTGCTCCGATGGCCGCGCTTTCCACACCGCTCGCCCGCGATGCTTGCCGAGGTGTATTGCCCCCTACCTGTTCATGAGCATACTGCCGGCATTCATATTCGTCAGAACGAAATTGATCAAAATTTTTGCCAGAACCAGGCAAGGTCGTCACACTTGGACCTGATGGGATATGCACACACGCAGTCAATAGGCCAGCAATCAGCAATACCAAGAAATTTCTTATGACTAACATGTTTTACCTCTTTGAGTTATTGTGCAGGCGGCTGAGGAGCAACCTGTAACCAACCGCCCGGGCAGCTTTTAACATACGGGTAATAACCCTCAGGATTCTGGCAATAGTGCCAATAATTATTAGCTTGTGGTTGAACCGGCCTAGGCTGCTCTTGCTGAATGTAAACTGGCGGCGTTACCGGCACGACAACTGTTTGCGGGTAGCTATAATAGGGTCTGTAAAAGAATGGATCATAGCCATAAGAACGGTAACCGTAAGAACCAGGACCGTAGATACCAGAGCCATAAAAACCAGGATAATACCCGCCCACACTAATACCTAAGTTTAAATGACTATGTCTGTGGCCATGCCCGCCACGCGCCCAAGTAGCATTACTCAAGGTCAGTGCAGATATAATCATCATCAGATACAACCATTTGCGATTTATCATATCAACTCCACTTAGTGTTAGCCATGTAGTACAAATATAATGAGAATTGGAATTAGTGAGTCTCAATACACCCAGTTAGCGTGATTTAAACTTCACCGATTTTAAGATTGTATTGCTTGAAAGCTGAATAAAAGCTGAACACTAGGCATTCTCGCCGCTACCCGCAAGGTAGCTATGCCACCAATAATGACAAGAAAAAGTTTGATAAGAATCATAGGCAGTAGCACCATATTTTCTCAAGTCGAAAGTAGTAATAACCGTAAAATTATAATTTTGATCAATGAATTTGCCACCACATATCGAATAAAATGATATTTGAACATCGCAAAACCATTAGTACGACCACATGAGAAAACAAATGGGCACACAGGATAAGGATTACAATTATGCAAGCAGTAGCAATGATAAGGCGATTCATAAAAAACAAAATCCTGTCGCGGACAGCTCATCTCAAGTGTCGTGGAAAACCTTAATCAAAACCGTGCTTTCGTGGATTATCCTGATTTTAATCTTTCTGGCGATTTTTAGTCATTACAAGCCTCTGCAACGTCCCCATGCTCAACTGACAAACAATGCACTGATTCCAACAGCCAAAACCAACAATTGCGGATCATTACCACCCCACGGATCAGCTTATATGATTGACCCATCAGTAATGAGGCGCACCGATGTGCTTTACTCCGGACTGGAAATTCAAAATAACTATAGTTACCCGATGGTGATAATGTTATTGGATCCTGCGATGGCCAGACGATTCCTGGCGGCATCCATCTCTTCTGGCAACACAATCCAGATCAGCGTACCGGTAGGCCAATATGGCATGCAAATTTTAGTGGGATCAAACTGGTGTAACCTGGAAACGGGGTTTTCTGATGGTGCAAATATTTCAGTATCAGGTGGAATCTCAATCAATGCCGGTTCCACGACCCTGATGCAATTTAGCGGCTCAGGAGGACTTGATCCTGTTCAATTAGCGCTTGCTTATAGCATCGTGCAGGCCGGCCCTGAAGAAATTAAGCAGCCATCTGAAGTCATAGGCTTTGGCAAACTTGAATTACAACAAACACGCGACGGACATTATTTCAGCTCTGGAACTGTCAACGGCTCCCCCGTTGTGTTCATGATCGACACTGGCGCAACCATCGTATCAATCTCATCAGAGATTGCGTCACAAGCAGGCATACAAAAATGCGCTCCTCGTCTTGTGTCGACTGCAAATGGTAAAGTAAGTGCCTGTGCTGCAACTGTTGCAGAAATCACCTTTGGCTCATTCAAGCTCACTAACGTTGACGTGAATGTCATGCCTGATATGCCCGGAAGTGCTTTGCTGGGGATGAATGTGTTACGCAATTTCCATATTGAGCAAATTGATAAGGTCATGCGAATTTCTTCGCACTAATTTATATTATCGCTCCTTTATACTTTCCAAACTACTCTATTGACTGGTTGCACCGATCAATTGCGCAACCAGAATTTCTTCTCTTAATTCCTTCCCAATGATGCTGTATCGGTACATTTAGCCCGATCCAAAAACAAAAACAGCCAAGCCGAGAATACGGTCAATTCCCATTAAATCCTGATGCTTAATGGTCTTTTTTGTTTTTCTCATCTTCCAATAATGGATGAGTATCTTCGTCTTCGACATCAACTAATTGACCGTTTTTATCGACTGTTACCCAGACCTTCTTGCCATCAGTTCTTTTGATTCGGGCTAGGTAAATAATAGTCTTATTCTTCTTCCCCTTATCGGTCATCAAGATTATATATTCTTTTTTAACCTTTAAGATTTCCCCACCCCGTGCATGCTCAGCAATTATCTGCTGCGTTTTTTCTGGTACCTCAGACCATTCAACTTTTCCATCTCCTTTAGATTTAGAATCAGCGTAACTTGCCGCTGAAAGCGCCAGCGTTACCAATAAAAAAATGCAAGTACTTTAATATTCACCATCATTCTCCTATTAACTTGTACCAGAATAATTAAATTAACACTAATTTATCCAGTTGACCGGCAAACAATTTACGATCATTCTGACTCAACGTAGACAACCCACCGGTATCCACTCCACTGGCACGCAGACTCTCCATAAAATCCCTCATACTCAGTCTCGCACCGATATTTTCCTGGGTATATAACTCGCCACGAGGACTCAGCACGCGACCTTGTTTCTTTATGACTTCGGCTGCCAGGGGAATGTCGCTGGTGATGACAAGATCACCCTCATCCATCCTTCTGACAATTTCATTATCGACCACATCAAACCCGGATTCCACCTGATACATCCGAATAAACTGTGATGGCGGTATATAAATCGGATGATTAGCAATCAGTATTAAATGTCGCTTAGTTCTTTCGGCAACCCTGAACAGAATTTCCTTAATCACCACTGGACACGCATCCGCATCAACCCAGATTTTCATTATTTATCACTCGCGTTAAATGTGTAATCATCAAGAATCCTTAGTTTCATCCTTCAGCACTTGCGGCATGGCGGCTTTCAAATAATAGAACATAGACCAGAGCGTCAACACAGCGGCAATATAAATGAGCCATGTTCCGATTTCTTGTGCATTGAAATTCTCGCCGATATTTTCGTGATACAACAGCAAAGGGATTGCAATCATTTGTGAAGTGGTTTTGATTTTGCCCAGGAATGATACTGCAACACTTTTTGATTGACCGATTTGCGCCATCCATTCGCGCAATGCTGATACTGTGATCTCGCGTCCGATGATGATTAAAGCAATCGGTGCATCCAACCGTCCGAGATATACCAAGACGATCAATGCAGCAGAAACCATCAGCTTATCAGCTACCGGATCAAGAAATGCACCAAATGCGGATGCTTGATTTAAAACCCGCGCCAGATAACCATCCAGCCAATCTGTAACGGCTGCACCGGCAAAAATCAAGGTAGCAATTAAATTCTGGTTGGCAGGAGATAGCCAGGAATGCGGTAAATAAAAAATACCGACAAACAACGGTATGGCAAGTATTCGCAACCACGTTAATAAATTAGGCAGATTGTAAGGCATATAATCGTAGCTAGAACTGAATGATTAAAAGGTTTTTCCCATTTAGGTAGGCACTTAGGATTCAAAAAATGCAGAATTGTAATCGACAAAATAATAGTCGATATTTAATGTAATTCTTTATATATTTTCTCGGCCAGCTTGCGGCTTATTCCTTCTGTTTGCTGTAGTTCCTCAATGCTTGCAGTCAGAACCCCTTTCAACCCGCCGAACCGGCCTAGCAAGCGCTGCCTGCGTTTAGCGCCGACACCGCTGATATCTTCGAGACTGGAACTGGTTCTGGCTTTGCCGCGCCGGCTGCGATGCCCCTGGATGGCAAAACGATGTGCTTCATCACGGATCTGCTGTATCAGATGTAACGCGGCATGCTCACTCGGCAATTGTAGCGGCTTTTCCAGTGCGGGAGAAATCAGTTGCTCCAGTCCGGGCTTACGTTCTTCGCCTTTAGCCACACCCAATAAATTGGCATCGGTAATACCGAGCTCCTGCATGGCTTCCTGCGCTGCGGTAACCTGACCTTTACCGCCGTCGATCAGAATCAAATCCGGCAATTGCCCTTCGCCACTCATAATCTTTTGATAACGCCGGGAAAGCGCTTCTCGCATAGCGGCATAGTCATCACCGGGCGTAATGCCTTCGATGTTATAGCGGCGATACTCATTATTGCGCATGGCAAAATTATCATACACAACGCAAGATGCAACTGTCGCTTCACCCATGGTGTGGCTGATATCGAAACATTCGATGCGGCTCAAACCAGGCATCTGTAGTTCCTGTTGCAACGCCAGCAGTCGCTTTTCCTGACTGGCTTGCCGACTCATCATTTGCTTGAGCGCCAACCGCGCATTCTCAGTCGCCATGTCGAGCCATGCACGTTTCTCGCCCACGGGATGTAACTGAATAGTAATTTTATGGCCGCATTGCTCGGTTAATAATTGCTGCAGCGTTTCACCCTCGATTTTTTCTCCTAGAATAATCAGCGGCGGCGCGCTTCGATTCAAATAGTGTTGTGCCAGAAATGCTTCAACCACATTGGCTGGGGTGTAATCATCCGCATTTTGCGGAAAGAAACTCTTGTCCCCCAAATGCCGCCCTCCCCTGATCATTGCCAGGTTAACGCACACTTTTCCGGAACCATCCGGCATCAGTGCACACGCAACGACATCGGCATCCAGCGCTTTCCCGCTATCGACAAACTGCTTCTCGCGAATTCTGCGCAGCGCTTGCGTTTGATCCCGCAATATCGCAGCCTGCTCATATTCCATCTGCGCTGCGGCCTGTTGCATTTTAGTGGCAATAACTTCCATGACCTCGGTTTGTTTACCTTGTAAAAATAATTCAGCGTTTTTGACATCCGTCTGATACGCCTGTTGGCTAATTAGACCAACACAGGGGCCACTACAACGTTTGATCTGAAACAATAAGCACGGGCGGGTACGGTTACTGAAAACGCTATCCTCGCAAGTTCGCAAGCGGAATATTTTTTGCAACAATTGTATGCTCTCGCGCACAATCCCGGCATTCGGATAAGGACCAAAGTACTGGTGTGTTTTATCCAGCACGCCGCGGTAAAACCCTAAGCGGGGAAAATCATGCCCGCTCAGAATCACGTAAGGATAGGATTTATCGTCCCTGAAAATAATGTTGTAGCGCGGCTTTAGGCTCTTGATTAAATTATTCTCAAGCAACAGTGCTTCGGCTTCAGAGCGGGTAACCGTTGTTTCAATACCGGTTACTTGCGAAATCATCAGCTGTATTCTGGGGCCCAGATTGCTTTTCTGAAAATAGGAAGAGACGCGTTTCTTGAGACTGATCGCCTTGCCGACATAGATTACTTCGCCGTTGGCGTTTATCATGCGATAAACGCCCGGCTGAAGCGGCAGATTGACGCAGAATTCCTTGGCGTTAAAGCCGGTACTCAACAAATTGCTTAATCCTCCTTGCCGAGTAATTTTCCTGCAATCGCCCAGTTTTCGTCGGGAATTTCATCAAAACTGATATAAGTGTAGGATCTTGGCTTTTTAGCGACGCGCTCCAACGTGTCGCACAATTCTGTAGCAATTTGTTGTTTTTGCTCACGTGTTAACGTTCCAGCCACGCGGATATTGACATAAGGCATATAAATTTTCTCCTTTATTTTTTAGTTACTGACTTGTCATTTGATAGCATCGACAATGTTATCAAACACCTGTTCAAACATTTCCGCTGTGAGGCGTTTGGTTTGTGTATTGTAGCGACTGCAATGGTAGCTGTCATAGAGTTTCAGCCCATTTCCCAGTGGCAAATGATGCACCGCACCGTGACCGAACGGATAATCTTTCAATTTAAGCTGTAAACCCATCAATGTCGCCCGATGCGCAACTGTTCCCAGCGCGAGTATTGCCATGCCACCATGCTGTACAAATTCCTTTATCTCTGCTGTCAAATACTGATTACACTGCTTGATTTCTTGCGGAATGGGCTTGTTTTCCGGTGGCAAACACTTGACTGCATTGGTGATGCGACACCCTAACAACTGCAATTCGTCATTCGCTGCCACAGACTCCGGTCGCGTGGCAAAACCAAATTGATGCAATGTCCGGTACAGTAGAACTCCTGCATAATCACCGGTAAATGGTCGGCCTGTCCTGTTAGCGCCGTGCATACCGGGTGCCAGACCGACAATCAACAGCTTCGAATTGATATCGCCAAAAGCATTGACTGGTCGTGCATGGTAGTCCGGATGCTTGATTCTCACCGATTGCAAAAAACCGGACAAGCGCGGGCACTGTGTACAATCAAGTGTATTCAGATTGTTGCATTGCTGCGTTAAAGCATTATGGAGCATTCGTAAAACTCGAGGTCATGGGTTATATTGTACGGCTATGCCGAGCATCTCATCAAAAATTGATTATTTTGATTCTGTCATTCGCCGCTGTTCAGTTATCCTGCTATTCATCATCCTACCGGGCATCGCGTTAGCGAAAGAATCATCCAATACTACAAACAATTCAACCATTGTTGTATTGTCTGCGCCCGATGATATTCAAAAATTTCTGATCAAGTATTTTAAATTACCAACGCAGCCGTTTGCGGATAGTACCGCCGAAAAGGCTTTTTTGTATCGCGCGCAAAAAGAAATTCGCAAGCTATTGTCAACCGAGGGTTATTTCTCGCCATCCATTTCATTGTCACATCAGACTCAAGGGGAGGTTACAAAACCTGAAATCAAAGTAGATCCGGGCGTATTAACGCGCGTTGGTGAAATCTCGATTACATTCCGTGGTGACATTGCGCAAGAAAGCGAGCAATATCAAAAACGCATAGCGCAAATCCGAGCTGCGTGGCCTTTGCCAGCAAACTCACCATTCCGCTCTACGGAATGGGAACAGGCAAAAACAGCGCTATTATCCAGTGTCTCACAAGAAGAATTCGCTGCGGCCAGTATCGTTACCAGCCAGGCAAAGATCGATCCGGACCATGCACGTGCCGATCTTTCCGTCACTATTGATTCTGGACCCACTTTCTATTTTGGTGAAATACAAATCACCGGTCTGGAACGTTATGACCAGACGATGGTTACTAACCTCGCACCATTTAAAACAGGCGACGCTTATCGCCGCAACTCGCTACAGCTTTATCAGATTGCATTGCAAAAAACACCGCAATTTAACACAGTGACAGTGAATATCTCTCCGGATATCGCACAGCACAAATCCATACCTGTTCAGGTTGTTCTGACAGAAGCCCGGTCGCAACAATTTGCATTTGGCGCAGGCTACAGCTCGAATAATGGTGCGCGCGGTGAAATCAATTATCACAATCATAATTTCCTGGATCGCGCCTGGAATCTAACCAGTATGCTGCGCTTAGAGCAAAAGCGCCAAACCTTTTTTACCGGTGTTGATACTCAGCCAGATCAAAACAATATCAATTATTCACTGGGCGCCAGCCTGCAAACAACGGATATTGAGCATTTGAAAACAGTGGAGCAAAAAATCGGTGTTAGCCGCAATTATCAGACGCCGAAAACTCAAATGCAGTTTGGATTAAATTGGCAAAGAGAACACAAAAAACCCGAGGGCGCGATCAACCAAATCAATAAAGTATTAACGCTGGATTGGCGCTGGCGACGGCAAGTTGTCGATAATCCGCTGCATATCCGACGTGGTGATGTCACAGAAATTCGTATCGGAGGCGGCAGCCAGCTATTCTTTTCAGACCAGGATTTTATTCGCACTTATGCGCGACATCAAAGTTGGTGGCCCGTGGGCTCTCAAGATGTCATCTTTTTGCGTGCAGAAGCAGGTTATACATTGGCTTCATCAAGGTTTGGAATTCCCCAGGAGTACCTGTTCCGTGCAGGCGGCATTCAATCGATTCGCGGCTATGACTTCAAAAGCATAGGCGTACGCGAAGGCAACGCAATTGTGGGTGGCCGTACAATGGCCACAGCCACCGTCGAATATACCCGCTGGCTCACCCAGCAATGGGGGGCGGCGGCTTTTGCAGACATCGGCAGCGCGGCCGACAATTGGCACAGAATGCATGCTTTTCTAGGCTATGGCGGCGGCGTTCGCTGGCGCAGCCCGGCGGGACCGATTGCGCTCGATTTAGCGCGGTCTCATGAAACCGGTACACTACACTTTTATTTCTCCTTGGCGGTTGCATTCTGAGCTCTGAACTTTGATCATGACAAAACCACCGCATAGTAATCACAGCCCTCCAAAAAACCATAAACCACACAGCCACTGGTTGGTGAACTTACTGTTTGTACTGATTTTGCTTACTTCAAGTGCAGGATATTGGTTATTAAACACCTCCTCCGGATTGCAGTGGGCTTTCTCTGCCATCAACCGCTTAGGCGCCAGCGCAGTGCAATTTGAAGAAATACAGGGAACATTGCATGACATGCGCATTGCAAATATTCGTATGGTCAGCGATGAATATCAGGTCTCGCTACACAACGTTCATGTCTCCTGGCGTCCAAGTCAATTGTTCAGAAAATCGGTCGAGATTGATCAAATATCGATTGCAGCAATCGATATTCAACAACTACCTGCCACTACCGTATCCCCGCCACCTACTTTACCCGAACACTTAACCATCCCACTCGCTGTGTCGATCCATACGTTTAAAGTCAAGGTAATACAATTAATCTCAGCAGACAATCAGCATTCCGCATTGACGATTTCCGATCTTGCGCTGTCGTTCGCTAGCAATGGCCATGATCATCGACTCAACAGCCTGGATTTTCATACGCACTGGGGCGCTGTCAGTGCTGTGGCGGCACTCAATGGAAGAGCGCCATTTAATCTATCTGCGCGGATTGATCTAGCGAATGCTGACCCATGGGGCGACACCGAGGCCGCGATTACCGGTAATCTGGAGCAACTGGATATACAAGTCAGTGCCAAGCAAAGCAATGTGAAAAGAGATTTAAAACTACACCTGCAGCCTTTTGCAGCCAATCCGGTAACACAGTTTCATGCTGACTTGGAAAAACTCAATCCAGCAAGTTTTCTTTCCGATGCACCGACTGCCAATCTTTCAGTATCCGCGCATCTGGCACAGAATGAATCAGGACAACTGGCAGGCGAAGTTCAAGTTGAAAACCTTACAGCAACCCCACTGAATCACGACGGCCTTCCATTTACTAAAATCAGTACGCAAGCACTGATGACGGAAAATGTTATTCAATTACAGAATATTCGTGTTCGAATTGCCGCAAATGAAGCCATTAAAGGCAATCTGATCTGGCACCGGCAAGCAGCATCCGCATCAGCCGATTTTCTGGTTAACCAATTAAATCCGCAGCATATTGATAGTCGCATACAGATAACACAGGTTTCCGGTCAGATTAGTCTACAAGGCAACGCTCAGAAACAATCCGCCCGCATCAATCTCAAGGATAATTCAGTTGGTCTGAATGCCATCGTGACGCGAGCAGACAACCACATTGCGCTCGAACAGTTCAATCTTCAACGCAACAAATCGCGATTAAGCGGACAGGGAAAACTTGATCTCAGCAACGAGCAGTCATTCGAGCTATCAAGCAATTTGGTTGATTTTAATATTGCCAATTTTGTTCAAGCGCCTGATTCCAATTTGAATGCGACCATCAAGCTCGCCGGTAAATTATCTCCGCACATTTCCGGTGTATTGGAATACGCGATTCAGAAAAGCCATCTGGCAAAATCTCCGGTAACAGGAAGCGGCCAAGTTGCATTCAGCGGACGGGAGCAATTTAAGGGTAAAGCGGAACTCACTGTCGGATCCAATCATTTTCTGGCACAAAGCCACATGCGCGAATCCGGCAATACATTGCAATTAGAAATTAATGCGCCATCGTTACAACAACTTGGATTAGGCTTAGCAGGCGATTTACAAGCCCACCTCAAGCTCAATGGAAGCCTGAACTCTCCTGATTTTCAAGTAAACATACAAAGTAAGCGGCTACATATGCCGGAACAACAACACCTTTCCGGATTGTCCGTCAATGGCCGTTTACACAATGACACCATCTCATTCAACGCAACCGCTGCAAACTATGTCGCCAATCAAAAAGCAGCACTGCAGCACCTAACGATCGATACCCATGGAAAAGTCTCCGACCATACATTATTGGTTAAAGCACAGGTTAATGACAATTCGATTCAATTCAAAGCAACAGGAGCAATGGAAGGCAAAACCCCACTGCAATCCCTGCGCTGGCATGGGCAATTGGCGGAATTATCCTCGGCTGGAAAAATGCCCATTCGTTTAAAAGCACCTGTAGCACTTTCGATCAATCCCGATTCGATTGCACTCGGTCACGCAACATTCTCAATTTCCGATGGACTCTTAAGTATCAATCAACTGCAATGGACTCCCAAGGAATGGAAAACCAGTGGCCAATTTTCCGGCATTGCCATATATCCTGGCGAACAACACACCGTACACGAATCCGTTTTACATATAGGCGGTCAGTGGGATTTTGCTTCCAGCACTCGACTCAAAGGTAATCTGCAAATCCGCCGAGAACATGGCGATTGGTATTTACCTGGCGACATACCCCAGCCAGTAGGTTTAGAAACCCTACAATTACAGGTAACCGCACACGATGGCGCAATAATCGGCAAGTTTGAATTGGTTAGCCAACAGTTAGGCAACGCCAAAGCGCATTTAACCGTACCGATTAAGCAATCAAACAACAGTTGGTCGATTGCCGGCGAAGCGCCTTTGCGTGGCGAAGTGACTGCGCATATCAGCAATCTAAAGTGGGTTGATGCAATACTGGCTAACAACATGAACATGAACGGGCGATTTCAAATTAACGCGCATATCGAAGGGACACTGAATCAACCGAACTTTACCGGCAAGGCTACCGGCGAAGCATTAAGCGTACTGTTATTGGAGTATGGCGTCGATTTACAACAAGGCAATCTGGTCGCCAGCTTTCATCACTCGAACTTAAATATTGACCGACTTGACTTTATCACGCCGCATCAACCGCCACCTAATAATCGTCTATTCAAAGATATCAAATTGGATGATACACCGGGTACGCTGAAAATCACCGGTAACATCGGGCTCGTTGGCAATGAAAGCCTTCTAAATTTCAAAATGAGTCAATTACCGCTAGTGCACAAAACCGATTACTGGATTATTACATCCGGCGCCGGCCAAGTCAGGTTTCACGGCAACAATTTGAGCGTGAAAGGCGATATATCAACAGATGCCGGGGTATTGCTACAACCGCCCGACAACCGGCCTGAATTGTCTGAAGACATTGTTTTTGTGAACAGTCGGCCCGATACTACCCAGCAGAATCTATCGTTGCTTCTGGATATGAATCTGAATTTGGGAGAAAAATTCTTTATTCACGCATCCGGCTTAGAAGGTCGCCTGGTCGGTCAATTACAAATTCAAAATGATCAAAAAAATGCACTAAAAGTCATTGGTTCTATTTCCGCACAAGATACGACTTTCAAAGCATATGGTCAGGATCTCACGGTCAAACGTGGCATTGTTAGTTTTCAGGGCCCCCTGGATGATCCCGGTTTAAGTGTATTAGCGGTACGGGAAGGTTTGCTGGTTGAAGCCGGCGTTGAAATTTTAGGTTCGGTACGCCACCCTCAGGTTAAATTGGTGTCGACTCCGAACGTTCCCGATACCGAAAAACTATCGTGGATTGTTTTAGGCAGAAAACCTGACGCAAGCGGATTAGACACTACCGCATTATTGACAGCAGCGGGATCCATATTGGGAGGACAATCCGGCACCGGCATCACCGACCAAATTGCTCAAACGTTGGGTGTTGATGAAATCACGGTAAAACAGGCGGGTATTGGTAGTTCGTTAACCGGACAGATCGGCGTAGTTGGAAAGCGTATTTCGTCGCGCGTTTATTTAAGTTATGAACGTAGTCTGGCAACAACGACCATGGGAATCACCAAGCTGACTTACAATCTGACGCCCAAAGTAACCGTTGTTACGCAGGCCGGTGAAGATAATGCAGCAAGTTTGTTTTATACCATTCAGTTTGATTAACTCCTATGTTATTGTCGGTACAGTGAACAAATATGCTTTATCAAACGCCGCGCCTGTTCTAATTTTGGCGCTTTGGAAAGAATGTGCTTACCGCCATCATCCAGCAAAATCAATTCACAGTCATCGGAACCGATAGTGGTCTGGGCCAAATTAGCTACCAGCAAAGGCAAATTCTTCTTGCGCCGTTTCATTTCTGCATTCCTTTCAAGATCTTCCGTTTCCGCCGCAAAACCAACACAGAAAGGTGGTTTGGGCAGGCTGGATATCGTCTTCAGAATATCTGGATTAGGAATCAACGCTATCGACAACTTGTTCTCAGATTTTTTCAGTTTTTGCTGGCTGACTTTTTCTACACGATAGTCAGCAACGGCAGCAACGCTGATAAAAATATCGATCTGCGCTATTTCTGCCTGCACAGCATGCAACATATCATGCGCGCTCACTACCTGGATGAGCTTTTCTACTGCCGGCGGCTGCAAACACGTGGAACCGGAAACAAGCGTAACCTTTGCACCCGCTTCCACCGCGGCCTGAGCAACAGCGTATCCCATTTTTCCGGAACTGTTGTTAGTTATACCACGTACAGCATCAATCGCCTCAAACGTAGGCCCGGCTGTCACCAGAACATTTTTACCTTGCAGTAAATTGTCGGTTTGAAAAGCTGCGCTCACCGCTTGCACCAGCTCATACGCTTCCAGCATGCGCCCCATCCCTATTTCGCCGCAAGCCTGCTCACCACTGGCGGGACCGATTATCTTTACGCCATCATGTTGCAACACCGACAAATTACGTTGTGTCGCCGGATTCTCCCACATTTGCCGATTCATGGCAGGCGCCACCATGAGCGGGCAATCACGCGCCAAACATAATGTCGTTAGCAAATCATTCGCCATACCGCCTGCAAGCTTCGCAACAAAATCAGCACTCGCCGGTGCTACCAGAATCATATCGGCATCGCGAGATAGGTTGATATGCGCCATGTTATGCATCGCATTGGTCTCCCACAAATCAGTATAAACCGGATTACCAGTCAGTGCCTGGAAAGTCGCCGGCCCGACAAATTGACAAGCCGCTTGGGTCATTACCGTGTGCACTTCAATCCCATTCTGAGTCAGCAAGCGCGCCAATTCCGCAGCTTTGTAGGCAGCCACGCCACCAGTTATACCCAATAGTAAGCGTTTTTTAGCTACGGGAAATGTGCGTGTCGTCATAACAAAAGATTTTTATAAATAACTTTATTTACCCAGTCACTGAATTAGGCTGAACAAGAATGAGTACAGCCACCTGTTTGCTCATTTTACTCAATATGACTGCATCGCATGTCGCTATCAGTAAAATATTCTGCATTACCCAGCAATAGCTCGTAGTGCGTCTGTAACAAACCTTTTCATTTTACATGATCAAGCTATCTATACTATTTTATGGCGATTACAGATTGGCCAGTATCTGAGCGGCCACGCGAAAAACTTCTACTGAAAGGCGTTACTGCGCTTTCGGATACCGAGCTGTTGGCCATATTTCTACGTACGGGCATAACAGGTAAAAGTGCTGTGGATCTCGCCAGAGAATTGCTCTCACATTTTGGCAGCTTAACCAATGTCTTTGCGGCCGATCAGGTCAGTTTCTGCCAAATACCGGGAATGGGTGTCGCAAAATATACGCAACTACAAGCCGTGCTGGAAATGGCTCGGCGCGCACTGAGTGAAGAACTCAAAAATGAAAATGCAATGAACTCGCCCGAACTGGTTCGAAATTTTCTACGTTTAACACTAGCGAACAAACAACATGAAGTATTTATTGGTATTTTTCTTGATGCTAAAAATCACACCATTGCAACTGAAGAATTATTTAGCGGCACGCTGACACAAACCAGCGTATATCCTCGGGAAGTCATCAAGCGTGTTCTGCATCACAATGCCGCCGCGATGATCTTTGCACACAATCACCCTTCCGGCGTAGCAGAACCCAGTCATGCTGATAAAATGCTTACTCTATCTCTAAAGCAAGCATTAGCAATGATCGACGTTAAAGTACTCGATCATTTTATTATTGGCAATGGTACCGCCATGTCCTTTGCCGAGCATGATTTAATTTGAATCGTTACATTTGAATAAGTGCTACAAATCAGGGTATAATGCCGGTTTTAAGAATTCTGGAGTGCACGAGTATGGCACGAGTATGTCAAGTAACTGGCAAAAAACCGATGGCAGGCAATAATGTTTCTCACGCAAACAATAAAACCAAAAGACGCTTCTTACCCAACTTACAACATCGTAAGTTTTGGGTTGAAAGTGAAAATCGCTGGGTTAATTTACGCTTATCGAACGCTGCCTTACGCACGATAGATAAGAATGGTATTGATGCAGTATTAGCCAAAATGCGCTTACAAGGCAAAAGCATCTCTTAATATACTGAAAACGCCAAGTTATTACGTTAGGGAGTCACCGCAATGCGTGAAAAGATAAAGCTCGAATCATCGGCAGGAACAGGTCATTTTTATACAACGACCAAAAACAAACGTGCAAAACCAGAAAAAATGGAATTAATGAAATTTGATCCTGTTGTACGCAAGCACGTAATGTATAAAGAAACAAAATTGAAATAAAAATAAAAGAAACACAGAATAAATAAAAAACCCGCTACAAAGCGGGTTTTTTATTGCTAACCAATTTCTATATTTTATGCATAACAGCGTAGTCTTTGCGAGAAAGCTCTTAGCACTTCAATACCGCTTTCTTCCGCGCGCCGACACCAATCTTCCAACTGTTTGACCAGCTCTTCAGTTGATGCGGTAGAGCGCTGCCAAATTTCAGCCAATTCTTCACGCATGGTATAAACTTTATCAAGCGTTTTAGCATTGCTTAGTACTTGATTTAATTTTTCACGTTCATGCTCTTGCAATGTTTTTGAATCCGCCAAGATCCAACGTTTCAAGGTGGATTTATCTACACCATATTGTGCTGTTGCTTCTTTTAAATGAATCATTTCTTTTGCAAAAGTAACCTGCAACGATTTAGTATACTTAGCAAGCACTTCATAACGATGTGAAATGACAGCTTGTAATGTATCTAAATCACATTGAGTCTTTTCTCTATCTATCCGTAACTTGGGTGCAATTTTCTTAACTTTTGCAAGACCCAGCATCTCCAAAATACGAATATACATCCAGCCGATATCAAACTCATACCATTTATTGGATAACCGCGCTGATGTTGCATAAGCATGGTGATTATTATGCAATTCTTCACCACCGATTAAGATACCCCAAGGCAGGATATTTCTGCTTGCATCTTCTGCTTGGAAGTTGCGATATCCCCAGAAATGCCCGACACCATTGATAATACCTGCTGCAAAAATAGGCGCCCACATCATTTGAACAGCCCATATCGTAATACCGATCGGTCCGAACAAAATGACATCAATAATTAACATCAAAGCAACACCTTTTGCACTATATTTACTATAAATATTGCGTTCCACCCAGTCATCGGGAGTGCCGTATCCATATCTTTCCAAAGTTTCCGGATTTTTCGCTTCCAGCCGATACAGCTCGGAGCCTTCGTATAAAACTTTCTTGATACCGACGATTACCGGGCTATGCGGATCATCTTTGGTTTCGCATTTTGCATGATGCTTGCGATGAACTGCCGTCCATTGTTTTGTTACCATCCCAGTGGTCAGCCATAGCCACAAGCGAAAGAAGTGACTAGGTATCGCATGCAACTCCAGTGCTCTGTGCGCCGAATGTCGATGAAGATAAATTGTAATCGCTGCAATTGTAATATGCGTAAATACTAAAGTAACGACAACGTATCCCCACCATGGCATATCGATTACGCCGGAGATTAAATTTAGAAAATCAGAAATCATATAGTTACTATCCTTTTAGAAACCCACCATCACATAGACTTACTTAAGTAAGTAGACCAACCACTCGTTTTTAAATTCAACTAATGCAATATTTTTTAAAACTATTATTTGCTTATCCCACTGTACACTATGTACTCAATTTCCACCATTCACTTTTACATCGCCATAATATGATAGCACTTTATGAAATGGAAAATATTAATCTACATCAAGCCGTCGCCAAAAATCATTTGTGCGCTTATACACTGAGTCTTAAAGCATTATAGAAATATTGCTCAATTATTGAAGGAAAATTGTTCACTGTATTATACGCCACTCCCCAGGCGCAATTCCTTGTACAGTATACTGGCCGATTGCATATCGAATTAATCGCAAAGTAGGAAATAACACCGCTGCTGTCATCCGCCTTACCTGACGATTCTTACCCTCATTGAGTACCAAGGACACCCAGGTAGTGGCAATATTCTTACGAAAGCGGATGGGAGGTGTTCGCGGCCAGAGACAACTGGGTTCATCCATCAGGGATGCCTTCGCAGGCTGTGTTTTAAAATCATTAAGCACTACACCGTGACGTAGCTTAGCTAGTGTAAGCTCATCGGGTTCACCTTCAACCTGAACCCAATAAGTTTTAGGTAGCTTAAACTTCGGATGACTGATTTTATTTTGTAATTTCCCATCATTCGTTAATAAAACCAAACCTTCACTATCCGCATCTAATCTACCTGCCGGATAAAATCCCGGAAATGGGATGAAATCTTTCAATGATTGATGACCATTTTCCGGTGTAAATTGGCAAATTACACCATAGGGTTTATTGAATAGAATCAGCCGAGACATATCAATCAAAAATGTTCAACAAAAACTTACTCTAAATTCAGTCGACTCACAACATATCCGGGTAAACAACAGCATGAAGCACGGACTCAATCACATCTTCTTTCTGCTGACATCGAATCCACCATACGGAGCCTTTTTTGACACTTAATCCCGGAGGAATAACTGGAACCAAGTAGCTGACAACCTCACCCAGCGTCGGCTGATGACCGACAATTACTACAGCATCTTGTAAAGACGGCCAGTTTACAGCAACAAGAATATCTTTTACACCAGCGCCTGGCCCTATTCCAGCATTAGTGACAAAATCGGATTTCAGTGCCGCTGCAGTTTGTTGAGTACGCTGTGCGGGACTAACGATCATCAGTGTATTTTCCGGCAATCTTGATTCAAGCCAGCCAGACATACGCTTAGCCTGATCCAACCCCTTTCCAGTCAGTCTGCGCGCTGTATCCGGAAAACCGTCCTCGGCTTCTGCATGGCGCCACAAAATCAAATCCATCATATTTCTGACCAAGAAAGAAGTTTCATAAATATCATCAATCCTGTGGCTCATTAAATAACACATCCGGACCATGACCAGGACATTGAATTACTACCACTTTACGTCGTGATTGTTCGCCTTGCTTTAATATCACCTGTCCAATAGGTACATCAAAATGCTTGGCAAGAAATTTCACAAGTGCCGCATTCGCTTTGCCTTCCAGCGGCGCAGCAGCAAGTTTTATTTTAAGCGCATCACCGTGCAACCCTACAGTGATCGTATTTTTTGCACCCGGCTGAACATGTAAATTCAAAACAAGATTATTTTCATCATCATACCGATACCAGCTCATATCTGCCGCTCAACACCTAGAAGGCGTTGCTAATGAAGCAGTGCGGTAATTTGCATATGCACTCCGGCCACTATCATGAGCAATAATTGAATGATGATCAGCACGAATAACGGAGACAGATCAACATTGGCGATTGGCGGAATATTTCTACGAAAAACGCTTAAAAATGGACGGGTAAAATTATCCAGTAAGGGTGTTAACGGGCTATGTGGGTTAATCCACGACAAAACGGCCTGCATGATGATCGCTATCAGTATGATATAGAGCGTCGTTTTAACAATCTCAACGATACCTAATAATCCCATAATCCCGGATGCAATGCCAATATTGGCGCTAAAATTATAGCCCTGTACCATGTAAACACTGGTGATGATACCGCATTCCAGTAACCAGGCTAATATGAGCGTCGACAGATCAAGCCCGCCCCAACCGGGAATAACACGCCGCGCTGGACGCACAATAAAATCAGTGACCGCAATCAGGAACTGCGATATTGAATTGTAGCAAGGAACTCGTAGTACCTGAAAATAAAAGCGCAACAATAATGCCAAGGAGAATAAGCCCAGGATGGTATCAAGAAGAAAAATTAGAATCTGATTAGACATAAGAATTTCCCAGAAAACTATAATCGATAATTAATAAATTGCTCACTGGCTTCATCAAGACTTATATTTTACCGAACTCATCACTCATTTCATGTGAACGCTGACTGGCACGATGAATAGCAGCTATGATCTTACACTTAATATCATTTTTTTCCATTGCCTGAATGGCTTGTT
Source organism: uncultured Nitrosomonas sp. (assembly GCA_964647635.1). Classification (GTDB taxonomy): domain Bacteria; phylum Pseudomonadota; class Gammaproteobacteria; order Burkholderiales; family Nitrosomonadaceae; genus Nitrosomonas. The sequence goes on from CAZYHY010000024.1 coordinate 19,884, forward strand.
CGGTTGTGCCACCTTTTGAGGTTACCCGGGCTCGCAATAACGCGGGATCTTCATCACTCATACTGGCCAGCTTACATGCACCGGCAAATGTCTGCAAACTGAGCTGCTTAGCTTGATCGGGTGTCAGACCTAATTCTATTCCCGCTTGCTGCATCGATTCAATAAAATAAAAAACATAGGCAGGTCCACTACCGGAAATAGCCGTTACCGCATGCAGTATTTCTTCTTCTTCCACCCAAAGTGTAGCGCCTACCGCCATAAGAATCGACTCGGCATTTTTTTTATCCTGTTCGCTGACGTTGGTGCCGGCATACAGCCCAGTCACTCCGGAACGCACCAGCGACGGTGTATTGGGCATGGCACGCACGACTCGCTGATAATCACCTAACCAGCGCATAATATCCAACGTACGAATACCTGCCGCAATCGATATGACCAATTGATCTTGCAGCAATGGTGCAAGCCTCTGAGTTAGCTCAAATAGTTGTTGCGGCTTCACGGACAACAAAATAACATCACTATCAATCACCCCGCTGGCAAGATCAGGCACCGCTGATACGCCAAACATCTGTTGTATCTTGTCACGACTTTCCGCATTAATCTCAACCACGCGCAGCTGCCCGGCTGTATAACCCTGCTGCAGCAGCCCACCGATTAAAGCCGAGGCCATATTACCGCCACCAATGAATGTAATATTCATATTGATCTTACCATTATGTTATTTAAGTATCGGAAAAAATTATGACTCTACAATTGCCGTAACTCGCTTAGAAGAAACTTCAACACCCAGCCCAGATCAGTCAGTGCTGACAATTCGGACAATAAAAACTTGAACGCTGATTCTGCTTGATTTGTTTAATGGTATGACCGCATTGCTGACAACGTTGACCTGCGCGCCCATAAACCCCGTAGCATTGCTGAAAGTATCCAGGATTTCCGTCACTATTCACGAAATCACGCAAACTACTACCTCCCGCTTCGATTGCCTGTTGCAAAGTTTGCTTAACCGCCTGCACCAGCCTTTCATAACGAACGATCGCAATTCTATTCGCAGCTATCCTGGGATTAATACCTGCGAGAAATAACGCTTCATTGGCATAAATATTACCAATACCAACAACCACATGACTATTCATCAACGTTTGTTTAATACTGACATGACTTTCTCTGGTTTTTTCAAATAATTGCCGCGCATTAAAATCTGCAGTTAATGGCTCAGGCCCCAGATTTACCAAAAGCGGGTGCTGCAAAATATCTCCTGTATGCCACAACACCGCACCAAAACGGCGCGGATCCCGCAGCCTCAGAATGGTTTGATCGCTTAAAACCAGATCAAAGTGATCATGTTTCTCTGGCGCTGCAATCGAACACCCCGGCTTCACCGATAGTATACGTAGACTCCCTGACATTCCCAAATGGAAAATCAGCGTTCCAGAACCACAATCAAGCAACAAATACTTAGCTCGCCTGGTCACGGCCTGAATCGTCAAGCCCGCCAATATCGCTGACAAATTGCCCAGTATAGGCCACCGCAGGCTAGCATTACGAATAATCGCGTGTGCAATTTCTTGACCCATTAGATGAGGCGCAATACCCCGCCGCGTCGTTTCGACTTCCGGCAGTTCCGGCATCAGCTTTTAGCAGGCCGCTGAAAAACCACCTGACTGAGTTTAATCACGTACGGATCGAGTAACTGCCGCCCCGTGTCAACAGGAAAGTGATAGCCAATACCGTCATCAGCCTTTAAAAACACGACTTCGGTTTCGCTTTGCAAAATTCTCAGAACGATTTTTTGTTCGTTTTGCAAACTGATTTTTATATCACCCACGTCAACCAAATCATCACTCAGCTGCTGTTCGAATGTCAATTCTCTCGCATATGCCGTTTGCCACAAGCGCACCCAGTGCTCTATTGTTTCTGCATCCAATTTTTTGCCAGGATCCTGAGTGATATTGTCCCAACTGCCATTTTTAAATTCTACCGCTAAGTGATCCAATTCCAAGCGCACTGGCATTTCATTGGATGCCAGTAATTGCGGGCTAATCAGCTCACTGGCACTGAGCGGCAACGCCAGAATATAGCGCGGCGCAATTAAATAAACATGGTCATTCGTCATTACATATTGCTGCTGGGTAACGGGTGCAAATCCGCCAAAACCAACATACTCATCATCAAAATACAATTGCGCACCAGGTCGATCCAAGCCAAAGCGCCCCAGATCTGCCGCTGGGAAACGTTGGTCACTCGTGGCTGTCAGAATTCCCAGAATCTCTTTGATCTTTTTTTCATTCGCTTGGGCTTGTACCGGCTTTATCAGATACCAACGATGATCCAGTCGCTCGAGCACCATCTCTTTTTGCTGTCGCACGATGCGTACAGTCTGCACGTCTCCCATCACTGCAGGCAAAATTGGATACGCCTTAACACTCTGAATTTGTGGCTTAAAATACAAAAACACCACCAAACCGACAATTGTGGCAAGCATGATCAAATTAAGACGTGCGGGATGAGTCATTTTCTATACTTTTCTTCTGCGGTGCCACCAAATGACAAATCCACTGACTAAAAAAAGCGCCGGTAACACAACAAGAAAGCCGACGACGATCAAAGTAAGCCCAGATTCGCTAAATATCAGACTGCTATCGAGTGTTGCGCGCGGTTGAATCGCAATCAGCTCTTCATCACCTGTTAGCCAATTGATCAAATTAACGCCAAAATCCAAATTACCACCATTCCCCAAGTAGGCGTTAGCAAGAAAATGTCCGCTGCCAACAACGACTATTCGCTGCTCACGATCTTGAATATTGCGGGTCAGCGCTGCTGCAATGCTAGTCGGACCGGCCACATCCATCGCCTGATCATAAGTAACTTCTCCATCCAGATCTCCGGTTTCCACCCAACCTTGCTGCGCCGCCTCAACCAGCGCAACACCCCGCCACTCCGCATTTTCATCAATCAATATCTGTCGCGCAAATGGAAACACCGTGATATAGTCGAAATCATTGGTTATCGCATGTTGTCCGTAACTGGCACTCAAAGCAAAGGTATGCGGTGCTTTCAGCTGCTCCGCTTGAGGATCGATCACAATGCCCGGTGTCAATGTCAAACGCAATTTCTCTGCCAAAGGTAATAAGCCGCGCAATGACTCCTGATCAACCAGCCATAACAAATTACCGCCACGATCAATATAATTCAGTAGCTTATCAACTTCTCCGGGCAACAAATCCACCTGTGGAGAAGCAATGATGAGTACACTCGCATTTGCAGGTACTTCCTGTTCAATAGCAAGATTTAGCGACTCGCTGACAAAACCATTCTTGCGCAGTTGCTTGCCAAATTCCCCCAAATCATAGCTCGCACCACCATCCAGCTTGCGTTCTCCATGCCCACTCAATGCGACTATCCGCTTATCCTCAGCGCGTACAAGCCGCATCAGAGTGCTGGAAAATGCCTGTTCATTAATTACCGTGAGATGCTCCCGTCTGCCATCAAATGACACCACCATTTCGCCATTGATATGCACACCGGCCTCTTGCGTCAGCTTAGGTTGCTCGGTCGGATCAATGAACATCAATGACAAATCCGGTTTAATGCGTTGATACAACGCAATAAAATCAGCAATAATTTTGCGTATATCACCAAATTGTGCATGTTGTTCAGTGGTATACGCAGTTACTTGCACCGGCCCCCGCAATTTCTCCAGTATCTCTACACTGGCTTCACTCAAACTGTTGCGCGCATTCTGGCTAACATCCCACTGCCATCGGGTTTGTGCTGCCAGATAACCAAGCAAAGTAGCTAGCAACAGTAACAAAACAACGAATGCAGCATGTTGCATTCGATCATACCACCGTAATTTTTTATTGAGCGCAGTCATCGATGTCCTTTTTCACTTACCCATGTAAGCGCTCGCCATCCAGGCGGTGAATCGTCAGGATCAGAAATGTCGTCATAAACAAAATAAAATAGGCGATACTGAATGTATCAATCAAGCCTTGATTAAAATGCTCAAAATGCTTCAGCAACGAAATAAAGTGCAACCATTGATTTGTTTCACCAGCCGCCAGATCAATGATCCACAGTCCCAATAGCACGCCTAACGTGCCAATCGCAGCAATTACCGGCTGTGCCGTCAGGCTGGAAATATACAGACCTAACGCGGAAAAGCATGCAGTAACCAATAATAAACCCAAGGTATTACTAAACAACAAACCAAAATCAATGGCACCGCCCAGCAACAATGACATACATAATGCGACAATCAAGGCAATTACCATCGAAAAGAAAATCATTAAACCGAGAAACTTGCCAACAATAATATCCGCCATGGAAATAGGCGCTGACATCAGTAACGTTAGCGTATGATTACGGCGTTCCTCAGCCAGCAAACGCATGGATAATAATGGCGTGATCATCAGAAACACAATGGCCGCCATTGCAAATACGGGAGAGATAATGGTCTCCGTTACGCCTGGCGGATTTTCGATCTGCAGCAGCTGCGCTTGTATCTCCAGAAATGCATCCAATCGCCCCAGAAAAACCCAAGCCAGTATTAATTGTATCAACGCCAATAATATCCAGGCCAAAGGGGAAGCAAATAGCATATTTAATTCTTTACGGATAATCGTAACAATCATCTCAAAGATTCCTGCTCATTGATCACTGTGTCAGTTGTGTAAATAGCGTTTCCAGACTGGTGCCCTGCTGTTGCAATTCCACCATCGTTTGGTCAAACACCACGCTGCCTTTATGCATAATTTGCACTCTGTCACAAATGCTTTCAACCTCGGATAGTATGTGAGTTGATAAAATCACACTACTGGAAACACTCAGCTCCCGGATCAGTTTGCGAATTTCACGCATCTGGTTCGGATCAAGACCCACGGTCGGTTCATCCAGAATAATAACATCCGGATTATGAATGATGGCTTGCGCAATACCGACACGCTGCTGAAAACCTTTTGATAAAGTACCGATCAGATGCCTGCCGCGATCCTCCAGGCCACAACGCTGCTTCACATCGCCCAGTGCCGTATGAATCTTCGATTTGCTGAGACGGTGCAGTCGTGCAGCAAACAGTAAAAATTCGTCGACAGTCATGTCTTGATACAGCGGCGGAATTTCCGGCAAGAAACCTAGACAGGCTTTCGCTTCTTGCGGGTTATTCAATAAATCGATACCACAAATCTCAATACTGCCGGCACTCGGCGCAAGATTACCCGTAAGCATCCGCATGGTTGTTGTTTTACCCGCTCCATTCGGCCCCAGTAACCCCAATACCCCACCTCGCTGCAATTGCAGATTAATATCGCGCACTGCGGCATGGGAGCCATAATTACGACACAGGTTTTGTGTTGATAGCGTTGTCACTGTCATGTTATCTGAGATATAAAAATAGGTTTAAAAGACCGGCCTTCGGTAATTTCTGTTTGATTTCAACCACAACAATCTGTTGCCACTTGTTTATCGCCACATTTTTGCTCAAATACCCAACAATCCAGTCATGTTAAACCGTTAATTTTAATCGATTCGAATTTATGGTTTATACCACAAATTTGTTGCAATTAAGCAACACACTGATTTATTAAACCAAGCAAACAAACTGATAATCGAACACTAACAGTCTTGAAGTAGTAGAATACGCTCAAGAAGAGCATTTAAAACATAAATGGCAGTGTGACTTTTTACACATGTGATCTGTAACAGAAATTTTAGAACCGCAGTTTTCATTAAAAGGACAACAGCATGAAGAAACTATCAACCAAAAATACCCTAATTGGAATGATCCTTATACCAGCAATGTTTTCTAGTGCTGTACTGGCACAAATGTCACCTATTATGACCTTTGATAAGGATTCTACTATAAAAAAATCTGAAGCTTATGGTGTTGATGATCGTGGTGTAGTCGTAAGAAATACTACCGGCTTATGCTGGCATACTGGCTACTGGACTCCGGCAATGGCGATTCCAGAATGTGAACCCGATTTGGCTAAGAAAGTAGTAGCGGAAGCGCCACCACCGCCTATACCGGTGCCTGCGCCTAAAAAGGTGACATTCGCAGCCGATGCATTGTTTGATTTTGATAGTGCAAAATTAAAACCAAGCGGTGGGCACGGTATCCTAGCATTGAACGATTTTGCGGCAAGCCTACAGAATGTTCAATATGATCGCATAGAAGTTGTAGGCCATACAGACCGAATTGGCTCCGATAGCTATAATCACAAACTCTCTCATAGACGCGCAGAAGCAGTTAAAGCACATTTGGTTTCAAGAGGCATTGATCCCAATCGTATCCATACTGTTGGCCAAGGTAAAGCTCATCCGGTAACAGGCAATTCTTGTCACGGGCATGGCAAGGCATTGATAGCATGCCTCGCACCTGATCGCCGTGTCGACATTGAAGTGACTGGTATGAAATAAACAATTCACTGATATTTTCTGGGAAAGCCCTGCTAAAATGCAGGGCTTTTTTTATTTCTACATATAGCACATGAATGATTGGATAGAGATAGACACTTTGGTAGAAGCAAGATGGATCATTCCTGTTGATCCGGGTGAGATTGTATTGAATCAACATGCCATTGCAATCGATAAAGGTATTATCAAAGACATTCTACCGATATCCGCAGCCAATCTTCGCTACAACCCGCAACAAACAATTACACTCAACGATCATGCGCTAATTCCAGGACTGATAAACCTGCATACGCACGCAGCCATGACGCTCATGCGCGGACTTGCTGACGACGTACCTTTGATGGAATGGCTTAATAATCACATTTGGCCGATTGAGCACCAGTGCGTCGACACACAATTTGTACTGGATGGAACACAGCTTGCCTGCGCCGAGATGATTAGAGGCGGCATAACTTGTTTTAATGACATGTACTTCTTTCCTGAATCGTGCATTGAAGCCGTAATCAGTTCGGGAATGCGCGCTGCCATTGGTATGATTGTCATTGATTTTCCAACCGCCTATGCCAGCGACACCGATGATTATCTGGCCAAAGGATTGGATTTGCGCGATCAATACCACCAGCACCCGCTGCTATCCTTCTGCTTTGCACCGCACGCACCTTATACCGTCAGCGATAAAGCATTCAATCGTATTCTGACCTATGCAGAACAACTGGGTACACCCATCCATATCCATTTACACGAAACCCGAGATGAAATCCGCATCAGCCTGGAATCCATCGGCATGCGACCGATTGAACGCTTACATCAACTCGGATTGCTCGGCCCAAATCTAATCGCCGTACACATGGTGCATCTGACCGACCATGAAATCAGGCTCATGCATCAATATGACTGTAGCATTGCACACTGCCCTTCATCCAACATGAAGCTTGCCAGCGGCTTTGCGCCGATTCCGTCATTATTGAATCAAGGCGTTAATGTCGGTCTGGGCACAGACGGTGCAGCCAGTAACAATCGTCTGGATATGTTTGAAGAAATGCGCCAAGCGGCGCTGCTGGCAAAAGCAATCAGTGGTAAAGCCGATTTCCTGCCCGCCCACCAAGCGCTGCGAATGGCTACCCTGAATAGCGCCAATGCCTTGGGACTAGGAGAAAAGATTGGCTCATTAACCATCGGCAAGGCTGCTGATATCACAGCAATTAACTTCTCCGATCTCAATCTCGCGCCTTGCTATGACCCCGTTTCACATTTGGTTTACACGGCAAGCCGAGAACACGTGAGCCATGTGTGGGTAAATGGTAGAATGCTGCTACAGGATAAAGAATTAACTATGCTCAGCCAGCTTGAACTACAGCATCGCTCAGCATTCTGGCACGAACGTATCGCAACAACATCGAAACAATAAGCACAAAGGAACGCACATGGAAAATGACGGCATTAACGCAGATCCGCTGGAACTTGAGAAGTTCAGCCAACTCGCGCACCGCTGGTGGGATCCGAACAGCGAATTCAAGCCATTGCACGAGATCAATCCACTGCGCCTTAACTACATTAACGAACTGACAAGCGGACTAGCAGGAAAAACCGTCCTGGATGTCGGCTGTGGTGGCGGCATTTTATCCGAAGGCATGGCATCTATAGGCGCCCATGTAACCGGCATTGACCTCAGCGATAGAGCACTTAAAGTTGCCAAGCTGCACTTACTGGAAAGTGGCCAGCAAGTAGATTATCGAAAAATCACCATAGAATCTCTGGCTAAGGAACAGCCACAACACTATGATGTGGTCACTTGTATGGAAATGCTGGAGCATGTGCCCGATCCGATGAGCGTTATCCGTTCATGCGCTCAGTTAGCCAAACCCAATGGGTGGGTTTTCTTTTCGACCATCAATCGCAATCCGAAAGCCTACCTATTTGCCATTATTGGCGCGGAATATATATTAAATTTACTGCCACGCGGCACACACGAATACGCTAAATTCATTAAACCTTCCGAACTTGCGCGCATGGCACGCAATGCAGGCCTTACCAATGAAAAACTGATCGGCATGACATACAATCCGCTCACCAAAGTCTATGCATTGGAAAATGATACTGATGTTAACTACATCATGGCGTATCGCAGCTAAATCTAAATTAACCACCGTAAAAATTTGATCAATGATCAAAGCAGTACTTTTCGATTTTGATGGCACATTAGCCGACACCGCACCCGATCTCGGCCATGCCTTAAATCGGCAGCGCATCGAGCGCGGTCTGCCTGAACTGCCCATTGCCCAGATTCGTCCGCTGGCATCGGCTGGCTCGCGTGGATTGCTTGGCCTCGGCTTCAACATCAAGCCGGGAGACGATGGCTACGAATCCATGCGCGATGAATTTCTTGATTTCTATACACAACGCCTGTGCCATGACACCCGTCTATTTCCGGGTGCTGATAAACTGCTGAGTCATCTGGAAACACGCAACCTACCTTGGGGTATCGTAACCAACAAACCCGCGCGCTTCGCACGCCCATTGATTGAAATGCTCGGCTTGGTGCAACGGGCCGCTTGTGTCATTTGCGGCGACGAAATCACCAACACCAAGCCGCATCCGGAATCCCTTTTGACCGCCAGTAACAAAATAGCCATCGCCCCTGCCAACTGTATTTATCTAGGAGACGACATACGCGATGTCCAGGCCAGTCTGGCTGCCGGTATGCAGCCCATCGTCGCCCGCTATGGCTATCTGGGTAATGATCAACCACCTGAAACCTGGGGAGCCAAATATTTGATTGATCACCCCGAAGAATTACTGGCTTATCTGTAAAGAAATACCGGCTAATTCTGTTAAAATGTACAACGTATAGGACTTGAACTTTTAAACATCAACACTATCCTATGTACGACCATTACGAATACCGGGGACGATCTGGTTTCGACGTGGGTTGCAAAGCAGCGCAGGGCATACCGAGGATCAGATTACCTCGTAAATCCATCTGAAAACAATAGTCGCAAACGACGAAAACTACGCTTTAGCCGCTTAATACGGCTAGCCTCTGCACCGATGGGCCTCAACGCCGGGTCTGGCAACAGACAGCAGAGTCATTAACGAGGATCGCGTTCTGCAGGGTCACTTTACAGAACGCTAAACGCAAGGTGACTCGCCTGTCATCAGCCTGCCAGTTGGCGGTTGCCAGGTTAAATTAAATAGCATGGCTAAGTATGTAGAACTGTCTGTAGAGGGCTTGCGGACGCGGGTTCGATTCCCGCCGTCTCCACCAAGTTTAAGTTTCAAATAGTTTCACGTAGTATCAAATTCCTTGAATTAACTGGCTTTAACAGAAATTGATAGCTTCATACTGCATCATAAAGTATCTGTACATACCACCAATTTGCTGGTATTTTTGTTGGTAGTTTCGATACCGTCAATTTTAATACCAACAAATGATCACGGATGTACTGATTCGGCAAGCCAAGCCTAAGGATAAGCCTTACAAGGTAAGCGATGGCGGCGGCCTTTATCTTCTCGTTAACGCCACAGGCAAATACTGGCGGTTGAATTATCGCTTTGCTGGTAAGCAGAAAACCTTGGCGGTAGGTGTTTATCCAGCGGTATCTCTTATCGACGCGAGAAAGAAGCGTGACGAGGCCAAGACATTGTTAGCCAAAGATATCGATCCTTCGGTGACCAAAGCACTGAACAAGCAGGCGATACGTACCGCAGCAGAGAACACTTTCCAAGCTATCGCGTTGGAATGGTATGCAAAAAATCAGCACACCTGGACAGAATCAACCGCTAAAACAATTTTCCGTTTTCTTGAAAAAGATATCTTTCCGTGGATAGGCAATCGCCCGATCAAAGATGTAGCCGCACAGGAATTACTGACAGCACTGCGTAAGATTGAAAGCCGTGGCGCCCATGAGAAAGCACGTAGATGCAGAATGTATGCAGGTATGGTATTTCGCTATGCGGTTGCTACTGGACGCGCCGAACGCGACCCTAGCGCAGATTTAAGAGGTGCACTGATACCCGTTAAAGTCAAACATCATGCCAGCGTTACCGATCCAAGAGCCATTGGTGCACTCATTCGCGCTATAAACGGCTATACGGGCTCTTTCGTTACTAAGTGCGCCCTTAGCCTTGCCCCGCTTGTTTTCGTTCGTCCTGGTGAGCTTAGGCATGCCGAATGGTCAGAGATCGATTTTGATCGTAAGGAATGGCGAATTGCCGCGCATAAAATGAAAATGCGTGAGCAACATATCGTTCCATTATCAAGACAAGCCATTGAAATCCTACAAGCCGTCAAGCTACTGACAGGCGATGGTCAATATGTTTTTCCGAGTATTAGAAGCGGATTACGTCCTATGTCAGAAAATACCATCAATGCGGCACTCAGACGGTTAGGCTATGAAAAAGAAGAAATGACAGGCCATGGCTTCCGGTCAATGGCAAGTACCTTGTTGCACGAACACGGATGGCCACACGAAGCGATTGAACGACAGCTCGCGCATGCTGAACGCAACGCGGTCGTTGCAGCTTATAACTTTGCCGAGCACTTGCCTAAACGACGCGAAATGATGGATTGGTGGGCTAATCATCTGGATGAGCTGGCGGCGGGTGCGAAAGTGGTAAATTTTCAAAAGATAACTTGACTTTTAATTATGGGGAAATTTATCCCACCAGACTGGAAGGACGCAGCCCGTTATGGTATGACAGCGGAAAAATATAATCTGGCTCAATGGGCATGGGAATTTTTGCGGCGTAATCCCGAATATCAAGAAGATTACGAGCGTTTTGATAACTTACCTAGCTACCATTGCAATGGAAAAAGGACGGTTAAATGGTATGCCACTGAAGCTATGTGGTGGGATGATCCAAGCCTTAGATATTGCAAATATCCTTTACTCGAACATGAAGACACCATTGGTGAATATTTTCATCGCACTGGTGATCACTCCCCTTTTGAGTACTCTCTTGAGGATCATCTCATTGAGAAGTGGGGTATAACTAGTACGGAAATCTATGATCCAGCTTACGACGGAGGGGGAATAGGTTTTTTTACAGAACCTGAATATCCGAAATCAATCTGTATTCCAGATCAAAACAAAGATGATGGGTATTATCAGCGACCAATTGAAAGTGACAACGTATTTACTGTAACGCTTCGATTTGACGTTCGTCATCCCATTGATAGGCAGCTAGAAGAAGCAAAAAAAGAGCTTCATTATACAAGGGACGGGTTAATTGAAGGGGGTTATTTTGATGACATTGGCAATGAAGAAATCATTAAGAAACACAAGCATCATATTGGTAATTTTCCAATATATTTAAGAGCATACGATGGCAAGTGTGCTGGAGTATCTCTATCGAAAATAGGGATACTAATATTTCAAAAAATTGACCCTGAAAATTCAAAGACAAGGGTTGAGAATGCCGTCAATAAAGCCACTGAATATGTTCAAGGTGGTTATAAAAAACTGCTGATACCGTAACGAAATTAACCCTACCCAATTTTCGTTACATACAGATGCTAGAGGTGTAAATACTATTGCGCAATCTTCAATTCATAAGGTTACGCATAATGTCAAAAGATAAAATCTTATCTTCCACATCACCCAAAGAAACACCTCGTTCTCTAATCAATTTCGATTCGCTCCCTGATTCTGCATACGTGCGTGTGGGTACAGTCGCAGGATTATTCGACTGCTCAGTGGTTACCGTATGGCGAAAATCAAAAGATGGAACAATCCCAAAACCAAAAAAATTATCTGATCGTGTTACTGGCTGGCAAGTAGGAGAATTACGCAAATCTTTAGCACTCACTTCCGAAGTTAAAGGAGTGTAACTATGCCTATAAAAGGAAACGCCCTTCGGTCAAAGGGCGCAAGTGTTAATACAAGCAAAGCCAATTTTAACACATTCGCGCCAATTCATTCAGCAATCGACCAATTCCGCCAAGCAATGCAAATCGCTGGCATTCATTATTCTGGCGATATCATAGCCGATGGCAAGCTTCACCGCTTTCACATAGAAGGTCACAAGCAAGGCAGTAAGAACGGAGCTTATACGCTACACCTTGACGACTGCCCGGCTGGCTGGTTTATGGATTATAGAACCGGTGTTGCACAAACTTGGCGGAGTGGAAACGTTTCCAGTATTTCTTATGGCCTTACTCAACAGATCAAAGAGGCCAAACAGCAGCGTGAAGCAGAGATACGCCAAAAACATGCAGAAGCAGCACAGAAGGCTAATTATATTTGGAGTCAATCTAAGCCGATTGCCAAAAGAGGAAATCACCAATATCTGATTACTAAACATATCCATCAACATAGCGCGAGGCTTTTTCATGAATCTTTGGTTATTCCGATTTACAGCTAATCAGATCAACTGGTTAACCTTCAATTCATTAATCCCCAAGGTGATAAGCGCTTTCTATCAGGCGGACGCAAACGCGGTTGCTTTCATATTCTTGGTGATTTATCGCAGCGCATTCTAATCTGTGAAGGATTCGCCACGGGTGCAAGTCTTTATGAAGATTCAGCACAGCGCGTTGTAGTGGCTTTTGATGCTGGCAATCTGCTACCGGTTGCAATGAATATCCGTGAGTTATCGCCAAGTACTGAAATTATCATTTGTGGGGACAACGACCTTTCTGGCATAGGGCAATCAAAAGCCAAAGAGGCGGCGCTTGCGATTGGCGGCAAAGTATTGATTCCACCCGTACCCGGTCAAGATTGGAATGATCTAATTGCAGGAGGCCGCCAATATGCTTAATCACGAAATAATTACCGCTTCTAGCGATAAACTCTTTAACGATACTGCACATGTTTCACCATTAAATCTTAATGCCGCAATCGATCTCGAATGGCCAGAACCGCAACCATTAACAGCTAAGTTAGAAAAAGAACCTTATCCAATCGAATCATTGCCGAATGAAATACGTTCAGCCGTGCAAGAGGTTCAAGATTTTGTGAAGGCACCCTTTCCGCTGGTCGCTTCTTCGGCACTTGGCGCATTGTCGCTGACAGTTCAGCCCTGTGTAGACGTTGAACGTACTTCGAAACTAATCAGCCCTGTCAGTTTATTCATACTTACTATTGCCGATTCCGGCGAGCGTAAAACAACCTGTGACGGTTTCTTTTCAAAGGCTTTAAGGAATTATGAACAAGAACAAGCGGAAGCAATGAGGCCCGAATTAGAGCAATACCATGCTGAACTGGATTCATGGAACGCTGAACGGGATGGCCTGCTATCCGCGATTAAAGAAGCCAGTAAAAGAGATAAACCTACCAATCAACTAAAAACCAATCTTGCTGAACTTCAACAGGATAAACCTGAACCGCCAAGAATCCCTAGAATCTTGCTGGGCGATGAAACACCAGAAAATCTAGCGTGGCGACTTGCCAAGGAATGGCCTTCAGCTGGCATCGTATCAAGTGAGGCCGGTTCAGTACTTGGTTCGCATGGCATGGGTAAAGACTCAATTATGCGTAATTTGGCGCTCTACAACGTTTTATGGGATGGCGGCAGTCATTCGATAGGTCGTAGAACTTCAGAATCATTCACCGTTAAAGGCGCACGATTAACGACGGCATTACAGGTACAAGAGACAACACTACGTGAATTCAATGGTAAGGTTGGAATTCTTGCGCGTGGTACTGGGTATTTTGCAAGGTTTTTAGTTGCTTGGCCAGAATCGACACAAGGTACGCGGCAATTTACTGAAGCACCAGAACACTGGCCTAATCTTGTAACATTCAACCGAAGAATCAGTGAAATCTTATCTATACCCGCACCATTGAATATCGATGGATGTTTAGAACCCGCATTATTGAAATTCTCACCTGAAGCAAAAACATTATGGATTGAGTTTTATAACACCATTGAATCAATGTTGGTTAGCGGTAATGAGCTGTATGACGTGCGCGACGTTGCCAGCAAATCAGCAGATAACGCAGCCCGATTAGCGGCGTTATTTCACGTATTCAAGCATGGTATTGGTGGATCAATAGACGCTGATAGTTTTGAAAGCGCCAGCAGCATTGTGGCATGGCATCTACATGAATCCCGCCGTTTCTTTGGTGAGCTTGCCCTACCAGCTGAAACAGCAAACGCTGTACGGTTTAATGATTGGTTAATACAGCATTGCAGGCGGAACAAAACACACTATGTAGCAAAACGATTTGCGCAGCAGTATGGAACTATTAGGGACGCAATACGGCTTGATGCTGCCATTACTGAGCTTGAATCATTGGATCGCATTCAGATCAGGAAAGACGGAAAGAGAGTATCAATTTGGTTAAATCCTAAAATCCTGAGTCAGGAGACGGCATGACCTTACTGGAAACTATACGCAAAAAGAAAATTGCTACAGCTACAGACGCTACAGTTGCTACACATACCAAGCAAACAAAGCTAACTGTAGCAAATGTAGCCGTAGCAAAATGCAAAGATGAAAAAATCATGCAGATAAGAATCGAGATGATTCGAGCTTGGCTGCATAAAATTGGGGAGCCTGAAGAAGATCATCACTTGATATTGGATAAATGCAGAAACGATCCTGAAGCTATGGAATATTTTTTGAAACATGCGCGGGGTGAGTTTGATATTTAAAGGAGCAAATAAAATGGGTGTAATAGTGTTAAAGAATAAAGACGAACATGTATTAATGAATGATTTCAAATAATAAAATTGACAGGAGTGGAATTAATGATTAACAACATTTTATATGGTATTGCAGCAATATTAATGATCGTCGCTATAGCTTACGGCGGATCATGGTTATATCAATTTTTAGTAGAGGTGATTAGGAACAGAATGTAGTGAACATTCCTAAAGATAAAAAGAAAAGGTACTGGGAAAGATATTTATGCGTGAGGGTAATTCTCACCCCATTCAAATTTCAGCGGGTGAATTTTTTCAATTGGTTTCACGATAACGTTTCACGGATCATTAAATTATGGAAACAAAGATACTGGCGCAACAACTAGGCATAAGCCACCAGATGGCAAACTGTTACAAGGCAAAAGGCATGCCCACTGATAGCCTTGAATCAGCAACAGCATGGCGTAAAAGCAATATTGATCCATTTCGTTCTAAAACTGGGCGCATTGGCGGCAATACAGGCGCAAAGAGTCGGCACGGTAAGATTAAGGAAAGTAGTCCTGATATTGGCGACATGATTCAGCAAGTAAATGGTTCACAGCTTGATCTTGATAGCACTGATGCTGATATCTTGTTTAAAAACTCACGTGCATTGAAAGAGAAAGCAATGGCGCTGCAAGCAGCGGCTGAGCATTCTAAATTTATTGGTGAGTTAGTAGAACGGGATCATGTAGAAAGAATTGTTTTTGAACGTGCCAGGCAGTTCAGAGACGGCCTGATGGCCTGTTCGCGCAGGATTGCACCTGAGATTGTAGGCAAAACCAACATTACGAATATTGAAAGCTTAATGGATTGTGAGTTCAGGTCAGTACTTGAAAATTTCTCGAAACTTCCTGTAATTGAGAAATAAAGACCTTCTGGAATCGCCTACAATAGATTATTTCCAATGGCTTATAGGGTAAAAGCCTTAGGCTTTTTTTGTTGTGTCAATTTAGATACCGGACAGCGCGCAATGGTTGCTAGTAGGTTGGCGAATATGCAGCAGGGGGCAAGAACTGACCTTACCGAAATTTCGGTAAGGTCTCAACCTGAAGCAGCGGCAATGCTTAATGTTTCTACTGACTCAGTGCAGTTTGCCAGAAAAGTGCTAGATCAAGGATCGGAAGAATTAATAAGCAAGGTTGATCACGGGGATTTGGTGTTCTCAAATTGAATGATGGATCATGCGTATGCCCATAAATGAGGTACGAAACGTGCCCCTACCCCCCCCGCATCTATCGTGTGCCCTCCGAATATTGGAGGTTATCGATTTCAAATCGCGATGAAATAAAAAACCGGAAGGATAAAATTATCCCTCCGGCCGCTGTAAGGAAACATATGAAAGCGGTATTACCCGCCTTTTAGATAACGGTCATTATTGACTGAGGTTTAGTGTTTTGACTCATCCTTAAAGTTACACCCAACCGCTTCAGCTTCACAGTTAATGCTATTCATAGCATCTTCAGCCTTTTCCATTATTGCTTTTATGGCAAAACTCAGAGCATGACGATCTATTTCTCGCGCTTCCAGGCTTTTCGAAATTACACCTGAGATGCCTACAATCTTGTTGAAACCCTCTTGCGAGTAAGCATCCATAATCCTGACAGCTTCTTGAAGTCGACTAGATTGTTTGATATTAGTTTCGTTATTTTCGGTACTCATGACTTCCTCCGGTGAAGTTTCGCCAGTCTTTCGTTTTATTTGACGGAATCACTACCTGAAAAATCGAATGGTTTAAGTCCCAGCACGAAAAATTGTTGGTACTTTTGTTGGTATGTTTAAAAAATTAAAAAATAAGACCATTATGTATTAACCATTACAGAGTTTTTTGCGGCTCCCGCCGTCCCAACAAGTGGTCTAATCCAGACCACTCAAGACCAACTAAGACCCATATAATACAGGGCCTTAGTTCAGGTCTCACAAATCCCCCATTAGTCTCTGTAGGTCTCCAAAGGCCTCGGTTGTGGCACAAAAATGACACAAAATTGCCACAAGTCGTTTTTGCCGACGAGCGCACGAAGCCATACGGCACAGAAAATTGCCGCCGCATGCGACAGCATATTTTCACCGAGCTTGTCCCCATTGCCGGAGACCTGGCCGCTCGCTACGTCAAAACCGCCGAATGCTCCAGTTTCGAGCAAGCAAACCATGAACTGCAAGATATTTATAACCAGTTGCGCATCGAGGATCTGAATCTATGCGGCGATAGCGAAGAACTGTTCGAAGCCGCCAAGCGTTTTGCCGAAAAATGCCACACAGCCCGCGCTCGCACACAATCCCCTCTTGAAGCCTATCAAGCCTGTCTGCGCATCGTCGATCACTACCAAGTCAAACGGCCATCCGCCAAAGACAACGATCTGGAACCGGCATTGAACCGCATGTGCTGCTCGCGCTGGTGGAACCGCAGAATTCAGATATTGAAATTACGCAAGATCGAAACCATCGCTCGCAATCTCGAGCTGGTCAACCGCCTGCGCGGCACCTATGCCAGCGACTACACCATTCATGTTAAGCGCAAACAAAAGGAGCGAAACCGGCTGTACCTGGCCTCGAACTTCGTAAGCAACCAACACGGCGAGATTTTTTCCCTGCAGAACCTAGCTGATCGTTCGGTATCCAATCCGGCTATTCGCCGTGCTGAATTGATGGTACGTATCCGAGGTTTTGAAATGGTGGCCGATTATCTGGGTCATGCGGGTGAATTCTATACGCTTACCACCCCTTCCCGCATGCACGCCTGTTTGCATACCGGCCATGCCAATCCGCGCCATGACGGCACAACTACCCTGGAGGCGCACCAGTATCTGACGCACCTTTGGGCGCTGATCCGCGCCGAACTTGATAGGTTGGACATTCGCCCTTATGGTTTCCGCGTGGTCGAACCGCACCACGACGGCACCCCGCATTGGCACTTGCTATTGTTCATGCCGGACAAACACCGCGAAGCTGTGCGTAAAGTCATGAGCCATTATGCGCTTCTGGATAGCGGCAACGAACCCGGTGCATTAAAACGCCGCTTCAAAGTGGAACCCATCGATCCAGCAAAAGGCTCAGCCGCTGGTTACATTGCCAAGTATATCTCCAAGAACATCGACGGCTACGCGCTCGATTGTGATTCTTACGGTAACGATGCGATACAGGCAGCAGAACGCATCACTGCTTGGGCCAATACCTGGGGTATCCGTCAATTCCAACAGATCGGCGGCCCTAGTGTTACCGTTTGGCGGCAACTGAGAAAACTCGGCAAAACCGACGACCCGGAACTGGAAGCTATCCGACAATCGGCAACCGCCAGCGATTGGGCGGCTTTCATGCTGGCAATGGGCAACCCCGAAACCCCGCACAACCGGCAAACCATCAAACCGTTCTACGATGAACCCAAAAACCTAAATCCAGAAACCGGCGATGTGTATTCACTGTTAACCGGTCGCTATGGTGACGCTGCACCGTTACGGGTGGCCGGTATTGTTTGGAGGGGATTGGGCTATAGCACACGTAAGCATGTCTGGATGCCTTTCATGGCAGGCAGCGAGGACGTGACATTGCGGAGCGTGGCGCGAGACGCGCGCACGCCATGTCGCGCCGCAGCTGTTTCTCTTGGACTTGTATCAATAACTGTACCAACCACTTTTTATCATCCGGAGGTCATCCATGAAAAACAGACTCAACACTAAAAAAACAACCACAACCAATAAATGAAATCATGAATCCCTTTACTTTAGAAGAAGCCGTGTCCTTGATTTACCGTTTGGCCGTTCTTAAAAAAGATGCGCTGCAACCTGGCCAGAAATACAGCATCACGCAAATCGGCCACATTTGTGGCGTATTGACGCTGAATGATCAGATCGAGATTGTCATCAAGTTTCACGACGAGATGCGGCAATTCACTAAAGAGGAGTTTTACGCACAAGTGCAGCTTTTAGACTAAGCAGGACAAATGACATATTGACTGCCATGATCAGCAATGTATTATGACGATAACTATTTATCGTGAGGAACACTACTGATTATGGAAGACCAAACAAACAAACCTAGAAAACTGCTCGCTCTCGATGATGAGACGGAACAAAAGATACTCCAGAACATGCGGGAATTTAGAGGTGTTGGTACTACGCTTGAAAGTGCTCTTGGCGCATTGGTAATGGGACAGTATTTCGGCTGGCGGGTTCTCAAGATTCTGCACAACCCGGCCACTTACCGCCGCTATGAAAAAGTGCTCGGCGTTGAGTTTAAAGACGTATGCCCGGAAATCACCGAATTCGGCCAGAAAAAAAGTATTGGCTATGCCATTACCGAAAAGCTGGGTAGTTTCTGGGCGGTGGTCATGGGTAAGCGCAAAGTAGCGGATAAGGGTTTGATCGACAATCAAGCGGAAGTCGAAAAGCAGGTGGCCAAGCATATCGCCGAGAATGATGGGGAGGAAAAGAAATGAACCACTCCGATCGACAACTGGTAACTGTCAAGAAATGTGCGGAACTGACGGGTTTATCTGAAAACGCCATCCGGCAGTATTTGAAAAAAGGACAATGGAGATTTGGAATACATTGGTTCAGGTCCGCGAACGATAAAATTTTTATAAGCATGTCCGCAGCTAATCTATGGATGCAAGGCAAAGAGGCATAACGGTTCGTGGCAATAGCGTCCAGCTATCGTTCACTTTTCAAGGCGTACGTTGCCGGGAGACTATCCCCATGCCGCCGACCAAAACCGCACTGAAAGAACTAGGCCTTAAGCTGCAAGCCATCAAGCACGAAATCAGCATCGGCACCTTTGATTATTTCCGGCATTTTCCGTACAGCAAAAAAGCCAAGGAATTCAGGAAAACCCGCTCCGATCTTTACACGATCAAGGAAGCGCTTATTAACTGGCTGCGCCGCAATCAAGCGAAACTACAAATAAGTACGCTGCAAGACTATAACAGCGCCATCTATCATCATTTGATTCCAACTTTTGGCGATCTCACCATTGCCGAACTGACCGCCAGCAAAGTCAAAGAATGGTTATCGGAACTCCAGTGCTCCAACAAAAGAAAAGGCAACATCCTGATCCCGTTGCGCCAAATGTTCGAGGAGCTTTATCACGACGAAATCATCGACAAAAATCCACTAACAAGGGTTAAGAACCTGCCCAACAAAACCCGCGAACCAGAGCCGTTCACCCAAGATGAAATCGCCAGAATTCTGAACGAACTCACCGGCCAAGCAAAAAAACTGATCCAATTCGCATTTTATTCAGGTCTCAGAACATCCGAACTAATCGCGCTTCGCTGGCAGGATGTAGACTTTGAAAACAACCGGGTATTTGTCAGCAGCGCTTATGTTAGAGGACAGCTGAAAGACACCAAAACAAAATCGGGAAAACGAGAAGTCACGCTCCAACCGCAAGCCAGAGAAGCCTTGCTCAATCAACAAACCTTCACCAATCAACAGAATGAAACCGTTTTTCACGATCCGGACACCCATCAGCCGTGGAGAAACGATCAACCGATCCGCAAAAAAGTTTGGATTCCGGCACTGAAGAAAGCCGGTATCAAATATCGCAATCCTTACCAAACTCGTCACACCTTCGCATCAATGCTGCTTTCCAGAGGTGAAAACCCATTATGGGTTGCCCAGCAAATGGGGCATAAGGATTGGGGGCAGATCAGAAAAGTTTATGGACGGTGGATTCCTTCATCGAAATAATTGCCAAAGTCCCATAATGGGACTATTATCTCATTCATGAGAATTATCGCTCTATCGACCTTGAAAGAATTCTGGGAAGATAACCCATCTTATACCGATGCAATTCAACCGGCGCTTGCTTGGTATCGGCATGCATTAAAAGCAAACTGGACAACACCGGCAGAGGTAAAAGCGGATTTCAAAAGTGCCAGTATTCTCAAAGACGGTAGAGTCGTATTCAATATTGCCGGTAATAAATACCGGCTAGTGGTATGGATTAACTACGCTTACTGCATCGTTTATATCCGTTTCATGGGCACCCATGCCCAATATGACCAGATCGATGCGCAAACGATTTAGTACCAGGAACAACATAATGGACATCAAACCAATCAAAACCAATGCTGATTACCGCGCAGCGCTGAAAGAAGTGGAATCACTCATGACGGCCGAACCTAACACGCCAGAAGGTGAGAAACTGGATATTCTGGTAACTTTGATCGAAGCCTTTGAGTACAAACACTTCCCGCTTGATCTCCCCGATCCTGTCGAAGCCATCAAATTTGAAATGGAACATAGAGGCCTGACAGTTAAAGACCTAGAACCCATGATTGGAAAAAGCAATCGCGTCTATGAAGTGCTCAATGGCAAGCGCACATTAACGCTAAGAATGATCCAGAAACTGCACCATGAATTGGGTATTCCGGCTGAATCTCTGATAAAACAGCCTCTCTCAAACGCATAAGGAGACGTAAACATGACACACAATGAAGCTGCCTCACTCATAGAAACAATGCTCAATTCGATGAAACAAAATCCAGCGCAGTTCAACTTCAATGTATCTGTAACAACAGTTGGAGCTATGGGAATAGGTGGCTCGGGTGGTCACGGAATCGTCGGTATCGCCAATGGCCCTGGAGTCGGAGTCTACGCATCAGCATCTTCGCCAACTGCAGCGCAAATAGAAATCGCGCAGCAAAGCGCGAACAGTGAGCTTAATGCCCAATTCCAGGTCATTCAAAGCGTCTTGGAAAACATCGTTTCAGAATTAAGATTCCAGACAATCTCAGCGCAAAAGAAAGAAACCTTTCTCGCCCAACTTAAGAAAACATGGCTGCCAAACGTGCTTGTCACTCTAATTAGTTCAATTATCACTAATGCACTTGGAGCATGAGAATTAAATCCCGATAGCTATCTCATCAATTCAAAACATTATAACTATCTGATTATTCTAAACACTACTCTTGAAAGCTGGGAAAAATAAGTTTAGACTGGCTTTATATAAAATTCACAGAATTTTGCAAAAGCACTCTGGAATGACACAAAAATGACAAAGGTAAAAGCTAAATGACTGATTCTTTATTTAAAGACGCGGGTTCGATTCCCGCCGTCACCATTAATATATTTATTATCAATATGTTAAAATTACAACATTGCCCATAAATTAGCATAAATGGGCATGTTTTGGCATAGAATGGGCAACATTTAGCAATGTTGTTTGCACAATTCTTTTGCATATTTATAAACCAATTTGACTATTTTTTTCAAAAGAAAAATAATCTTATCGCTGTAAAAATTGCACTGCTTTAATGCGTGTGCGCTCAAAATCTGAGATGATTATTAATTGATAGTTGATATCACCCATGCCCACGCACAAATGGCAATTCACATCCAGGTTCCGCAACCATACATTTGGCTGGAATTCAAAACTGCCGATTCAACGGATAAAGGAAGCTTTATCTGAAATTAAATCGTTTACTCAAAAGAATCCCATTCTTGCAGCAGAAGGTGCAGTAATGCTACTGAAAAAACTGTCACCGGCATTGGAACAGGTGGATAGCTCATCGGGTGCGATAGGCACTGCCGTTAATCGTGCAGTCGATGCGCTGGTTCCAATTATCGCAAAAGCAGATGTTGACATTAAAGTTCGAAAATGTTGGCTTGACCGGCTTTGGACTGCATTTCAGGATGATGAAATTCCGTATCTCGAGTGTTTAGGCGACTACTGGGGTGAATTATGCGTAACCAAGGAATTGGCATCTTCCTGGGCCGATAAATTGTTGCCTTTTCTCGAAAATAACTGGAGTCCCGCATCGACCGGCCATGGTTATTTTAAAGGTACAAGTGTCTGCCTGTCTTCATTATATTCAGCAGGCCGATACGATGAACTGTTTACGCTAATTGACAAGGCGCCATACAAATTATGGCACTATCGCCAATGGGGTGTTAAAGCACTGGTCGCCATGAACAAAAAAGCGGAAGCGATCCGCTACGCTGAAGATTCACGCGGACGTAATGAACCCGATTGGTTAATTGCACAAACCTGTGAAGCAATTCTGCTTTCATCCGGCATGACTGAAGAAGCCTATCGTCGTTATGCTATTGAAGCTAATCAAGCCACGACCAATCTTGCCACGTTTCGTGCAATCGTTAAGAAATATCCCAATAAACCACCCGCAGAAATTCTGCAGGACTTGATCGCCAGCACGCCCGGTTCAGAAGGCAAATGGTTTGCCGCAGCAAAGAACATTGGTTTATTCAGTTTGGCAATTGAACTGGCCACATCCAGTCCAACTGATCCCCGCACGTTGATCCGAGCCGCTCAAGATTTCCGCGATGAAAACCCTGTCTTTGCCATTGAATCAGGACTGGCCGCGTTAAAATGGTTATCGCGGGGTCATGGCTATGAAATCACGAGCGTTGATGTACTTGGTGCATATTCGGCTGTCATGGAAGCTGCCCCGAACATGGGCATGACCATTCATCAGGTCAAAGAAGAAGTCCGGGAAATTACTTCTGGAACACAATCAGGTAAACAGTTTGTAAAAACGATCCTTGATCGCCATTTGTCTCTTTCAGAGTAGATCAATTGAGATTCAAATATTGAATGGAAACAGTTTATCCACACTCCCGAAGAATAATACCGTCAATAGCATCAGTTGCTTTCTTTATTTCAAAAGCATTAAGCGAGGTAACCAGCTTGCTATTGAGTAGTTTGGTAGCTTCCGGCTTGTCTGCGGGTATTAGTCGAATCCGAGTATTGCAGCCACGTTCCGTCCAGACTTGCGAATAGGATTTTACGTCTTATCCACTGGATACAAGAATCCCAGCAGCATAGATTTCTTCTTTTAACTCTTCGTACTCCCAATCAATTTTTTTCAAAGTGTGCAGACTACCGAGTAATGCTAAAACTGTTGCATCTCTTGATAGCTCTATCAACTTTTTTGCTATCCACTGATCACGTTCAACGCCGGGTTTAAAATCAGCATCCACAGCAACCAGTTTCAGGCATTTGCCATTAATTCTCATCTCAGCTAGATCTTGAATCAGTTTTCGCAAAGGCGGATGATCAATTGGCGATGCTATTTTCATATTTGCAACAGTTGCTTGGTCTTGTTGGATTTTATCAATCAATGATTGTTGATCGCTGGAAATTTCAAGTGCGACTGTCAGGCATCTATTTCGATGCAGGTAATACTTGACCAGTGATCCAAAGAAAACAATAGACTCTGGGCGCTGGTGAGATTCACCGATCAGTGTAATGCTGTTTGGCGTCAATCCTTGCGCTATCTGGTCATAAACAGTGGCTGCATTGACCGATAATGAAGCAAACAAAGTAATTGTAACGAAAAAATGTGACCACATAATCCCGTCCAAATAGAAAATGTAAGCATAGATTTATAGCGAACAGAAAAGTAATTCATTGAGGCTCTGCTTCGACCAGAACTCATCACTGAACATCAATCGGGGCATCGCAAACTCGTTTTGCTGGTGATATGAGAGCCCCCAATATTACAAGTTTGTTATTATCTAGTCCAGCCTGAATAATCCATAACATTATGATTTTTATGGAGTGACTGATAAGTT
>CAZYHY010000025.1:0-43496 GCA_964647635.1 uncultured Nitrosomonas sp.
AAGCCTCAACAACCTGTCGATTGATTTGGCGGAAGCTGGTGAACGTGCGAAGGGGCTCGCGGCAATCCAGCGCGCGGTGGAGATACGCGAGCAACTGGCCAAGGACAACTTCGCCGCGTACGGCCCGGATCTGGCAGCAAGCCTCAACAACCTGTCGATTGATTTGGCGGAAGCTGGTGAACGTGCGAAGGGGCTCGCGGCAATCCAGCGCGCGGTGGAGATACGCGAGCAACTGGCCAAGGACAACTTCGCCGCGTACGGCCCGGTTCTGGCGCAAAGCCTCAACAACCTGTCGATTCGTCTGGCGCAAGCTGGTGAACGTGCGAAGGGGCTCGCGGCAATCCAGCGCGCGGTGCAGATTTACGAGCAACTGGCCGAGGACAACTTCGCCGCGTACGGCCCGGTTCTGGCGCAAAGCCTCAACAACCTGTCGATTGATTTGGCGGAAGCTGGTGATAACACTCAAAAAACAATGGAGATATGCACTAAGCTTGAAAAAATCAAGCAGCAGATTCTGGATCAAAAAATACAAGTGCCTGCTTCGCATGCTTATCTATTTGAATAAGGCTCGTGTGAGAAAACAAAACGGGGCGGGGAAAATCAAGCAATGGTAATGGTTTCGATGATTCCGCCCTACCTGCCCTATTAAAAAATGAGAGTGCCGGGTTTGCGCGGAAGCCACCATAAAACGCAACGTTTGCGTCAACTGATGCGACTATCAACGTTGCGTTCCTTACAATTCGTAGCGATGAAGATGGCTATTGTTTCACGAAAGCGCCATTCACCTTGGTCCAGGATTCGTTGGTCACTGCATTGAAGACAGTATCCGCGTCGGTGGCAAAACAATCTGGTACGACCTGATTGGTGGTGGTATCTTTTCGCGCCATGGTAATCGGAGGGTTAATCGTGATTCCAGGTATACCTTCAAGACCGCCGCTAAATTGTGCGGTCATGTCATAGCAGACATCGGTGTGTACAATCAGATTGGCTCCTTCGGCAGGCACATTGATGGTGCAATGCTTGCTGTTGGAGAAACTATTGGCAAAAGACTCGAATGGATTCGGAATACCCGGAAGATCGATGGTAATGCCTGAAATCGTGGATGATGTGACATTGTTGCTGGTCAATACGGAAATCCCTGTTGCCGCCGTTTGATGAGGCACTTGGCACACGTTGTTGCTGATTGGCAGCGCAATACATCCGTCCGTGGTGATATTCACGATATTGCCATTCTGGGTAAAATGCATACCAGCCGGCGCACTCACGGTATTACAAGCAGGGATGCTGCTGTTGCCGGAACCTGCGAGGGCAACCAAATTAGGCAGCGTGTCGATTAATGCCGGGGTATTTCCCCACGGCCCTCCCAGCGCATAGACGTTATTGTCGGTCTTGTTCACGCCGGCATAAACACCGGTTTCAGGATAAAATCGGTATATCCAAGGTTCAATATTCTGTGTGACCTGATGGGTTGGAAAGTACTGCGGATAAGTATTTTCAGCCCAGTTCAGCAGTTTCTCAGTATCGCTGGCGGTATCAGCCGCAGCAAAATGCGTGTTACCTAGTAATAAACACGTGCAAACAGACATGATCAGCTGTTTCATCGGGTGTTTCATAGTTAAAATCCTCCAATTTGTTTTTGAAATAAATATTACTGACGTGGATAGAATATCATACGCTCACTACCTGCTGAAACGCCCGCTGCAAGCAGCAAACAAGCAATATTGACCCACCACTGTAGCCATCCTGGCTATTCGATGCAGACGATTGTTACGACACTAAATTGTAGATATCGATACCGATATGTTACAGTCTCTACATTATGAAACTGATTGTACTGATCCTATCGTTACCCACTGAAAATGCCACCGTGCGTATGCGCTCGTGGCGCGCCTTGAAGGCTGCCGGTGCCGCTGTATTGCGCGATGGCGTATATTTAATGCCGGATCAGGAATCTTGCTGCAACACGCTGAACATGATCGCTGCCGATGTACAGTTAAGCGGTGGTACTGCCTATGTGCTGCATGTCAATGAACCTGACCATACCGAGCTGATACACTTATTCGATCGCAGTGAAGATTACACCAAGTTACTGACCGAAATCATCGATGTGCGCAGTGGGCTAAACAGCGACACGGCACAAGAGAAACTTAAGCAAGCGCGCAAATTACGCAAAGCATTGAACAGCCTGATCGCCATAGATTTCTTTCCCGATAATCATCAGCAGCAAGTTGATACCACACTGCAAGAGCTTGAGCTGGCCACCGCACAAGCACTGACACCCGATGAACCGCGTACGATCAGCAACCGCGCGATCGATCGTCTTCAGCTCAGCGATTTCCAAGATCGCACATGGGCAACCCGTCGCCGCCCTTGGGTGGATCGTTTGGCCAGCGCCTGGCTAATACGCAATTTTATCGATAAAAAAGCCAAATTTCTGTGGCTGAAATCACCGACAGATTGCCCCGCGGATGCACTGGGCTTTGATTTCGATGGCGCAAGATTTACGCATATCGACCACCGCGTTACGTTTGAAGTGCTGTTGGAGAGCTTCGGACTGGAGCAGACCGGACTGAAACGGCTCGGCACTTTGGTGCATTACCTGGATGTCGGCGGTATACAGCTGCCCGAAGCCGTCGGCATTGAAAGCGTGTTGGCAGGACTACGCCATGCCATTACCAATGATGACCAACTTTTAAAAGCGGCAGGCACTGTGTTTGACGGCTTGCTGAAAAATTTCCAACAAGGAGCCGCAAACCATGAGCCAACCTGAAACTTCTCCGCTTGAACCAAGCACGACCGTGGCGCCCTCCGTCAGTTTCTGGCAGGCATTTTTATTTTGGCTCAAACTGGGATTTATCAGCTTTGGCGGACCGGCAGGGCAAATTTCAATCATGCACCAGGAATTGGTGGTCAATCGCCGCTGGATTTCCGAGAAACGCTTTTTGCACGCGCTCAATTATTGCATGGTGCTACCCGGACCGGAAGCGCAACAGCTCGCTACTTATATCGGCTGGCTGATGCACCGAACCTGGGGCGGCATTGTCGCCGGTGCGTTATTCGTGCTGCCTTCGCTGGCCATACTGATCGTGCTGTCGTGGATCTACATTTCCTTCGGCGACGTCCCTGTTGTTGCAGGCTTATTTTACGGTATCAAACCGGCAGTGACGGCTATTGTGGTGCAGGCGGCTCACCGCATTGGTTCACGGGCACTGAAAAACAATGTGCTGTGGGCCATTGCGGCGGCATCGTTTGTAGCGATTTTCGCGCTGCACGTGCCATTCCCGATCATCGTCATAGTAGCCGCGCTGATTGGTTTTGTAGGTGGCCGTATCGTACCGGATAAATTCAGGGCCGGCGGCGGTCATGGCAAAGCCAAGGAATCCTTCGGCGTAGCGTTGATTGACGACGACACACCGACGCCGGAACATGCGCAGCATCGCTGGCCACGACTGGCGCTCATTGCCGTGATCGGTGCGCTGCTATGGGCTATTCCAATGGGATTGCTCGCCACCACCTACGGCTGGGAACACACGCTGACGCAAATGAGCTGGTTCTTCACCAAGGCGGCGCTGGTCACTTTTGGCGGTGCCTACGCAGTGCTGCCATATATGTATCAAGGCGCGGTGGAATATTATAACTGGCTCACCCCCGATCAAATGATCGATGGCCTGGCATTGGGTGAAACCACACCTGGCCCGCTGATTATGGTGGTCGCATTCGTCGGCTTTGTCGGCGGCTATGTCAAAGCCGTTTTCGGCGCGGAATCGCTAGTGCTGGCCGGCACTGTCGCAGCCTGCCTGGTCACCTGGTTCACGTTTCTGCCGTCGTTCATCTTCATCCTGGCAGGCGGCCCACTGGTGGAATCCACGCATAATGACCTGAAATTCACCGCGCCCCTGACCGCGATCACCGCCGCTGTCGTCGGTGTGATTCTGAATCTGGCATTATTTTTCGGCTACCACGTACTCTGGCCTGCCGGCTTCGATGGCGCATTCGACTGGATCTCGGCGTTGATTTCGCTGGCTGCCGCCATCGCATTATTTAAATTCAAACTCGGTGTCATTCACGTGATTGCTGCCAGTGCTATGATTGGGTTGATGATAAAAACTCTGATTCTATAAAATATGGAAACATCGACAAAATCGACTACCCTAAGCCCTGTGCTATTTATCCCCCACGGTGCGGGGCCCCTGCCGCTGCTTGGCGATACCAGCCACCAGGACATGGTCAATTTCCTGAAAAATTTAACACCAACACTTGGCAAGCCCTCGGCAATCATCGTAATCAGCGCGCATTGGGAAGAAACTGTCGTGACCATCACCAGTGGCGAAACACCCGCAATGCTTTACGATTATCGCGGTTTCCCCGCGGCGGCGTATCAAATCCAATATCCCGCACCCGGTGATCCGTTGCTCGCTGAGAAAATGCACGACTGGTTGCAGCAAGGCGGAATCACAGCCAAACTCGACAACCGGCGCGGCTTTGATCATGGTTTGTACGTACCACTGAAAATCATGTTTCCGCACGCCACCATTCCTTGTGTGCAGTTGTCGCTGCTGCATAATCTCAGCGCCGCAGCGCATATCGCCATTGGCAAGGCTCTGGCGAAATTAAGACAGGAAAACGTACTGATCATCGGCTCCGGTTTTTCCTTTCACAACCTTCGAGCCTTTTTCACGCAAACTGCGGATAAATCTGATCCCAAGAATGAAGCCTTCGAACACTGGTTGATCGGTACCTGTACCAACCCGGAACTCTCGGCGCAGGAACGTGAAGACCGACTCACACACTGGGATCAAGCCCCTTTCGCGCGTTACTGCCATCCCAGGGAAGAACACTTATTACCCCTGCATGTTTGTTTTGGGCTTTCTCAAGAAAATGCCAGGCTGGTATTTGAAGGCAAGGTCGCGGGCAAAAAAGCCAGCGCCTTCTTATGGTAAATTCAGCGTGCTCAATTGTTGATATCGTATTTCTACGCAAGTAATATATCGCTTTAACGGCTGTTAATGTCGGCAAGAATAGCCTGACGAGCTGCCAATGACTATGGCAATTAATCAAACACTAGGCTGCCAGCCTAAGACCTATAAAAAATAAATAGGAAAAACAATGAGTACTTTATTTGAATCATTCAAGTTAAAAGACGTCACGTTACGCAATCGCATCGCTGTACCCCCCATGTGTCAGTACTCTGCCATTGACGGTGTGCCTAATGATTGGCATTTTGCACACTATTCTGGACTGGCAAGAGGCGGCGCTGGCCTTGTTATTGTAGAAGCGACCGGCATTTCCCCGGACGGACGGATTACGAATGCTTGCACAGGATTATGGAATGACGAGCAAGCGATTGAGCATGCGAGAATCGCCCAATCGATTAAGAAAGCCGGTGCGATTCCCGGCATTCAGATTGCCCATGCAGGCATGAAGGCCAGTGCGAATAAGCCATGGGAGGGAGATGATCATATTTCGATCGATCACCCGGACGCTTGGGAAACGATCGCACCCTCTGCGATACCGTTTGGAACCGAAGCGTTAAATCGCGTGCCGCGCGCCATGACGAAAGATGATATTTCCCGCGTACAAAATGATTTTGTCGCTGCGGCCAAGCGTGCTTTGGATGTGGGTTATGAATGGTTGGAACTGCATTTTGCGCATGGCTATCTGGCACAGAGTTTTTTTTCTCGCCACACCAATCAGCGCACCGATGAATATAACGGGAATGCAGAGAATCGTGGCCGATATCTGCTGGAAACCATGCGAGCCGTGCGCAAGGTTTGGCCTGAGAATCTGCCTTTTGCGATACGTTTTGGCGCGTTGGAATTTGATGGCCATGACGAAGAAACACTTCAGGAAGCGATTGCATTGACAAAGAAATTTAAAGAAAACGGCCTTGATTTTATGAGCGTAAGCATAGGCTTCTCGACACCCAAAGCAAAAATTCCTTGGGGACCAGCTTTTCTGGCGCCTTATGCCAGACGCATAAAGAAAGAAGCCGATATTCCGGTCGGATCAGCCTGGGGCTTTGATACCCCATCACTCGCCGATGCTTCTGTCCGCAATGGCGATTTGGATGTCGTATTTGTTGGCCGTGCGCATTTGGCAAATCCGCATTGGGCATATAAGGCGGCGCTCGATCTTGGTATTAAGCAGCCTGGGCAAATACTTCCCGACCAGTACAAATTCTGGCTGGAACGCTATCACATGCGCAACTCTTAATACGCTTGATTGCAAGGCGCAATCACCAGACGACGCGATGGTAGAGTTTTTTCGACATCAACAAACAGATTTCAATCTGATAATCAGTTGCTTTCCAAACTCACGGTCGGATCATAATTTTACCATTGCGTTTCTGGTCCGATGCCGCAACAGCTTCAGCAATGCGATTCAGCGGAAAGATTTCGGCAACCGGTAATTTAAGTTGATTTGATAATCCAAGCTGAATCAATTCGCTGACCATTGTTCGCATTTCATCAGCACTGGTGCGCTCGGATTCCTTTGTTCCCCAGAATCCTTTTATGGTTATCTCTTTATAAATTAAATCTGCTGGCTCGACTTGCATCGGTTTGTTTGACATATTGCCAAATGATAAAAGTAAGCCGCCTGCGCTGATCAAATGGAGCATTTCCCCGGCCAGTGTACCGCCAATCATATCAATGCCGCCCGCCACACGATCGTTACCAATAGCATCGGCTAAGCTATCACGCCAATTGCTATCCGTGGTTATGAAAATATCAGAAGCGCCGCAATTTTCAAGATCCTGTTTTGCTGCGGCGCGAGTTACCAGACAGGCTACCCGGATACCGCGGCTCACTGCAATCTGAGCAATCGTCTTGCCCACCGCGCCGTTTGCCGCATTGACGATGATCCATTCGTTGGCTCCGGGTTTTAGTTTATTGAGCGCCATCATCGCGCTAACTGGCATAGCCACCAGTTGTGCTGCAATTTCATCCGGGAGAGCCTCTGGAATTGGAACAACCGACTTTGCATTGGCAATAAAATATTCTGCCCAAGCTGAAGAGATTCCGGCAGCGACGATACGATCGCCGATAGCCAAGCCAGTCACACCTTCACCAAGCTTATCAACGATAGCCAACGCTTCACTGCCACCTATATATGGCAGCGTTGGTTTAAAACCGTACATACCACGTATGATCAGCAAATCATGATTGTGTATTGGACTCAATACCAGTTTGCAGCGAACTTCACCTAAGCCAGGCTCTGGTATGGCCGTTTTGGTATGTTTCATCACTTCGGCGGGCGTACCGAATGCATCAAAAACCGCAGTGTACATCAGGGACATTTCGATTCTCCTTGCAAAGGCCGTACAGACTTTTCAACCTCAGTCTATCACGATAAGTCACTAAACGAGCAGGCATGATTTGTTAGTCTAGCAAGCCCTACAATGTTAAAAACAGGCTAAAAATGCACATTTATTAAGTATTAACTGCACTTCTTCGCCCGTTTTTGCCTTGCGCCGACTAAATTTTATGCACCATCAGACACCGCACATCGCCAGACAATCCCTGAAACTCATGATGCTTGTTGGCAAGCAGGAAGAATCCGAGTGGTTTGTAAATCACCGAACAAATATATTCATCTTTCTCTTTCGCTAGATATCAATGCCAACTGCCATCTTGGCGGATATTTGGCTTCAAGCAAGCCGTTCAACCTCAAACTAAGCCACTGTCGCGCGGGTATTTCCAGGTGCCGATAACTCCCGACCGCGATCGGAATGACCAAACCGACCATACAGGCAACGAACAGCATCGATCCCATTGCGTTGCTTTGCACTGGCAGCCCGGTAAAGCTCTCCCAATCCTGCTTGGCAATAAACTTGATCAGGTAATGCCACATATAAATAGAAAACGACAATAGCCCAATCGTATGGATATAGCGCGTGCCGAGACAATCGCATAAATAACCGCGATCTTCCCAGGTCACCAAAACGATCAAAGCCATCAAGCCAATCGATAAAATATCGGTTACACCAAAATGCAGCGAGAAGAAAAGTGCGATGCAGGCGGCAATCTGAATACACGTCAAACTTCTTTCCGAAACAGCAGAAACCGCCTCGCGCCCCAAGAACAACAGCATACCGATCGTGAAAGCTGATGCAGCACGTATGGCAGACAAGCGAAAATTCTCATCGACATCGCTACTCGTAGCAATGCATAAACAATAGAAAAGCGCTGCCGTACATGACAACACAACCAAAGCCAGCTTGCGGTTATCGCCACTTATAGTCAGCAGCACAGCAAAAATCAGATAGCAGAAAAATTCCGCACTCAAAGACCATGAGGGGAAATTCCACGTCACCCAGTCAAACATACCCCATGCGTGAATAAGCAATAGATTCGCTATTAATGACTCGGCATTTCGTAAGGAATCATCGGACACACAACAGGATTCTTCTCCCAACCCCCAGCTTATGAATGCAGCCATACTGAAAAATAGCAGTGTTGCTACAAGCGATATCAGATGTAGTGGGTATATCCGAGCAATTCGAGCAATCAGATAATGCATCGTGTCACGCATGCTATAGCGCTTCGGGTGTTCGATGTCATATACGTATGCCATTACAAAACCGCTGAGAATAAAGAAAAAATCTACCCAAAGGTAGCCTTTGTACAGAAAAAATGTAAATTCATCGGGATCTATCGATGAATGAAAAAAGGATCGAAAATGAACGAAGACAACTATCAAAGCTGCCAAACCTCGCAGGGAAGTATGCGAACGAATTTCTTTTTTGTGTGATGTATGAATCATAAAATAAGCTTTCCAATGATGAAACCTCCCGTCATTTACGGCAAGAGGCTTTTATTCTACTTTTCAGAAGTACGTTAAGATTTGATTTGTTTGATTTAATCAGATAGTTACTGAGATAATCGGGTAGCTGTTGGATCGAACGCTACCCGGTATTATAAAGGCATTATGCAACGATTACGCTTTTGAATATCAACCGACCTACAAAATTGACTAAAACAGTAAGTGAATCAATGCGAAAAAGCTCTCATTAAGGTAATTGTGGTCAAATCAAATTTTCCGTTGCGCTAGAGTCTGTCGGATTTAAGCAATCGCAGCGCAGATAGTTTTTCAACGTCCTATTAAGTCCGACAGACTCCTAGCCATAAAAATTATGAAGGCAGGATCACGCAATACTCGGAAACCGACCGAGTTAATGACTTGATAGCGTTTGCCGTGTTATTACCTATAATTCAAAAACTTATTCATAACCAGCCTGTTATTGATTACTCAAAACAACGCGGTATTTCGCTTTGCCGCTTGCCAGCCTGTCGAGTGCTTCATTCACCTGATCAAAACGGAACACTTCAATGACGGGCTCGATTTTATGTTGCTCGGCAAAACGCAACATGGTGGCTATACCGACGGGGCTGCCGACGGGCGAAGCTGAAACCGAGCGTTGGCTGAGAATCAGCGGAAACACATTGATATCGGCTGGCTCGAGCGTCGCTCCCAGAAAATGCAAACGACCTTTAGGACGTAAGGTTGCGATATAGGCATTCCAGTCAAGTTTTACATTGACGGTCGTTAGAATCAGGTCAAAGCGATTAGCCGCAGCAGCCAGTTCGTTTGGATTTTTCGTATCCAGCACATCGTGCGCACCCAACGCTAAGGCTTCTTTCTTTTTGTCATCGCTGGATGTAAAGGCGGTTACCCGACAACCCCAAGCTTTTAAAAACTGCAATGCGATATGTCCCAAGCCACCGATACCAATGACAGCTACCCTGGCAGTAGGCGAAACGTTGAATTGCAGTAACGGATTAAAAACCGTGATGCCGCCACAGAACAATGGCCCCGCGCTTTGCGCATTGAGGTTGTCCGGCAGTGCCACAACGCTGGCGGCATTGGCGCGCACTTTGTCGGCAAAACCGCCGTGACGGCCCACGATCGTGGATTCCGAATGTGCGCACAGATTGTGGTCGCCGGACATGCAACTGTGACAAGTCATGCAATAACTGGAATGCCACCCCAGGCCGACGCGCTGTCCCGTGGCAAAATTGTTGACATGCGTACCCTTGGCTGCGATCGTGCCGATGATCTCGTGCCCCGGTACAAATGGATACCGCGTGATTCCCCAGTCGTTGTGCAACATGCTCAGATCGCTGTGGCAAATACCGCAGTGCTCGACAGCTATCTCAACATCGTGGTCACCCAACGGTCCGGGATCATATTCAAAAGGCTGAAGCTTTCCACCCGACTCAAACGCTGCATATGCTTTAATCATGAGTTTTCCTTTTACATAAACGGGTTAATCTTGACTATCAGGTTATTTTGCAGAAATTCCATAAATTTTTTACGAAGAACACGCTGACAGTCATTTATTATTACTGTTTTTTGTAAAAAGATGCACGATTTCTATATGACCAGCGCTTCGAATCGGACCCTATTCATATTAATGCACAATCGACTTTCAGGACATAACAATGGATTACAGAATATTATTGACGGTTTTTGCCACGGTATTTATTGCTGAACTGGGTGATAAAACGCAATTGGCGACCATGCTGTTTGCTGCTGACAAGGAAGTCAGCAAATGGACGGTATTTATCGGTGCATCATTGGCATTGATCGCCACTTCAGCAATTGGTGTCCTGGCGGGTAGCGTTATTTCCGACCATATCAGTGAGAAACACCTGCACTATATCGCCGGCACGGGATTTATCATCATTGGGTTGTGGACGCTGATAAAGGCTTGAATCAGTGGATCGGAATGTGCAATGCGGACGAGTTATTTGCTCTTCTTCAAATGCAGGGTAACGCTGGCGCCGCCGCTTGGGTCATTCTCAATCGACAGCTCGCCGCCATACACTTGAATGATGTCGCGCACAATCGCCAAACCAATGCCGTGACCCGGTGTAGATTGATCGGCGCGCACGCCGCGTTCCAGGATTCTGGCGATTTCATGCGGCGGAATTCCGGGTCCGTCGTCTCTGACTCGGATGATTATCCAGTTTTCCTGATAATCTGCAAACAGATGGATACTCTGGCGGCACCACTTGAAAGCGTTGTCGACTAAATTGCCGAGCAATTCCATCAAATCGCCTTCGTCAATACGCAAGCCGATGGCGTCGTCGATATCGATAGCGATTTCCGGGTGCTTGGTGCGATACGCTTTTGCAACAGTAGCCACAATTCGATCGACCATCGAACGTAGTGCGATCAACCCCATACCGTGCGAACTGCCGACAGTGGCGGCACGACGTAGCTGATACTGAACGATGTTGTCCATACGGTCGATTTGTTCATGAATGGTTTTGCGCCGGGATTGTTCGTCGTCTTCGCTATTGACCGCGCCTTGGAGAATGGCGAGCGGTGTTTTGAGGCTGTGCGCCAAGTCTGCAAGACCGTTGCGATAACGTTTTTGCTGCTTATGCTCATGACTGATCAAAGAATTGATACTATCGGTTAACAGCTTCAATTCACTGGGATAATCCCCTTTCAGGCTCTCCTGCTGGCCAGACTCTATCGCTACCAGTTCAGCAGAAACTTTGCGCAGCGGCTGTAGACCCCAGCGCAACACCCACATTTGCGTAGCCAGTAGCAAAATAACCATGACGCTGAGCCATCCCCACAGGTCTTCACGATAACGTTCTATTTGCGCTTCAAACAGTTCGGTATTAATGATGGCAAAATAAGCCAATGGATAATCACCCGATGGTGCTTCCCAGGCAACGCCGTAGCTGTACATAAAATAAGGCTCGCCATCAATCATGGTTTCCGCAAATTCTTTTTTGCCTTTCTCAAGCAGATCTACCGCAGGGATTTGCTTATTGAGCGATGAAGTGGACCGCCAGGCAATGGTATTGGTTCGATCGATGATAAATGCATACGTATCGGAATTGATGTGCCCCAATTCCGCGTCCAGCAAATTGGTCGATACATCCAGAGCACCGGATTCTTCTATTTCCGAATCCCCCATGACCATTAGTAGCTTTGCGAACAAACGATCCTGCACCCCTAACCGCGCACTATCATAAAATGCGCGATCCAGTGTTATTGCGATGCCTACGATAAAGATCAATAAAACCAGCGTTGCGCTAAATAGGATGCGCTGATTTAACGACATCATGGAGATTTATTGCACGCCAAAGTAAAGCGATAGCCCCGGCCACGCATGGTTTCAATCGGATTAAGAGTACCATCGGGATCGAGTTTGCGACGCAAACGGCCAACCATGACTTCCAATACATTACTGTCGCGATCTTCATCGTGCGGATATAGATAATCGGCCAATGTGTGCTTGGAAAGAATCTCGCCATGATGACGCACCAATTCTTCCAACAAGCGGTATTCAAACGATGTCAACTCTATCGTTTCGCCGTTAACAACAACGGATTGGGAAGTAACATCCAGCGAAATGGGGCCGCAGTTCAATATCGTCTGTGGAATGCCGGTCGAGCGACGCAACAGCGCCTTGACCCTGGCTTGTAGCTCTTCCATCTGAAACGGTTTGGTCAGGTAATCATCGGCACCCATTTCAAGCCCCTGCACCTTGTCTTGCCAACTGCTTCTGGCAGTTAGGATCAGAATGGGCAGCAGACTTCCTTTTTCGCGCAGCGCCTTGATAATTTCCAAACCTGATTTTCCAGGCAGACCGATATCAATAATGGCAGCGTCCAACGGATATTCCGTGGCAAAGAACAACCCCTCATTGCCGTCGCTGCACGTATCAACCATATAACCCGCCGTTTCCAATTGTTGACGAATCTGGTTCTGTAATTTGATTTCATCTTCGATCACTAGGATGCGCATAGTTCAGTATTCTTGAAAATTCAAAATAACGGAGATACAGGTCTGCATGACATCTCAATTAACAGGCTGTTAATGGGTCGATATAACTGTTCCATCCAGCGCATTGATCAAAATAATATGTATTGTGCCTTGTTGGCTGAGAATTTTAATACGATAAACATCGTCAGAATGGTTAATTGCCAGCACACGGCCTTTGAAATGCTGCTGCGCGATGGCGACCGCTCTTTGTTCAGTGATACCGGCAGAAGGTGTGCCATTAGTGCGGTAATAGTTGGCAGCGTTATGTTGCCAGCCGGCTGATGCTTGCGTGATCGGCCCGATCAATACCACCACAATCGCTAAAATTTCCCGCCATCTATTCATCACCTAACAGTCCTGAGTACTGGATGTGTGCGCTGAACTGGTAGCAGGCAGGCCAAACTACCTACCTACTATCAGCATTCCGGCTTAGAAGCGTAACATAAAGCTCGCATCTCCGGTACTGATGCCCATCATCATTTGAGGAGGAATAGTATACACCGGTGCATAAACCGGTGCTGGATAGTAGTTATATTGGGGTTGCGGGTAGTATGGACGGTAATAACCGCGTGGTTGGCTATAGCCATAGTTATAGCCGCCGTCCATATGATGATGCTTATGATGATGGCCGTGGTGGTGACCGCGATGATGTCCATGATGGCCTCTGCCTGCCTGTGCCAAAGTAGGAACGGTCAAAACGCATGCCAATAGCAAAGTTGTTAAAAGGCCAGTCCAGATTGTTTTTTTGGTTTCCATGATGTACCTCCTTCAGTTATTTGATCCAGGTTAGTTCCTGATGGCACCAATGTACACAGATCAACATGAATAAAAACTGAATGAAGCGAAGGTTTTACATAGTTCTACAAACCCGCGATTGTCTTACAAAAAACGCAGAAGACTTTGTGGATACCGCCATTTCAATGAACGGTAGATACGGCAGACCGGATATAAAATCACCAGCACCAGCAAAGTAATCCAGTAAGTCTGCTCCAGGCTGCCGCGTTCGAACAGGGGTTTTAGTGCCGCCAGTACGGCGAAGTGTGCGAGATAGAAGAACAGGGCAGTTTGACCGAACACCAACACTGGGTTGTTGGGGTTGACGGCTTTGTTGATCAATTCCAGCCGCATCAGTAGCGACAGCACGATGGCCATCAAGCCCAGTTCCAGTAGCGTGTATGCCAGACTGGGCGGGTATTTACTGACGTGCAGCCAATCGAGCAGGGTATTGCCTTCGAGGTGCATGAACAGATTACCGTAATCGTCGTGGCCGCGGATGATGACGAACAGTGTCAGCGCAAACCACCCAGCGGTCATCAGCACGCGCTGCGGTTGCCATGAAATGGGTGGATGAACGATGAACCGCTCGCCGAATACCCAGCCGAGCATCATCATGCCGAGCCACGGCATGGCGGGATAGAGCACGGTGTAGGTTTCACCGAAATCCGGCGCGAACGTGAGCGACAGCCAAAGCGATACATCGCCGCCCGGTTGCCACAGCATAGCCAACAACCACTCACCACCGGTGATGATCAGAATCGCTAGCGAGAAAACCACGCCGGTTCCGAGGCGTTGCAGATGCACCATCAACATCATACTGATGCCGATGGCGTACAACACTTGTAACACGATCTTGCCGGAAATCAGGGAAAATACACAGATATCCAATAAAGCAATGAAAGCACCACGAATCAATAATTCACGATCAATTACAGATTGACCGATGCCTTGCTGACGACGCTGAAAATTACTGATTGCAATCGATGTACCTGCCAGAAAAACAAATGTGGGTGCACAGATATGCGTGATCCAGCGCGTCAGAAACTGGTCGGTGGCAAACAAATCGCCAGGTTGGTACAGCAATACCGAATCAGCAAAAATTCGGTTCGTATTAAAAAACCATGACGCATGATCAAGCGCCATCAGAATCATGACGAGTCCACGTAGCCAGTCGATGGCTGCGATACGTTGCGGGTTTTGATCGAATTGAGTGGTCACGGGTTCCTCCGGGTGGAGTGCAAATCGGTTGCACGTCTGCAACTCAAACTAGAGTAAAACCAGATTATTCCGGTGAATTAATTCCGGTTCGTCGACATAACCCAGTATGGTTTCAATTTCACTGCTCGCCTGCCTCAAAATTTTTTGAGTTTCCACCGCGCTATAATTTATCAAGCCGCGCGCTATCTCCCGACCTTCTCCATCTAGACAGGATACGGCCTCCCCGCGCTCGAATTCGCCGTTGACACTGATAACGCCAATGGGCAGCAAGCTTTTTCCATCGGCAGAAAGTGCTTTCACGGCACCTTGATCGAGCGTGACATAACCGCGCACTTGCAAATAATCGGCAAGCCATTGCTTGCGCGCCGCCAATACCGGTATCTTGGCCAGAAAACGCGTACCGATTGTCTCATCCTGGCTCAGGCGTACCAACACATTGTCTTCGCGACCGGAAGCCACAATGGTGTCCGCACCGCTGCGCGCCGCACGTTTTGCCGCAGTCACTTTAGTTTGCATGCCGCCACGACTGATGCTGCTGCCAACACCACCGGCCATCTTTTCAAGCGCCGGATCGCCGGCGTTCACTTCATTCAATAATTTTGCATCCGGATTGTTACGTGGATCGCTGGTAAATAAACCCGCCTGATCGGTCAGAATAACCAGCACATCGGCTTCAATCAGATTGGTCACCAGTGCCGCCAAGGTGTCATTATCGCCAAAGCGAATTTCGTCAATCGAGACCGTATCATTTTCGTTAATGATGGGAATGATATTGAGCTTCAATAAAGTCGTGAGCGTTGAACGTGCGTTGAGGTAACGTTTCCGGCTGGACAAATCTTCATGAGTCAAAAGCACTTGCGCGGTTTGCAGGCCATATTGAGAAAAGCTGGAAGCATAGGCTTGTGCCAGTCCCATTTGCCCAACCGCAGCCGCAGCTTGCAATTCATACAGCGCGGTAGGCCGACTCTCCCAATTTAAGCGGTGCATGCCCTCAGCAATCGCACCCGATGACACTAAGATAATTTCCTTGCCCATTTGCTTGAGGTTTGCAATTTGCGCTGCCCAGCAAGCCAGTGCTGCGTGATCAAGCCCTTTACCCTGATTGGTCACCAGGCTGCTGCCCACTTTGATGACGATACGGTGCGCTTGCTTTAACATGGATCGACGAGATCGTTTTCTGGGGTTTGACTTTCGGGTTGCGGTGGTAAGTTCTGCTCCAGATAATCCATGATGGCATAAGTTAGCAGCTGACAACCTTCGCCCGTCAATGCAGAAATGACAAAATATTTGTCTTGCCATCCCAGTTTGTCGACAAATTGACGGCATAACTCCGCGCGACTTTCTACCGGCATCATGTCGATTTTATTGAGTACCAGCCAACGCGGCTTTTGATACAGTGACTCATCATATTTTTGTAACTCTTTTACCAGTGCGTGGGCTTCATGAACAAGGTCTGTGTCTTCATTCAATGGCATCATATCAATCACATGCAATAACAACCGGGTACGCGTTAAATGTTTTAAAAACCGATGCCCTAATCCCACGCCTTCGGCAGCACCTTCAATCAAACCAGGGATATCCGCCATGACGAAACTGCGATTCTGATCAACTCGCACCATACCCAGATTAGGTTCCAGTGTTGTGAAGGGATAATCCGCCACCTTGGGACGCGCAGCAGATACCGCGCGAATCAGCGTGGATTTTCCGGCATTCGGCATACCCAATAATCCCACATCCGCCAATACCTTGAGTTCCAGTTTTAGTTCAAATTCCTGTCCCGGCTCACCATAGGTAAACTGCCGCGGAGCACGGTTAGTACTCGATTTAAAATGCAGATTGCCAATGCCTCCCGTCCCGCCTTTGGCCAAAAGTGTTTTTTGCTGATCGTGCGTCAAATCGGCAATCGTTTCATCGGTGTTGATATCTTTAATGAGTGTGCCAACCGGCATGCGCAGCACGATATCCTCAGCGCTTTTTCCATAGCGGTCGGAGCCTTGACCATTTTGTCCATTCCTGGCGCGATGAATGCGTGCAAAGCGATAGTCAATCAGCGTATTGATATTACGATCCGCCATTGCAAATACACTACCGCCGCGCCCGCCATCGCCACCATCAGGACCGCCTTTAGGAATGTATTTCTCACGCCGGAAACTCGCAACGCCATCGCCGCCTTTACCAGCCAGCACTTGAATAACCGCTTCATCAATAAACTTCATAAATCCTAGTTATCTATTTCCCGCTATTTTTATACGACCCTGCAAACAAAAAAGCCCCATCACTTTAGATAGGGCTTGTTGAATACGCGATGCTTATACTTTATGCCGGCGTTACACTTGCTATCCTGCGTTTGAGTGCGCCCTTGATACTGAAACTCACTTTTCCAGTCACTTTGGCAAATAAGGTATGGTCCTTGCCGATACCAACATTTTCCCCAGGATGAAATTGCGTGCCGCGCTGTCTGACAATAATCGATCCGGCTGAAATTAACTCACCACCATAACGCTTGATTCCAAGGCGTTTGGAATGTGAATCGCGTCCGTTTCGTGAACTCCCGCCTGCTTTTTTATGTGCCATTGATATACTCCTTAAGCTGAAATACCGGTAATCTGTATTTCAGTGTAATTCTGCCGATGCCCTTGATGCTTTTGGTAATGCTTGCGACGACGCATCTTAAAAATGCGAATTTTATCGTGGCGACCTTGCCCCAGCACTGTCGCGCTCACCTTAGCGCCACTGACAAGCGGCGTTCCCATCGATATTTTATCGCCATCCGCAACCATCAGTACCTGATCAATCACAAGCTCACTGCCACTTTCAGCTTTAAGCTGCTCTATCTTCAGCCTCTCACCCACTTGAATCCGATATTGCTTACCACCGGTTTTTATGACCGCATACATAATTGACTCCATACTTCCCTTTTTACAGAACCGCGAATTATACATATATAACCGTTGATTGTGGTAGAAAATTTAGACCATTTCAATCAATTTATCTTTATGCTTGACACTTGGGTGTTGTCATTCCTACCATAGCGTTTTCTGTAAGGTAACATTGTGTCAATCGAATATATTAGAAGTTTTATTGCCCAAGACATGGGCATCGTTGATGGTGTCATTCGGGAGAAGTTACATTCTCATGTTTTACTGATTCGCCAAGTTAGTGAATATATTATCAATAGCGGCGGGAAACGCCTGCGCCCCGCAATGGTGATTCTATCCGCAGGCGCTTTTGGTTATTCCGGAAAATTTCACTATAACCTCGCCGCAGTGGTTGAATTTATTCATACGGCCACATTACTTCACGATGATGTAGTGGATGAATCCGAATTACGACGCAATAAAGAAACGGCCAATGCACTATTTGGTAACGCAGCAAGCGTTTTGGTGGGAGATTTTCTCTATTCCCGAGCTTTTCAGATGATGGTTGAAGTTGGCGATATGCGCGTGATGCAAGTATTAGCGGATGCAACCAATACCATCGCCGAAGGCGAAGTGCTACAGTTACTTAATTGCCGGGATCCGCATGTAACGGAAGAAAACTATCTGCAAGTCATACGGTACAAAACTGCTAAATTATTTGAAGCAGCCAGTCGACTGGGAGCAATTCTAGGGAATGCCACACCGGCAGAGGAAGAAGCTATGGCAGTGTATGGCATGCATCTGGGAACCGCATTCCAGCTCATTGACGATATGCTTGACTACTCTGGAAATAATCAAGACATCGGAAAAAATCTTGGTGACGATCTGGCCGAAGGAAAACCTACATTACCGCTTATCTATGCGATGAGAGTCGGCACAGCAGAACAGGCGAGCATTATCCGCAAAGCAATTGAAGACGGCGGAAAAGATGGCCTTCAACCTGTTCTCGGCGTCATTCAACAAACAACCGCTTTAGATTATGCCAAACAATGTGCTGAAGCGGAAATCGCAACGGCTGTTGCTGCGATAGCCTCTTTACCGGATTCAGAAAACAAAAAATGCTTGCTGCAGTTGGCCAGTTTTGCCATTACGCGCAACCACTGAGTACCTGGAATATTCTAAAACCACCTAATAAAAACTGACAAATGTACCAATTTAATTGATTAAATTGGACAATCTTTATTTCTATCAACCATAGAAACTTTCTCAAGCATCCTTGTCTCACTTGTAACACAATCAATATTAGAACCTACTCTTATCTGAAGCTGCGTTCATTAAGCAGGCTATCACCGCATTTTTTACTTAAAGGCAATAAACTACGATTAATCTACAATTTGCCAAAGCAAAAGAATTGTTATGCTTAAATGTATAGCGATGGCAGATGAAATTCTGATGAATATCATATAAAAGAAATACCTAATATATGGGTAAATTAATTTTCTACATCACCATAGCGATACTGGTTTACTGGATAATCAATAGTCGCAAATCCAGAAAAGAAAAAAAAGAAACGCCTGCAGAGCCGATTGAAGATATGGTGAGCTGCACGTATTGCGGCATTCATCTGCCTAAAAGCGAGGCCATCAGCGACCGTAATCGCTATTTTTGTTGTGACGAGCATTGTCATCAACATACAAATCCTCCATCTTAAGTTGGCCGTTGTATCCATTCACCTATCACAAGCAAAATACTTAATGTTTTTAACACTAAATTCTGGAATCGCAGCGCATGATGATGCTCATCAATACTGGCGCTCGCTTTTTTATTTTAATAGTTATCGATTAGTGATTGGTAGTGTTTTGACGACCATTACGTGGCAATCTCAGTTCACCAGTTTCGGTTCATATCACCATCTATTATTTCTTTATACCAGCCTAAGCTACACCCTATTCAGCAGCGTATCCATGCTGCTCATTAAATTACGCCGCCCCGATTTTAACTGGCAACTCGCTATTCAGGTAGTTGGCGATATCGTTTTTTTCTCTGTCATGCTGTCTGCCAGTGGCGGATTACAAAGCGGATTGGGTGGATTATTGCTGGTATCGCTCGCTGGCGCGGGCGTGATTAGCCGTGGCCGGATGGCGCTGTTTTTTGCATCCATTGCAACCATCAGTTTATTACTGCAAGAAACCTACTCCTTACTGATGGTTGACTTCTATACTGCCCAATACTCGCAAGCAGGTCTATTAGGCATGGCATGCTTTGCAGTAGCTTGGTTAGCGCAGCAACTGGCCAAATATACTTTGGCCAGTGAACAACTGGCACAAAAATGTGGTATGGATCTGGCCAACATGGCGGAAGTCAATCAATTAGTCATTCAGGATCTACACGAAGGTGTGCTGGTCGTTGATAAACATGGCAACATTCGACACCGTAATACCTATGCCGAGAAATTGCTTAACTTGAGTGTACCCGTCCATCACACTGAATTTCTCAAATTATCCGACCATGTGCCTGAAATCGCCAATCGGCTCACCAGTTGGCAAAGTAGCCATCATATTAATTTTGAACCGCTGCGATTAG
The DNA here is from genome assembly GCA_964647635.1 of uncultured Nitrosomonas sp. Taxonomy (GTDB): domain Bacteria; phylum Pseudomonadota; class Gammaproteobacteria; order Burkholderiales; family Nitrosomonadaceae; genus Nitrosomonas. The sequence continues at coordinate 20,226 of CAZYHY010000025.1, forward strand.
ATCACAGCAATGCGCTGGTGCGCACCCGGTTCTTGCCCATACAAGCGGATTTTCGTAATGGTGTTGTTATTTTTCTAGAAGATATCGGACGCATACAAGCACATTTACAGCAATTGAAGCTTGCTGCATTAGGCCGCCTAACAGCGAATATCGCGCATGAAATCCGCAATCCGCTTTCCGCAATCAACCATGCTGCCGAGCTTTTGCAGGAAGGGCCGCTTGCAAATCATGCCGATGCTCGTCTGGTACGTATCATTTGCGATAACACCAAACGCTTAAACAAAATCGTACAAGATGTATTGCAACTCAATCGACGCAATATTTCAGAGCCAGAATCCATCGACGCCAGTGAGTTTATTCATAAATTTCTTGAAGGCTTTTGTCATAACGAGCGCATCAACACCAACGTATTCAAAGTAAACACCTCGACAAATTATTGGATTAATTTTGATCGCAATCATTTGAACCAGGTCATATGGAATTTATGTGGTAACGCATGGCGGCACTGCCGCAAACAAAGCAGCAGTATTCACATCGAATTATCTGCCGGGACAAACGAAAACACCGTCTACCTGGATATTATCGATAATGGGTCGGGCGTTGATTCGCAGCAGATAAAACAAATTTTCGAGCCCTTCTTCACAACTGCAGCGAGTGGCACAGGTCTGGGTTTATATATTGCACGCGAACTGTGTGAAGCCAATCAAGCATCACTGGAATATATTGAGGGCTCTTCGGGTGGACATCTCAGGATAATCTGCAAAGGCAGCCAACCATGGCGATGAATAAAGAACGAGCCACTCATCCACACTCGCATACGCCCGTCCCCGCCATACTCATTGTAGACGATGAGCCTGATGTTATCGAGCTACTTGAGCTTACATTAGCCCGCATGGGCATGGATGTTTCCAGCGCGAAATGCATCAGTGAAGCCAAAGCGTTACTACAGTCGCGGCAGTTTCAGTTATGCCTTACCGATATGCGGTTACCCGATGGGGACGGCTTGGATTTGGTCAAATTCATCGCCAACCATTATTCAGATTTGCCGGTTGCCGTCATCACCGCATACGGCACCACAGAAAATGCCGTTGCGGCACTCAAGGCCGGTGCTTTCGATTATTTATCCAAGCCGGCCTCGCTAAAACAGTTGCGTGATTTGGTTAAATCAGCTTTGAGTCTACCGCCCGTACTGACTGAATCCGCATCTGCAGCACAAATACAACCGAATCAACGTGTGCTACTGGGTGAATCCGAACCCATGCGCCAGCTTCGTACAACCATCGATAAGCTTTCACGCAGCCAAGCTTCCATTTATATCTACGGCGAATCGGGCAGCGGCAAAGAGCTGGCAGCGCGCATGATTCATACAAAAAGCGCCCGGCACAAGCATACGTTTATTGCTGTCAACTGCGGTGCCATTCCTGAAAATTTAATGGAAAGTGAATTTTTCGGCTATAAAAAAGGCGCCTTTACCGGTGCCGACAAGGATCATGATGGATTCTTCCTGGCGGCCAACGGTGGCACCCTATTTCTTGATGAAGTAGCCGATTTGCCACTGGCCATGCAAGTTAAACTGCTGCGCGTAATCCAGGAAAAACAAGTCAGGAGAATCGGCGATACCCAAGAAAAGAATGTCGATGTACGCATCATCAGCGCTACGCACAAAAAACTCAGCCATTGCGTCGAAACCGAGCAATTCCGGCAGGATTTGTATTACCGCCTGAATGTCATTCAATTGGATATGCCCACATTACGTGACATGCGCGAAGATATTCCGCGCATTGCAGAAGTAATCCTGAAAAAATTATGCCAAGAAGCTGCGCGTCCCTTATGCACTCTGAAAAAAGACGCAGAAACGATGCTGATGAACTATGAGTATCCCGGCAATGTCCGCGAGCTCGAAAATATACTGGAACGTACGTTAGCATTTTGTTCGACGACAGAAATTGGCGAAGAAGAATTACAACTACCCAAAACACAAAAAGAAACTCCACACACCTCGGTTAGTGGATTATCCATTGATCCGGATCAAAGTCTACCCTTGCAAGATTTTCTTGATCATCTGGAAAGGGATTCCATTGTAAAAGCGCTCAATCAAAGCCGCTATAACCGCACCAAAGCAGCCAAAACACTGGGCATCACCGTCAGATCATTGCGCTACAGAATGGAGAGACTGGGGCTGAATAACGAACAAACGTAGATTGAGGTAACGATTTCCTAAATTAAACCCGAGTGATGCTATGTCAATGACATACCCGGGTTTATCAACATCAGCGTAATCGGTGGCTCACCCATAAAGACGCCGCAAACAGCAACATTGCCCCACCCTGATGCGAAGCTGCTAAAGGAATTGGCACCACATGCAATAGCGTTGCTATACCCAGACTCACCTGTATCGCCAGCATCAGCAAGAACAGATTACAAGCAAGGCGTGTAGTACCGGATAATGCCAGCTGACGTGATTTATACCAGAACAGCGGCACTGAAAAAATCAATATCCATGCGATCAATCGATGGTCGAATTGCACGGTGGTAATATTATCAAAGAAATTACGGTACCACGGCTCCAGCACAAAAAGATCCGGCGGAATAAGGTGCCCGTTCATGAGCGGAAAAGTATTGTAGGCCAAGCCTGCGCGAATGCCGGCGACAAAACCGCCCGATAAAACCATAATAAAAATTAATGCAGTCAGGCCAACAGAAAATCGCTGCAAACTTTGCATCATTTCATTCGATTGCGCGTTCTCTCTTTCCGGCGACAACAATCCCAATGCAACCCAAAACATCGCGGCAAAAATGACGAATGCCAATCCCAAATGTGCAGTAAGTCGGTACTGGCTGACATGGGGATCGTTAACCAACCCGCTCATCACCATATACCAGCCCATGAACCCCTGTAATCCGCCCAGTATGAATATTCCCGCCAGTTTGATTCCCAGTGATCGGTTTATTTGCTTTTTCAGCAAAAAATAAACAAAAGGCACAAAAAATGCCAATCCAATCAACCGACCAAGCACACGATGAAAATATTCCCACCAAAAAATACTTTTAAATTCATCGACACTCATACCTTTATTGATTTTTTGATACTGAGGCGTTGCACGGTATTTTTCCAGCAGCACATCCCAATCCTGCTGTGTAATCGGCGGCATTGTGCCCACGATAGGTTGCCACTCCACGATCGAGAGCCCTGAATCGGTCAATCGTGTCACACCACCCACCACCACCATGGCAAATACCATGGCACAACAAACTAATAACCAGATAGCAATCGATTTCTGCATAGTCGTAAAGAATAAAAGTTATTTCTGAAATTGAATTCGAACAATCATTGTTGATGGTTTTACTTAGCACGCATCAAGCGTTGCTTGTCACGCTCCCATTCCTTCTGTTTCTCGGATTCGCGCTTATCATGCTGCTTCTTACCTTTAGCCAAGCCGATTTCCAGCTTGATCCTACCCGCCTTATAATGCATATCTAACGGGACCAACGTGTATCCGGCGCGCTCAACTTTACCGATGAGTCGCTTAATCTCTTCCGCGTGCAACAGTAACTTGCGCGTTCTGACTGGATCAGGGTTGATATGCGTTGAAGCCGTTTTGAGCGGACTGATATGGCATCCAATGAGGTATAATGCGCCATTGCGGATAATAACATACGCCTCTTTCAATTGAGCCCGGCTATCGCGAATGGCTTTGACTTCCCATCCTTCCAACACCATGCCTGTCTCATACTTCTCTTCGATAAAATAATCGTGAAAGGCTTTTTTATTTTGTACTATACTCATACAGGAATGGAATGGGTGGGAATCGCTAAAATTTCGTATATTTTATCAGTTTTTCAGTATTACCTCATGAACGTGGGGTGATTTACATTTATGGCAGAAATAGAAAAATCAGTTTTAGTTGAATATTCAGCAAACCAGATGTTCGCGCTGGTTGATAACGTTAAAGAATACCCCACATTTCTTCCGTGGTGCGGCGGGACCGTGGTAGAACCTCAAGACGAAGTAACAACGCATGCAACGATTAAGATTGACTATCACCATATCCAGCACAGTTTTACCACAAAAAACAAGCGCTCTCCGCCTGATTTAATCGAAATGAGTTTGCTGGATGGTCCGTTTGAGCGCCTTAATGGTTATTGGCAGTTCATTCCATTATCGGAAAACGCATGCAAGATAAATTTTCAATTACATTACACGTTCTCAAATAAAATTCTTGAAAAACTCGTGGGACCGGTATTTCACATGATTGCCAATAGTTTTGTAGAATCCTTCATTAAACGGGCTGAAGCGATTTATGGCAAATCATGACAACGTTTCTCCCAATCGAAGTTGCATACGCGCTTCCCCATATTCAAATCCTCAAGAAGCTCAATGTACCTACTGGCTGTACAGTTGAGCAAGCCGTCATTCTTTCAGGCGTACTGGATCAGTTTGCCGATATTGATCTGACAACGAACAAACTCGGTATTTTTGGGAAACTGATCCCTCTCGATACCCGTCTGCGGCCTCATGACAGAATCGAAATTTATCGACCGCTGGTTATTGACCCCAAAGATGCCAGGAGAATACGTGCCAAAACAAGGCATACTCAGCGCCAATCGCCTGCCATTTAAGTAGAACTCTTATCAGATGCTCGTGTCTATTATTGGGGTTCCATGGAATACGCGAAAGCGCATATAGCCACGCGGCAAATCACTACTAAGATATGATTTGCCACGATGCACGATAGCTTTGATGTTGAATTTATTAGCCATTCATAAAAAAGGTACAAAAAAGTACACTTGTTTGCTCATTTTCTTACGCAACCGGTACCGTAACATACTGTCCACGAGCTACTCCCAAGAAAAATCATGAGTGATCCATCAAAAAAACTTATCCGAGTATTACTCATAGAACCCTATAGTATCGTGCGTTATGGCCTGGAAATACTGATCAACGAGCAGCAACCGAAGATGAAAGTCGTTGGAAGCTTTGCTAATTGCACCAGCGCACTCCCCAATCTCGAAAGATTATCGCCCGACGTCATTCTTCTTGATATGAATCTTAATTCTGACAAGGAATCACAGGCTATTTTGCAATTGATCACATCACCAAACGCCATGACCCTTATTCTGAAGTGGATGCCGGACTCTGAAGTCTATGACAAAGCCATCCTCGCCGGCGCCAGAGGCATCATTGAAAAAGAAGCCGCGCTAGACACGATTCTGAAAGCAATTGAAAAAGTGCATGAAGGTCAACTATGGTTGAATCAGACCTATATCAAAAAACTCATCAACAAATTATCCGAGCAAGCTTCCGAAAAGAAGAATACTCAAGAAGAAAATAAAGTCGACAAACTCACCCCTAAAGAGAGAAAAATTTTTTTCACCATGATAGAAAATGCCGGTGTACCCGCTAAAGTAATTTCTAACAAACTCAACATCAGCGAAAGTACGCTCCGCAACCATCTCACATCGATCTACGAAAAGCTCGAGGTAAGCAATAAGCTGGAACTGTGGAGCTATGTGCACAAACACAAACTAAAGCAGAAATAATAACTCAACCAAAGAATACTTTATCAAAGCTAATTTTATTCCCGGCATGCTTTCTTAATAAACAACCTTACGCTCATCCGTCGTAACAGATCAATCGGTTATATTGAATTCATTGATACAAAAAAAACAAAAAAGCTTATTCATAATTCTATACACTAGTAACCAACTGTTTAGAATACTAGAAAAAGGCTTTAATTTAATTACATATTATGGAGAAATTCATGACCGATAGTAATGAAGCACAGACAGAAACTGCCGCTCCACAAACCATGCAAATCAGCATCAGAATGCAGCAAGGTGAACACACCGGACAGCCTCTCTACTCCAATTTCACATCAGTACAAGGTGGACAAGGGGTGATTCTGGTAGATTTTGGTTTTCTCGACCCACAAACCATCCATGCAATTAACCGACTAGCCAGATCGGGTGAAAAAGTTCCTGATACAGTAGGTGCAAGGATGTCATGTCGCATGGCGATTAGCGTTGAAGTTGCGAATAATTTGGCTCAACAGCTAACCCAATTCTTTCATAAGAAAACGTAAAAAATCCGATTTTAATGCTTGGACTGAATGATAAAACCAGATTGAATAATTAATTCTCCATGAGATTTGATGGTCAGTATAAAGAGGAAAAAACATGATAGAGGAAAACAATATATCGGGAAGTGAGGGAAGCGCGCCGCAATCGCATGCAATGCAAGTCAAAGTTAGCATGCAACAGGGGGAGCATACGGGACAACCCATTTATTCTAATTTCACGTCCGTACAAGGCGGACAAGGTGTGGTTATCGTGGATTTTGGTTTTCTTGACCCTCAGACCATTCACGCATTGAATCAAATGACCAGATCAGGCGACAAGCCATCCGGCGTTATTAGCGCAAGAATGTCTTGTCGGATGGCTATTAGCATTGATGCGGCCAGTCAATTAGCGCAACAGTTAAATCAACTATTGCATAAAAAAACCACAGCACCTGCGCCATCCGATCAACAAAAAATAAGCAGCCAAGCAAATAAAACGGCTCCTAATACTGCACCAGCTCCAAATACTGTAATTATCGATGAAAAAACTGATGCATCAGAAAGCAGCCAGGGTGTTTTCAGATTTCCTTGGTCAAAGAAAAAGCATTGATAATAAATAATATCTTATTGTGATTTGTAGTAGGCTATTTTCTTGCGTAATGATTATTCTAGATCTTATTTAACCACATACACAGTCACAGAAGAAGTGGAAGTATTGCCTACCACATCTTTTGCTACTGCTTGGATAATATGCGCCTCTGCCTTGACACCTTTAGAGCGGGTATTTCAGTTTGTGCCCAGCGTGCTACCAGTACCGACTGCTTTGAGTGCGCCATCGATATAAACGGATAACAGATTGCTGCGGAGTCTGATTTGGCAGGCGTAATTGAGTTTAAATAACAGATTTAATCAATTGAATTTATTATAAATATTTCATACTTTAAATATACCCCATTTATACCCCCAACAGAATGATGCTTGGAGGCATGTTATTATTTTCTTATATTCCCTACAAAAGAAGTGTATCCCCCCCTTCGAAATTCCCGTGCACAAAAATCTGACTAAGCGAACGGTCTATCAGTGATAAGTTGTAGACTTTTGCCCCCCGGTACTATTGGGAAGCCGCATGCAAACAGAAATCAAATTGCACTAAACTCATTTCTTTTTCTATAATACTGCTATGAGCTACTATCAATATCATGTTTTCTTCTGTACCAATCAGCGCGAAGGCGATGCCAAATGTTGTAACAATTTTTGTGCCCAGGAGTTGCGAGATTATGCCAAGCAGCGTATTAAATTGTTAAAACTGAATGGTAAGAAAAAAATCCGCATCAATAATGCAGGCTGTCTTGATCGCTGCGACGAAGGTCCAATCATCGTTATTTATCCCGAGGAAACTTGGTACACCTATATCGATAAGGAAGACATTGATGAAATCATCGATGAACATTTGGTCAAGGGAAACATCGTTGAGCGCCTAAAAATTTAAAACCGGATCTGACTTGATGAACTTCTAAGGCGAATACATGAATTCTGCTGCCATTCAAAAATTCTTCATTGACGGTCCCTCAGGTAAACTCGAAACCATTCTGGGAGAACCCCGATCAGTTCCGCAAGGTATCGCCATCATTGCTCATCCACATCCTCTGCACGGTGGAACCATGGAAAATAAGGTGGTACATACACTATTCAACACCTTGTTGGAACTCGAATTTATCACGGTGAAATTTAATTTTCGTGGCGTAGGTCAGAGTGAAGGTGCATTTGATCATGGCAGCGGCGAGATAGACGATGTGATCGCAGTCACTCAGACAATCCGCAGCCAATTCAGCAATCATGTAGCCGATGTACCGCTGCTTCTAGCGGGATTTTCATTCGGCGGTGCAATTCAATTACACGTTGCGGAAAAGCTTAACCCCGAGTTTCTCATCCTAGTTGCGCCATCGGTAGTCAATTTGAACGCACCAGCAGTGCCGGAAACCACGCGGTGCGCTTTGATCATACAAGGCGATAACGACGATATCGTATTGCCGGATGCAGTCCTCGCATGGGCAGCACCCACATCACAACCGATCGTTTTCATACCAGGTGCTGAACATTTCTTCCATGGCAAGTTAGCGATACTCAAGCACGTGATACTCAGAGCATTTGCCAGAAAAGCTTAATATTGCAAGTTGGCTACTCGACCAACCGATGCTGAATAGCATAACGCACCAACTGCGCATTATTTTTCATATTCATTTTTTCCAGAATTCGAGACCGATAAGTACTCACCGTTTTGACGCTAAGTGATAATTTATTGGCTATGGATGTCAAAGATTCTCCTGAGACAATCAGTTTAAAAACATGGAACTCTCTATCTGAAAAAGTAGTGTGTGTTAGTGCTGCCGAATCCATAACTGGATTAAACAGGAGTTTTTCCGCCAGCTCAGGGTTGACGTATTTGCCACCTTTAGCGAGGCGCCGAATCACATTAATCAGTTGATCCGTCGGACTATCTTTAGTTAAATAGCCTGAAGCACCTGAGCGAATGGCCCTAATCGCATACTCTTCTTCCGGATACATACTCAACACCAGAATACGCGCGGTAGCATTTACCGCCAAGATTCTCTTTAAGATATCCAACCCATTGATATCCGGTAGATTAATATCCAGTAAAATGATGTCCCACTCACATTCCCGGGCTTTTTTTAAAACATCCTTGCCATCAACCGCTTCTGCAACAACTTCAATATCTTCTACTTCACTAAAAATCCTTCTCAGTCCATCACGAAATAAAGCGTGATCATCTGCAATCAGAACTTTAATCATCGATTGGCTCCTCAAATAATCCAATAGCCGCCACAGGTATTCTCAGTGTTACCATACTTCCCTCCAGAGGTGAGCCGACTATTTCTAGTTTTCCACCTAGTTGCTGCATTCTTTCATTCATGCCAATTATTCCAAAAGATCCAGGGCTCAGCAATTGTGACTCAGTGATGCCTATACCATTATCTTTAATGATAATTACCAAACCATCTTGATCTTCAAGAAGCTCAATATCTACTTTTGTCGCTTTGGCGTGTCGTGCTATGTTGATAAATGCTTCCTGAATAATTCTAAAAATACTGGTCTCATGATGTTTGTTAATACAAGACACATTTGATATGGTCGATTCAAGCGAACATTTAATATTTGTTCGCTGCTCAAATTCACGTATCAGCCATTCAATGGCACCACATAGCCCTAAGTGATCCAGTACATTGGGACGCAAATTAACCGAAACCCTGCGTGCAGTTTCAATAGCTTCTCCGGTTAATTGATAAAGTGACATTATTCTTTCATGCATAGGCTCAGTATTTATTTTTTTTGAGAGCCAATCCAAATCCATTTTTAGAACAGTCAGCGTTCCTCCCAGCACGTCATGAATTTCACGGTCTATCCGAGTTCTTTCTTCTTCCCTGATATCTTGTAGGTGCGTTGTTAAATGACGCAGGTTCTCAATCATCCTTTTCCGTTCAGTGACATCTTCGATCATGCACAAATAACATACTTCCAAGTCCCCAATCATTTCAAATAGTACGATCGACATTTCAATCCAAATAACAGACATATCCGGACGCAAGATTCTTTTTACTATTTTAGAGTCATGCAACTGCTGATTGATAATGCGCGCCATGTCATCCTTGTAAGACGGCAAATCATTCGGGTGAATAATATCGGATTGGTTGATACTCAGAAGCTCATCCACACTTCTGCCTGCAATGGATGCATACTTTGGATTTACATCGTAATATTTTCCAGTTTGTAAATTGATCAGCGCAATGCCCAGAGGTGCTTTCTCAAAGATAGTTTGAAATCGCTTTTGTGCTTTTCTATTACTTTCCTCTATGCACTTTCTTTCAATTGAATAACGGATAACACGCGCCAAAACACCTTCAGTCAGGCTTCCCTTCACCAGATAGTCTTGCGCGCCCGCTTTTATTATTTTTATTGCAAGTTTTTCATCATCCCTAAAAGACAATACTGCGATGGGTATATCCGCAGCACCTTCCCGCAGTCGATTAATCGTCGCAATGCCATCGCTGTCGGGTAAAGTAAGATCTGACAAAATTAAATCAAACGAGTGTTGTTGAAGTAATTCAAGCGCGGAACTTAGTCGCTCTACATGAACCAAGCTGATTTGATCGCCCATGGCTCGCTGTAAGTCACTTTGCACCAAGAATGCGTCAGTTTCGTTATCTTCAATTAACAAAATATTAATCTTGGGCTTTATCATGGCAAATTATGGTTCGTACAATATTGAAGCAGAGAACCAGAAATCTTTAATTGATTTTGCTATCTTAATACATTCATCAAAATCCACCGACTTTCTGACATAACCATTCGCGTAACTATTATAAGCAATTTTGATATCTCCCCTTACCACAGAAGAAGTATAAATCAGAGTAGGAATACTTCTAAAATCAGGGTCTGCTTTCACTTCGGCCAACACCTCGAATCCATTCTTTCTGGGCATATTCAAATCCAACAAGATGATATCCGGCCGGGGTACTTCATGATATTTCCCCTGTTGCTTTAGAAATTCTATGGCATGCACCCCATCTTCAGCCACATAAATCTCATAAATTCCCTCACAAAATGCAAAGGCTTCCTTAATCAATAAAACATCTGTCGGATTATCATCGATCATCAGAATCACATTCGGGCGAGTGTTTTTTTTATAATGCATGCGAACGATTAATTAAATTTCGGAATTGTAAAATAAACGGTTGAACCAACATCAGGTTCCGATTGAATCCATATCCTTCCACCGTGATATTCCACGACTTTCTTGCAAATTGCCAAGCCGATACCCGTGCCGGCATATTCCCTACGACTGTGTAACCGCTGAAACACTCGAAAAATACGTTCTAGATATTGCTCTTCTATGCCAATTCCATTATCAGTTACCGAGAGAATCCATTCACCAAAACTTTCTTCTACACCAATATGAATTTTAGGTGGCTGCGCTCTTTGGAATTTAAGCGCATTGTTGATTAAGTTAGTAAGCAATTGAATAAATTGAAAAGGAATACCTCTAACCACAGGGAGTCGATCATGTGTAATGACCGCATTACATTCACTGACGATGACCGATAAGTCCGCCAACACATTACTTAATAATTTCTCACAATCAACCTCCGTCAAAGTCTGATTTGCATCAACTTGTGCATAGGTCAATAAATCGTCAATCAGCATCTGCATGCGACTTGTTCCTGCTACCGCATGTGAGACCAACTCATTAGCACGCTCATCTAATTGGTGATGACAGTATTTCTTCAGTAATTGAACAAAGCTATTAATAGCCCGAAGCGGCTCCTGTAAATCATGCGTCACGACATAAGCAAATTGCTCGAGCTCATCATTAGAACGAGCCAGTTCTTTAACTTGCCCTTCCATTTTTTCCTCTAATTGCTTATATCCTGTGACATCAGTCCAGAGTGCAACATACTGATAGGGAGATCCCGTACGATCGAGCAATGGAATAATGGTTGCGTCTATCCAATAAAAAGCACCTTCTCTCGTGCGATTCTTAAACCCTCCTTTCCAAATTTCTCCTGCCATGATGGTGTCCCACAAAACACACATAAACTCTTTAGAATGAAAGCCGGAATTAATAATGCGGTGATCTTGCCCTAATAATTCCTCTGCGGAATATTTAGAGATTGAGCAGAATTTTTCATTGACATAATTTATTTTGCCGCTCATGTCTGTAATCGCTATACTCACATGCTCATTAGTCGCACTTTCAATCACTTGGACTTCGTTCAAGAGCACTGCTTGCACATCATAGCGCTGCTTCTGCTCTAACCATAATCCAATATCATTCGCTATATTTTGTAGAAATATAGCGTCCTCGTTGTCTGACCATTTGATAAGACTGATGTCTTCATAGAAAAAACACACCTGCCCGCACGTCCTGTCATTCACAATGATCGGCGCAGAAAACTTATGGGTTAAAGCATGCGTAAAGTTATCTGATTTAAAACACTTATCGTAAATTTCGATAAAAGGAAAAATATACTCACATTGATGCCACGCCAAGCTCAGATTCTTAACAATTTGCTGACACATCTCATCGATTGATCGAGCTGTGTGTATCGCTCGGGAAATTTCATACAAATGCGCCAACTTAACCAAGTTATCCTGGCTCTCGACCTCATTCATTCGTGTAAGATTATTCTTATCAAGAAATAAATTGGGAATACATTGAGTTTTATGCGCTGTAATTTTAGGTGTTGATTTTCGTTTGAAATGGTCAAATTGATTCATCACTGAATGAAAAATTTGATCAGATAACGGTTGCTTACCATAACCACATTCTTTACGTAAACTCATTTTGTACCAACCCAGGATCTTGTTTATGCATCTGTTTCTATCTTTAAACTGATATCAAGGACGTATTCCTAATTATTGAACAACTAACATAAATAACGCTTCATAGTATCTGGCTGGAAATCCAAAAACCATAGGAACATTCTTACTATTTATTACTTTTTTTAGTCAAACTAAACCGGTTATTTCTGACTATCGTCGATTAATCATTCAACGTCAGTTTTTAGTTTAAGCAAGATACAAAAAACAGAATTACGTCTTTAGAAAACCGCAAATTACTATGTTATATGTTATATATATTCACTATCAGATAGATCTTACACTTACAACAAGCCAATACTGAATTCAAAACAGGAAATTACCGACACAATATATTTACTCATATACCGTTAGGCCTTATCTCACCTTACTGTAACAAAATTATAAAAGGATAGAACAGGATATGAGAGTAAATCTTCCGGTTACCAATATCGAATACCTCATTGAAGAAGATAAGCTATTATTATCGAAAACTGACCTCAAGGGGAGACTAGCCTATGTTAATCAGGCATTCATAGAAGCCAGTGGATTCTCAGAAGAAGAATTGATTGGAAAAGCGCACAATATTATTCGCCACCCCGATATGCCACCCGAAGCATTCGAGGATTTATGGAATACTTTAAAACAAGGCTCGCCTTGGACAGGGCTCGTCAAGAATCGCCGAAAAAATGGCGACTTCTATTGGGTAAATGCCAATGCAACGCCATTGTTGGAAAATGGGAAAATAACAGGCTATTTATCGGTTCGGATCAAACCGTCTCGTGAAAGCATAGAGGAAGCTGCTCCCATTTATCGGAAATTCTTGGAAGGCCAAGCCAAAAACCTAAAGATCGAAAAAGGTCAGATAAAACGCACTGATTTAATTGGCAAGATTTCAACGCTGTTCAATCTAACGATCGGTAATCGTATCGGTCTTTGCATGGGTATCCCTGCATTATTTTTATTGGCTGTAGGTGGTATTGGTTGGTGGGAGCTTACACAAACACAAGCCGCTTCGCTACTCAGCAACATCATCGCCGGAACAACCATAACGGGCATCACACTGATACTTTATCTTACTGTTGGCATGGTAAGAAACACACTATCGCCGCTAAAACAAGCGATCGCTATTGCCAATACGTTAGCTTCCGGTGATCTAACGCAAAAAATTACAGCAAACCGCACCGATGAATTCGGTCAATTATTTAAATCAATCAACCAAATGGGTATCAATTTAAGAGCTACCGTACTGGATGTGCAAAGAAATGCAACGACAGTACGTTTCGCATCTGGAGAAATTGCTTCAGGCAACCTGGATCTATCGCAACGCACCGAGGAACAAGCTTCATCGCTAGAAGAAACCGCCGCAAGCATGGAAGAACTCACAACAACTGTACGCCAGAACACTGATAACTCAATGAATGCCAACCTGCTCGCCTTAACTGCCAGTGACATTACGGCGAAGGGTGGATCTATGATGCAGGAAGTCATCACAACGATGTCATCAATCAGTGCCAGCTCCAGCAAGATCTCCGACATTACTAGTGTGATTGACAGCATCGCCTTCCAAACCAATATCTTGGCACTCAATGCCGCTGTTGAAGCAGCGCGTGCCGGCGAGCAAGGCCGTGGATTCGCTGTGGTAGCGACAGAAGTTCGCAATCTCGCTCAGCGCAGCGCGACGGCAGCCAAGGAAATTAAAACACTCGTTAACGATTCTGTTCAGAAAGTTGATGAAGGCGCCACACTAGTTAATAAGGCAGGAAAAACCATGGAAGAGATAATTAGTTCAATTAAACATGTGACTGAAATCATGTCCGATATCACTTTAGCATCAAAAGAACAAAGCATGGGTATTGATCAAATCCATCAGGCTGTATCGCAAATGGATGAAGTAACGCAGCAAAATGCGGCATTGGTAGAACAGGCGGCTGCCGCAACGGCATCTCTTGAGCAACAAGCCAGCGAGCTGGTGGGCGCAATTTCCATATTTAATGTTCTACATGGCAATGCAGAACATACAGCCACTGTAGCTCAGTTAGCTGGCAACAAGAAAACTGCAAAGAAAATTAAATTTAATCTGTAGTAGTTCAGACTTGATCTGACAAGCACTCCGTCAAGTCGGGTAACTGCCAGATCGGGTCGCGGCTACTAAAATTCATACTGTGACCACCTGTACTCTAAAAATAATCCATCAACCAGTCGGTTCTTGAACGTTCATTTATCTGAGCGCGACGGCAACCGCCTATGTTCTGTTCTAGGGTGATGCGACAATTGGCAGGCGCGACGGAAAGCCATCAGCATTCTCTGCGCATCTCCCAGTATGGTTTCGGATGGATAACCAGCCGCTCGGCCTGATTCGAGAGTACCCGCCGGTAATCCGGTCAGCAGTTCCAGTCCTTCGATCACATGCTGCATGGTGTAAATCGCAAACAAACCTTTTTCAACGGCTGCAATGACTTTGCGATCCAGCATCAAGTGCTGCCGGTTGGCATATGGGATCAGCACACCTTGTTCACCAGTTAATCCAATTTTCTCGCACAGCCTGAAATAGCCCTCAATCTTGTCATTGATGCCGCCAATCGGCAGCACTTCGCCATGTTGATTCAAGGCGCCTGTTACCGCGATACTTTGATTCAGCGGTAATTCCGTCAGTGATGACAGCAGCACATAAAACTCGGCACAGGAAGCCGAATCCCCTTCGATACTGGTATATTCCTGCTCAAAAACAATCGACGCACTGAGCGCCAGCGGTGCGATATGCGCAAACAATGCGGCGAAATAATTTTGCAATATCAGCACGCCTTTATCGTGAATCGGCCCGGTCATTTCCACTTCACGCGCAATATTCAGCACGCCATCTTCACCGGCAAAAGTGCGCGCGGTAACCCGTACCGGCGTGCCAAAACGATAGTCGCCCAAATCGATTTGTGTCAACGCATTGAGCTGCCCCACTTTCTCGCCCTCAACCGCAATGGAAATTTCACCGTCGATAATGAATTCTTGTACACTTAAATCCGGGTAGTTATGCCGTTGCATATGCGCATGCAGCGCGGCATCGATATCCGCCACCGCTACCGTACGCCCACGGCGTGCAATACACAACGCAGCACTCTCCAGCACCAGCATCTCGGTACGCGCAAAAATCGCGCTCTGGCGTTTTTGATCCTCCACCTCGCGATGCGATTCTTCTAATAAACGCGCAACTGCCGCTGCGGAAAAGTGCGGCAATTTGGCTGTGTCGCAAGCATGCGCGACAAAAGTAGCCGATGCATGATAAGTTTTCGCACTGGCAAGAAAGCTCTCGGCGAAGTCGACTTTTACGCGGAAACGCCGCATAAACTCGGGATCGATCTCTTGTAGGTCATAATATTCTTCGCGCGATCCGATCAGAACAATCTTGACGTTAATTTCCACTGCTTCTGGTTCTAGCGCAACAGGTGCATTCGCTGTCAATGTCGAGCCGGACTCTTCAATTTGCAGCCGCTTACTGCGCAAAAATCGCCGCAGTTTTAGCCATAATTCGCTATCCGTCAGCAAATCACTCAAGTGCAACATGAGAAAACCATCATGTGCCGTCAGCAGGCTACCGGCGCGAATATGCATGAAATCGGTTTTCAGTTTGCCGCTCTCAAACTGATAATCAATGCTGCCAAATAACCCATAAGACGACGGATTATCTTCGACAATGACGGGCGCCCCTTGCACGTCGGCATTGTCCACCACCAGGTTGATTTGATAATGGGAAAAAACCTGGATCAACGCCGACTGGCGCTTTTCTTCGTCGCCAGTGTTGGCTGTAAACAGGTGCAAGTTATCGAGAATATCCGCTGTGATCTGCTCAAAGTGTGTTTTTAAACGGGTGTTGTTTCTTAATTGTTTTTGCAAACCCTCCTGAATCTTCTTGATGGCAAGACTCAGTAGCGGTTGCACGGTGCGCCGTTGCAATGCTGCCAACGCTACACTCTTTTCTTTGTCTATTTTATTAAATGCTTCAAAATAGAAAATAATCGCTTCATGCAATTGCTGCTCTGCCCGCTCTATTGCAACTCTACGGTTCCTGGGCAGCTTCAATAAATTTTCTTCGGTCAGGATCTCTCCTGCTGCATCCAGCATCGTAAAAACAATTTGTTCGTCCTCACGATGAATGGCGAAATGCAGCGATGCGGCAATTTTGTCCAACTTGGCATACATTTCGGCGGCTGCGGTTCTGCCTTTTTTCTCAATGCGATCACTTTTGATCTTGAAATTCTGCCCATTCAAACTTTGCGTGATTTCCACCGGCAGCGATTTCGCCAATTGCAACAAAGATTGCCGCAACAAACGCCCTTGGCCGGCAGGCAAATGCAACGCCAGCGGCTTTTCAGGCACAATAAAATTATATAAATAACACAAATCGTGCGGCGTTGGTCTGTCCGCCGCTGCAGCAATCAACGCCTGCTGTAACAACGAAGACCGGCCCGAGCCAGCTTCTCCCAACACAAACAAATGATAATCGGGCTGCGCCATACCCAAACCAAAATGCACCGCCGCTTCCGCCCGCTCCTGTCCGATCCATGACAAGGGTTGCTGCAGTAGTTCCGAAGTATCAGAAAATCCCAGGGAATCCGGGTCGATGATAGTACGTAATTGAAAAGAATCTAATGATGGGGTTGGCATATTTATCAGTAACAACTGGACGATCAAATTACGCCCACACAGTTGCATTGTACCGATTTAGATGCGACTACGTAATGCGTCGATCCTGCAAAATTCATTTAGCTGAAGTAATTCAGACTTGATCTAACAGGCACTTCGTCAAATCGGGTAACTGTCAGACCGGATCGCGACTACTATGTATTAGTAAATAGTGACCCTCCCAACAACACACTACAGTCCTATCACTACCATTATTTAGTTTCATCAAAGGCTGCTTTGATTAAGCAGCCTTTTTAACTTACGATTCCCAAAAGTGTGGTCAAAATTGTTCGTTTGGCGATATATCCCTATACCCCACTTGTGTGCAAGACTACCGTCATGGTTAAATGAATTTTGCAGGGCCGACTGAATAGACATACAACTGAATCACCTATATTTTGTTGCGATATTTACAAACATTTTGAATATTTAGAATTATTTTATAATGCGCCTACTTATCATCGAAGACGAACCTAAGACTGCTGGTTATTTGCAAAAGGGACTTGTGGAAAATGGTTTTGTAGTTGACCATGCACAGAATGGTCAAGATGGCCTATTCCTTGCCATGACTGGCAGTTATGACGTGATTATCGTCGATGTTATGCTTCCACTCATGGACGGATGGACAGTAGTCAAGGAACTACGTCAAAATGGAAAATCGATGCCAGTGTTGTTTTTAACTGCTAGGGATATGGTGAGCGATCGTGTCAAAGGATTGGAACTTGGGGCAGATGACTATCTAGTCAAACCATTCGCTTTTTCGGAACTTCTGGCTCGTGTTCGTTCCTTGTTGCGGCGCAATCCGGTGCAGCAACCTGCATTGATCTGTATTGCCGACTTAGAAATCGATCTCTTGCGATTTAAGGTTACACGGGCAGGTAAAAAAATCACTTTGACTCCAAAAGAATTTTCACTGATTTCCTTATTGGCTCGTCGATACGGTGAAGTTATTTCCAGAACTGTCATTGAAGAACAAGTATGGGACATGAACTTCTACAGCGATACTAATGTGGTCGATGTTGCGGTTAGGCGGTTACGTAGCAAGGTAGACGACCCATTCGATAAAAAATTGATTCATACCCTGCGCGGTGTTGGCTACGTCCTTGAAGAACGATAAAACCAAACAAGATCACGGCTCTATTGTTGGAAGATTAACGCTACTTTACACCCTGTCGGCAGCTATATTGCTGATCGGGGTTACCCTGTTCTTGTACGAAGCGTTGGCAACTAATCTTCTCGAGGAAGACAAACACTTTCTTGCCGAGAAGGCTTATATTTTAAAAAATATCATACAAAA
The DNA here is from genome assembly GCA_964647635.1 of uncultured Nitrosomonas sp. Lineage (GTDB taxonomy): Bacteria > Pseudomonadota > Gammaproteobacteria > Burkholderiales > Nitrosomonadaceae > Nitrosomonas. The sequence continues at coordinate 38,634 of CAZYHY010000025.1, forward strand.
AAGCGAAGATGACCTGACATTCCTTGAACAAGAAATTCAAAGAGAAGCGATAATAGAAAAAACACCTTATTATCCTTATTTTTCGCGCGTTCTCGCATCAGACAATATTATCATTGCTGAATCGCCAGGTATGGCAACGGTTGCTCCCTTTACGATTTTTCCAGAACCTATCAGCGAGATGAAACAAAGCAATTTGGCTAAATACTCCTCATTTTGGAGGGCGGCAGACGATCACCTGTATATTATATTGGCATTGCAATCAACGAATAAGGCCGGGCAACCTCACATCATTCAAGTGGCTCTGGATATTGCCCGTGAAGACGCACTACTTGCCAACTATAAGCGCAAGCTGATGATGACTCTGCCACTCGGCATATTACTTTCTGCAGTTTTTGGTGCGCTTGTTGCACACCGAGGAATGCAGCCTTTGCAAAATATCACTTTGGCCGCGCAAAGGATTACTGCAAGCCAATTAGATGATCGCATTGATCCAACCCAGTGGCCCAGGGAATTAAAAGCACTTGCAGAAGCTTTTGACCAAATGCTTGAACGCTTGAAAAACTCATTTACCCAGCTTACCCAATTCTCCGATGATTTGGCGCATGAATTTCGCACACCAATTAATAATTTGATGGGTGAAATCCAAGTGACACTTGTTCGAGCACGTTCGGAAAAAGAGTATCGGGATGTCCTGGGATCGAGTTTGGAGGAATGCAGCAAGCTCTCTTACATGATCGATAGTTTGTTGTTTCTAGCACGAGCAGACAATGTACAGATACCGCTACAATTGGTTAACCTTGATGCACGCAAAAAATTGGAAGCGATCTGTGAGTCTTACGAAGCAGTGATCGAGGAACGAGGCGTTAAGGTTCTATGCGAAGGTGAATCCGATTTGATAGTTGATCGCATCCTATTTCGGCGTGCAGTCACTAATGTGCTCGCCAATGCCATTCGTCACACACCACAAGGTGGACAAATCATGTTAATTGTGGAATCTTCTCCAGATGCACATCATGTGACAATCCGTATAACAGATAATGGATGTGGTATTGCTCCAGAGCACCTTTCAAAAGTATTCGATCGTTTTTACCGCGTCGATCAAGCTCGTTCTACCGACTCCTATAATACCGGCCTTGGTTTAGCTATTGTCAGATCTATCCTGGTAATGCATGGTGGGACCGTAAGCATTGAATCTGAGCTCCACAAGGGTACAACAGTTACATTAAATTTCCCCTCAGAAAAATAAGTTTTTTCCACTCAGCAAATTAATTGCTTGTAAATGTTCGACTGAATCATTCTATTACCGAGCATTCGCCTGGAATTGATTCATAAATGACTGACGGAATTTATAGATTGGCTGCCCAGGTATCAAGATAGCCTCTCACTCAATAACAACCAAAATGACAAAAATGTAATTTTGGTGCCATGTTCTCGACAATATCAAGGGTCTATCATAACCCACCATCGGCTTTATCTTTTCTGTATTCGTTTTACAGAAGATAACAAAGCTTCAATTGAATTCTATCCAAGTGGTCAACTAAAGAATTAGTCTTTATTCAATGTGATACAAGTGTAAATGACCTATTTACCATACACGTACGTCTTCCCACTGATAATGGCGACTGGATGCAGCGTGCTTCCATTCCAGAAATCAGCTCCTCCAGATCCGCCTATTAGATTGCTTGTTGCACAAATAAAGATGATAGCACCGCTTACTTCACCAACAGATCTGAAGACTTTCGATAAGAAGCTAGCTCCAGAAGAGGAGCCAGCTTTACTAACACAATTAATTGAAGATGTGGAAGTAGGCGCTCAACGCTTGTTCATTGATCATCTTGCCCATCAAGAGGGATTTACTGTTATTCCATTCGCTGAGGTAGAACAAATTCAAGCTGGTCTAGGTTACACAAATAACAGACTTAATAAAGTACAGCGTACCGCCCTTGGTGCACAAACTGGCGCGGATATTGTGCTGTCTGGCCGAATCCTAGACTACGGTAAGGTTCAATGGCGTTACTGGGTGACTGGATTGATTCTTTCTATGACGGCGGAAACACTTATTGTGGGAGCAGCAACTGGGTTTAATCCGGGAATCATGGCCATAGCAGCGGCAAGTGAACTTGTAACGGATTTGCCGCTGTGGTGGGGTGGCGCTTATATAGCCGGATGGGCATTTAGACCTGTTCGAATTGCAGTAAAGGCCACTCAAATTGCAGGATGTGAGCAGCAAATTTGGAAAGAGCAAGAGCTTGTCGTACTTGTGCCTGGAAAAGCACTTAAGAATTATTCCCCTGAAGACAAAAAACGAAAGGAAATTCAATTAAGCGCTAATTTGGAAAAAGCATTAAGGAAGATTGCAAAAACTGCCGGACAAGAACTAAGGATAAAACCTTGTAAACCGGATAAGGATGTCAATCAGCATTGAAGTTTTGCCAGTTTTTCTCAAAAAACAGCGCCCAGATTTACCAGATTAACATTTATACCATTGTTATTTAAAAATTAATTTATTTCGTATATCGATAACCTTTAACAGCAATCTATTTCTATTTTCATAACTTTTTCTATTCTAAAGGAAGATTATTATGTTCTTATTCAAAAAAGGCATTTCTCTTGTCGTTGCCTTATTGATACATGGCTTTATATTATCGTTTCCAGATGCTCATGCAATGCCGAGTTTCACACGTCAAACTGGGCTTGCTTGTAGTAGTTGTCACGTTCAATCATTTGGACCAGGTTTGACGCCAACAGGAAGAAATTTCAAATTAAACGGCTACACTGCTACTGGCAACACAGACAGTAAGCTGAAATACATCCCACCGATCAGCGCGATGGTACGTGGGTCATTTACCAACACTATAAAAGATCAACCCGGAGGCGCAGCAGATGGATTTGGCCGCAACAACAACGCGACTCTTGATGAAGCTTCGGTTTTTTATGCGGGACGAATTGCCCCTAAAATGGGGGCTTTTATTCAAGGAACGTATGGGGGTGTAGAAAAAAAGTGGGAGTTGGATAATACTGATATTCGCATTGCAGATAGTAGCAGCATCGGTGGCAATCACTTCGTATACGGTGTCTCAGCAAATAATTCACCGTCTGTATCTGATCTCTGGAACACAACACCAGTATGGAGTTTTCCTTATTCGTCATCCGATTTAGCACCTACACCTGCTGCAGGTCCATTGATTGATACTTTAGGCGGACAAGTCATTGGTGCTACAGGTTACGCAATGTGGAAAAATTTACTATTCGTTGAAGCTGGCGGTTATACCATGCTGCCCAAAAATGCACAAAAAGGGGTAGGTACATTTGATACTGAGCAAAATAGAATCAACGGAGGTTCTCCCTACTGGAGAGTAGCGTTACAGCATGACTGGAACGGACACTATGGTATGGTTGGTGCTTATGGATTACAAGCCAATGTCAATCCCCAAAGACTTCAAGGCGCAGGTACCGACAGTTATTATGACTACGGTTTTGACACGACTTATCAATATTTAGGCAACCTCGTACATATATTTGAACTGAATGCAACCTATCTTAGGGAACAGCGTGATATGAACGCCAGTGTTGCATTAGGACTCGCAGAAAAGAGATATAGCAGTCTCGACACAGCCCGAATCAGAGTTGGATATACCTATCAACAAACGTATGGCCTAAGCTTGTTTTATTCACAAATGACCGGAACCAAAGATAACATTATATTCAGTTCCGAAGAACCTATTAGTGGTAGCCGTACAGGAAAACCTAATTCTCAGGCATTTACCGCAGAGATAAGCTATACCCCCTTTGGAAAATCCGCATCAACTTTGTCCACACTCGCCAATTTACGTATCGCGGCACAATACACTCACTATTTTCAATTTAATGGTGGAATTAATAATTATGATGGGTTTGCTCGCCAGGCAATCGGAAATGACACGCTTTACATTAATGGCTGGTTAGCATTCTAATCGGCGCATTTAAACAACGACGGAATTGTTTCATAGGATTTAGACTTTACATGGGCGCCCACACAGTTGCATTGTACCGATTTAGATGCGACTACGTAATGAAGGAATCGAAACAGGGGGAGTGTAAATAATTTTGTGTAAATGGTCATTTAGCAGGAAACTGTTTATATACTTTTGGAGTAAAGAAATGACCACACCCAAACCCCTACCTACCGACCGACTTAATAGATAGCCTGCTGGCCGATTACAAAAAGCCGGAAGATTTAATCGATGAGTACGATATTCTCAAGCAACTCACCAAAGCGCTGGTTGAGCGTTCCCTGCAAGCCGAAATGACCGAGCATTTGGGTCACGATAAGCACGAAACAGTGGCCAATCCCACTGGTAATGCCAGGAATGGTAAAAGTCGCAAGACCCTGAAAGGTGAATTCGGTGAATTGCCCATCGAGATTCCCCGTGATCGTGAAGGCCGTTTCGAGCCTCAAATCATTTCCAAACATCAAACCCGCTGGGTGGGTTTTTGAGACAAGATCCTTTCGCTGTATGCCCGTGGCATGACGGTGCGTGAAATCCAGCAGCACCTCACCGAAATGTATGACACTGAGGTGTCGCCTACGCTGATTTCTACGGTCACTGACGGTGTCATGGATGAAGTAAAGCAGTGGCAATCCCGGCCTCTCGATGCGGTGTATCCTGTCGTCTATCTTGATTGTATCCACGTCAAAGTTCGTGATGCTGGTAGCGTTCGTGCCAAAGCGATTTACCTGGCGATCGGGAAGGCCGTAAAGAAATCCTGGGCTTATGGATTGCCCAGACCGAGGGCGCCAAGTTCTGGCTCAGTGTTGTCACTGAACTCGTGGTGTGCAGGATATCTTTATCGCCTGTGTCGATGGCTTGAAGGGCTTCCCGG
>CAZYHY010000026.1:0-41365 GCA_964647635.1 uncultured Nitrosomonas sp.
TTGTTCAATGTCATCTCCCGCCCGGTCAGTTGGTGCGTAGCGATGCGCTGACTTCTCTGACGGCAATCGGCAAAACCCAGCATCATGCCGCACGGGCGACGCCGCCTGAGATGGCGGGCGAATGGCTGCCTTGGGTGCATATTGTCATCGGCAATCTCAAGGCATTTCTGTTGGACACTTATCACGGGGTATCGTCCAGAGGTATCTGCAGGAATATCTCAATGAGTTCTGCTACCGCTTCAACCGGCGTATGTCGGAGGCCGAATTACCGCTACGCCTTCTCAATGCTTGCCTGACGCACACTCAGATCAAACTGAAAATAGTGTAGGGGCATATTAAAAATTGTTAGATGGTGGCGTTGGGCGTTTACCGCAAAGTCAGCAAAAGTCGTGGATCGTTTCCTAACGATGAAGCTGTCATCAAATTGTTCTATTTGGCACTCAACAATATCGCCAAAAAATGGTCTACGCCACTAAAAGATTGGAAGCCCGCTTTAAACAGGTTTGCTATTCAATTTGAGGATAGAATGCCTCATCATTATATTAACCGCCATTTACACACAATCCAAGACACCCTCCTCAAGCAGCTTTTTTTTTCTCCTTTGAGGTTAAAGTAGATTAACAAAATCTCTGATTTCATTTTTAAGTTCATCGTAGGCCAACAAGCCAGATTTAAGTTCGGATGGTATCTCAGTAGTGCAAGCACCTGCCAAAAGACCAAGTATCATTCCTCGATGTACATTGTCGCCCCCTGCATTGGCATTAGCTAAAAGAGAGGCCTTAAAGTCTGCCTTGTTTCTTTGTAATAGGCATAATAAAAGCGGCAAGCCGTGTTCAGGATAACAGGCCGTTGCGAAGAGTTTGCCGATAATTTCCTCATCGGAATATTCTTCTAGTATGTTATTAACATCCAGATATTGATCCGAAAATTCCGTATGAATTTTCCACATTTGGTCCTTTGGAATATTTCCTGGACCTTTATGCGCCCTATATGTTTTTGAGAGTTCTTCACCACGAATCTTGATCAGTCTCACCTTTTTTCCATATTCTGAAATAGCCTCAAGTGGGTCTTCTCCTTTTATTAGTGCATGCAAAAGTGGAACTAACACACCTAAAGCCGATGAAACATTTTCAGAGCGGTGCGTTAGTTGTTGATGCGATATCGCAAAACCAAGTCCCTGGTAAGGCTCTTTCGCAAAGATTGAGAGAACCAAAGGGCGAACAATCCCTCCGTGTGAACCAATAGACCAGACGGATCGCTGTTTTTGTGCACAAAGCTCGGGCGGAAGTCCCTTGGAATAATTCTCAAACCATGCCCGAATATAAATTTCATAATAGGGATCCCTATTGTTTCCAGGCGTCGTCAAATAGGTGACAAAATCGTTTAAAAAAGCATCCTGATCGTAACCTTCCTTAGAAATTACAGAACGCATTAATACGCGCACCAAATTTGCAGCTAAGGTGTTTTCTCCTGCTTTTAGTCCATGATGATAATGATACCGCTCATTTAAAACCGGCATGGCATTGGCATGTTCGCCGACACGCTCAGCAGTCTGAATAGAAAGATGACTATAAGAAGTATTATAGAAGCGGGTATGGTCATGCAAAATATCATAGGGGCGACCAAGCTCTTGCGCTTTTAGTACATCGGGATGATAGCCGTTTCCAACCATAAAAGATTCAGGATGGGGGTGAGGCGCGTTGATATATCCATTGATAGCGCCAAAATCTTTTCTGAGATACTCAAGTTTATAGTACCAGTGTGCGGGCATGGATAAGGCATCGGAGATAAAAAGTCCCCAAAGCGAATTTTCAATACGGTTCTTCTCATTCATGGCGGAGCTCCTTATTGCTCAAAATTGATATTCTGATCCCAGTAGAATTTATTGCCAAATATGTTTTAAATCACTCCTTATTTTAAGGACTGGAATTGTTTGCAGGAATATTGCGGATTTCTGTGGCGGCAAGACAAGATAACTCCCAAATCCTCATACATATCGAGACCTGTACGTCGTCAAAGCAATATGGACAGATGGTTGTCTAGATTAAGAGATGTTGTAGCTCATCAGGTCTGTATTTATTTGTAGTATGTTAGTACGAGCAATCATCAAATATCCATTCAGCATGCATTAATTTTCTTCAGGCTATAGTAACGCAGTCAGTTAAAGCTATGGTTAGAACCAATCTGGAGAGGATTTCATCATGAAAAAATTACTACTCATTCTGGTTGCAGTGATGTTGCTCAGCGGTTTTCGTGCACCCAATGGCAATATCATCTCCAAAGGGGATTTGTCGGATAAATTGCTGATCAATTTAGGTGAGCCGATTGTACGGACTGATCTAGGGCTTGTCCAAACCCGTGCTTTTGGTGGTATTTTCTATATTAAACGGGAAGTATGGACTTATCGAATAGATGAATATAACTACCGCTTCATCATCGAAAACGGACAAATTGTTGCAGATCATTGGTCACGGTTTTAGCTGGTAAGAAGCTGTTTAAAGCAAAGCTTTTTGGAGGTAATGTTTTTTGATCGTCGCGGGTTTCTTTTTCACATGTATTGACATGTGAATGTAATACACCCGTCATGTTGGCCTGTTAGATTCTCACCCTAACAAAAACTCGGAGGCGGACGAATCATGTGTAAACAACACTAATGAAAATCACATATAATCCATTAACTGTTTCAGCTAGCGCATTGTCATAAGAATCTCCGACACTGCCAACAGAAGCTTCAATATTGGCTTCAGTCAGGTGCTCCGTATAGCGAATCGACAAATATTGGCTACCGCGGATGCTATGCTGAATTAGTCCCTTGATTTCCCGCCGCACCCACAATGCCTGTTCCAATGCATCGAGTACCAAGTCGGTCCCGATCAATCTGCGCATGCACAAATATTGACTCGATATGTACTGATGACTAACCGCGCTTAGCGGTTATAATATCCAAGAGTTGATTGTTAGCAGGCTGTTAAAAACGTTTGAGTTTGTCTTTAACGTCATAGCGGCAGCGCAGATAGTTTTTCAGCGGCCTGTTAGAATGAACCAATTTTATTTTTTTCTCTAGAGGATGCTATGTCTAATATAAAAAACCTACTCCACTTAAGTATCATTTTGTTAGCCTTGATCATGTTGCCCCAGGCAGCATTCGCCTACAAAGAACATGCAACGACTGATGGCCCGCAGTTTCAAAAAATTGATACCAAGGTAGGCAACGGCGAAGAGGCCGAAGTAGGAAAAACCGTAAATGTTCATTACACCGGCTGGCTTTACGACGAAAATGCACCGGATAAAAAAGGCAAGAAATTTGACAGCTCACTGGATCGTAAAGAGCATTTCTCGTTCATGCTAGGCGCAGGGCGCGTAATCAAAGGCTGGGATCAAGGCGTCACCGGCATGAAAGTAGGCGGGGAGCGTACGCTGATCATTCCGCCATCCATGGCGTATGGCTCGCGCGGTGCTGGCAATATTATTCCGCCGAACGCAACTTTGATTTTTGATGTTGAATTGGTCGGCCTCAAAGCAGGCTCGCACTATTAGCAGTGCCGTTATAACGCAATCTGTCTAGCGGAAGACCAATTACCCAGTATCATATGATTAAATTTTTCAGCATCTCGCTAACCTGATGTAGACAACAAAAGGGCGCTACTATGACTTCGACCGTACAGCCACGTGTTACCCGATATAAGCGACTGAGTATCAGTCTCGGCATAGTAGTCGCTCTGATTGCCCTGTTGACGGCGCTGAGTTATTTCTGGTTACCCGGTTATGCAAAATCTCAGCTTGAGATGCGCCTGTCGGAGCTGCTGCAGCGCCCTGTCAGCGTGGCGTCCATTGAGATCAAGCCGCATACGCTTGAGCTGATCGTGCAAGGGTTTCGGATCGGTGAAAAAGCGGGTGTCCGCGAAGAACCGACAGCGCTTTTTTCACTCGGCAAACTGCATATTGATCTCAGTATTGAATCGCTCAAGCACCGCGCACCGGTAGTCACGTCAATCTCGCTAGTGGAGCCCAAGCTGCATTTGGTGCGAGAAGCGGAAGACCAGTTTAATATTTCCGATTTGCTGGAAAAATTTAGTCAACCGACAGATGAAAAGGACACAGATAGTGGTGGCGCGCAATTCTCCATCAGCAATATCACGGTCCAAGGTGGTCATTTTGAATTTGATGATCGCCACATGAAGGTCGATCATCGAATCACCGAAATCAATCTGGGCATTCCGATTGTTGCCAACTTCAAAAGCACACTCACCAATTGGATAGAGCCGCACTTTAGTGCAAAAATTAACGGATCATCCGTGTCGCTGAATGGCAAACTGCGCGCTTTTACTGAGAGCCAGGAAGCGACATTGACACTAAAACTGAGTGAATTTAATTTAACCGAGATTGATCGGTACGTGCCCTTGCCTAAAGGCATTAAGCTGTTATCCGGTTTTTACGACAGCGAGTTGCTGATCACCTTTTCTCAAGCACCTAATAAAGCGCCTGACATTACCCTGACTGGCGCTGCCACATTGCGACAATTGGCAATAAAAAATAGTGCGGTAGAAGTGCCTTACCAAGCCCATTTGAAGCAATTAGCCGTTGCGCTGACGCACGTTGATTTGACCGGCAACAAGCCAACGCAAATAAAGCTGAATATCGATCAAATTGCATTAACACGTGAAGGTGAAAAAGAACCTGCATTGTCACTCGCTCAATTGGACATCGACAAGGTCACGGTGGATGCGACAGCCCGGCAGATTGCTTTGGGAGAAATCACACTGGATCGGCTGAAAACCACTTTGCGCCGAGACGCCAGCGGCACAATCGATTTAACCCGATTGTTCAATTCCTCAGACGAGCAGGCTGAACCTAAACCGCAAACTCAGCCCCAGGCTAAGGCTAAGGCTAAGGGTAAAACTAAGATTCAGCCCAAAGTCCTGGCACGCATTCCACTTCCAGCCAGGAAACCCGTTCACTCCGCCGCTGAAATCAAAGCAGCTGAAAAACAAACGGAACCAACCAAATCGCACGAACCTGAGCGCGTGAGCAAGAAAAAGTCATCCAACCCGGATGCGCCTTGGACTACGCAAATCAAGCGCATAAAAATCAAAGCAGCTAACCTGCGTTATGAAGATCTGACGTTGACGAAAATTGCACCGATGGTGGTGGACACGTTGGATCTGACCGTCGATAACATTGACCTCAACGGCGTCAAACCGTTGAATCTGGCACTACAGGCACAAGTGAATCAGCGCGGCAAACTCAAAGTCGACGGTTCGCTGGCATGGGCACCCCTTGCAACTGATTTAACACTGAACCTCGATTCGGTCGATGTGGTGTCGTTACAAGGCTGGGCCGGCGACAGGCTGACTGCGCTGCTGACCAGCGGCGATATTTCCTTTGACGGCAAGATCCAAGCGAGTGGAGAGCCATTGAAAATTGCCGTGAATGGCAATGGAAAGTTAGGAAATTTCAATGTATTCGATCCCAAAAGTACACAAGATCTGCTGCGCTGGAAAAAACTGGATATTAGTGGCCTGAACTTTGTTAATGAACCACTGCGCGTTGATATCAAAACCATCGGCCTGAGTGGTTTCTTTGCGCGCATGATGATATTGCCGGATGGCAGTTTCAATCTCAAGCAAATCGTACGGCAAGATGTGCCATTGGAATCTTCGTCCCAGACCACTGTTGCTAGCACCGCACTCACAACGACGCAACAACCCGAGCAGGCAAAAAAAGATACGCCCGTTCATATCGATAAAATTGTCCTGCAGCAGGGCGACATCAACTTTAGCGACCAATTCATTAAACCGAATTATCGCGCCAATTTGACAGGGCTTGCCGGACAGATTGGCCCGCTTTATCCCGGCAAGCCGGGAAAAATTGATATTCGTGGCATGGTTGCCAGAACAGCGTCGCTGGAAATCCGCGGCACGACCGAGCCATTCAGTTCCGAGCTCGCGCTTGATCTTGTTGCAAAGGTTAAAAATATTGACCTACCGCCATTCAGTCCTTACTCAGCGAAATATATCGGCTATGAAATAGAGAAAGGAAAATTGTCCGCGGATGTGAACTATCAGATCGAGAAAGGTGTTTTATCCGGCAACAATAGGATATTTTTGGATCAATTTACGTTGGGCGAGGAAGTGGAGAGCGAAAATGCCGTATCGCTGCCACTCAGCCTGGCGATTTCAATCCTCAAGAATCGCCGCGGTGAGATTGATATTCACTTGCCGCTCAAAGGTTCTCTCAATGATCCTGAATTCAGCCTATCAGATATCATTTTCACCGCACTGACAAATTTGATCACTAAGGCCATCACTTCACCGTTTGCATTACTGGGCGCCGTGATGGAGGGTGGCGAGGAATTATCGGAAATTACCTTTGCTCCCGGTTTTGCGGACGTCGACGCCGATGCGGCGAAGCGTCTGGAAACTTTGGCGGGAATATTAAATGATCGCCCGCCACTGGAACTGGAAATTTCCGGTCACGTCGACCCCACGCAGGATTTCGAAGGACTTAAGGTAGCTATGTTGCAAGATAAAGTAAAAGCGCAAAAGCTTACCGAACAAGCTGAAAAAGGCATCGCCAGTGGCACTCTCGCGGATGTGACGCTCACTCCGGAAGAGTACAGCAAGTATCTTGAGATCGCTTACAAAAACGAAAGCTTCGAAAAACCCAAGAATATAATAGGTTTGGCTAAAAGCTTACCGAATGCCGACATGGAACAATTGATACTGACCAATACACAAATTACCGACAATGATCTGATGGCACTGGCAGAGCGCCGCGCCAATGCCGCTCGTAATTGGCTGGTCGAAAACGGCAAGGTTCCCGACGAACGAATTTTTGTAGTGAGTGCGTATGAAATCAAAGAGGACGAGCAAAAGAAAGGTAGCCGGGCGGAGTTTGTGTTGAAGTAAATATTTGTTCTCTCAAATACTCACAGGTATTGATCAATGCATAGCACTAGAATTTATGCACTTGGTCAATTAACCGTGAAATTTCTAGTCGGTCCAGCCTACCAAACATTAACTTGCGCTTATCATTCCGCAGCACCTATAATCGCATCCTGAAATCACATCTTTTTTAGCAAATGCTGCAGCAAGGTTTCACGTGAAACATCTCTGTTAAGAATTCTTCTGGCCATCAAGAAATATAGTTATTCCGGAAACATCCGAGGCTTAAGCGCTATGGGCGATCATACAAAATTCGAAATCATCGTTGTTGGCGGTGGCCATGCCGGCACTGAGGCGGCGTTGGCGGCTGCGCGCATGGGGCATAAGACGCTGCTGTTGACGCACAATATCGAAACGATTGGACAAATGTCGTGCAACCCGTCGATCGGCGGTATCGGAAAAAGTCATCTGGTCAAGGAAATCGATGCATTGGGCGGTGCGATGGGATTGGCTACCGATGAGGCCGGCATCCAGTTTCGCGTTCTCAATTCGAGCAAGGGCCCTGCTGTTAGAGCGACGCGCGCGCAGGCTGATCGAGTGCTGTATCGACAAGCCATCCGTAAGCGCATCGAAAACCAACCAAATTTACAAGTGATGCAGCAAGGCGTCGATGATTTGATCATTGAACAGGATCGAGTGGTTGGCGTCATCACGCAGCTCAATATTAAAATCTATGCGCGCGCAGTGATATTGACTGTCGGCACGTTCCTGGCGGGGTTGGCGCATATCGGCAAAACCAATTTCAAGGCTGGACGGGCAGGCGATCCGCCGTCGCTGACACTGGCGCAACGATTGCGCGACATGGAATTTCCGGCAGGACGGTTAAAAACTGGTACACCGCCGCGCATCGATGGTCGCAGCATGAATTACGCCAAACTGCAGGAGCAGCCCGGCGATCAACCGATTCCGGTATTTTCGTTCGTGGGTGAAGGCATTCAGCATCCTGCACAAATCTCCTGTTGGATTACCAGCACCAACGCGTTAACGCACGACATTATTCGCAACGGCTTGATCGATTCACCGTTGTATACCGGAAAAATTGAAGGCGTTGGTCCTCGTTATTGTCCTTCAATCGAAGACAAGGTGGTGCGTTTTTCCGCCCGGGAATCGCACCAGATTTTTCTTGAACCGGAAGGGCTTGGCACGCATGAGATCTATCCCAACGGCATATCGACCAGCTTGTCGTTTGAAGTACAGGTCAAGTTGATCCATTCCATCGTCGGTCTTGAGGATGCCCATATCACGCGGCCCGGCTACGCCATTGAATATGACTATTTTGATCCGCGCAACTTGAAGCGCTCGCTTGAAACCAAGACCGTCGAAAACTTGTTTTTTGCCGGACAAATCAACGGCACCACCGGTTACGAAGAAGCCGCCGCACAAGGCTTATTGGCAGGCATTAATGCCGCACTGAAAATTCAGCAAAAAGATGCGTGGCTGCCGCAAAGAAACGAAGCTTATTTGGGGGTTCTTGTCGATGATCTAGTGACCTCCGGCGTAACCGAACCGTATCGCATGTTTACCAGCCGCGCGGAATATCGCTTGCAACTGCGTGAAGACAACGCCGACTTGCGCTTGACCGCAACCGGCAGAAAACTTGGTTTGATCGATGATCAGCGCTGGGCTGCTTTCACCGCTAAGCAGGAAGCCATCGAAAGAGAACAGCAACGACTCGATTCAGTGCGACTGTTCCCAAATACTTTGCCGGAAAATGAAGCCATTCGCGTGCTGGGCAAAGGCATCGAGCGGGAATATACGCTAACCGAGTTGCTGCGTCGCCCTGATGTCACCTATGCCACACTGATGACCTTGCCCGGTGCAGGTGCACCGGTGATTTATGCACAAGTGGCTGAACAGGTTGAAATACAGGCAAAGTATCACGGCTACATTCAACGTCAACAAGAGGAAGTGTCGCGCCAGTCACAATATGAAAATACCTTGTTGCCCAAGGAGATCGATTATTGCATGGTGAAAGGGTTGTCCAACGAAGTGCAGCAAAAGCTCAATCAGCACAAACCGGAAACCATCGGTCAGGCATCCAGGATCTCCGGCGTAACACCGGCTGCTATCTCGCTATTGCTAGTGCATTTAAAGCGCGGCTTTGGGGTGAATGACAATAAACAGCGCGCATGAGTCTGCTGCAAGAGGTTACACAAGGCTTAAAAGCGCTGGATTATGATTTTGGCGGGCAGGAAAAAGTGCTTCCTGGATTGATCGAGCGCTATGTATTGCTCATTGAAAAGTGGAACAAAATACATAACTTAACCGCCATTCGGAATCCGCATGACATGCTCTATCAGCATGTCATGGACAGTCTGGCCGTGCTGCCTTATATTGATGGCCCACAAATCATCGATGTTGGTAGCGGCGCGGGGTTGCCGGGTATTCCGATTGCGCTGGCAAGACCGGATTGGCAAGTGTCGTTGGTTGAAAGCAATCAGAAAAAAGCGGCGTTTTTACAGCAGGTCAAAATTGAACTGGCGCTGCACAACGTTGATGTGATGGCGCAGCGTATTGAGGATATCCGCGCGGATAAAACAGTGGACACTGTTATTACACGCGCCTTTTCCGAGTTAGGTGAATTCATAGCATTAACCCGGCAGTGGGCTACGAAAGAAAATGCCGATTGCCGCTGGGTTGCGATGAAAGCGAATTGCTCCGACAATGAGCGCAAGCAAGTACGCAATCCCTTTTTTATTGAGAAGATCGTGACACTAACCGTACCCGGATTGGATGCAGATCGGCAGTTGATCATTATGAAGAATGCCATACAGGATGCCCAAATACAGGAGCTAAGCCCATGACCAAAATTCTAGCCATCACCAATCAAAAGGGCGGCGTTGGTAAGACCACTACCAGTGTCAATTTGGCTGCGAGTTTAGCGGTATCGGGGAAACGTATCCTGTTGGTCGATCTTGATCCGCAAGCCAACGCCACGATGGGCAGCGGCACCAATAAACAAACCGTTACAACCACGGTGTATCATGTTTTGCTGGGTGATGCGACGATCCAGGCAGCGCGCATAACCAGCACACAGGGCAAGTATGATTTGATTCCTGCCAACCGGGATCTGGCTGGCGCCGAAGTGGAAATGGTTGATTTTTCGCAGCGGGAAACGCGCCTGAAATCCGCACTCGAAGCGATCGAGCACGACTACGATTATATTCTGATCGATTGCCCACCTGCGTTAAATCTCTTGACACTCAACGGTTTATGCGCAGCGCATGCAGTGATGATCCCGATGCAGTGCGAATATTATGCGCTGGAAGGCTTGAGCGACCTGGTCAACACCATTAAGCGTGTACGCACCAATTTTAATCCCGTACTGAGGATTGAAGGCTTACTGCGCACCATGTTCGACCCGCGCAGCATCCTGGCGCAGCAGGTTTCTGAACAATTGCAGAAACACTTTGGCGACAAAGTCTATCGTACCGTGATTCCACGCAATGTACGCCTGGCGGAAGCACCCGGATTCGGTCTGCCGGTTCTGTATCATGATGAGCAATCAAAAGGCGCGCAAGCTTATCTCGAACTTGCCAGAGAAATACTGAATGCCTGAATTATCAATGGCCTGGATACGACAAACTAAGGAACTGACACGATGGTAAGACAAAAAGGACTGGGAAGAGGCTTGGATGCGTTATTGTCGGGCGATGACAGCGCCGCTATAGCGGAGGAATCATTGCAAAGCCTTGAAATCTCCAGGCTTCAGCCCGGCAAATACCAGCCCAGAACCAATATGGATCAGGTGGCTTTGGCGGAACTGGCGGAATCCATCAAAGCGCAAGGCGTCATGCAGCCGATTCTGGTGCGCCCCATCAATGCGGATCAATACGAAATCATCGCCGGTGAACGCAGATGGCGCGCGGCCCAATTGGCAGGACTTGCCGAAGTACCGGCGCTGATACGCAAAGTCGCCGACGAATCGGCGCTCGCCATGTCGCTGATCGAAAATATCCAGCGCGAAAACCTGAATCCGCTAGAAGAAGCCATGGGCATCCAGCGCCTGATCAATGAGTTTGGCATGACGCACCAAACCGCAGGGGAAGCGCTGGGCAATTCACGCAGCACCATTTCCAATTTGCTGCGCCTGCTTAATTTGTCGACGCCGGTGCAGGATTTGATGATGCAAGGTAAAATCGATATGGGGCACGGGCGTGCGCTACTGACGCTGGCACCTGCGCAACAGATTAAAATTGCCAACGTGATCGTGCAAAAGCAGCTTTCGGTACGTGAGACGGAAAAACTCGTTAACCAGATCGAACACCCGATACCAAAAAAGGTAAAAAAACCTGATAGAGATCTAATGCGATTACAGGAAGATGTATCGGAGCGGCTTGGCGCGCAGGTTGACATCAAGCCGAAGAAAAATGGCCAAGGTAATATTGTGATTCACTATACCAGTCTGGATCAATTGGATGATATTCTCGGCAAACTATAGATAGGCTATCAACTACCATCGCATAGCCCATCGACGTCAATTGAATTGAACAAGGAAAATTATGGATGCAAGATTGTTAGATATTCTGGTGTGCCCTTTGTGTAAAGGACCGCTCATTTATAAAAAAGACGACAAGGAATTGATCTGCAAACCGGATCGACTAGCTTTTGCGATCAAAGACGGTATTCCCGTCATGCTCGCGGAAGAAGCGCGAAGAATACCTGATACCGTTGAAATTAAATAACACCGATAACACGATGAATTCTAACATTCAATTAGACCCTCGAGTGGCGGCTGTTTTAGGCGCACTGATCGCGGATTCGGCTGCACTGGGACTGCACTGGTTGTATGACCCCGTGCGCGTTGCACAGATCGAGAAAACCAAAGGGCTGGTTTTTCTACCACCGGATGCCAATGATTATGTAGAAACCAAAGGCTATTTCGCGCATGGCGGCAAAACAGCGGGCGATTCATCCGGATATGGCGAGCTATGCTTGCTGATGTTGCGGCATTTGGCGCAGCATGGCCAATTTGATCGCGTTGCATACCAAACGGAATACCGCAGTCATTTCGGCCCAGGCGGCGCTTACATCGGCTATGTCGACTCCCCTACCCGCCTAACATTACAAACACTGCTACCGCTCAAACCGGAAGAATTCCCGGAAAACTCAGGTGCCGATGACGATCAATTTCCCGCATTGGCAACGCTGCCGGCCGTGGTAGCGGCGCATACCGGGCCACAAGGCGCGCTGCAGACCGAAATCGAACGCATTGTGCGTATCACCAATAATAATGACATCGCAGTTGCAGCGGCGCAGTACGCCGGTTGTGTTTTGTTTGAAGTGTTGAACGGAAAATCCATTATCCAGGCACTCACTGCTGCATTGCCACACGCCGGGGAGAAACTGAAGCCGCTGGTGGAAGAAGCCATGCAAGCGAAAGCACTCGATAGCGCTGCGATCGCCAAGCGCTTCGGCACTGCATGCCATGTCTTGGAAGGCCTGCCGATCATCGTACATATCGCGCAGCACGCACCCGATTATCGCACCGCCATCGAAGAAAATATCCGCATCGGTGGCGATAGTTGCGGACGCAGCATCATGCTCGGTGCCATCATGGCGGCCGATACCGCACAGCGAACAATACACGGTGCTGCTATTCCGCTTGAATGGGTTGCCAGATATCGAAAATTATCAATGGTTGCAGATGTATGCGTGCGGCTTTGATTGCCGGAGTATTTAAATTAAATCCTGAATTGCTGTCCACAGCATGATGTGACAATGCTTCATTAAAAAAACTGTGATTTTCACAGTTTTTAGTATTCACGCTAATCACTTGAACGGTTTAAAATAACATATTAATCAGAATTCCAAGTAATGCAATGGATTTTCTATTTCAGACAAACGGGTACCATCAGTAGATAAATTCCCGCAGAGTGGATATAATTCGCTGAATAATTAGTCTTTAAAAAGACCAGCAAAAAACCATTCATTATAACCATTCACCTCATCAAAATAACCCGCGTTGCTAGTCCACGATACACAGAATGCCTTAATTCCATGCCTGCTATTGAGTGCAGATCAGGTGACATGACATCAAAAAAACAAACCACTCATCCGGCATGTTCGTCTATTAGCCCTATTGATTACTTAAAATATTTATTAATTCTGGAGGAAGCATGAGTCACACGCTATATGAAACCACTATTCAGCGGGTACAACGCTGCGAATTGGCAGTTCCAGGTTCTAATCCGGGAATGTTTGAGAAAGCATTGAATAGCGGCGTAGATTTTGTTTTTCTCGATTTGGAAGATGCGGTTGCGCCTGATGACAAAATCCAGGCACGTAAAAATATCATCCAGGCGCTCAACGATCTGGACTGGAAAGGTCACGGCATCACGGTTTCAGTGCGTATCAACGGTCTCGATACCCAATATATGGTGCGCGATGTGGTCGACCTGGTAGAACAGGCCGGACACAAAATCGATACATTGCTGATTCCGAAAGCCGGCGTGTATGCGGATATTTACATGGTGCAAGCGATGGTCACGCAGCTCGAAATGCAGCAGGGCCTGAAAAACCGTATCGGTCTGGAGGCGCTGATCGAAACCGCGCTGGGCATGGCCAATGTCGAGGATATTGCGCGTAACGGTGCATCAGGACGGCTGGAAGCGCTGCATTTCGGCGTGGCCGATTATGCCGCCAGTAACCGTGCTAGAACCACTAATATCGGCGGCTTGAATCCCGATTATCCAGGCGATCAATGGCATTTTGCCATCAGCCGCATGATCGTAGCTTGTCGTGCGTACGGCTTGCGTCCGATCGACGGTCCTTTTGGCGATATCAAGGATCCCGATGGTTACGTACTAGCGGCTAAGCGCGCCGCTGCGCTGGGATGTGAAGGAAAATGGGCGATTCACCCAACGCAAATAGAACTGGCCAATGATGTATTCACACCGCCTGCACGTGAAATTGAGAAAGCAAAACGTATTCTGGCGGCACTTAAAGAAGCTGCGGCGCAAGGTAAAGGCGCCGCTGCGCTGGATGGTCGTTTAATCGATGCAGCTTCTGAAAGAATGGCTAATAATGTGGTAAAAGTAGCTGAGGCTATTGCAGCAAAAAGCTAATCAACAGATGAGGCCGCGGTAAGCGGCCTTTATCTTTGTGGCTGCTTAATCTGAGAACTGTAAAACTATCGAGTTGAATTTAATGCAATTGTTGAGGAAATTGAATTGAATATTCACGAATATCAAGCAAAAGAGATCCTGGCTGGATACGGCGTAAAAATTGCTGATGGCGGCTTGGCCTACAGCGTGGTGGAAGCCGTGCAGCGCGCCAGGGAGATTGATGGCGATGTATGGGTGGTGAAAGCGCAGATCCATTCCGGTGCGCGCGGTAAAGCGGGTGGCATCAAGGTGTGTAGAACGCACGTTGAAGTCGAAAAAGCAGCAGAGGAATTACTCGGGAAAAAACTGGTGACACATCAAACCGGCCCTGCCGGAAAAATCTGTTCCAGATTATATATTGAAGCCGGCACCAATATCACCAAGGAAATGTACCTGTCATTCATGCTCGATCGCAGCAGCGAGCGGGTCATCATGATCGGTTCCGCGCAAGGCGGCATGGAAATCGAGAAATTGGCCGTCACCAATCCGGAAGCCATTATCAAGATTTATATCGAACCGGCGGTGGGATTGCAGGATTTTCAAGCGAGAAAAATGGCGTTTGCGTTGAATATTGATCCCGCACAACTGAATCACGCGGTCAAAACCATTAAAAGTTGTTACCGTGCATTGCGCGACCTGGATGCCAACATCCTGGAAATCAATCCGCTGGTTCTGACCACCAACAACGAAATCATGGCACTCGATGCCAAAATGATATTTGACGAGAACGCCCTGTTCCGCCGTCATAAAATCGCGGAACTGCGCGACAATACACAAGTGGATAGCCGTGAAGTCGCCGCCGCAGAAGCGGGTTTAAGCTATGTCGGACTGGATGGCGATATCGGCTGCATGATTAATGGCGCCGGTCTGGCGATGGCGACGATGGACATGATCAAGCTGGCCGGTGGCGAGCCTGCCAACTTTCTCGATGTCGGCGGCGGCGCTTCAGCCGAGCGTACCGAAAAGGCTTTCCGACTGGTGTTGGCCGATGCCAATGTGAAAGCGATGCTGGTCAATATCTTCGCCGGTATCAACCGCTGCGACTGGATTGCGGAAGGTGTCGTGCAAGCGGTCAGGAACATCGATATGAAGCTGCCATTGGTGGTGCGTTTATCGGGTACCAACGTCGAAGAAGGCCGTCGCATTATCGCGAACAGCGGTCTACCGATCATCACAGCCGATACGCTAGCGGATGCCGCGGAGAAAGTGGTTCGCGCACGTAACGAAGTCGTCGTACAAAAAGCCTAGGAGTACAAAGTGGCGATATTAATCAACGAAAAAACACGAATTATTGTTCAAGGGTTTACCGGAAGAATCGGCACCTTTCATGCACAGGAAATGATCGACTACGGTTCCAATGTGGTCGGCGGTGTAACGCCAGGTAAGGGCGGACAAACGCATTTGGGATTACCGGTATTCAATACCGTCAAAGAAGCGGTTAAGCAAGCTGGCGCGGAAGCCAGCATTGTTTTTGTACCACCGGCATTTGCGGCAGATTCCATCATGGAAGCTGCCGATGCAGGCATCAAATATTGCGTTTCCATCACCGATGGCATACCGACGCAAGACATGATGACGGTGAAGAATTTCCTGCGCCGCTTCCACAAGGAAGAACGCATGCTGCTGACCGGCCCCAACTGTGCCGGCACCATCAGCCCAGGCCGCGCCATGCTGGGCATCATGCCTGGACACATCTATATCCGCGGCAATGTCGGCGTAGTCGGCCGTTCCGGCACGCTGGGTTATGAAGCCGCTGATCAAATGCGGCTATTAGGCATCGGCATTTCGACTTCCGTCGGCATTGGCGGCGATCCGATTCCCGGTAGTTCGCACCGGGACATTCTGGAAAGATTGGAACAGGATCCTGAAACCAAAGTGGCGTTGATGATCGGTGAGATTGGCGGCCCGCAGGAAGTGGAAGCCGGTAAATTCGCAAAAGAACACATGACCAAACCGCTGGTTGCCTATATTGCCGGCTTGACCGCACCAGAAGGACGGCGCATGGGACACGCAGGCGCGATCATTTCATCCGCCGGAGAAAGCGCAGCAGAGAAAGTGGCGATATTGAAAGAGCTCGGTGTTACGATTTGTCCAACACCATCGCTGATGGGACAAACCGTTGCGCAAGTTCTGGCTAAACTGTAGTTAAACCATAAAGTCGCGCAATACCATATACACTTGGATCTTATTCCATTGATTCACACGTCGGATGACCGAGAAATTCTTGCGCGACTTGTTCGCGGTGCCCCGGAGCTCCGGGACAATCGCCGGAAAAATACACCCAGCCTCCGCTTAATGGGCTATTGCACTGACGAGGGAGGTTGGCGATCATTGGTAATAAATCGCTGGAGAATTCGGTATAACTGCTCGGGATCAAAAGGTTTAGCCAAGAAAGCATTCATTCCCACCTGGATAAATTTTTGCTGATCATGCTCCATTATATTAGCTGTCAGAGCGATAATGGGAATATCGGTCAGATGCAGGGCGTGGCGAATTTGTTGGGTTGCTTCCAAACCATCCATGACAGGCATTTGTATGTCCATAAAAATCAGATCGAACGGGCGTTCGGGCGTTTTGAGTCGATCCAAGCATTCAGCACCGTTTTGCACAAGACTCACTGTAATACCCCAATTGCTTAACAACTCAACTATCAGCATTTGGTTGAATTCGTTGTCTTCGGCAACCAGAATATGCGAACCGGCGAATTGCTTTTGTGTGTCTTTGACAGCCTGATCTTGATCGGTTTTATCCGCTTCTTCTCTCCTGAAAAATGCAATAACCGCATCAGCGAGAGCGAGTGAGGTAAAAGGCCTGATTAAGACACTGATCATGCTAGTATCCTGAATGTCTTTCGCAAACATGGCGTCCATGTGATTAGTAATCCATATCATTCTGAGTTGGCGGCGAGCGGGCAGAGTCATTCCGATGTCGTGCATAGTCTCGAGACAATGAGGATTGAGGGTGTGCGCAGTCAACAGCAACAAATCAAATGGTACGAGGTCCGAATCCGCGAGCTTTTGGATGGCTTGAGTGCTGCTTCCCAGCGCAACAGCATTCCACCCCAGAGACTGCACAATCTCTAAGAGAACCTGACGTGTAGTCGCATTATCGTCAACGATCATGATCCGCAGTGACTGCAAATCATGAGGAATCATTACCCAAGGTTGCTCGTCGTGATCTGCCGCGCGCAGCTTAACGGTACAATGAAACTTGCTGCCCTTACCACACTCGCTCTCCACTGAAATAGTGCCGTGCATCTGTTGGACCAGTCGGGAGGAAATGGATAGGCCTAAGCCGGTACCGCCGAAACGTCGCGTAATAGAAGAATCCGCTTGTGAGAACGCTCGAAAAAGAGTTCCCATTTGTTCAGAGGTCATGCCAATACCACTGTCAGCTACGCTGAGCGCAAGCGTGATGATTCCGGTTTGATCGGTGTTTTCAACTGCTATACGAATAATCACTTCACCACAATCCGTAAATTTAATCGCATTGTTGGTCAGATTAACGAGTATCTGTCCCAGTCTGACCGGATCGCCCATGAAGTGACGAGGAACGTTGGGTTCGACGTAAAGCAGCACATCAATGTCTTTGTCTTTTGCCGCTATCGAAGCAATTACCGCCAGATTCTCCAAAATGCTGTTCAAATCAAAAGGGATACTTTCCAATTCAAGTTTGTTTGCTTCAATCTTAGAGTAATCCAGAATGTCATTGATAACGCCCAATAAAATATTCGAGGCGCCTTCGATATTACTCAAATACATGCTTTGACGCGCATCAAGAGAAGTTTTTCTCAATAAATAAGCCATGCCTAGTATGGCATTCATGGGAGTGCGGATTTCGTGCGACATCATGGCGAGAAACCGGGTTTTAGCGACGCTGGCAGCCTCGGCCTGATGTCGCGCTTCTATCAGCATTGCTTCACGTTCCTTGCGATCGGTAATGTCTTGATGCGTTCCAAACATCATTGCAGGCCGGCCATCCTCGGTCCAGCTCGATACTTTGCCGCGCCCCAGCACCCAAACCCAATGCCCTGCTTTGTGACGCAGGCGAGCTTCGCATTCGTAATAGGGAATTTTCCCAGCGAAGTGATTTTTGAGGAGTGCTTCGGAACGCTGCAAATCTTCCGGATGAGCAAACCTGAGCCATGTTTCCGCGGTTGTAGGAAAAAGCTCTGCACGCATATAGCCGATAATCTCGGCCCAACGCTCGTTGATTGTAATTTCACCGGTTTGCACATTCCATTCCCAGGTACCGGTATGGGTGCCTTCAATAATATTGGATAAGCGCAAACGCTGAAATTCAATCTCCTGATCACGCAGTTTTCGATTGGTAATATCGCGTGACGATGCATAGATAAATTTCTTGCCTGAAATTTCTATCCCTTTTGCATTAATTTCGACATCAAAAATGCTGCCATCCTTGCGTCGATGGCGTGTTTCAAAAATTTGCGGTGATTTTATAATTTCTCGCACCATGCCCATGAGTTCTTCTTTGGGAATTTTTACATCCAAGTCCAGCACATTTAATCGCGCGGTTTCTTCGTAGCTATAGCCGAGCATTTGTGCAAATGAGCGGCTAAAATGCAGGATATTTCCACCTTCATCCAGAATATGCACGCCATCGCTGGCCAGATTCAGCAAGGCTTCAAATTTCAGCGACACATCCTTTGATTCCGAAATATCGGTTGCATAACCATTCCATATGATACTTCCATCGTGCTGCTTGGCTGGTTTGGACTGCGCATGTATCCACCGGGTTTCTTTTTGCCTGGTAACAATGCGGAACTCAAAATACCAATTATTTAATGTATTTGCAGATTCCCGAATCGACGAACACAAAATTTCAGAGTCCTCGGGATGAATCATAGACAATATCGTAGAAGCATCTGTGGCTACCATCTCGGGTGCTATGCCCAGGATCTTGATTATGCCTTTACTGGCGAAAGGAACACAGCTGCGCCCATCAGGAAAAAGCTGAAACTGATAGATGAAGCCGGGGATATTATTCGATAGATCTTCGAGAAATTTATGATTCTCTATGAGCTGCGTTTCCAGATTTTTGCGGACGGCGGTATCAAATAATGTGACCCGATGGTTTTGAGTAAATGCCGGGGATTCCAGTGCAGCAGTCGTTGCAATGACGCTGCGCTGAGAACCGTCCTTGCACCGAATGATAAGGCCAAACGGCTCGAAATCAGTTTTTTCTCTGGCAGCCTTTTCCAGATTCCTGTCCCATGTTGTTGCCACCCATTGGCGATATTCGCTGTCCGGATAGGCCTGGCGTCGCCAATCAGCCAATGTTGGAATATTTGCAACCGTATAGCCAAATAATTGCGTAAAGGCTTTGTTCAGATACGTAATGTTTCGCTGTTCATCATGAATGGCCGTGGGAACAGGAGATGAATCAATAATCGCATAAAACTTCGCTTCATTTTTTCGCAGATCGGTCTCGATCTGATTGCGTTCAACAACTAGCACACTAACAAACTGTGCCATGAGCGTAACACCCAGAATAAAAATATTCATGTCAATGATGTTCGGGTGGCCATTCAATACAAAGGGCCCCCATCCGAGCAATGTCTTATACAAAGACAAAAAGGTGATTCCGCTACAAATCAGGGATACAATGGCAAGTCCGCCTTTTATCGCAACCCATGTCAAGAGTAGCGCATAAATCACCAGCGCCGAGGCAATGCTGCTAAAATCAAAATTGCCGAAAATCAGCCATGTGGTTGGCACTATCAGCGCAATCGGCACCATGGCATCGCGGATCGACTGCGCCATGCGTTGGCTGCGATTAGGTAAAGAAAATAATACCAGCAACAGCGGCGTGACCAGAATTTGCCCCATGCAGCTACCAAACCACCAATAGATCCAGGCCTGGAGGTAACTCGGCGATTCCTGGATCAGGTTGAAAAATACCAGTGTTAAAGTCCCGAAAGTAGCGCTGAAGGGTTGCAGAATTAAGAGAATCATCATGAACAGGCGACCTAGATCGCGTACCTTGTTCAAGGCAGGATCCAGTTTCCAGTGTCTAAACAAGATTACTCCGAGCAGCGCCTCAATGCTGCTGACGGCCGAGATGATCAGCGATGGTAATAACTCAAGCCCTATGCTCAAAGCAAGCGCCAATTGCCCCAAGAAAATGCCCGGCCAAACCCTCGGACCTAGCAAAATAATAGCGGCCAGCGCAACACCTTCAGCCACGAAAAAGACCGGGATAATAATATAGTATGAGAATAGAGTAAGAAGGCTGATGTAGCCGAAGATAAAGTACAAAGCAGCCAATATCAGCAACTGAAATAAATAATGCCAATATGCACCTGGTCGATCGTTATTTATCATGTGATAACTAAATAATTTTTGACTGAGCAGACCGTTGCAGCAAGCTTGAATCCAGTAACGTGACAATCGCCAAGCGGATTATCAGTATCACTAAGAAAGTTAAGGATATCTCATTTAGCCTTGCCAAACAACAGGTTCTCGATCAATTATCCGGCAATGTCGGGCAGCAACCTGTTAAGATGAGCACCCACTCACGCTTTGGCACAAAAATATGAATAATCCTGGCAATCGCCGCCGCATCGGGGCAAAAATGCCGCATTATGGAACCAATGATTGGTGCTGGCTATCTGATTAAGCTGGCAGCCCGATCGTTGCAAGATGGTAATTTTTCTATGAACTTCCGCTGCAGATTAAAAATGACCTGGATCAACTATGTTTTATCTCATACTTGTGATTACGATTACTGCACTGATTGTGGGGCCGTCTTACTGGGTCAAGCACACACTTGCAAAATACAGTCACCCCGAAGACCGTTATCCGGGCACCGGCGGTGAGCTGGCACGTATTTTATTGGATTGGGCGAACTTGCAAGCTGTCAGAGTGGAAGTAACGGAGCAAGGCGATCATTATGATCCAATCGAAAAAGTGGTACGGCTGACAGCGGATAAATTTAACGGTAAATCGCTGACGGCAATCACGGTGGCAGCGCATGAAGTAGGACACGCCATACAAGATCGGGATGGTTATTTGCCATTAAGACTGCGCACACGGCTGGTAGCAATCGCTGCACCGGCGGAGAAGCTGGGCGCGGCTATTTTGATGTTCGCGCCCATCATTACGGTCATTACCAAAGCGCCGAGTGCGGGCGCGTTATTCTTACTCGGCGGTCTGTTGACACTGGGAGCGGCGACTGTTGTGCACTTGGTTACACTCCCGATGGAGTTGCACGCCAGTTTTGCGCGTGCTTTGCCCATGCTGGAGCAAGGTAAGTATCTGATTCAGGGAGATGAACCGCATGCCCGCAGAATTCTGCGTGCAGCAGCTTGGACCTATGTCTCCGCTTCGCTCATGACATTGCTCAATATTGGTCGATGGTGGGCAATCCTGCGGCGTTAGCTATTTTGAACGGATAAAACCTGGTAATTATGATACCCGCAGTCTTGACCCTGTAATATAAGCAACTTAACATGTGCTATTTAATGGTTACAGTCTACTTGCTCACAAGTAAAATGACTGGCAATTTCTTAAGTTAAAGGATGAATATGATGGTTTTAGTTAGGCAATACAAACCCAAAGCCGTACGTGGATTTACACTGCTTGAATTGCTCGTTGTCATGGTGATCATCGGTTTACTGGCTGCTTATGTTGGGCCGAAATACTTTTCGCAAGTCGGTAAATCAGAAGTCAAAATGGCGCAGGCGCAAATCGATTCGCTGGAAAAAGCGCTACACCAGTACCGCTTGGATGTGGGAGGCTATCCGGCAACCGAGCAGGGATTAACCGCACTGGTAACACGCCCCAATAATGAAGCAAGATGGCAGGGACCTTATCTTGCAAAGATGCCGCCATCCGATCCGTGGGGACGTCCTTACGTCTATAAATATCCGGGTGAGCGCTCAGAATTTGACTTGCTCTCATATGGCAAAGATGGGCAACCAGGCGGCGAAGGTGAAGCCGCCGATATTACGAACTGGTAGGCGCGAGCAATGCGTTATGAAGTGAAAGCGGTCTTGTCTGGACAAGGAACCGTGCGCCTTGAACTGGAAGCTAACAGTGAAGAAGAAGCTCGTCTTCAGGTCACTGAACAAGGCGGCATGGTTTTAAGTGTGCGGCGCAGCTTTTCCGGTTTTTCACTGAAATCAAACACGCGTTTTCCATTAGTTCATTTCAGCCAGGAATTACTTTCCTTACAAACTGCAGGGCTCAGCCTGGTAGAAAGTATCGAAACGCTGCTGGAAAAAGAGCAGGATGCCAGTAATCGTAAAGTTATCAAAAATATTCTTGCGCGGCTGTATGAAGGCGTCACTTTCTCGCAAGCGCTGGGGGAGTACCCACAAGCATTTCCACCTTTATATATTGCAACCATTCGCGCCAGTGAACGCACTGGCGATCTCCCGGAAGCTTTGACGCGATTCATCAGTTATCAAACGCAGATGGATTTTGTCCGCAAAAAACTGGTCGGCGCATCCATTTATCCCGTGTTGTTATTGGTCGTTGGCTTTCTGGTTTCCATCTTCCTGATGGTATTTGTGGTTCCCAAATTCAGCGCGATTTATGACGATATGGGTAGTGATTTGCCGTGGATGTCATTAATGCTGATCAAATGGGGGAATTTCGTTGAAGAGCGGGGCTGGGAATTAGCCATGGCGGCGGGAGTCATGCTTGCGATGATTGTTTATGCTGTGACGCGACCGGCTTTTCGCGCCAGTATCTTGAAATTGTTGTGGCGTATCCCGGCGATTGGCGAGCACATGCGCGTTTATCAGCTAGCGCGGTTCTATAAAACACTCGGCATGCTATTACGTGGCGGCATTCCCATTACACAAGCGTTGGAAATGGTGAGCGGATTACTCCAGTCTCATTTTCGTCCCAAAGTGGAAGCTGCTGCCAAGCATATCCGCGAAGGCAGGACCATTTCCAGCGCCATGGAACTGGAAGGATTAACCACTGCAGTGGGTAATCGTATGCTGCGCGTCGGCGAGAGAACAGGTTTGATGGGCGATATGATGGAGCGAATCGGCAATTTCCATGATGAGGAGATTGCACGTTGGGTTGAATGGACAACCAAACTGATTGAACCATTACTAATGGCGTTCATCGGTATCGTCATTGGTGGTATCATCATTCTTATGTATATGCCAATATTTGAATTGGCTGGAAGTATCAATTGATCGAAGCAGCCATACCATCCGCAAGTAAATCACCGATTGACATCAATCATCTGGCCGATGCGCGACGGAAAGCCGCCAGTCAGGGCGTTTCCGTCATGCAGGTGCTGGAAGACACCAGCGGTTATACTCCCGGTGAATTGACGCAACAGCTGGGGCAGTTGCTCCATATGCCGGTACTGGAGATGAAAGCAATCCATACGTTCAGTCCGGCATTTGATCGGCTACCTTTTGCAGAAGCCATCATGCACGAATGCGCGCTATTTCGTCGCGAACAAACCTATTTGCTTGCCGTCAGCAATCCATTCTCAAGCAAATTGCGGGCGTGGGCGGAAGAACGTTTTGATATGGCTGTTGAATGGCATCTGGTGCATCCGGCTGATTTGACCGCTTTCTTTAGTCAGCAAGAAAAAACCATGCGCGCGATGGATCAGGTATTGCCTTCTGCCGAGCTGGATAAGATACAAAGCGGCATTGAAGATCTATCGTTAAAAAGCATTAACGAGGGTACCAGCCAAGTGGTACGGTTGGTACATTCCACACTATATGACGCGCATAAATCCCAGGCCAGTGACATTCATCTGGAAATGACCACCGGCGCGCTGTCAATAAAATACCGCATTGACGGCGTGTTATCCTCCATTGGCGTCATACAAGGCGCAGATCTGGCCGAGCAAGTCATATCCCGCATCAAAGTCATGTCGGAACTGGATATTGCTGAGCGTCGCGTGCCACAAGATGGCCGGTTCAAAATTTCCATCCAGGGCAGGGAAATTGATTTTCGTGTTTCCATCATGCCAAGTATTTTCGGTGAAGATGCCGTGCTGCGTATTCTTGACCGGCAGGCGCTGTCCGATCAGATCGAAGGATTGACACTCAATCAACTGGGTTTTAATGCGGTGGCCATTGCCAGTATCCGCCGCCTGAGCTCGGAACCTTATGGTATGTTATTGGTTACCGGCCCTACCGGTAGCGGCAAAACGACTTCGCTGTATGCCGCAATATCTGAAGTAAATAAAGGCAGTGACAAGATTATTACCATTGAAGATCCGATTGAATATCAGTTACCCGGTGTCCTACAAATTCCAGTGAATGAAAAAAAGGGATTGACCTTTGCGCGGGGGCTGCGCTCAATCCTGCGGCATGATCCTGACAAAATTATGGTGGGCGAGATTCGTGATTCCGAAACCGCGCAAATTGCCATACAAGCTGCGCTGACGGGACACTTGGTTTTCACTACTGTGCATGCCAATAACGTATTTGACGTGATTGGACGATTCTCACATATGGGCGTTGACCCCTACAGTTTTGTGTCCGCTCTGAACGGCATTGCGGCACAACGGCTGGTGCGCTTGCTGTGTTCGCATTGCGCAGTTGACGAGCGCCCGGAGGATGCCGTGATTGCAGAATCAGGGATTCCTGCGGATGAAGCGAATCAATACAAGTTTCGTAGTGGCAGAGGCTGCGGCCAATGCCGCGGCAGTGGGTATAAAGGCAGAAATGCAATTGCTGAGATTCTGATCCTGAATGATGAAATCCGCGAACTCATTGTAGCGCAGGAGCCCATACGCCGCATCAAAGAAGCGGCACGGAACAACGGCACGCGCTTCCTGCGCGAAGCCGCTTTAGATATGGTCAAACAAGGATTAACCAGTTTAGAGGAGGCCAATCGTGTCACGATTGTGGCGTGATCAGATCCAGGTTTTCCTGGCACCCGAGCGAGCGGATTTAGTCCGTCTTTCGCGCGGCTTTAAGCCCGTGCAAACTGTGAAGGTGACTGCGCTATGCCAGCGCGTTCAAGGCGTACCTGCATGGCAATCCGCACTGCAGAACCTGGAAAACAATCTGACGAATGCAGCCGGTACAGAACTGACTATCACACTATCCAATCACTTTGTGCGCTATGTGACACTGCCACCTCAAGCAGAAATCGCCACGCCGGAAGAAGTGAAATCCTATGCCACTTTTCGACTGCGCGAAATATATGCCGAGCGTATTGACTCGTGGAGCTTGAGTATCAGCGAATGGAATCCGGTAAATGGCGCAATTTGTGCGGCAATCCCTCGCGATTTGATGACACAATTGGAAGCAATGGCGGTACGACATCGCTGTAAGCTGAAAGAAGTCGAACCTTATCTGGCATCTGTTTACGATCACTGGCGCAAGCAGTTGAGCGGCGACACGCTATTTTTTGCTGTAATAGAAGCCGGGCGTATTTGTATTGCCATATTATCCAATGGAATCTGGCAGAGTATCCGCAATCAGCGGATTTTACATAGCGCCGCCGATGAACTTCTCGCCGCACTGGATCAGGAAGCCATTTTTTGGGGCAATAAAGAAATTATCGAATTAGTATACGTGTTTGCCCCCGAGCACCCGGTATTCACTTTACCCAACAACTGCGGATGGAGTATTATGCCGATACCGACGAACCAGGTGCCGGCATTGCCGCACTACCCCTCAGTGGTCACTAATCATGCCGGGATGGATCAATGTCCCGCTTAAGATTAAAGTTTCCTTATCACGAGCAATCAATCCCTCAGGTTGATCTTGCAGTCCTGCTTATTGGATTACTGATTCTTGCCGGAGTGCTGTTGCAGTTTCGCTATATTACTGAAGAAGTTAACTATTGGAACAATCGCGTTGAGCGTTTAGAGAAGCAGCAGCAACAAAAAGCTGCACCACGCACACGGTCAACGGCGCGGATCAGGGAATTTAGCCAGGAGATCCGCAAAGAAATTGCACAAGCGAATGGCATATTGGATCAAATCAACCTGCCTTGGGAAACATTATTTGATTCAATCGAATCTGCTGCGACAGAACAAATTGCATTATTGTCGCTGCAACCGAATGTATCGAGTCGTACATTGCGCATCAGTGGTGAAGCCAAAAATATGTCCGAGTTACTTGATTTTGTAGAAGCACTGGAACGTGAAGTCGTGTTTGAAAATGTACATTTGTTAAACTATAAAATAAAACAGGATAACCCGCACCGGCCAATTATTTTTCTTCTGACAGCCGCATGGATTGGAACCGTTTGAAAACTGAAGCACTTTATACACGATTGAATCGACTTGTTCCGCAACTGCGCTGGCACATCGGTCGCCTGGGTGTTATCGGTAAAGTCGGTGTCGGTTTACTGGCTGCTACCAGCATCTATTTTTTTTCGGCAGTACTGCCGCAAGAATCCGTTTTGCAGAAACTGAAAGAGCGCGCTGAAGCTTTACAAATACAAGCATTATCAAAACAAGCGCCGAGCGATGCGGAGGGCGGAAAGAAAATGAGTGGCGATCAGGCGCTGCAAGCATTTTATGATTTTTTCCCGCGTATTGACTCATCACCCTTCTGGATCCGAGAATTAGTGGGCATTGCCAAGAAACGCAATGTGGAACTCAGCAGCAGTGAGTATCGCTTGGTCAATGAAAGTGGTGCGCGCCTGGCACGATATGAAATGATTCTGCCGGTAAGAGGCAGCTATGCCCAGGTACGCGCTTTTATAGCCGATGCGCTTGAAACAATTCCGGCGATGGCGATTTCGGCGATTGCCATTAAGCGTGAAAATGTGACTTCTGAGAAACTCGAAGTACGCCTTGAAATTAATCTTTATCTGAACAAATAAACCTGATGGATTCAGCTGAGAAAAAACGAAAATTATTATTGGGAGGCGCCTTAATCGCAACACTGATTGCTGTTGTGCTGGTTGGCGGTGAAGACGAAGAAACCATTATCAATACGGTGGAGTCGGTACAATCCGCCAAGCCATCCGTCGATAAAACAAAAGCACAAGAAAACAATTCAGAATATTTAGATATCAATAAACTGGGACAAAGAAAATTTAATCCGTCAGCGGGGGAATTGTTTGCATCGACCACATGGACGCCCAAGCAGCCGCCGATTAGTTTGGAAGAGCAAGCGGCTAAAGCGGCGCAAATAGCAAAATCGTCGCCGCCGCCAGCGCCTACAGCACCGCCATTATCATTCAAATATGCCGGAAAAGCGATTTCAGACAATGAAACATGGGTTTTCCTTGCGCAGTCCGGAGAGAATCTTATTGCCAAGGTTGGTGGGAAAATCAATGAAAAATACCGGCTGGACGCAATAACTGACGATATGGTGACCATGACTTATCTGCCTTTGAATATCAAACAGACGCTTACGATCAATAATAAAATAGCAGGAAATTTCCGATGAAAAGCTGGAGAATTATTGCCCTTAGCATTCTGCTCGCGGTCACGGTAGGGTGTGCAATCAATAACAGAACATTCGGCACTCGCAATGTCGCATTTGATGATGGACAAAAATTGATTACGCAAGGTCAACTTGAAGGCGGACTGGAAAAACTTGAGCAAGCGGCACGCGAAGAACCCGAAAATAAAGAAATCCGCACCGTGCTTATACGTCTGCGTGAAGAAGTGATTGGCAAATTATTACTTGAAGCTGATCACCTCCGCTTCTCGGGTAATCTGGATCAATCTGAACGAGATTATCAACGCGTCTTGAACTTATATCCACTCCATGAGCGGGCCAAGGAAGGCATCGAAGCGCTAAAATCAGAACGCCGCCATATTGCTGCCATCGATTCTGCGAAAGCATTATTGGCACGTAATGATGTAACCGGAGCAGAAACAATCGTTCGCGCTGTGTTGCAGGAAAACCCTCAACAATCGCATGCACGTGAATTAGTTTCTCAAATTAATTCACGGCTTTCTCGTCCTGAAGTAACTGACTTAGTACTAGAATCGGCTTTTAAGAAAGCAGTAACCATGGAGTTTAAAGATACTGATTTGAGGTCGGTATTTGAAATCATGGCACGCACAGCCGGTATTAATTTTGTTTTTGATAAAGATATTCGGCAAGACACTAAAATTTCTATTTTTGTACGTAGTAATACGATTGAGGATATTCTCAAACTAATCCTTGCAACCAATCAAATGGCCTATAAGGTACTCAATAGCAATTCTTTATTGATTTACCCGAATACACCGGCGAAACAGAAAGACTATCAGGAGCTGGTCGTGCGTAGCTTCCAAATCGCGTATACCGATGTAAAACAGATGGTTGCGATGGTCAGAGGCATCGTCAAAGCAAAAGACATTTACGTCAACGAGCAACTCAATCTGTTTATTATGCGCGATACACTTGAAGCCATCCGTCTAACGGAGCGATTGGTGACATTAAATGATATGGCTGAACCAGAAGTCATGTTAGATGTTGCAGTCCTTGAAATTGCGCGCGGTAACGATTTTCTGCTAGGCCCTAAATTGCCGCAATCAGTGCAATTTAGTGCCTTTGGCGCTACACCAGCTGTAGCAGCTTCAGCTGGTGTAGCTGCTGTAACAGCTACACCTGGCCCCGGTGGAGCTTTACTCAGTCAAATGGGTTTCCACGGTCTTAAAAGTTTTGGCATGAGTCCTCAGGCAGTGATAGATTTTGCACAAAGCCTCTCAAATGCCGACATTCTTGCAAATCCTAGAATTCGGGTGAGTAATCGTGAAAAAGCCAAGATTCACATTGGCACAAAAGAGCCTTTTTTTACGGCTAATGTTCAGCCAGGTATTAATTCTATCGTCACTTCAACGCCGACTTTTATCGACTTAGGGATCAAACTGGATGTTGAACCGCGCATTGGCCTAAATGACGACGTCACGATGAAAATTACGCTTGAAGTAAGCAACAGAACAGGAACTGCGGATGGTCCAAGTGGCGCAAATGCGCCCATCATCGGAACTCGGAATGCTGAAACCCTATTGACCTTGAAAAATGGAGAAACACAGGTACTGGCTGGACTCATTGATGATCGGAGTACAACAGCAGTGAAAGGTATCGCAGGATTATTAAATATTCTCGGCCTGGATAGATTGACGTCAAGCCAAAATATAAAACGTAGCAAAACTGAAGTTGTGTTGTTAATTACACCACGTATTATTCGCAACACTCCTAAACCCACCAACCTGGAAAGCGAACACCATTTCGGCACCGCCAGCGAAGCAGGTAAATTGCCGGCTAAGGTTCAAAAAACCGCGGCACAATCATTAGCCATTGCACCGGCCGGATCGGGTCAAGGTGGGCTGAGAAGCGCCCCTAGTCCTTTTGCTGCGCCATCGGATAGCCAGGCTATTCCCAATCCTTTTGCAAGTGCTGCAGCGTCTGAGCCTACACTGACCATGCAAGTACCGACTAACGTCGGATTGGATAAAGAGTTTTCGGTCAATGTCAGGCTGGTTGGCGCAAAAGCTACTGTGAATGCCGATGCGCAACTCAACTATGAATCCAATGTGCTGGAACTCTTGGATGGCGGGGCCAAATCAGGTTCGCGTTCGCTTAAGCTGGGCAAAGACCAACTTTCAGGTTTGGCAACACTATTGCGCTTTAAGGTAATTTCAACCAGTCCAGGGCAAACGGAAATTAGTATCCAGAGCGCAATCGCAGAAGATATCGAAAATGGCGATTCCGTGAATGTGACGCTACCGGCACCGGCAACGATCAGCATTAAATGATGCCCCCCCTCGGAATTCTTGGTAAATGTAAGGGTTTCACGCTGATTGAATTGATGATCGTGGTAGCCATCATGGGCATTCTGGCAACGGCTGCTATGCCTTTTCGCGAATTGATGGTGCAACGTGAGAAAGAGCAGGAATTGCGCACGGCTTTGCGACAAATGCGCGCAGCAATCGATGCGTATAAGCAAGCTGTCGACGATGGGCGCATTGCCAAGAAAGCCGATGAATCCGGCTACCCCCCCCGATTGGAGGAATTATTCATGGGCGTACCCGATGTTAAGAGTACAGGCAAGGAAAAAAAGAATATTTATTTTCTGCGGCGCATACCCCGGGACCCGATGTTCGTTGACTTGGATGTTGCCGGTACAACAGCGACGCCGGCCGTCGATACCTGGGGAAAGCGCAGCTACGAAAGTCCATGGGATAGTCCCAAAGAGGGTGATGATGTGTTTGATGTTCACTCGCGCTCAGAAGCCATCGGACTTAACGGTATTCCCTACCGCGAATGGTGATCAATATGTTCCATCGTCCGATGCATAAAGGCTTTACACTGATTGAACTATTGGTGGTAATGGCAATTATCGCGACGCTACTGAGTCTCGTCGCGCCGCGCTATTTCAGCTCGCTGGACAAAGCCAAAGAAGCTGTGCTGCGGCAAGATCTCGGCATTCTGCGCAATGCAATCGATCAGTTTTATTCTGATTTTGGTAAGTATCCGCTTGACCTGGAGGAGCTCGTCGACAAACGGTATTTGCGCAACGTTCCGGTTGATCCATTCACAGAGAGCAAAGAAACCTGGATTGTAGTGCCGCCCAAGAACCTGATGGAGTCGGGTGTCTACGATGTTCACAGCGGTTATTCAGGCCGGGCTGCGAATGGCTCGTTTTATGAAGAATGGTAATTCTGCGCACCGCCCATTTCCTTGGAAAAATAGCATGCCGCGCTTAGAACATGGCTTTGTTTACCTGTGGGCATTATTTTCAGTGGTATTGGCCGGAATCGTCATGGCAGGAACGGGACAGATGTGGCAAACAAAATCCCAGCGAGAAAAAGAAGCGGAGCTGATGTTTATCGGCGAAGAATTCCGCAAGGCGATTATGTCTTATCATAATAGCGGCACCAAGCAATACCCGGAGTCATTGGAAGATTTACTGAAGGATGAGCGGTCGCCCAACATCAAGCGCCATTTACGAAAGATCTATGTGGATCCGGTCACCAACACGACCGAATGGGGACTTGTCGCAGAGCCGTCACCCAATACCAGTTCGGCAACAGCCAACAAAGGCTCAGCGCAGAATCAAAGCTCAACGCAGGGTCAAAGTTCAGCTCAAAAGCAAGGCACTACGACACCCAATCAGAATTTATCTTCGAATCAGAGCTCAGCCGCCAGTGCCGGTTCAACATCCGCAGCCAATACTGGTACTGGTACTGGCGCTACCGCAGCAGCTGCTAACAGCACAGCGCCTGCAAGTAGTAGCTCTGGCATCAGCTCCAGTATCGGTAGTAAAAGAATCATCGGTGTATATAGCCTCTCTGAGAAAAAGCCTATCAAAAAAGATCAATTTCCGGAGCACTTTGCGAAATTCTCTGAGGCTCTGACCTATCGGGATTGGCAATTCGTTTATAAACCGGATTCAAAAGGGCCCGGGGCAGCGGGCGCAAAACCAGGCGCATCACCAACGCCTGCTACTCCTGCGTCACCATTCTCTCCTCAATCTTCGTCTGGGTCATCGGGAGCTGCTGCCAATAATTCACCATTTTCATCGCCATCAACAGGTGGCTCCAAAGCACCTGCGGCTGGTTTTCCAACCAACAAGTAACTATGGTGTGTTATTGTCGCGTATCGAATGAGTGGCGCGTGCAACGCCTTCCGATGAATGAAGGCATAAGAAGTTAACGCAGTAGTCGATGATAAAAATCCAAGCGCTTGGTATGAATTTTTCCTTCCTGAACCGCCTGCGTCACAGCGCAACCCGGTTCTTTAGTATGGCGGCAATTACTGAACTTGCACTGCCCGATATAAGGGTGGAACTCGGTAAACCCCCATGCCAGATTCTCATCTTTAATATGCTGCAATCCAAATTCCTGGAATCCGGGGGAATCAATAATGGCGCTGTTCGCATCGATGCGATAAAGCTGCGAATGCGTGGTAGTGTGACAACCGGAATCTAGTGCTACCGAGATTTCTGCCGTGGCGCGCTTGGCTTGTGGAATCAACACATTGAGCAATGTTGATTTACCCATGCCGGATTGGCCGGCCAATACACTAAGGCGGCCTTGCAAATAAGGCTGAAGTGCCGAAACATCTTGCAGCGCGCTGAGTTGTAATACGGGATAACCAAGATCCACGTAGAGCGACAGGGTATCCATTGCCGCCCGGGTAGGTTCTGCGAGATCGGCTTTATTCAGCACAATCAATGCAGCAATATTTTCGCTCTCAGCAGCGACCAGGCAGCGATTGATCAATTCTTCGCTAAAGCTGGGAATCGCAGCCACCACAATGATGATTTGTGTCACATTGGCGGCGATGATT
The DNA here is from genome assembly GCA_964647635.1 of uncultured Nitrosomonas sp. Classification (GTDB taxonomy): domain Bacteria; phylum Pseudomonadota; class Gammaproteobacteria; order Burkholderiales; family Nitrosomonadaceae; genus Nitrosomonas. The sequence continues at coordinate 32,256 of CAZYHY010000026.1, forward strand.
TTTTGCTTGAAGGCGTCACTGCGGTATAGCAGTGATGTGCGCGGTTTTATGGTTTCGATAACGCCTTGCCCGGGCGTGGTCAGCAGACATTCAACCTGATCGCCGCAAGCAATGCCGGTTTTCTTGCCACGCGTCACGCAGGATATTATCTCGCCGGTTTCAGTTTCAACCGAGCAGTGCCTGCCGAATGTGGCGATAACCTGTCCGCTTAAACGCTCCGTTTGTTGCTTAGCGTTATTGGAGCGAGCACTCAAATTGAAAACAGCTTGTCGATTTTGGCCGCGCAGATAAAATCATTCTCGGATAAGCCATCAATCGCGTGTGTTGTATACGTGACCACACATTGATTGTAACCCACCAGCATATCCGGATGATGATCTTCCCGGTGGGAAACCCATGCTGCTGCATTCACAAATGCCATGGTTTGATAGTAGTTTTTGAATGCGTAAGTTTTACTGATCTGCTTATTTTGTAATTGCCATCCCTCAATTTGCTGCAAAAAGGCAGCAGCGTCATCGGCAGACAATGGCGGTACACCACCTTCACAGGGTTTGCACTGCTTGGAAGTGAGATCACACGCGGTGTTGTTCATGATTACCCCTGACTTTGTAAATGTGCCACTCGAATGGCTGCCGGTGGATGTGAGTCGTAAAAAGCGGAGTGCAGCGGATCTGGCGTGAGTGTGGCAGCATTGTCCTGATACAATTTGACTAATGCATGAATCAGATCGTCCGCGGATGAATTCTGTGCAGCATAGGCGTCAGCCTCAAATTCATGTTTACGTGAATAAATGCTCGATATCGGGTGTAACAGAAAGGTAAACACCGGCATCACCAAGAAAAACAGCAACAATGCCATCGCAGTTGACGGTACGGTTGCAACCGGCACGCCGAGGCCATCATAAAACCAGCTTTGTTCCATCAAATATCCCAGTATCCACAAAAAAGCCAAGCTCATGGCAAACGATATCACGATGCGTTTGATCACATGGCGATGTTTGAAATGCCCCAATTCATGCGCCAATACCGCTTCGATTTCGCCTGGATTCAGGCGTGACAACAAGGTATCAAAGAAAACAATGCGCTTGGTTTTGCCGAATCCGGTGAAATAGGCATTGCCGTGATTGCTGCGGCGTGAGCCATCCATGACAAACAATCCGCTGGCTTTAAAGCCGCATTTGTTCATCAGTTGTTCGATGCGCGTCTTGAGCGTGGCATCTTCCAATGGCGTAAACTTATTGAACAGCGGTGCAATCCAGGTAGGGAAAATCGCCAGGATGAATAAATTGAAAGCGATCCAGGCAAACCAAGCATACAACCACCAGCTTTCCCCCATTTTTTCCATCAACCACAACACGCAAAATAGCAAAGGCGCACCCAGCAATAAACCCAGCGCGGATTGTTTGATCAGATCGGTAAAAAACATGACTGGCGTCATTTTGTTGAAACCGTATTGCGCTTCGATCACAAAAGTACGGTAGTAGCTTAATGGAATCTCAGCAACGCTCATGATAAAGAAAGTACTGATAATCAGCGCCATGCCATGCGCCAAAGGATCACTCAACCAGCCCGCCCAGAATTCACTGAGAACATTTAAACCGCCGCCTAATGTAAAAGCGAGCAGCAATGCCGCATGCAACAGTATGCTCGGATACCCCGCTCGTGTTTTGGCGCAGGTGTAATCCGCCGCTTTTTGGTGATCACTTAAACTGATCTGGCTGGCAAATTCTTCCGGCACCTTGTTCTGGTGCGCGCGTACATGGCGAATATGCCTGACTGACAACCAGATTTGGGTCATGGTTGTGAGCAGCAGCGCAATTAGAAAAATCAACGTAAATGTTTGCATAGGTTATAAATTGAGTTAAAGGGTTTTTAACAGTGACGGACTGATGTCGATATGACACAATTAAAAACATTACATTCAAAAAATATAAAAATCATTATGGCACAAGATAACAATAACCTCATCTGGGTCGACATGGAGATGACCGGTCTCAATCCGGATACCGATCGTATCATTGAAGTGGCGTTGGTGGTTACCGATTCACAACTCAATATCATTGCTGAAGGTCCTGTTTTGGTCGTACATCAGCCCGACGAGATTCTGGATGGTATGGATAAATGGAATAAGTCTACACATTCCAAATCCGGCTTGATTGATAAGATTAAGGCATCTCGCTTCAACGAAGCCGAGGTTGAAGCACAGATGATCGCATTTCTAAAATTACACGTGCCTTCCGGTGTGTCTCCCATGTGCGGCAATTCCATTTGCCAGGATCGGCGCTTTATGGTTCGCTCAATGCCGCAACTGGAAACATACTTTCATTACCGCAATCTGGATGTCAGCACCCTTAAAGAGCTGGTCAAGCGCTGGAAGCCAGAAATTGTGTCAGGTTTAACTAAAGAGAGTAAACATGAAGCTTTGGCGGATATCTATGATTCCATCAATGAACTCAAATACTACCGCCAGCATTTTATTGTTGCTTGAACGGCACCATTACCGTGATTCATGTTTTCTGATGGCTTTTCGAACTTTTCTGATTTATTTGGCTTCTAAAAAGTGCAAGAGAAGCTTCACCTTTCATTCACTAAATTAAGTTAGGAGAAACAAAAAATGCTTCACAAAAAAAATTTGATTGCTATTACCGTCGGCACTGTATTTCTGTTCACATTCAGCGCAACGGCAATTTCCGCTGCTGATGCTACTAAAGAAAGCGGACAAGCTGCTGGTCATGCCGACATGAAATCAGGCGATCACCACGGCCATCGATGTGGTAGTAAAATGTCATCAGTAGATCTCAATAAAGATGGCAAAATCAGCAAGGAAGAGTTCATGAAGCATCACGAAGCCATGTTTGATAAAAAAGATACCAATAAAGATGGTGTTCTGGATGACACGGAAATGAAACACTCGCATAAACACAGTCATTCAAAAGATGGGGGGCAGACACCACCTAGCGATACAAAAAACTAATAATCGCTTAAGAAGCTGAAAAGATCATCTTGCTGCTCTGATAGTCACGTGATTTATTCCAAGTGACTGTCAGAGCAACGATAAATTCAATGCCTTAATCCACTGCTTGCCTTCGCGGGCATCTTTTGTTCCAATGGTTGTGGATCCAGTACCGCTACGGTCAGGCTATCATCGTTGAAATATTTTTTAGTCACATCGCGTATTTGTTCGGCAGTAACTGCTTTCAATTTTTCCAGCACGGTATCAATGTCACGATAAGACAACCCTATACTTTCTAATCTTCCGATTTGCATGGCTTGAGAAAAAATAGAATCACGCTGATACACGTGACTCGCAACTACCTGAGCTTTAACCCGCGCCAGTTCTTCTGCGGTAACGCCTTCTTTGACAATTTTTTCGATCTCACCGCGTAGCGCCTGTTCCAACTCTGTCACCGTTTTACCTGCGCTGGGTACGGCGCTAAGAAAGAAAATGCTCGGGCCGCGTGCCATCGCGCTATAACTAGCGTTTGCTGAATTGGCGATTTGGTTTTCGCGCACCAATGATTTGTTCAGTCTGGCCGAGGCATGGCCATCCAATACACTTTCCAGCACTTCCAGCGCATAAGGCTCCCAATCTGCAGTGACACTTCTAATCGCCGGTGCATGATATGCCATGACGAGATAAGGTAATTCCGCTGGCGCTTTGACAATGATCCGCTTAGTGCCGATTTGTGGCGGCTCAGTTTGTGGTTTGCGTGTATCGATCGGTAATAATGGGCGCTTTTCAATAGCGCCATAGTTTTTCTGTGCTAGCCTGAATACTTCATCCGCTTCAACATCACCAACCACAACTAACGTGGCATTGTTAGGTGCATACCAGTGGTCATACCATTCCTGCGCATCTTCTGCGCGCATATTTTCCAAATCATTCATCCAGCCAATAATCGGATTTTTGTAGGGATGCGCCTGGTAAGCAACAGCCATCATTTTTTCATAAAGTAAAGCGCGTGCTTGATCGTCAGTGCGCAATCTCCGCTCTTCCATCACCACTTTGATTTCTTTTTCGAACTCTTCCTTGGTCAGAATCAGGTTACGCATCCGATCCGCTTCCAGTTCCATTGCCATGGGTAAATTACGCTTATGCAATTGCTGATAATAAGCGGTGTAATCGTAGCTGGTAAAAGCATTTTCACGTCCGCCGGCCGCTGCGATTTTTTTTGAGAATTCACCATTCGGCACTTTTTCTGTGCCTTTAAACATCATATGCTCCAGCACATGAGCCACGCCGGTTACACCATTGACCTCGTCAATGCTGCCCGCTTTATACCAGACTTGTGTCACCACGACAGGCGAGCGATGATCTTGTTTGACAATCAATTTCAACCCATTATCAAGTAGATACTCATGTGGATTGGCAAATATCGGGAATGCGATCAACTGACTTGCCACGAGCCATCCAAAAAACGAAGAAAAACGAAAAAAAGTAGTGCGGTAGTCAGGTTTCATTTTTACTAACCTAAGTGTGAGTAAACAGAATAAAATTGCGCTTTGAGAATTCCAATGCATATTAGAGCCTACCAGAATGTTTAGTTTTTTTAAATCCAAAAAAAATCCTGCAGATCCTGCTGAAGCAGCGGATACACCGAATGTAGAATCCGCAGAATCCCGTCCTGATGAGTCAATAAGCTTCGCCAGCAAGCTTAAACAAAGTCTTGCACGTACCCGGCAGAATTTTGGCAAGCAGCTATCAGGCCTATTTAGCGGTGGCAAGATAGACGAAGCGCTCTACGAAGAACTGGAAACTATTTTGTTAACTTCCGATATTGGCGTTAATGCAACGCATCAGTTACTTGAAAATCTGCGCAAACAAGTAAAGCGCGATGCATTAACGGATGCTGTACAACTAAAACAAGTGCTTCAGGAGTTGCTCATCGCCATGCTGGAGCCGCTTGTTCAGCCATTGGATACCACCGTCCAGAAACCTTTCGTCATCATGATAACAGGTGTGAATGGTGTGGGAAAAACAACTTCCATCGGCAAGCTTGCTAAATATTTCCAAGCACAAGGCAAATCGGTGCTCCTGGCCGCCGGTGACACTTTCCGTGCGGCGGCGCGCGAACAACTGATTGCCTGGGGTGAACGCAATAATGTCACCGTCATCGCACCGGATAGCGATCCAGATAAAAAAAGCGACCCGGCTGCAGTGATTTTTGATGCAGTCAATTCAGCCAAAGCGCGTGGTATTGATATTGTGCTGGCAGATACTGCCGGCCGCTTGACGACACAACTGCATTTAATGGAAGAAATTAAAAAGGTAAAACGTGTGATCGCCAAAGCCATGCCGGATGCGCCGCACGAAGTATTGCTGGTACTGGATGCCAATACGGGACAAAACGCAATCACTCAGGTTAAATCTTTTGATGAAGCATTGCATGTCACCGGCTTGGTCTTAACCAAGCTGGACGGCACCGCCAAAGGCGGGGTGGTAGCCGCCATTGCCGGGCAATATCCGCAGAATCCGCCGGCATTACGGTTTATTGGCATTGGCGAGGGATTGGATGATTTAAAGCCGTTTGATGCGAGAGTGTTTGTTGAAGCGATGTTTGACTGATCGACTGATGACACGAACATAAATATGATCATCTTCAAAAATGTTTCCAAGCGTTATCCGGATGGTTACGTGGCATTAAACAACATTGATCTGACCGTTATATCCGGTGAAATGGTGTTTCTGACCGGTCACTCAGGTGCAGGAAAAAGTACGCTATTGAAATTAATCGCTGCGATCGAGCGGCCGACTTCCGGCACCATTACGATCAGCGGGCAAAATATCGCGCAACTCAAGCTTGGTGCGATTCCCTATTTGCGCCGTAAAATCGGCTTCATTTTCCAGGATCACAAGTTATTATTTGACCGCAATGTTTTTGACAATGTGCTATTGCCATTACAAATCAGCGGTTTTGCTAACAAAACGGTAGCCAGTCGTGTTCGCGCAGCACTGGATAAGGTCGGTTTGTTAAAAAAGGAAAAAGCCATGCCCGTTGCGTTATCAGGTGGGGAAAGGCAGCGGTTATGCATTGCTCGTGCAGTCGTTCATCGCCCGAACATTTTGATCGCCGATGAACCAACCGGTAATCTGGACGTTGAATATGCGCGCGATATTATGGCCATGTTCACGTCGTTTAATCAGGTGGGGGTCACCGTATTGATTGCGACGCATGATGCGTCCTTACTGGAAGACACACAGCACCGCATCCTGTCACTAAAACAAGGAAAACTGACAGTATGATACGCGCTTGGCTGATGCAACATGGGTTTGTATTTTTTATTACGCTCAAACGGCTGATTTCTACGCCGGTTACCAGTTTGCTTAGTATCATTGTGATGGGTATTGCTCTCAGTCTGCCGGCAGGTATTTATGTACTCATGGAAAACCTGCAGTCCATTTCAGGACAAGCCGCGAGCTCTCCGCAGATGAGTTTGTTTCTTAAACTGGATGCCCAAAAAGAAGATATTGCAAGGATTAAACAACAGCTGGAAGAAAATTCGCAAGTCATAAGCTTTCAGTTTGTTCCGAAGGATGTTGCATTGCGTCAGTTACAGCAAAGTAACGGACCCGACGATATCATGGCCAGCTTAACACGTAACCCGCTTCCGGATGCCTTCATTGTGCATACACTGAAAGACACCGCTGAGGCGTTGGAGCAATTGCGGGCGGCTATGCAGCAATGGCCGGCAATCGAATATGTGCAGTTTGATTCTGCTTGGGTAGAACGCCTACACGCGCTACTCAAGCTGGGGCGTTTTGTTGTACTTATGCTGGCAACGCTGTTGAGTATCGCGATTATTGCCATCATGTTCAATACGATCCGCCTGCAGATTCTTACCAAGCAAGATGAAATCGAGATATCCAAATTAATCGGCGCAACCGATAGCTTTATTCGTCGCCCTTTTCTATATTTCGGCGTCATTCAGGGATTGGCCGGCGGTATTACCGCGTGGTCCATCATTGCATTTGCCATTGAAACGATCAATGCAGAACTCATTGAAATTGTCCAACTTTACAACTTTGATTTACACCTACAACACCTTTCTGCTGAAGACAGCATCAGCTTATTATTGTTCTCAGCCTGGCTAGGATGGTTGGGAGCGCGTTTATCGGTTGCAAGCCATCTCTGGCAAATTGAACCTAGATAAAATGGCAGTTTCGATAACGAAACTTTTTGAAAAGTTGGCACTCTCATTTCCAGAGTGCTAGAATAAAAAAATTAGAAAGATAAAGCGTAAACACAGATTATCATCAGGAGATTATTATAATGACGAATGCTTTAACACTGCCTGCAATGAGCGGAAGTATTGAAAGTTATATTCAGTCTGCTAATTCATTTCCCACTCTTTCCCAAGAGGAAGAGACCAGCTTGGCACGACGCTTGTGGCGTGATGGCGATATTGAAGCTGCACAACAGTTAATATTGTCACATTTGCGTTTTGTAGTTGCCATCGCACGTGGTTACAAAGGATATGGATTGCCACAAGCTGACTTAATCCAAGAAGGCAATATCGGTTTAATGAAGGCAGTTAAACGCTTTGACCCTGAACGTGGTGTACGTCTGGTATCGTTCGCTGTGCACTGGATCAAAGCAGAAATTCATGAATTCATCATGCGCAATTGGCGTCTGGTTAAAATAGCCACCACCAAGCAGCAGCGGAAATTATTTTTTAACTTGCGCAGCATGAAGCAAGGATTAGACACGATGAATCCGCAGGAAGTGGATGCGATGGCCACTCAATTGGGTGTCAAATCCGAAGAAGTTGTCGAGATGGAAAAGCGGTTCAATGGCTCGGATATCGCACTCGAACCCATGACTGATGAAGAAGAAGGCACGTTCAGTCCAATCAGTTATTTAACGGACGGTACAGAGCCATCAAAAATTCTCGAAAGCGAGCAAAACAGACACTTACGCGAGAAAGGCTTGCAGCAATCACTGGATTGCCTGGACGATCGTAGTCGCCACATCATTGAAGCTCGTTGGTTAAGAGAAAAAGATACGGCAACACTGCATGACTTGGCTGATGAATTAGGCGTATCAGCAGAGCGTATTCGCCAGATTGAAGCTAAAGCTCTACAAAAAATGCGCGGCGTTATTGCAGCTGACGCGCAACATTAAGTTTGCTTCGTACGTGCGTGCACTCAGTCGCAAATAAAGTAGTCAAAGATAGATAGTCACAATCAATGGAGAGGTACCGAAGCGGCTATAACGGCGCTGACTCGAAATCAGTTGGTCAGGGTAACTTGGCACATGGGTTCGAATCCCATCCTCTCCGCCAATTCTGAATCCGTACAAATCCAAATTAGTCCACGTAACGCAATAACTGAGCGGTTTAACATGAACTTTAATTCCATAACGATCCGAAATAATCCGCTAGAAGCCAGCATAAAAATGTGGTAAAAAGTGTGGTAATTATTTTTACCACATAAAAAGTTACCACATTATGGCTATAAAAGAGCTGCTAACTGACTTAGCTTGCAAGAATGCAACTGCTGAAAGCGCCAAGATACGCAAGTTACATGATGGCCAAGGGCTTTATCTTTGGGTATATGAAGATGGTCGCAAATATTGGCGGTTGCGTTACAAAATCCATGGCAAAGAAAAATCTCTCTCACTAGGTGTCTATCCTGTCGTGGGATTAAAACAAGCTAGACAGCTTGCACAAGCTGAGCGCGTAAAACTGACAAGCAATATCGATCCTTCGATTGATCGCCAGATTAACAAGCAAAAAGCAAAGCAGGCTGCTGCTAATAGTTTTGAAGCTGTTTCCCGGGAGTGGTATACAAAGCAAACGCATACCTGGGCAGCAACCCATAGCAAGGATGTATTGCGGAGACTTGAAGGGTGTCAATGGCGGAGTAAAAAGGTACCAAATAGCGCGCGAAAAGTGTACCCGTTAGGTTAATAAAAAGAGGGATTTAACGGAAGAAATCTCGGGAGCTTGCTCCCGAGTCAAAATCGATAATAAAAATTCCGTTTGACCGGAGGTCAATCAGGCTGGCGTAAACTCGGTTGCTTGCGGCCGAGTAGTCAGCCTGAAGGAATTTTTTCATTTTTTATTTCTTGGATTTCAGTCAAAGCGCAGTGTTTCTCCTAAAATCTTTTA
>CAZYHY010000027.1:0-38849 GCA_964647635.1 uncultured Nitrosomonas sp.
CAGTGCAGCTTGTCGACATGCGCCAACCCTGTTTCAGTCAGACTCACGCTTATTTGGGCGCCAAATTCCACGGTCTTGCCGAGCTTTCCCCTGATAACGGGTCGAAGATACGGCTGGCTGACACTGACAATGCGATCATCGCAACGTCGGGTGTTGGTTTTGTACATTGGCCGCCATTGCGGTGGCAGCTCCACTGCTGTCTACATCACCGCTATTGGATACGCCATTGCCGTTGTCGTTGTCATCAGCAATTGCCTTGACTGACTTCTTTGTCCGCCGAGGCTCAACCGTCTCGATGATCGCTTCATGAAATTCATCAAATAGCGTCTGACCTATGCGCTTGCGTATCTCAACCAGTAATGATGGCGCAAAGGGCGCCTTGGCTTGGAAACCTTTCAGGCCAATAAAATATTGCAGGTACGCATTTTCTCGAATCTGTTCAACAGTCTCTTCATCCGAAATCGATAATTTATGCTTGATAATCACCGCTCCAATCACAATTCTGGCATCTTTGGCTGGGCGCCCCAGATTGGAACATAACGTCTTATAGTAGCTCTCGGACAACTCATCCCACGGTATGCAATCCCTCAGCTTTACCCAGCGATTAGCGGGATCAAGTATCATCCCGGGCGGTGTATCAAATCCTTCGAGGGGCAGTTGCTTTTGGCTGACATAACGAATCATAGTGCACAGTTTTTGGTGTTAATTCACATATTTACGTGCACCGTTTTACCAGAAAATATACTATTGCGCAATTTAATCATATGGTTATGATTTTTGAGTAAACTCTATTTATCTTCGCGGCCGTATTACCGAAAAATTGTTACCGAGACACGGTATGATTGCTGCATCGACCCAACTGACTGCTGAGGGTGGCCATGGACAATACCCTTGATTTTTTAAATGCTTAGCATAAAATGCCCCATCTTTAACTGAGTGGCTCCTGTAACGAATACTAATTGATATGGAAAATAAAGAACATTCAAATAAGCGAATCCCACCTGTAGCACGTTTTCTTTTTCTCACGCGCTGGCTACAGTTGCCTTTATATCTGGGGTTGGTACTGGCGCAATGTGTTTATGTGTTTCATTTTTGGGTTGATTTATGTGATTTGATCAGCGCCGTGATGGGCAATAAAACCGCATTACAACATATTCTCGATATCGTTACGATTGAAGGTACAACCAGACCGACCAAGTTGACTGAAACAGCCATTATGCTAGTGGTTCTGGGCTTGATTGATGTGGTAATGATCTCCAATCTGCTGATCATGGTGATTATCGGCGGTTACGAGACTTTCGTTTCGCGCATGAATCTGGAAGGACATCCTGATCAGCCAGAATGGTTGTCGCATGTCAATGCTTCCGTATTGAAAGTCAAGCTGGCAACAGCCATTATCGGAATCTCATCCATACACTTGCTGAAAACCTTTATCAACGCCAGTGCTTACGACGAAAAAACGCTCATCGCACAAACTGGCATTCACATAGCGTTCTTGCTTTCAGCCATCGCCATTGCTTACTGCGACCGCATTATTACCCAGACCAGCCAACAGTCGGGCGAACACTGACCAATACCCTGTTTGCTCTCAAACTACAGCCGTTGCATCATTCAGGATATGCAGTATTCCCTGCAACGCTGTAGTCACTGACAGGCGCCTGACAGTTTCACGATCGCCTTGAAAGTATTGGATCTCCTGCCGCACCGCGCCATTTTTAAGTGCCCAGACAAAACAAACCATTCCCACAGGCTTTAACGCAGTACCGCCACCAGGTCCTGCAATACCCGTAATCGACACGCCAACCTGCGCATGACTCCTGTTAAGCGCGCCGATAGCCATTTCCTGTGCGGTTTGTGCAGACACGGCACCATGTTGATCCAATGTGGCTTGACGAACACCCAGCATTTCACATTTGGAAGCGTTGCTATAGGTGATAAAGCCGCGCTCATACCAAACCGAGCTGCCTGCCACAGCAGTCACTGCCTGGCCTAGCCAGCCGCCTGTACACGATTCGGCCGTGACAAGCATCAACCCACATTGAGTAAGTCGCGCGCCCACCTTTACTGCTAAATCGAAAGAATTTTGATCGATATCAGAAATTTTGTGACTCCAATATTGCAATAATGTCAGAACGGCTAAAATAATACTTTAATCTAGAAACCCCAGTTGAATGATACGAATGGTGCTAATGTTAAACATCTGTTTGAATGGTCAGCTGGGGTTTTGAAGCTATGCCAGTCCTGTTTTAATCTTTAAAAAATGCTTCTTGCGTAATTATATTTGAATCCATCTTTACTTTTCTGAGGATAGGAGTATGCAAGCTGATCGTCTTTCAAGAATGCCTTTTATTGATGCGTTAAAAGCTATCTGCTGCTTACTAATAGTCACGCATCATTTAGCAATTTACGGCCCCATGTCGGATATCGCCTATCCATTGATCCCTACTTTAACCGAATGGTTACGCGAGTATGGAAAATTAGCAGTACAAATGTTTTTTGTCATCGCCGGTTTTCTATCAGCTGCAAAATTTGCACCGCAGGGCTTGTCATTGGTGTTGTCGCCCGTTCGGCTAATCCAGCAGCGTTATCTAAGATTGATCATGCCGTATCTTGCCGCGTTAACATTGGCGATTGGGTGTGCCGCACTGGCTAGAATGTGGATACAGCATGAATCGATTCCTGCCGCACCTAATGTCTCTCAACTATTGGCGCATATTTTTTTACTGCACAACCTGTTGAACCAAGATGTTCTATCGGCGGGCATCTGGTACGTTGCAATTGATTTTCAGTTATTTGTACTGATGATTCTATTGTTATGGATTTCCAATCAAGTTCATCATCAATACCCAAATCTGTACATGCCAAGCCTGATTTTAATCATAAGTCTAACAACGGCTTCTTTGTTCTTTTTTAATCGAGACAGCTATTGGGATGAGACGGCTTTGTATTTTTTCGGTTCTTACGGTCTTGGCATTCTGATTTATTGGGCTTCTGTCAGCAACCATCAGATTCTTTGGCTTGCTGTGCTAATCGCATTGATTCTTGCAGCATTAGCCATAGATTTTCGTTCCCGCATAGCCGTAGCAGGCAGTGTTATGGTGATATTGGGATTGGCGCGATATTATGGGATTTTGGGAAGCAATCGTATACCAGGCTATCTGACTTATGTTGGTCGCGCTTCCTATTCCATATTTCTGGTGCATTTTCCTATATTGCTGGTTGTCAACGCTGCATTCTTTAAATTTTTACCACACCAGCCGACCATCCACCTATTCGGTTTGTTTGTAGCGATCGGTGCCAGTATCGTTACCGGCATTCTGCTATTCAATTGGCTGGAAGCTCGCCCGGTAACCAATCACACGCGCATGCTACTGCCCACAGGATTTATAGCATGCGGCCTATTGACCATGTTTGGTAATGGTTAGAAGCCATAGTTTATTAAACCAAATCGGTACTCAGCGACGATATATTTATGCCGCTTGAGAGGTTTCATTATTAGTCTGATAGAGAACAATCATGCTTGCAGTCAGCCGGTCTACCTTATCCAGGAAAATTGGTATAACGACGTCTATGTACCGCAATACCGCAATATCGCAATACCGCAGTCGGAGTAATCATGCCGGCGCTCATTATGATTCCGATGGTGATGATGGTTCACGCCATCATCCGCAGTAATACAGTGAATCGCGTCGAGATTCCCATGAAAACCATCAAGGTAGACGCGATGACCGCGACAACCAGTGGCGTGGCAATGACAAGCACCGAGGTAAGCGTGATTGCGGAAATGATGACAGCTAAGAACAGGATCGGGGTAATCGAAAAGATTAATGCAGCAATGCTACAATAATCAATGTAAGAATGATCATCTCACGATATTGAGCAATTCAATGACTTGCAACTTAGCCACTGTAATTACCGACTCAATTAATTCCGGTGATAAGCAGAGCAGATTCCATGCATCGAACGCGTGTGCAGGTATCGCTTTTTCGGAGTTTATTTTTTGATTTGTACATGGTTGGATAAAGTTGGCGATATTGACGGCTGCACAAAGCGTGCTGGCATCATATTTATACACTTCATCTTTCATCGGAGCGAATTGAAGTTCTACCATTTTCCAAATATTGAGCGGTAATCGCCATTGCCTCAAAAGTTCAGCACCTAATTGCGCATGTGTAAAATTAAAAATCCTAAGCTCCGCATCAATTACCGCGTCTGCGCCTTGATTCGCACAACTTAATACTTTTGCAGATTCTTTCGGGAACTGACTGAAAAGTATCAATCTACCGACACCATGCAACAATCCAGCGATAAAAAAGCGCTCCCTGCTATCAACACTAGAAGCTAATAAACGGGCAGTAACACCGCAAGTAACACTGTGATACCAAAACGTATCCATATTGACCAGATCGGGCGGAATACCTTTAAATGTTGCGGTGACTGACGATGCAATAACCATATTCCGTAATTCTTTATGTCCGATAATGGAAATGGCTCTTAAAACCGTTTCTACTTTCCCGGAAAGACCAAAATATGAGCTGTTCGCAAATTTCAGTAATTTTGCCGTCAACGCAGGATCATTCAAAATTACCCGCTCCAACTCACTATTGGTTGCTTCTCCTGAATCAATTAGTTCATTGATGCGAATCACAACATCAGGTAAGGAAAAAATTGAGCGAACATCAGTCACTATCGCACATGGATCCATTTAAGCCTCACACAGTTAAGAAAATAAAATTCAACGCTAACGCTAACTCTAACTTTTATTCGTACACCAAAGCTTCTTCTAAAATAGAATGACAATCTTCAACAGATGAATGAATAACCCGACTCGTATTCAGAATTGAAAAAATCAGTGATGCATAAAATTCAGAAAATTGTTTACGGCACCATAATGATCAAATTCAATCTCTCGAATATGATTGTCATATCAATATCGGCCGCTATTCACTGAATTTAAGGAATAAGATGCAGCTTGAGAAGAATTATCGGGAATGGCTGATTCGATCCACATATACTGCTGGCCTCGCCAATGGGAAATCCGGATTCAATAGTCGGCGGCCTTCCGCGCTGCACGCTTGACATGCGAAGCCCACTAAAATAACCAATAAAGCACCGAGTGGTTTCTGAATAAATCTTATTTTTACATCTCCTTGATCATCGTTTATTTGTTAAGCCGCTTCTAATTGTGGCAAACTTCGGGGATAAATTTATTACGGGTGTATAAATTCGTGTCTCCTTATGAGCTTTTCATCGGTTTACGCTACACGCGTGCCAAAAAACGCAATCATTTCATCTCATTTATTTCATTAATCTCCCTGATGGGGATTACATTAGGGATGACCGCGCTAATTACTGTCATGTCGGTTATGAACGGTTTTCAGAAAGAAGTACGTACTCGTATTCTGGGCGTCGCTTCGCATGTTCAGATCGGCAGTTTGCATGGCAATCTGCGTCATTGGCAGCAAACTGCAGCAGAAGCCGCGAAGCATCCGGCCGTGGAAGCTGCTGCGCCGTATGTCAACGCGCAGGGTATGCTGTCGCACAATCAGATAGTGCAGGGCGTTGTGGTACGTGGCATTTTGCCGACGATGGAAGACAAGGTGGCCGATTTTACAAAAACCATGGTGAGCGGTGAGTTGGATCACCTGGTACCGGGTGAATTCGGTATCGTCATCGGCATGGAATTAGCACGCACCATGGGTACTTTCCTCGGCGACAAGATTGTGTTGATCTCACCGCAAGGACAAGTTACCCCCGCAGGTATATTGCCGCGACTAAAGCAGTTCACCGTGGTAGGCATCTTTGAAGTAGGTCATTTTGAATACGACTCCGGCCTAGTGCTGATTCATATGTTCGACGCACAAAAGCTATATCGTATGGAAAACGATGATGTATCCGGTGTACGCTTGAAGCTCAAGGATTTATTTCAGGCGCCTCAGGTGGTGCAAGAGTTACCTGCACTGCTGACGATCGACAGTTATATCAGTGACTGGACCAAACAGCATGTCAATTATTTCCGTGCCATCCAGATCGAGAAACGCATGCTGTCACTGATTCTGGCACTGATTATCGCGGTTGCGGCATTCAACATTGTCTCCACTTTGGTAATGGCGGTGACCGACAAGCAAGCGGATATCGCGATTCTACGTACGCTGGGTGCCAGTCCGCGCAGTATCATGAAGATATTCATTGTGCAGGGCACGTTTATTGGCGTCTTCGGTATGGTTCTCGGCGTCGCGGGTGGTATGCTATTAGCCTATAACGTCGGTGAAGTGGTTGCCTTTATTGAAAGTTTGTTCAATGTGCAGTTTTTGTCGCGCGAAGTGTATTACATCAGCAAGATTCCTACGGATCCGCAAATGACGGATATCACAACGGTTGCCATCACTTCGTTTATTTTGACTTTATTGGCAACGATTTATCCCAGTTATCGGGCATCCAAGGTGAATCCGGCGGAGGCGTTGCGCTATGAATGATGTTGTTATTTCCTGCCGTGATCTGTTCAAGCAATTTTCTCAAGGCGATGTAGCGGTACCGGTATTAAAGGGCGTAAATCTGACGCTGAACAAAGGTGAAATGGTATCAATCGTCGGCGCATCCGGCTCGGGCAAAAGTACGCTGCTGCATGTACTCGGAGGTCTGGATGCGCCGACGAGAGGGAGTATCGAGATTCTCGGGCAGGATATCGCGAATAGCAATGAAGAAGCACGCTGCCGGTTACGCAATGGTTCGCTGGGATTCATTTACCAATTTCATCACTTGTTACCAGAATTCAGCGCGCTGGAAAATGTCGCCATGCCGCTGTTGATTCGCCGTTTGCCGAGCCAGGAAGCACATGACCGGGCAGCTGATATCTTGAAGCAAGTGGGCTTGAGCCACCGCCTGACGCATACCCCCGGTGAATTATCCGGCGGTGAACGCCAACGCGCTGCCGTTGCCCGCGCCTTGGTAACACAACCTGCGTGCATTCTGGCTGATGAGCCCACAGGAAATCTTGATCGCCATACCGCTGAAGCAGTATTCGATTTAATGCTGGAGTTGAATCACAAAGTCAACGCCAGCCTGATCATCGTAACGCACGATGCGCGACTGGCTAATCGCGCGCAACAGGTCAAGCAGCTGATCGACGGTGTGTTATGTGATATTACGGACGTACCGTGAATATACAATTATCAAAATGCTATTTGTGACACGAATGGAAACTCAATGTATCAAATAATATTGCTACAACAATCCTAAGGAGGGTAAGAATGATGAACATTACGACCATACTAGGCAATGAAAGCGACTTTCTACTCAATCATGTCTGCAATACCATACCCAAGAGCAGCTTAGCGGTACCAGGAACTGATTTTGTCGATCGTGTGATGGCATTGAGCGATCGCAAACCCAGCGTGTTACGCAATTTACAGATGCTGTATAACCATGGACGCTTGGCAGGTACGGGATATTTATCACTGTTGCCGGTCGATCAAGGCGTTGAGCATTCCGCAGGCGCATCGTTTGCGCCCAACCCGATGTTTTTCGACCCGCGACACATTGTTGAGCTCGCCATCGCAGGCGGTTGCAATGGCGTGGCGTCCACACTGGGTGTGCTCGCCATCGTGGCGCGGCGCTATGCGCATAAGATCCCAATGATTCTTAAAATTAATCATAATGAATTGCTCACCTATCCCAACAAATTCGACCAAACGCTTTTTGCCAGCGTCAATCAGGCTTTTGATATGGGCGCCTGCGCAGTCGGTGCGACGGTTTTTTTCGGTTCTGAAGAATCGCGCCGCCAAATTCTGGAGGTTTCTCAGGCATTCGAGCATGCGCATAGTCTGGGGATGGTCACCATATTGTGGGCTTATACACGCAATAACGCATTCAAAACTGCAGAGCAGGATTACCATACGAGCGCTGACCTGACCGGCCAGGCCAATCACTTGGCAGCCACGATCGGCGCGGATATCGTCAAACAAAAAATGGCCACCAACAATGGCGGCTATAACGCCATTAAATTTGGCAAAACGCATCCCAAGGTATACAGTGAACTGACAACCGATCATCCGATCGATCTGGTGCGTTATCAGGTCGCTAATTGCTATATGGGGAGAATCGGCATGATTAATTCGGGAGGCGAGTCAGCAGGTAGTGACGATCTGCACCAGGCCATCCGGACTGCGGTCATTAACAAGCGCGCGGGCGGCATGGGGTTAATTTCCGGACGCAAAGCATTTCAGAAACCATTTGCGGAAGGTGTCAAACTGTTGAATGCTATCCAGGATGTTTATTTATCTGAAGCCGTAACGATTGCCTGATTAATTCGGGCAGCCTGCACCATGAATTCGAGTTTATTTTCATCAACAACCTACTGATGACTGATCAATTTTTCTAACTTGCCTATGCGTACTTTATTTACGTACATTATGGTTTTTCCCCGACGCAGTGCATTCGTCCTGGTTGCATTGCTCATCGCCGGCATCGCTGAAGGATTGAGTTTAACTGCGCTACTACCTTTATTATCGATCGCTATGGGCGAGTCAGGTGGCGCAAATGATTCCGGTCTCGGTAAATTCATGGAAAAAACGCTGCAAGATATCGGCATTGAGCCCACACTGGACACAATCCTGCTGATTATCGTCGGCGGTATGTTTTTCAAAGGATTGGTGCTGCTCCTGGCCAACCGTCAAGTGGGTTATACCGTTGCGCATGTAGCCACAGCACTACGCCTGGATCTCATTGAAGCGTTGCTGGCCAGTCGCTGGCAATATTATTTACGACAACCCGCCGGCTCCCTAGCTAACTCGGTTGCGACGGAAGCCTATCGCGCGGCCAACGGTTTCGAGCACAGTGTGAATGTACTTGCGCTCGCCATTCAAGTGCTGGTGTATTCCATCGTGGCATTATTCATTTCATGGGAAGCGACACTGGCGTCATTAGTCATCGGTTCATTCTTACTGCTTGTATTGAATCGTTTAGTCAGCGCCACCCGACGTGCAGGCACCAAACAAACGCATTTGCTGCGCGACTTATTGGCCTACTTATCCGATGTACTGAGTTCAGTCAAATCACTGAAAGCGATGGCACGCGATAACGTTGCCGATGCCATTCTGCATGAACAAACCCAGCATCTGGAAAAAGCCACGCGACGGGAAGTCATGAATAGAGCGGCATTGACCGCGCTACAAGAACCCATTCTCGCTGCTTTGACAGCCAGCGGCTTGTATTTCGCACTGGTGGTTTGGGAATTATCCTTACCGGAAGTCATGCTGATGGTTTTCTTGCTCACACGCATCCTGGGATTACTGAATAAAGCGCAGCGCCGACACCAGCAACTTGCCGCACAAGAAAGCGCTTATTGGGCTTTACGCAAGGCTGCCGACAATGCACGCGCTGCAGCAGAGAGAGCAACCGGAACACTGCAACCCACGCTGCAAAAAGGCATCACCTTGCAACATGTCAAGTTTGATTATGGTCAGAAAGTCATTTTCAAGAATCTGAACATTGAAATACCGATCAACACATTCACCGCAGTCATGGGACCATCCGGCGTCGGTAAAAGCACTTTGCTGGATTTATTGTGCGGATTGACCGAACCAAAGTCCGGCGAAGTGCAGATCGACGGCATACCCTTACACGACCTCAATCTGCGTCAGTGGCGCCACATGATCGGTTATGTTTCGCAAGACACCGTACTGCTGCATGACACCGTAATGAGCAATATCTTGGTCGGAGAACCCACATTAACCGCTGTCGATGCAGAACGAGCGCTACGCCAAGCCGGCGCGTGGGATTTCGTCAACACCTTGCCGGAAGGGCTGCAGACCGTTGTGGGTGAACGCGGCGGACTACTTTCCGGCGGACAGCGCCAGCGTATCGCTATCGCACGTGCTCTGGCGCACAGCCCGTCATTCCTGATTCTGGACGAACCTACCAGCGCACTGGATCCGGAAAGCGAGCAAACCATCTGCGAAACACTGCAAAAATTATCACAAAATCTGACGATTATTGCTGTTTCGCACCAACCGGCAGTGATCAACGCGGCCGATCGTGTATTCATACTTTCCAACGGCGTGGCGGAGCCATTGTCGCAAATAAGTGGCACGCAATAATAAGACTAAGGATATTTGAACGTTCCAGTTACGATTGAAATTTTTGCGCTCGTTCAATCAATCAGCAGCCACTATAAGGAAAAAATATGCCATTTAGTCATAGCAGTCAGCTCAGTGCAATCATCGGTTTTGCTGAACAACAAAATCCGCAATCAATTCTGGATGTAGGTGTTGGAATGGGGCAGTACGGCTTTCTGCTACGTATTGATTTAGAGAAAGTTAATCTTTTTGAAATCAATGGGTCAGATGCACATCAACGCAGCAAGGATCAATGGAAAATCACAATCGACGGAATTGAAGGCTATGCTGGATATCTCACCACTGTTCATGATTATTCTTACAAGAATCTGATGATTGGCAACGCATTAGAATTGCTCCCTACTTTGAACGATA
The DNA here is from genome assembly GCA_964647635.1 of uncultured Nitrosomonas sp. GTDB lineage: Bacteria > Pseudomonadota > Gammaproteobacteria > Burkholderiales > Nitrosomonadaceae > Nitrosomonas. The sequence continues at coordinate 10,491 of CAZYHY010000027.1, forward strand.
AATCTTATGATCTAGTACTGGCGATTGATATTTTGGAACACTTTGAAAAAGAACAAGGCATTGCGTTTCTGCAAGAATGTCGGCGCGTCAGTCGAGGTTCTGTGCTGGTAAGTACGCCCAAAGACTTCATTGCACAAGAAGTTCTCGCCAATCCTTTGGAAAACCACCGCTCTCATTGGAGCGAAAAGGATTTAAGACTTTGCGGTTTCGATTTCTTTTTACCAAACGCATTTAGTCTGATTGCAATTGCGCAATACAATGTTGATCCAACAGCTAGCTGACTGTTTTTTACAAGCATTCCAGAGAATCCGTAATCAGTTTTTCGTAATAATTACCTTGTGCCAGATCAAATCCCGCAGATGCCGCGATGTCCACTTGTTCTTTTTGTTGCAATATCGTTTGTCCCCCGGTCAATTTTTGAAATGCTATTAATTTCTTTAAATCCGCTGGCCAGATGGCATTCGAATGTCGGATAACTTCAATGCTGGGGGTATTAATACGCAAATAATTCGCCGACATTTTAACAATCAGATCCCAAAGCCCAGTTGCAGCATATAGCGAGCCGATATTGAGTGCGATTTGATAGCCGCGGCGGCGATAATTGTATAAACCGTCCAGCAACTCTTTGTGATTTAAAGCATAAGAGCTCTTGATTACCGCTGAAATCACCACATTCTTGGTCGTCAATCCGCATTTGAGAATAATTTTCTCAAAAAGCATAAAACTTTGCAGCATGCTCAAAAACCGAAACGAATCTCATATTTTCCCTAAGGCAGCAGTGTAAAACACCTCAACGTGTCTGCATAACATCATTCGTGCCATTTTTGTAGTTCGGGAACAAATCCAGACGGCGTGGCTTGATAAATACTTCATCGCCTTTTACCAATTGTAATTCACGAAAACGCTCCTTACTGATCTCAACCTGGATGGGGGTTTTTTGTTCGTCATTGTTACGCATCAGTTCCAATCGCACGATCGGACCTACCGAAAGCACGTGAGCGACGCGCGCCGCCAATGCGGCTTCACCATTTTGCGTACGTTCGACTTCGATTTCATGCGGGCGTACGTAAGCAACTGCCGCCAGTTCTTCGGCTTCAGCATGTTCCGGCGCATCCACTTCGATATCGCCAATCCAGGCACGACCGCGATGCAGGCGGCTATGAAACAGATTGACGTTGCCGAGAAACTCGTAAACGAATGGACTGGCAGGTTGTTCGTACACCTCATCGGGTGTGCCGATTTGTTCAATACAACCTTCATTCATGACCACCACCCGGTCGGCGACTTCCAGCGCTTCTTCCTGATCATGCGTCACAAACACACTGGTGATATGCATGTCATCGTGCAATCTGCGCAACCACGAACGCAATTCCTTGCGCACCTTGGCATCCAATGCGCCAAAAGGCTCGTCCAGCAACAATACTTTCGGCTCCACCGCCAGTGCCCGCGCCAATGCAATACGCTGGCGCTGACCGCCAGAGAGTTGGTGTGGGTAACGATCTGCCAGCCAATCCAGTTGTACCAGATGCAATAACTTCATAACGCGATCGCGGATTTCCGCATTGGTAGGACGAAATTTCTTGGGACGCACGCGCAAACCAAACGCCACGTTCTCAAAAATCGTCATGTTTCGAAACAATGCGTAATGCTGGAATACGAAACCGACTTGGCGCTCGCGTACATGTTGATCGGTGGCGTCTTCGCCATGAAATAGCACCTGCCCGCTATCAGCGGTTTCAAGCCCGGCGATCACACGCAATAACGTGGTTTTTCCGGAACCCGAAGGCCCCAACAGCGCCAGCAACTCACCGGAGTGCACCTGCAAATTCACATTATGCAAAGCAGTGAAAGTACCAAATTGTTTGGATAGATTAAGAACTTCGATACTCATTCGTGACCCCTTGATTGTTGATGTTGTTGATGTTGTTGATTGCGGAATTCGATCAGTGTCTTCAGCGCCAGCGTCACCAGTGCCAGCAATGCCAGCAGTGAAGCCACGGCAAAAGCGGCTGCAAAGTTGTATTCGTTATAGAGAATTTCGACATGCAGCGGCATGGTATTGGTGCTGCCGCGAATATGTCCCGATACCACCGATACCGCGCCAAACTCGCCCATTGCCCGCGCATTACACAGGATAGCGCCATACAACAGACCCCATTTGATATTGGGCAGCGTCACTTTATAGAAGGTCTGCCAACCGCTCGCACCCAGCACCACAGCCGCTTCTTCTTCCTCGGTACCTTGCGCCTGCATCAATGGAATCAACTCGCGCGCGATAAATGGCACGGTCACGAAAACGGTCGCCAGCACAATCCCAGGCACAGCAAAAATAATTTTCATATCGTGCTCCGCCAGCCATGAACCAAACCACCCTTGCAAGCCAAAGACAAGCACATAGATCAGTCCGGAAACCACCGGAGATACTGAAAAAGGCAAGTCGATCAAGGTGATCAGCAGATTTTTGCCGCGAAATTCAAATTTGGCAATGGCCCATGCCGCAGCAACGCCGAATAACAGATTCAAAGGCACCGCAATCGCCGCCACCGTAAGCGTCAGCTTGATTGCTGACACGGCATCAGGATCGGTGATCGCAGCAAAATAGACATCGCTGCCTTTCTTGAACGCTTCATAAAAAACCGAAATCAGCGGAATAAAAAGAAACAAGGTTAAAAAAATAAGCGCCACACCAATCAAGGACCAGCGTACCCAGGCAGGTTCCTGCGTCGCACGTTCTTTTTGAGCACTTGGAGATAAGGGAAAAGTAATCGTCGTCATTGTCATCACCTCATGACTCAATACTGCGGCGGCGACTCCACCATTGCAGCAGGTTGATAATTAATAACAAAGTAAACGAAATCACCAGCATTACCACCGACAATGCCGTAGCACCCGCATAGTCATACTGCTCTAGTTTGGTAATAATCAGCAGCGGTGTGATTTCTGAGACCATTGGCATGTTTCCGGCAATGAAAATAACCGAGCCGTACTCGCCAATCGCGCGCGCAAAGGCCAGCGCAAATCCGGTCATCAGCGCCGGGAAAAGTGCCGGGAAGATTATTCGCGTAAAGGTTTGCCAGCGATTGGCGCCGAGCGTTGCTGCCGCCTCTTCCAATTCCGCTTCAATATCCTCGAGTACCGGCTGCACCGTGCGCACCACAAATGGCAGCCCGATAAAAGTCAGCGCCACAAAAATACCCAGCGGTGTAAAAGCAACCTTGATACCCAGCGGCTCAAGGTACTGACCAATCCAGCCATTGCCCGCATACAGCGCAGTCAACGCAATACCGGCCACGGCGGTTGGCAGCGCAAAAGGAAGATCCACCAGGGCATCGACTATTTTTTTACCGGGAAAGTGATAACGTACTAGCACCCAAGCCACCAAAAGACCAAATACTGCATTGACGACGGCAGCTGCAAATGACGCACCAAACGTCAAGCGATACGAAGCCACCACGCGTGGTGTGGTGACTATGGACCAAAATTCCGACCAGGATAGTTCGGCCGTACGGATAAATGCTGCCGACAGCGGAATCAGTACGATCAAGCTGAGATACAACAATGTAAATCCAAGCGCCAGATTGAATCCTGGCAAAATACTGTGCTGCTTAAAAGTATTCAATTAGGAACTCCCGTGATTGATTTAGATTCGCAGACTGACGAATCAAAACTAATTCGCTTGACATACAATGCCCTTAGATTCATTAACTGAATGCACGCTTCCCTCTCCGGATATCAAAAAAAGCTACCGCGCTCGCCTTGAATACGGTGTAATGCAGTGACTAGCGCGTCAACATCCGCACATGTGTTGTATAGCGCCAGCGACGGACGGACTGTGGTCTCCAAGCCAAAGCGACGCAAGATAGGTTGTGCGCAGTGGTGACCGGAACGCACCGCAATGCCTTCACGATTCAATGCCTCGCCCACTGCTTCAGAAGTAAATCCCTTTAATACAAAAGACAGCACTCCGGCTTTTTCTGCGGCGGTGCCAATCAGTCGCAAACCGGGCACTGTGTTGAGGCCGCGCGTCGCATAAGCCATCAATTGATGCTCATAGCGATTGATATTATCAATGCCGATGCGCTCCACGTAATCAATCGCAGCGCCCAAGCCGACGGCATCGGCGATGTTGCCCGTACCGGCTTCAAAGCGGGCAGGCGCGCCATGGTAAGTGGTTTTCTCGAAAGTAACATCTTTGATCATATTGCCGCCGCCTTGCCAAGGTATCGTGGCATCAAGCAGCTCAGCTTTGCCAAATAATGCACCGATTCCGGTCGGACCAAACACCTTGTGGCCGGAAAAAACAAACCAATCACAATTGAGTTGTTGCACGTCAACCCGCATGTGCGAAACGGATTGCGCACCATCCACCAAGACACGTGCACCGACTCGATGCGCCATTTCTATCATTTGGCGAGCCGGCGTAATGGTGCCCAATGCATTCGATACTTGCGAGAATGCAACCAGCTTGGTGCGTGAGCCGAGCAGCTTCTGGTATTCCTCCAGCAATATCTGCCCGTCATTGTCCACCGGCGCCACCCGCAATTTGGCGCCTTTTTCGGCGCACAATTGTTGCCAAGGCACGATATTGGCGTGATGTTCCAGCCAGGTGATAACGATTTCGTCTCCTTCAACGATGTTTTGCCGCCCCCAGCTTTGAGCAACCAGATTGATACCTTCGGTAGTGCCGCGAACGAAGATGATTTCGTTAGTGGATGGCGCATTGATAAAGCGGCGTACTTTTTCGCGCGATTCCTCGTAAGCATCCGTGGCACGCGCCGCCAATTCATGGGCGGCGCGATGAATGTTGGAGTTCTCGTGCTGGTAAAAATAGCTGAGACGATCAATAACAGCTTGTGGCTTCTGCGTCGTGGCGGCATTATCCAGCCAGATCAAGGGACGACCGTTCACAAGTTCTTTTAGAATCGGAAAATCACGCTTGATGGCATTAACGTCGAAAGGTGGGTGCGCAGAATCAAACCCCGATCCCTGCCCGGTGCGACCAGGCGACGTTATTTCATCAAGAAAATAGAATGAAGATCCTCGGGTCGGATGAGTGGGTGTAGCACCTACGGATGCGGCGCTCGGCACCGGCACCAATAGGGCACGTAATTCAGCTTCAAACGGTAACGGAATAACTGAAGGTGGAACGGAAAAAGAATTTTTTGCTCCGAAATGATCCGCGGCAAACGTCGGAATCTCGAGTTTTGGTTCAGTTGCCGCCGAAAATGGAGCGCCAGCGGCTGCTACCGTATTCGGCGCAGAGAACATCTCGTTAGCTATGCGCGTTAATAACTCAACATCCGGCAAACCGGACGCGGCGTTCACGCCTTCGCCTGCCAGACTATCGAGACTACTTGTACTCATGATATTTACCCACTTCGACATTTTCGAGTACGCCGAGCGCATCTTCGGTCAATACTGCCAGCGAGCAATAGAGGGAAACCAAATAGGAAGCAATCGCTTTGTGATTGATGCCCATGAAGCGTACCGACAAGCCCATACCTTGCTGGCCCGGTAAGTCGGGCTGATATAATCCGACCACACCTTGGCGGCTTTCACCCGTGCGCAACAAAAGAATATTGGTTTTGCCGCCTGTGACGCGAAGTTTGTCGCAAGAAATCAGTGGAATGCCACGCCAGGTCAGGAATTGTGAGCCAAATAGCGTTGCGGTCGGAGGTGGCACGCCACGGCGTGTGCACTCGCGGCCAAATGCAGAAATCGCCAGCGGATGCGCCAGAAAGAAAGCGGGTTCTTTCCAGACACGTGCGATTAATTCATCGAGGTCATCGGGTGTCGGGGCACCTGTGCGCGGCTTCACTTTCATCGATTTAGCAATATTATTCAGTAGACCATATTCCTTGTTATTAATAAGCTCACTCTCCTGACGTTCTTTGATTGTCTCTATGGTCAGACGCAATTGCTCACGAATCTGATTGTGCGGGCTACTGTAAAGATCTGAGACGCGGGTATGCACATCCAATACCGTATTTACTGCGTTCAATACATACTCCCGGCCCCATTCTTCGTAATCTACAAAGGTAGCGGGCAATTCGCGTTCATCCTTGGCGGAGCAATCCACTTCGACTTGTTCAGGATCCTTCACCTTATTAACACGATAAATACCCGCCTCGACCGGCACCCATTGCAGCATGTGGGTCAGCCAGCGCGGCGTGATGGTTCCCAGCATCGGTACTGTCTTGGTGGCATTGGCAAGCGTTCGGGCCGCTACATCACCTAATGCAGTATGCGCTTGATGAATATCTGTCATTTCATTCTCCTTGGTTTAATAAATACATTCATAATTTGCTTCTTCATCGATTGATTGTTTCAAAAGCAGGTAAACGATCAATCACTTCAATTGCATGCGCCGGTTCTCCGAGTAAGTTTCCTTGCAGATAATCTGCATTAGCTTGCACGGCAACCGCAAATTGCGCGGGTGTTTCAATGTCCCGCACCAACAGCTTTGCGCCAAAGCTGTGTAGGGTTTCCACCAATAGGGTGATGGCTTCGTGTCGCACCAGATCGCTCGCCTCAATGCGCACGATGTTCGGGTACAAGCTTCCCAGTTCCGCCATCCAATCACTACGGTCACCACTGTAATTCGCAGCGATTTGATAACCGCGAGAACGGTAGTTGGTAATGACATGCTGCAGCAGCTTCCAGTTGCGATTGACGATGGCCGGTATTTCAATGACTATTCGTGAAGTTTTCACGCCGATCAAATCAAGGAAATTTTCAAATGCACGACCATGGTCGTCTTTAACGCTTTCCAGAAGACGTGGATGAACTTCGACGAACAAATTGTCCGATTTGGAAATATTATTGAAATAATAATTCAGCGCGTGAATTGCCCGGCATAAGCGATCCAAATCAATCAATTGATCATCTTTTGATGCCAACGAGAAAACCTGCCACGGCCAAAGCGCAACATCATGATTGGATTGGGAGCGGATATAGGCTGCGTGCCCCATGGTTTTGCCTTGATCAATACTGAAAATGGGCTGAAAAACACTCGTCAATTCGCAATGATAGAAATGTCCGCTGATCCAGCCATTGTCAGCGCGTTTCAAAGAATAGTCGGTAGCTGATTGGATGAGCTTAAATTCATCCCTGACAATAAACGTATTGTTTGTTAATGCATTCATGGAAAATCCCTGCATAAATTTATTTATCTGCTGTCCATTAGATCAATCAGTGAAATCTCTGCGATTGATCTTTGCTGTCATAAAAATTTTTACAACAACAATCCTGATCGATTTGATCGATATTCTGTAACTTGCGCCTCAGTTCATTGACTGAGCGATGGCAATACACTAACGGAATACCGCGACGATTCGCTTTTTCCTTCACCGCATTGGTCAGGCTATGATTGACGTAGTCGCAAATAACAACAACCAGCTGTGTTTCGTTTGGAAGTGAACGTTTGTTCCATCCTTTCTTGCGTCCACTCCAGTGTTCAATACGCGCACGGCGCTGAGTGGAAATGAGATGCTTGAACGATGTCACATAATCCCCGCCAACAATTAGAACAGTCATATTCAGTCCTTTATAAGGTGTAGCGCGCTACGCCGTGTCATTGCTTCAGGTAAATCTGGTCAAATGTGCCACCATCCGCGAAGTGGATTTTGTGCGCATTCTTCCAACCACCAAAAGCATCATCGATTTTGAATAACTCGATCGGTGGAAACTTGCCGGCATATTTTTCAGCAACTTTTGCATCGGTAGGGCGATAAAAATGCTTGGCAGCAATCTCCTGCCCGGTTTCGGAATATAAATACTGGAGATAAGCCTCAGCAACCTGGCGTGTACCTCTTTTGTCGACCACTTTATCGACGATCGCGACTGGTGGCTCTGCAAGAATGCTCAAAGACGGTATGATGACTTCAAATTTATCCGCGCCGTATTCCTTGATGGCCAGAAAGGCTTCGTTCTCCCAGGAGATCAACACATCGCCCACGCCACGTTCTACAAACGTTGTGGTTGAGCCGCGCGCACCGGAATCGAGAACAGGTACATTTTTGTAGAGGTCTCTGACAAATCCTTGCGCCTTATCCTCACCATAACGCTGCTTGCCGAACTCCCATGCCGCCAGGTAATTCCACTGCGCACCGCCGGAAGTTTTCGGATTCGGTGTAATCACGGACACCCCGGAGCGCGCTAAATCATCCCAGTCTTTAATCCCTTTGGGATTACCTTTGCGCACCAGGAAAATGATCGTCGAAGTATACGGTGTGCTATTGAGTGCCAAGCGCTTCTGCCAATCTTGCGAGAGTAATTTGGCTTTTTCTGCAATAGCGCTGATATCGTTGGCCAACGCTAGTGTCACAACATCGGCTTCCAAACCATCAATGACGGAACGTGCCTGCTTGCCGGAACCACCGTGGGACTGCCGAACCGTGACCTTTTCATTGCTTTTTTCCTGCCAGTGCTTGGCAAAAGCGGTATTAAATTCCTGATATAACTCCCGCGTTGGATCGTAGGAAACATTGAGTAGCGTTTTTTCCGCCAATACGCTGCCGCTGATCAGGAGACTTGCTGCCAGAAGACCTTTTGCCAACCATGTTTTAGTGTTCACGATTTTTCCTCCAATCGAAATAATAGAAATTTAAGGTGATTTATAAGAGACTGATGAGTACTTCAAAGTATATAAAATCAGTATCGCCCGAACGTTGATCGACGCAAGGATGCTTGTTAAGAGTAGCGCAAGAGTTCGCCGCGATACGGTTCTTTACGAAGTCACCGGCGGTAAAATGGGTATAGCCTAAGATGGTGCTAATTCTTGAGGTAGCTTGATAACGTATGCGCCCTTCAAACGAATGGCCGGCGAAATCACCACTTTTTCCGGTCCGGTCGCGGTTGAATCCGGGATCCTTGACGGTATTGCTGATGTTGCCGTCGAGAATATCGAACATGCGGTCGGTGCTGCTGGCGAGCCAATACCCGCCATAGCCCATTTCAAATCCCAGTTTCTGCGTTGGACTAAACTCAGCGCGGATCTTGGGAGCCTTCAAGTTCTCGTAAATCACATAGTGATCGGCTGACCAAGGCCGTGCAAACCCAAAGAAACGATCAAAGCGATTGTCGACGCCATCATTAGGATCCTTATCACCGCTGGCATAACCGTAGAAAAGACCGATCCGGGGTTTCCACGCATGGTCAAAATTCCGCCCTATTTCGATGGTATAACCTTGCGCGTCCTGCCGCAAAGGGCCGCTAAAGCCGAATTGATGGTTGTAGCTGACGTCGAAATCAAAATAATTATTTACTTTGCCGTAAGCGCGGAACCCAGGCATATGAATTTCCCGATCCAGTTTATTGGTGTTGGTAAAACCATTCGGATCACCTTGCTGCTTCTGGCCCAAGTAATAGGGCTGTATGGTGACGATGTCAGACCATTTGCGCCACGAGCCGATCGCGCCAAAGAACCACAGATTATGGTTAGCCTCATCAAATCTGGTTTGCAGGCGCCTGACCGGCTGCATGCCGAACAGATCGAGTTCCCATGCATTGGCTTCACGCCCCAGATTCAGACGGAATCCCTCAAAAGAATTGGTGGTATTGCGCCACTCATTGCGCGCGATAAAACGTCGATCTGTCACTTCATAAGCCATGCGACCGACGCGGAATCGAATTGGCCGATCCTGATTCCGATCATCGACACCCAATCCTTTTTTGAAATACAACTCACCATACGCATTGATCAAATCGTATTCATTTCTTTCCTGATCGGTGGTAGGATATTTATTGTGATACATCCTGGAATCCTGAAATTCGACCGCAAAACGGAATGGATCCAAAATATCTCTTATCCCTATCCATGCGCGTTGACGTAAGAAAAAAGGATCATCGTTGCCGCCTTCAATGCGTCGAATATCATTGTGGCGATGTTCGTAACGCATGCGTGATTCCAAGCCGATATCCAACCAAGTAATATCTTTAAACGCCTCAACACCGATATCACTTAACCGACGCACATACCGCGGCGGATCGGAATCCGGGTTGGAGGCATAGCTGTTGGAGCGGCGATGATAGCTAGTACCTTGATTACTTACTGCCAGTGTCTTGGCTTCCGGTACAATGGCCGGCAATGATTGACCTGGCGCTTGCGGTTGAGTCCGATCTGACAATTTATCAATTGACTTGCCAGTATCAACAGCGATCATCTGCTGTGCTACCTGCATGATATTCGGTTGCATCGCTTGAAAATCCACCGATGCTTTAGGATCGGATGATGCTTTAGTAGAACTGACCGTCAGTACGCTCAATGCCGCAGTATGTAAAAAAAACCAAAGAAACTTCACTTCATTCTCCTAAGCAAGCCCTCCGGCAATCCGGTTGAGCCACTGCTATTTTTTGCTATTTCACCGCCTATGTTATGGGTGGGTGTTATGTTGCCAGATGAGTCCATTGATCTTGATTCATCAAATCTAAAATGGAGTACGCTATGCTTTCGATGCTTTACGTGTGGAAGATCCGCTTTGATTCACGCGAATTTTTTCCCGGCACTCTATTTGTACAACCTTACCGTCGTGTATGACGATTTCGACTGATCCATATTCAATACCGTCAACAGCACGCAGAATTTCCTGCGCGACGTCTGTGGACACCCGCCTAGTGTTCTCTTTAACAAATTTTGCTTCTACATCGGTATTCATTTGCATCACCTTGTTAGTAAACAATATCAACGGGAGCGAACAGTAACAGTGTTTTTATATAAACAAAAATACTGTTTAGTTAGAATATTATTCCAATATATTATATATATTGTTTTGTAACGTTTATTTATCAACAGTCCGTTGACAGATGTTTTTGAAGTAGCTAGCCGACACCAGGCAAAAGTAGACGATCGGGCGCAGTTTATGCGTAATGAATGAGCATTTTGAGCCTGCCTTTAACATCGTGGCGGTAACGCAGATAGTTTTTCAACCATCTAATCCAGGGCAGGAAAGCAGTGAATATGCCTCGGGTTGAACAATTGTGTAGATCTTTTTCGCTCTCCTAGAGTGCAAAAAAATACAAAACAGCTGTCCCGAATCGAAGGACAAATGACATCAATAGACTGTTGTTATTTTATTAAAAAAACAAGAAAAACAAGAAAACACTTCTGTTGCTTTCCATACCTGATTCTGGTGCGATGCTAAAATTAATAGAGTCAGCAACCCTTGGTTTTATATGAAACAGCGCTTAGAAAAATTACCGGCCGCTCTCATTACACGCATCTTATTATTAGCTGCAGCTTATTTTGTGGGAGGAAAGCTTGGGTTAAGCATACCTTACGTAAGTTCCAGCATCACTTTGTTCTGGCCATCTTCCGGTATCGCCTTAGCAGCGCTTTTAGTGTGGAGACTATCGTGCTGGCCCGGTATATTTCTGGGTGCGCTTGCCATAAACCTGAGTATCGGCCATGTTAGCCTGCTTGTTGCCATGGGAATCGCTTTCGGTAATACCATCGGCCCGGTAGTAGGTGCTTTGCTGCTCAAACGAACCATGGGATTTCAAAACAGTTTCGTGCGCGGATGTGACGTGACAGCCTTCTTACTGATCGGGCCAGGCAGCATGTTTTTAACCGCAAGTATCGGTGTCTTTGAGCTGTATGTAAGTGGAAATCTATCGACTGATTTGGTCGCCCAAGCCTGGTTAGGCTGGTGGCTCGGCGACACGGTTGGTGTTTTGGTTTTTACTCCGCTGCTGCTGTTATGTACGGCTGATCAAGTAACTTCCATACTCCGTTCTCCACTACGAACCAGATTGGAATTCATTTTAGTCTTAGGGAGCTGTATCTTCTTAGTATGGCTGGTATTCGGCGGCATCTCAATGATTGGTCAGCTGATGTTGCCGCTTGCTTTCTTGGTATTCCCCTCTTTGATATGGATAGGCTTACGTTTTAATCCCTTAGGCGCTTATATTACAGCGCTGGCAATTGCCTTGCTCGCTGTCATAGGAACCGCAAAAGGTACCGGTCCTTTTTCCAGAGGAGATCCTCAGCTCGATCAATTGATTTTATGCATTTTTGTGGCAACCACAACGCTTATTTCTCTCATGATGATCGGCATCCAGGCGGAGCGACGCCGGGCCGAGCAGAACTTGCGCGACAGTGAATCCCGCCTGCGCTTGGCCCTGACGGCGGCAAACCAAGGCCTTTATGATCTCAATATACAGACAGGAGAGGCGATAGTAAGCCCCGAGTACGCGCTCATGCTGGGCTATGACCCACAGTCTTTTGTAGAAACCGATACCAGCTGGCTCGATCGTATGCATCCCGAAGATCGTGACCCTGTTTATCAGATTTACAAAGATTATATTACCGGACTACGCAAAGACTATCAGGTGGAATTCCGACAACTCACTCAGCAGGGCGAATGGAAGTGGATACTTTCCTTAGGTAAAGTCATTGAATGGGATCATCAAGGTCGGTCGTCGCGAATGTTGGGCACGCATACCGACATCAGTGATCGCAAAGCGAAGGAGCTGATTCTACAGCAAAGCGAGGAAGCGCTGCTGCGCGCGCAAGCGCTGGCTAAGCTTGGCAGCTGGCACTTTAACTTAAAAACCGATGAGCTGACTTGGTCTAAAGAAGCTTTTCAAATTTTTGGTATTGAAAACAACGCACCGCTAACCTATGAAGGCTTCCTGGCGTGCATCATTCCAGAGGATCGCGAGCGGGTTGACTTAGCTTGGCAAGCGGCTTTAAAAGGGGCAACCTACGACATCGAACATCGCATCAATATGAAAGGACAAATAAAATGGATCAGAGAACGTGCCGAGATTACAGTCAACAGTGTCGGCCAACTTGTAGAAGCGCTAGGTACAGTAGAAGATATCAGCAGTCGTAAGCAAGCAGAAGAGGAAATTAATCAGGCAAAAAATTTATTGCGCACCGTTATCGATGCCACACCTGACTGGATTTTTGTAAAAGACAAGCAGCACCGTTTTGTATTGGTAAACCAGGCTTTCGCAGACAGCCAAGGACTTGCGCCGACAGCAATGCTAGGCAGGCCGGATACCGATTTCTGGGCAGAATACCTATGCTATGGTGATGCAGCAAAAAATTTCCGGGGATTTCATGCCGATGATATCGCCGCACTCGCTGGTGAAAAAATACATAATATTGCTGATCATGCGATACTGACAAATGGAAAATTACGCTGGCTTGATATCATCAAATTACCATTACGCAATACCATCAGCGGTGAAATCATCGGCATTGTGGGGTATGCGCGCGATATTACTGATCGTTTGAGTATCGAATCGAAATACCGAACACTGGTCGAACAAATCCCGGCAGTCACTTACACGATTGCCATCAATTCTGCAGACATCCATGCCGTTTACGTAAGTCCTCAAATCCAATCACAGCTTGGTTTTAGTGTGAAAGAATGGCTTGATAATCCACGACTTTGGGTTGATCAAATACATCCTGATGATAGACAACGCATTATGTCTAGCTTGTCGGTCAGCCTGATAACTGGAGCGCCTTATTACTCAGAATATCGAATTTATAAAAAAGACGGCAGTATCGCCTGGGTTCGGGATGATGCCGCTTGGTTGAAAGATGCCGATGGCAAGCCTAAGTTGCTGCAAGGTGTGATGCTGGATATTACACACCAAAGACAGACCGAGGATGAATTAAGTTTAACCTTAGAAGAATTACGCACATCTGAGAAATATCAGCGCGAACTGCGTACCCTCGCAGAACGGGAGCAAAGCCGTATCGGTGCTTTACTTTCCGCCATGAGTATCGGCATTTTGTTTGAAGACGACGCACAACGCGTGGAATATGTCAATCCGGCATTTCTACGCATATGGAATATCAGCGCACATGAAAATCTATTGAACGAACTGACAACAACTGTACTCGAGCGTTCTACCAAGCGCTTTACGCAGCCGGCGCACGCTTCCCAGCACGTGCTCAACGTAATCGATACGCATGAAGTCAGCAAACGGCTTGAGCTTGAACTGAATGACGGACGGATGCTGACTCAGCTATCTTACCCGGTAAACGATATCGAAGGCCGGATTATTGGGCGGCTATGGATGTATGAAGATATTACGCAAGAGCGACAAACCGCTCAGCAGCTTCTCTATCTCGCTGAGCACGATCCATTGACAGGTTTGTACAACCGCCATCGCTTTCAGAAAGAACTGAATACGATGATTGCAACCTCGCTACGTAACCATCATCAATTTGCGCTGCTCTACTTTGATTTGGATGACTTCAAGTACATCAACGATACGTTTGGGCACAGAGCCGGCGATACGGTATTAGTCCGTACTGCCGGGGAAATTTCCACAATTGTTCGCCATATCGAAGTAATTGCACGACTAGGAGGCGATGAATTCGCCATTCTGAGTCTGATACAGCCCCATGATGATATCAGTGTACTACCTGCCCGTATTGTGGCGTCGATTGCCGCTATTCCGCTCCGTTTTCGCGGCACCAATATCCGCTTGACTACCAGTGTCGGCATCGCCATTTTTCCTGAGCATGGCGAAACAGCAGAGGATTTGGTTGCCCACGCCGATGCCGCCATGTATCAAGCCAAGAATCATGGCAAGAATACTTGGGCAATCTACGATCCTGCGCGCGACTCTTCCGAAATCATGATGCACCGGATGACTTGGTACAATCGAATCGCCCAGGCACTGGAGCGCGATCTTTTTGAAATTCATTTCCAGGGCATCTACGAAACTACGCACAATACCTTGTCCCATCTGGAAATACTCGTCAGGATGCGGAATCCGAATGAACCGAATAATTTGATCATGCCGGGCCAATTCATACCGATTGCGGAGAAAAACGGACAAATCGCCAACATCGATCGATGGGTAATCAAGCGCAGTATCGAATTACTGCATCAAAATCCGGATATGCCGCCAGCGGCGATTAATATTTCCGGACGCACATTTGATGATCCGGCTATTCCGCTCTATATCCGCGGCCTGCTGAATGAGCTGAATGTGGATCCGGGGCGTCTCATTATCGAATTGACTGAAACAGCAGCGGTATCCGATATCCAGGACGCCCAGCGCTTTATCGAAGCCGTTCATCAAACCGGATGCCGCGTTTGCCTGGATGATTTCGGTAGCGGGTTTTCAACTTTCGGTTACCTGAAATACTTGAGCGTCGAGATTCTCAAGATCGATGGATTATTCATCCACGACCTCCCTAATAATCGGGACAATCAGATTTTTGTCAAAGCCATGGCAGAAGTCGCGCGCGGACTTGGCAAAATAGCTGTGGCGGAATTCGTTGAAGACGCCGCGACATTGGAAATGGTAAAAAGCCTGGGCATCGAGCTCGCTCAAGGTTATTACTTCGGGCCTCCAAGCGCAGAGATCCCCGGTAAATCCTGACATAGAGTCATCCGGCATCATGCAGCTTCTTCCGGCTAACAACCCGTTAATTCAGCTTTTATTCTGGCAATACGCGCTTCACTCACTTTGGCATTGATTACGCAGGGTAATTCTGTCGCATCGAATTTTTGGCTTAACTCGGCCGCAATTGCACCCGCATCGACACTTTTAGCTGCGGCGAGTGCTTTTTGTAATCGCTCCGCTTGAGGATACGGCCTGGCCGCATAGCCTGGCCGTCCATGAAAATCACAAGCACAGGCTTGCAAAAATTCTTCGAATCTTTGCGGTTTGCGATAAGCATCGACCATTTGCAGCATGCTTGCCATGGTGGATGGCTTCAGTTCAGCGGCTCGATGCACATCACCGTGATAGCGGGCAACCAGTAACGCAAGATCGCGGCAGTCTTTGGGAATTTTGATACGCTCGCATAAATTCTGCGTCAACCGGACGCTGCGTGCTTCATGACCGATGTGGCGCGGCCATTCTTCGGGAGGAGTGGTGCCTTTGCCTAAATCGTGCGTCAGTGTCGCAAAACGCGTAGGCAGCGAATAATTTTTCGCTGCGGCGTAATCAATGGCCAACATAATATGTACGCCGGTATCGATTTCAGGATGTGCGTGCGCCGGTTGCGGAACGCCGAACAGCGCATCGACCTCAGGCATGATCCGAGCCAGCGCGCCACATTCACGCAGAATATAGAACATGCTTGATGGATTATTTTCCATCAATCCTCTGGCAAGTTCCTGCCAAACGCGCTCCGGCACCAACGCATCAACTTCGCCGTTATGCACCATGTCATGCATCAACATCAATGTTTCCGGTGCTATACGGAAACTGAAGCGTGCCGCAAAGCGTGCCGCTCTCAGGATACGTACGGGATCTTCGGAAAACGCAGGACTGACATGACGCAGGATGCCGGCTTCCAGATCCGCAACACCGTTAAACGGGTCGATGATATTGCCTGCTTCGTCTTTAGCAATCGAATTGATGGTCAAGTCACGTCGTGCCAAGTCTTCCTGTAGAGTGACTTGAGGCGAGGCAAATACTTCAAATCCTTTATAACCGCGGGAAACTTTCCGTTCCGTACGCGCTAACGCGTACTGTTCATGGGTTTGAGGGTGCAGAAAAACCGGAAAATCCTTACCAACCGGACGATAGCCCAGTCGTGCCATGTCTTCCGGCGAGGCGCCCACAACAACATAGTCATGATCTTTTACGGGCAATCCCAGCAGTTCATCGCGGACGGAACCACCCACCAGGTAAGTTTTCAATGGTTTTGAGGGTATTACAAAAGTTAATGGATTCGATGATGCTGATTTGGAAAATCTTAAAGGCTATTGACTATTCTCAAAATTCTTGGCCCAGATATCATAAACCTCATCCGGCCATAAGGATTTAATCCAGACAATCACATCATCCACCTGCTGCTCAGTCAATTTCCCTTCCCACGCCGGCATCGATCCAATCTCAGGAGGAGTACCTTTAAGTATGGTTTTCTTTAAAACTTCCGTCGAATGATGCCAGGCATGCGCCGTGCCATCCAGTGGCGGTGGCGGATATTTGCCATCCGCATTCGGCTTGCGCCAATCCGGCGTACCTGCGCCATTCGGTCCATGACAACCGACGCAATTCGCGACATAAACCGCTTCACCGCGTTTAATCTGCGCCGGATCAAAGTTCCGTTCTACCAAACCCGTTTTGCTATTGATTTGAGGCTTCCCCGACAAGGCGCGAAGCGGGGCAGAATCACCACAACCGAGTACCAGCACAGTGATGCCCGCCAGCAGAATACGATATTTCGTCATGAAGAAAGTACAATTACTTCAAGCGCATGACTGAGCTATTCTTCTCAGGCTCAGGCGCTGGTTGTGATGGCTCCGCCTTTTTAGCATAGGGATCATAGCTATTATATATCGTCGTATCCTTGCGCTCTTCATCACGCTCCTTAATCAAAAGCACTTTATAAGGATCGCTTCGAGCACCCTCCATACCCGGCGTTCCGTGCGGCATGTCAGGCACGGCCAAACCGACTGCTTTGGGTTTTTCTTTCAGTAGCCGTATGATATCCGCCGCCGGCACATGTCCTTCGATGGCATAACCATTGACCAAAGCGGTATGACACGAACCCAGTGTATTTGAAATTCCGGATTTTTTTCTTATTTCTTTGTTGCCGACATCGTGCGTTTTTACGGTAAAGCCGTTATCGCGCATATGATCAACCCATTTATCACAGCATCCGCAGGTTGGACTTTTATAAACATCAACCGTCGCGGTGGCAGCTACTTGTGAGGCAACACTCAACAAACTGACCGTCATGATTGATCCGACTAACAGGTTACTCATTCGTATTTTCATTTCTTCTCCACAGTGATTGTTCCACGCATCTTCTTAAAATGACCAGACAACGGACAGGCAAAATGAATAATCCCTGCGCTGGTAAATTGCCAGATTAACTCTTTTTGCTCATCAGGCTCAAGTTGCACTAAATGTACCTCGGCGTGATCCTTTTCCGGAAACATGCGTCGCATGTTAGCAGCCTTTTTCAGTTCCGCCATCGAGCCTATCAGCATTTCATGCTTATTATTGCCGCCATTTCTAATAATAAACCGAACCGTCTCGCCTTCACTGACCTTAATCTCAGCGGGCAAGAACATATTATCCATTTGGGTCAATTTGATGGTGCGCGACACCTTATCCGAATCACCCGGCCTGCCAATATCAACTTCTCTGCTGGAATAGCCTGCACTTGAGTAGCTATTGGTTGAAAACAAGAACAAGGCTAGCAATGGTATAATTAGATGGTTCATAGGATTCTCCTGAAAATTGCTGCCGAATCCACTTATCTGTCCGCTCATTAGAATCCGACCATGCTAAATTGTTCCACTTCATTTGTCTAATATTCTGTCACAAGATCCATATAGCTCGCGTATTTACACAATGAATATTTTCCCTCCTATCCGCTTATAGAAACTATGCAGAAAAAAGCGCAATACAATACCAACAAGCTACATAAACGCTTACGGCGACAAGTAGGGACAGCCGTTGCCGACTTCAACATGATTGAGGCCGGTGACCGGATCATGGTGTGTTTATCCGGTGGCAAGGACAGCTATGCATTGCTGGATATTCTGCGCAATTTACAGGCCCATGCGCCATTGGAATTCGAGCTGGTGGCGGTTAATCTGGATCAAAAACAGCCTGGTTTTCCTGAGCAAGTACTCCCTGACTACTTGACGAAAATCGACATGCCTTTTCGTATCGTTGAACAAGATACCTACAGTGTCGTAAAACGTGTCATTGCGGAAGGAAAAACCACCTGCAGCCTATGCTCCCGGCTGCGCCGCGGCGTGTTATACCGGGTTGCCAGTGAATTGGGGGCTACCAAGATAGCGCTAGGCCATCACCGCGATGATATTCTTGAAACCCTGTTTCTGAATATGTTTTATGGCGGCAAACTGAAAGCCATGCCACCCAAATTGGTCAGCGACGACGGCAAACACATCGTTATTCGGCCGCTGGCTTATTGCAAGGAAAAAGATTTGGCGGCTTACGCCGAAATTGCGGATTTTCCAATTATTCCGTGCAATCTGTGCGGATCGCAAAAAAACCTGCAACGCCAAGCCATCAAAGAAATGATGCAGCAGTGGGACAAAAAATTTCCCGGTCGATTGGAAACCATGTTTCGGGCGATACAGAACATTCAGCTATCGCATCTGGCCGATGCAACGCGTTACGATTTTTTTAACCTGAAAGCACAGGGGCTGCCGGTTATCGATGGTGACACCGCATTTGATGAAGAAACATTTGAACCGACCATCGAAGAAATGCTGATACCCACTGCGGAGGAAGTAGATGATAGCTCGCTGGTTTCAAGATAGCGAACGACGATTTCCGCCAGCCTTCGGCGGCACCCATTTGAAAGTCGCTGCAACCAAACCGGCAAACAACACATACACTACCGTCAGCACACTCTCGGGCACGTTGTAAAACATGATTTCGTGTAGCCAGCGTTGAATAAAACCGCCATCCATTTCAGCTTGGCGTAATGAGTTTTCCCATGCAGTCAACGGACACACGACTCCCAAAAAAGATTCGACCACGACGAATAAAATAGCGGCAAGGTGTGCATAACGGAACCAGCGGTTTCTGACAAATGACAGCTTAAGCCACGCACCTAGCCAGATGACGGGCAGGCTTCCGACCACAAACAATACATACAAGAAGTGAATGATCAGTACCAGGTCGGCCAATAGCATAAGAATAATTATTTGCTCGGAGACTTGTCTTATTAGCTGGTAAATTGAGCAGAGCACAAAGTCCCTGCCCAATTTGCGGTTAAGCCATCAATAATGATCGCCGACTCTCTGCAGCAATCGTATGTCGTTCTTGACTAACCCTATGCCCTTGATACTGCGTGCGATAGCGACGGCTCTTTCCATCTCATCCCGCGTATTGACGATACCGCTTAGCTCTACGACACCTTTGACGGTACTGACATTAATCTCGTAGGGTCTCAGAGATCGTTCATCGAGAATTGCTTCATGAACCTTGGCGGTAATGACAATATCATCGAATTGTTCAGTGCTTCCCTGGTATCCGGATCCGGATTCAGATGTTGACGCGCAACCCGAGAAAAAAACCATTTGAGTCATTAAAAAGAATACGATGAAACGGCTATTCAATTGCGTCATGATAAGGGTCTCCTAAATAATTAACGGAAAAATACCCTCATTACATTTAGATTAAAGGTGCTTGCTTTACTACCTTCAATACGATACTCAATCTGAAATTTACGGCTTTATTGAATTCTCCGGTAAGTGCTCGGCAAAAATCAGAATGCGGGGTATTGTAAGGATAGAGTAGCTCGTGTGTAAGCTAGCGTACAAAGCATTCCATTCCTGCGAACAATATTACATGATTATTGCTGACGGAAACAATGTTTACCGGCCATGCCTTGCATACGCCATCAACTGACCTGCTGTGGTGGCTGGGCTTGTGGAGTTTCTTTTAACAGCGGCACCACCAGCTTTTCCAGTTTCTTCAAATTGACACGACCCAGATAGGTTTCAACAATCTCCCCGGATCGATTGATAACCACCGTATAGGGTAGCGCAGACTGGCGATTTCCCGCCGCCTCTAACAGCGACCAGGTATTAAAACTACCGACCAATACCGGATAATTGATGCCTAATTCCTGACTGAACATTTTTACTTTGTCGGTTTGATCAATCGCAATTCCCACAAACACCAATCCTTGATCACGAAATTTTTTCTGTGCTTCAATAAACTCAGGAATTTCCTCGCGGCAAGGTGTACACCAAGTGGCCCAGAAATTCACCACCATCACGTTTCCTCGCCACTGCGAAACCGCCTGATTTTCTCCTTGCATATCCGGCAAATTAGCCGCGAGAATTGCTTTTGCACCCTGCTGAATTGCATCGCTGGGCAGGACGGATTGCGAACCGCCGCCCATGAGCTGTGCTCGCAGCATAAAGCCCGTGGTAATAGCTAAAGCAGCTAAGGCTGCATATATCAATAGTTGTTTCAATTTTGCCATCATGATTCCTTTAAATGAAGCGGCGACTCACTTTTTTGCTGGTTTTCTCATTAAATCAACACCGCATTCAGCACGGTCAGGAAATCATTTTTGTTGAGAAAACCAATAATTTTGATATCGGGAACGTCAATGCCTTGACGATCAATAAATAGGATGCCGGGAGGCCCAAACAACTTGAAGCGTTTGAGTAAAGCTACATCGTCGGGAGTGCCGTCGGTCACATCAATTTGCAACAGAACAACATCCTTTAAGCGGGATTGTACTTTGGCATCGGAGAGCGTGAAGCGCTCCATTTCTTTGCAAGAAATACACCAGTCCGCATAAAATTTAACCATGATGTATTTATCTTTGGATTGCCGGATCGTTTCATCCAATTCTGCAATGGTTTTCACTCGCTGAAAAGGTAGTGATTCATAAGTAGAAGCAATCACTTCCCCAGTATTCGTGTTATTAACATTGGCCAAACCGATTTTTGACAGCGGCTGCAACACATCGCGGCTGCCGGACAAAACACCAATCAGCAAAGCGATACCAACCAGCAATGCAATGACACCGACACCCTTGAGAAATTTCTGCAACCCTGAAGCCCGTTCCGACAATGGATCAATAGCATGCAGGTAGATGGCGGAGATGATCAGCAATGCCGCCCACAATAGCATATGAACTACTTCGTTGATGACGGGAGAAATCAGCCAAATCGCCACTCCCAGCAACAGCACGCCAAAAAACTGCTTGATCGATTCCATCCATGCGCCGGCTTTCGGCAATAACGCACCAGCCGATGTGCCTAACAACAACAAGGGCACGCCCATACCTAGCGCCATGACAAACAACGCGGAACCGCCCAAGATCACATCACGGGTTTGGCTGATGTACAGCAACGCACCCGCCAACGGTGCAGCGACACACGGTCCGACAATCAGCGCCGATAATGCACCCATGCCAAATACGCTGGTTAAATGCCCGCCTTTGAGATGCCCGGCTTCCGCCGATAATTTAGTCTGCAAAGCACCGGGTAATTGCAATTCATAAAAACCAAACATGGAAAAAGACAGCAGCACGAATATCACTGCAAACGACCCCAATACCCACGCATTTTGCAGTGCCGCCGACAACATCGCACCCGACAGCCCAGCAGCCACACCCGCAATCGCGTACGTGATCGCCATACCCAGCACATACGCCAATGCGAGGATGAATCCATGGCCTTTGGTCACATGCTTACCGCGATTGGCAATAATCCCCGACAAAATCGGGAACATCGGAAACACGCACGGCGTAAATGCAAGCAGCAAACCAATGCCGAAAAATCCGGTTAAAATCAGCCAGAAGTCACCGGTTTGAAACATCTGGTCGATTTTGTACGCTTCGGTTTCGATGGCCGGTGCTTTGGCAGGCATCTGAAACAATTCAGCCGTCGCATCGATCCCTGCCGCAACCGCTTTGCCGCTCACCGCTTCAGCAACCGCGCCAATAGCCACTTTCACCGCCGGAAGTGTCAACTCGATGGCTTTATGTATCGGCGCATAACACACGCCAACCGGCTCATTACAACCTTGGTAAGTGGCAGTCAATGTCAGTGGTTGCTCGCTTGCGGCATCCTCACGTTTTAACGCGATAATGGCCTGAATCGGACTGTAATATACTTCCGTCTGGCCAAATGTTTGGTCTTCCTTCATTTTGCCTGGCGGCAACGTTATTTTTTCAATCACCGTACCGGCTTGTTGCGGCTCAAAAGCAATTTTGTCGCGATAAAGATAATAATCCTTTGCCGGTGTCAATTTGGCAATCAGCGTGTTGCCGTCACGCACTTCCACCGAGATCTTGAACGCCTCATCGGGTGGCAAAAGCGCTTGCGGGTTACTTTGACCTAAATTGATGCCCAGTCCCTGCAATTTTTGGAACAGGCTGAAAGATCCGTTTTCTTGCGCAGAAACATTGACACTCGCCAAACATAAAATCAGTAAAAAAAATTGGATTAATCGCATCAGTATTCAGTAGTTATTTAGTCAGATAGGGGTGTCTCAGCAGCGATCCACTGCAAATAGGCCGGCAGTCCGCCCATAATAGGAACCGTAATCACTTCCGGAAGTTCATAAGGATGCATCATCTTGATCAACTGTTCAACCCGGTCATAGTGTTGTCGCTGGGTTTTAATTAAAACAGGAACTTCCTCAGCCGATTCAATGTTGCCCTGCCAGCGGTAAACCGAAGTACACGGACTCAGAATATTGACACACGCAGCCAGTTGTTGATCGATTAATGCTTCCGCCAAAGCAGCCGCGTCCTTTTTATCTGGGAGGTTGGTAATGATAAGAATGGGTTCCATCACGGTTAAAAAGGATATGATCTTGCCCCGGTAATTCGTACATCTTAACACGCTTACTATGCGATTTTTCCCAACTGTGCCACAAGTCAGTTTTGCTCAAACTTCATTAGACTGATGTAATTCAACGTGGCATGCTATCTTCTGTGGTTGTAGTAGCTAAGCTGTTGAGAATGAAGCGCTACACTAGTGAGTCGATCAATTTCCAATCGCGATTACCGCTTCAGCGATATTCGAGCGTAAGGTCGAGGATAAATCCAGAGTGCCGGGGTTCGGGTCATTATAAATCGCATACAAGCGGTATGTGCCCGGCAAAATGGTGGACGGTAGCGTGAGGTTTAAAACCTCGTGCAACCTAACATTGGGATCGATTTGGCGTTTAAAGGGCTGCGGTTCAGTGCTGAATGGAACGCCCGGCTGACTGCTCAGATACAGAAATTGGCCGTCCGAGGTGCTGATTGCCACCCACAGATCTTGAACGACTGAGCGTTGCGGCGATGTTTCCGTGACGGTGGCGCGGATCGGATCGCCCGGTCGGTAGCTTGCAAGCAAGTCGGTGAAGGCTAATTCGCTATAGCGAATGCTGTCCTCGATGCGATACACGGTGCCGCTGATGTCTGCAACATAGACTTCACCGCTTTCATCCTCGCCAAAACTGCTGATGCCAAAGCTGGTGTCGGCCAGCAAGGCGAATTCGAAGCCGGTACCCGAGTGTCTCATTCCGGCCAAGCGTCCCGAGACGAAATCACCGAACAGATAGATGCCGCGCAAGCGAGGAAAAATACCGCCGCGATAAACATGACCGCCGGTAACCGATTTGCCGGTGGCATGATCATATTCTAAAACCGGACGGATCAAACCGCTGGTGTCGCAAGATGGCTGTAGAAAACAGTGAGCGCCCTCGAGAATATTCCAGCCATAGTTTTCACCGCCGGAGCTATTCGCGGCTTGGACGTTGATTTCTTCGTACTGCCCTTGGCCGACATCGGCTATGTAGAGATCGCCACTCTCGCGGTCGAACGAAAATCGCCAGGGATTACGCAAGCCGCTGGCCCAAATTTCCGGACGAGGATTGCTTGCGCCAGCAAATGGGTTGTTCACGGGAATGACGTAAGGTTGCGTACCCGACTCAACATCAATTCTCAGCAGCTTACCCAACAAAGACGATGGATCCTGGCCGGATCCCAGCGGATCACCCCCTCCACCACCGTCTCCCATGCCAATATACAGCATGCCGTCGGGCCCAAATGCGATTTGGCCACCGTTATGATTGGGAAAAGGTTGATCCACAGTCAAAATAATGCTTTCACTGGCCGCATCCGCGACATCGCCGGCTCCCGCCACAGAAAAGCGCGACACGACGGTATTCCCAGCCGTATTGGTGTAGTTGACATAGAAATGACCTTTTGCCGCAAAATCTGGCGGGAAAGCAGCGCTCAACAAACCACGCTCGCCACAACAGCCAACCCGATCGCTAATGTCTAAAAATGGCATCGATTGCAACGAATTATTGATGACAATGCGAATCCGTCCCGACTGTTCAACGATAAAAAGCCGTTTCTTGCTATCGCCTGCATGTGTAATATGAACTGGCTTTTCCAGGCCATTCACTACCGGAACAAAACTGAGTTCAGGCCAACTTGCAGCGAAACTTGAATGCGCTGAGACGACTAAAACAAGAACAATGACGATGAAGCATTGCTTGAAAGGATTGGCGCTCGGGTTCGGAAATTTTTCAAGATCATGATTAGTGGCAAACATGAGATATCACCTTATTTTTCATTAAAATTAATCAGTTACAGTCTTTTGCCAAGCATTAAAGGACTGTGGCGTTTTTCAGCGCAGGCGCCACAAACAACCGCCGGTAACGCCGGCGGTATTTGGCTACGCTGTGTAACTACTTGGGTTGCAGTTTCGGCATCATCGGCTGCATACGTTTAACGGTATCCGGAGCAATCAGTCCTTTTATTTGCAAGGTTTTAACCGTTGATGCCGGCGCGCAATTGGCGACTTCCACCAGCTTGACGACGAGTGGATTGAAGGTAACATCAACACCGGTATAACTTCCCGCATCGTCGCCATCGCGATCACCACGGAATTTGAACTCCTTGACCGGTCCATTGGGGCCGCCGCCTTGGCGGTCATCGTTATGATCGGTGTCAACGTAGTGTGCCGAGCTTTCCATGTTGCCTTGTATGCTGTCGATACGCCAGCCGGACGGCGCCGTATAATAAGGTTCGATGCGCTCTCCTTCTGCCGTAGTCCAATCGCTGCGTGTTTCCTTGGCTTTCATCCACAGCCGTAAATTGATGTGTGTGCCGTCGTTGATCCAGTTTGCAGTTGCCCATACTTCGGGGCCGTTACCCGAATATTCTTTATCACCCCTGGTATGTGGCGGTGTGTAGGATAGATAAGTGCTGCGTGTATAGGTTTCCGTTTTTTCCCGACATACCGGCGTAGCTGGTTGAATGATGGCGATACTGGAAATAGGGCGATCTTGCCACTCCAGGACCAGGCGATCACTTGCGCTGGATATGGGTACGCCATTGGCGCCTAGGTTGAGCGTCATATGATAGTGAGTAAGCCGATCCAGGCTGGAAGATACATCCAGCGTGCGTGATTTGTCCCGCAGCGTTACTTTGATGGGCGTGGTATCAAAATCGTAACCGAAAAATTCCAGCTTGTTGCGGCGGCTTGCATCCAACGCCATATCCACGGCTGCTGGGGTTACATGACATAATGCCGGCTCAACTGGAGGCACCGACTGATGCAGCAGGCGGGCACGAATTCTTGTCAGCGCCTGACGCACGCGGGCGCCGATGAAATCCGCATTACAGCGCAGCTCTGTACCGGTAGCGGCAACGCTGCGATTGAGCAGATCGGATACTTCATTACGTATGGTTGACTGGGCGTCAGCGGTCAATTGTTGGGTAGTATCCTGCAATATCGTTTGCCAGGATGCGGAATTACGATCCAAGGCATCAATGGCACCATCTAATGTGGCTACAGTGTCGCCGGCAATGTCGCTTACTTTGTCGGTTGCTTTATCGATTTTATCGCCAATGCTGCAACCTGACATCATGATCGGCATTAATATTGCCAGCAATACTAACGATTTGCAGACGCCGATGCGTGCCCAAAAAAGGTGTGACAGGGATGTTGTGATTGCTTTCATGCTGTTGATCTTCTTGTGGATTATAGGAAAAACGCGCATTCTTGCAGCAATATACAGAAAATAAAAGATATTTTCCTAAAGTTAAATATAGATAAAGTCTGATGTTTAGTCAAACTTGTTGCTGCTGGAGTTTTGAATGGATGGAAATCCAGTGTTTCTTGCTGAGCGCAACATGTTTACTGGATTCTGGTTTGAATTTGCGGTTCCCCGTGGTCTTGCCACGGGGTTGCTTGCTAACTGCTGAAATACCTGGTTAGGCTGCTACGCGAGATGCGCGTTTGCGTTCGTGTTCCAGCAAATAACGTTTGCGGATGCGGATTGTTTTGGGGGTAATTTCCACCAATTCGTCATCCGCGATAAATTCAATCGCGGATTCCAGCGTGAGCTGAATCGGCGGAACCAATGTCACTGCTTCGTCGGTTCCGGATGCGCGTATATTGGTTAGTTGCTTACCTTTGATCGGATTCACTACTAGATCATTGTCACGGCTGTGGATGCCGATCACCATGCCTTCATACAGACGATCGCCAGGACTCACAAACATGCGGCCGCGATCCTGTAATTTCCACAATGCATACGCCACCGCTTCGCCTTTTTCGGCGGAAATCAGCACGCCGTTTCTGCGCGGCGGAATTTCCGGGCGCATCGGGGCAAATTCATCAAACACGTGGCTCATCAAACCGGTGCCGCGTGTCATGGTCATGAATTCCGATTGAAAACCGATCAAGCCGCGCGCAGGGATGCGATAATCCAGCCGTACGCGCCCTTTTGAGTCCGATATCATGTCCAGCAAATCGCCACGGCGCGCCCCCAATGCTTCCATGACAGCGCCTTGGTTGGTTTCTTCAACATCGATGGTCAGCATTTCAAACGGCTCGCATTTAACGCCGTCGATTTCACGGATCACGACATGTGGGCGCGAAACAGCAAGTTCATAGCCTTCCCGGCGCATATTTTCCAGCAAAATGGTCAGATGCAGTTCGCCGCGCCCGGAGATTAAAAATGAATCGGTTTCATTGGTTTCTTCCAGTCGCATCGCAACGTTGGTTAATAACTCTTTTTCCAGGCGTTCACGCAATTGGCGACTGGTAACGAATTTACCTTCCTGCCCGGCAAACGGCGAGGTATTGACTTGGAACGTCATAGTCAAAGTCGGTTCGTCCACCGACAGGATAGGCAATGCTTCCGGCTTGTCGATATCAGCCAGCGTGGTGCCGATACTCAGCTCTTCCACGCCATTGATCAGTACGATATCGCCCACCATAGCTTCCTTCATCTGAATACGCTCCAGACCTTGAAAACCAAGCACTTGATTGACTTTTGCTTTTTTAGGCGTATTGTCACCGGTTAATACCATGACTTCCTGGCCGGGTTTTAATTTACCGCGACGGATGCGTCCAATGCCGATGCGGCCGACAAAACTGGAGTAATCCAGCGCGCTGATTTGCAGTTGCAAAGGCTCATCGGAATTGCCTACGGGGGCGGGAACATGTTTGACGATGGTATCAAACAGCGGACGCATATCCGTGCTGGATTTTTCCGTATCCAAGGTGGCAAAACCGTTCAATGCCGAGGCATAGACGACTGGAAAATCCAGTTGCTCATCGTTGGCTCCCAGCTTGTCGAACAAATCAAACGTTTGATCGACTACCCATTCAGCACGAGCACCGGGCCGGTCAATTTTATTGATCACGACGATCGGGCGCAAACCCAGTGCCAATGCTTTTTTGGTAACAAAGCGGGTTTGCGGCATGGGGCCTTCGACCGCGTCAACCAGCAGCAATACGCCGTCGACCATCGATAAAACACGCTCGACTTCACCGCCAAAATCCGCATGACCGGGAGTATCAACGATATTGATGTGGATGCCTTCGTAATCAATGGCGCAATTTTTGGCTAAAATGGTAATGCCGCGTTCGCGCTCAATATCGTTGGAATCCATCACGC
>CAZYHY010000028.1:0-37347 GCA_964647635.1 uncultured Nitrosomonas sp.
GTATGTTTGCTGGAAAAGTAAAATCCTGGCAAAACATCATACAGTCTGCTGCTGAACGTTTGTTCTGGACGTTGGTGCTGATTTCAATGGTCTGGACATTTGGTATGATGTTGTTGCGAAAAGCTGATATTGGTGATTTCTTTGCAGAATTCACCCGTTTTATTATCTTTACAGGGTTCTACTTTTGGCTGCTGACTAATGCTATATCAGGCCACAATATTGCGGGTACCATTATAGCTTCCATGCAGCAACTAGGTAATAGCGCTGCAGGCTTACCTGGCAATACAAGTTATTCCAGTATTATGAATACAGGTGTTTTAATCTGGAATCAGGCGACGAGTAACCTCACATTGATGCAACCAATAGATAGTTTGATTGCGATCATCATATCTTTAATCATCTTAATCGTTATCGCTGTCATTGCAGTAAACATGCTGCTCTTGCTAATTTCATCCTGGGTACTGATGTATGCGGGTATCTTCTTCTTAGGCTTTGGCGGCGCACGCTGGACATCCGATATCGCCATTAATTACTTTAAAACAGTTCTGGGTGTTGGTATTCAGATATTTGTTATGCTCCTGATCGTTGGTATCGGCAGTGATCTGTTATCCAGTTTTTACGCCAAAATGGGTAAAAACGTTCTGAATTATGAAGAACTGGCGGTTATGCTGATTTTTACGATTGCATTTTTTGTATTGATTTCCAGATTACCTTTGTTGCTGGCTGGCATTATAACGGGTAGTAGCATAGGTTCGACTGTTGGAATTGGCAGTTATAGTGCTGGTGGCTTTATGACAGCGGCAGGTACGGCAGCAGCTGTTGCATCTTATGGCGGTACACTGGCAGCCGGTCGGCTGACAGCAGCAAGAAGTGCGGGGACGGATGCTTTGCGGAGTGCCATAGAAAAAGGCCAGGCCCAGGAATCTGCGGGTATGAACAATATTTCGCGAGGAGGGGGTAAATAATGAATAAGGCATTTAAGCAATTCGCTCGATGATGGATTTGCCTCCGGATCTGCAAGAAAGAGTGGTGTGCTCAATCACAGCAGCCATCAAGTATGAAATACCAGCCAATATCTTACTGGCGATAGCCGAGAAAGAGGGCGGCAAACCGGGCCAATGGGTGCGTAACAGTAATGGTACTCACGATGTTGGCTCGATGCAGTTTAATACCGTATATCTTCAAGAATTATCCAAATATGGCATTACGCCTGATCATGTGGCAAATCCGGGGTGTTATGCCTATGATCTGGCCGCATGGCGAGTGCGGCTACATATCAAAAATGATCAAGGCGACATCTGGACAAAAGCGGCTAATTATCATTCGCGTACTCCAAAATATAATGCGAAGTATCGAGCTGATTTGATTGCCAAAGCCGCTAAATGGGCTGACTGGCTAGAAAATCGTTTTACCACGGAAAACAATAAAATACCTGACATTTTTATGGATTAAGTCAGTTCTATGAGCTATCCACAAATTCCGTGGAAAAGGTTGTGAATAACAAGCTTATGTTAAGCACAGGTAATGTTAAATACTTATGCCTTAATTTATGCCTTAATTAAAGGCGATCCTGCGAACTGATAAAAGAATTGATCGTTATGAATGTACAGAGAATCCTTTAGAAGGAATATAATGGGAGTATGGAAAGCAGAGAAAATAACTAAAGCTCGAGGTTATAAATTAGGTATTACGATATGAGATCTTTACGCGTGCGGCGGGCGATATCAAAATCTGAAAAGCTCATAATAAAATTCCACTTCATCCTTGAATCCACCTAAATTAGATCATTCATCAACTTTGTTTTACTTTTTGTCGTGCAAAGATCCATAACTATAGTAGTATTATGGTTTTGTTGGGCTATATTAATTAATAATAGGTAAACCCCCGGCTCTGCCGGGGGACTCCTGAAGGTTTGACCGTTACGGCAATCGTCGTACCGTTCTCGTCCCAACCACGAGACGAGGAGTCAAAGATGAAGGAGTATCAAAGTTTGAGTCATACACGCTGGGATTGTAAATACCATGTGGTATTTATACCCAAGAGGCGAAAGAAGATGATATTCGGTAAGCTTAGGAAGCACATAGGGGCAGTGCTGCATGATCCTGCTTTCTAAGAAAGAAAGCGTGATTGTAGAAGGATATTTGATGCTGGATCACATCCACATGTGCATAAGCATTCCACCGAAGTACTCGGTATCACATGTTGTGGGTTTTATCAAAGGTAAAAGTGCGATAGCAATAGCGCGTCAATTGGGAAGAAGAAAGAACTTCACGGGAGAAAATTTTTGGGCGCGTGGATATTTTGTTTCGACTGTGGGTTTGGATGAAGAAATGGTCAGGGCGTATATACGAGATCAGGAAAAAGAAGATGAGCGATATGATCAGTTGAAATTGGATATGTAGATGCCGCTTTAGCGGCTCACAAATAGCCCCTTTGAGGGGCTCCAGCTATAAGCCTCCGGCTTTGCCGGAGGTAATTTAACTTTTATTATGGAGAAATATTGTGAAAAACAAAATCTTAATTTTAATTGCTGTTGGTTTATTAAGTTTATTAGCTTCCTGTGCACAAATGAATCCACACCCAATGGATATGACTAAAGCTATTCAGGATGCAAAAACTCCTACTGACCATAATGCACTTGCTAAACACTATGAAGATACTGCAAAAGAAATGCAAGCAAAAGTGGATGAGCATCAAAAAATGTTAAAACAATATCAAGCAGAAAGCCAATACTACGGGAGACAAGGCCTAGATATGGAATCAATGTGCCAGGGCTTAATCCGTGCTTATGAGCAAGCTGCAAAAGCAAATCTGGATATGGCCGATTCCCATCGCAAAATGACTGTGGAGATTAAATAACATTTGCACTATGAAATAGAATCTATTTTTTGAGCAAAAATCTTAGAAGCTGCTTATAATAGAAAGATGAAATTATGTATATGTAGATGGCTATTGGTTTTTTTCATGCTATGGCTGCCATTGCAAGCCGTAGTAGCGGCTGTTTTATCAGTTTGTGTACAGGAAAAAAGTTTCAATAGTGATTATGGCAAATCAACGGCAATGATCGACAGCCATCATCATGATGCTTGTCATAAGCAAACAGCAGATAATACAACCGATCATTTGTTAGCAAGTCTGCCGTGCGATGATACCTCTTCTTGTAACGCATACAGTAATATGCCGATCCTGTCTGGCTATACTGCTGTTATGCCAACCAACGACACTTCCGCTATTACTTCATTGAATCCAAGTTTTATTTCATTTGTACCCGAACAGCCGCAACATCCTCCATTAGCTAATTCCCTTTAGAAATCCGCCTGTAATTCGGGCAAAAAAACTAGTTCAGATTAATCCTGCGTTTAAGTGATTGCTACGCAAGATTTTGCAATGCGCAAGCTATTGCCATTATTGTCTATCACTAGACTGATAAGTTTTGGTGATACAACAGTTAGGAGGTTAGTATGTCCCTTTCATTTTCTTTTAAATTACTACTGTCGTTAATCCTTGCCTGTATGTCTGCTCTGTCACTTGCAGATCGGATCACGCAATCAAGTCCAATTAATTCAGCATCCGACGCTACTGATCACACACACTACAGCTCGGAACAAATATCCAATAAAGAATCACCTGTTTCTTCCAATCTCATTTCTGCAAGGGGTGTGGTGCTGCAAGTCGATCAAACCAACGCCACAATAAAAATAAATCACGATCCGATCGCTGCACTAAATTGGCCAAGAATGACTATGTCCTTTCGTCTGAAAGAAAGTTCATTGATTAACAAAATTAAAGAAGGTGATGTCGTTGAATTCTTACTTCAAAAAGAAGCTTCCGATTACGTCATCGTAAAATTGAGTAAGCAAAGTTCCATTAGGAGTTCGCAGTGATTCCCGGCAGAATTGTTGCGTTAGTGCTTGCTGTTACCGCACTTCCGGCAAATGTTCAGGGGAAGGAAGATAGTTTAAACAAGGCTGGCACAGCAATTTTTGCACAGTCTATTCCGCAGAAAACCTTAGCAGCATCCCACTCCCACTCCCACAACGTGACGCTGCTCCCGAGTTTGATTGCAGAAGCACTGGAAAATAATCCGGAGATTCAGGCTGCGTATCAAGAACGTGAAGCCGCTCAGCAGAGAGTATCGCCAGCGGAAGCTTTGGATGATCCCATGCTTGAGGCTGGTGTGATCAATGCACCGTTGGCATCTTCACCATTCAACCGCGAGGATATGACCATGAAAATGATCGGTCTATCTCAGCGGCTGCCTTTTCCGGGAAAGCGAGGTTTGCGTAAAGATGTTGCCGCCAAGGATGCCGAAGCCATTGAACAGGGCTATCATGAAACGGTTAATCGCGTTGTGCACGATCTTAAAACAGCTTACTTTGATCTCGGGCTTACGCTGGAAATGATCAAATTGGTTGAAAAAAATAAACAAACACTCGAACGTTTTCTGCGCATTGCTGAGGAGCGCTACCAAGTTGGACAAGGCAGTCAGGCGGACGTGCTGAAAGCACAAACACAAGTATCGAGAATGCTGGACAGGTTATTAGTATTGGCGCGCGAACAGCCAGTGTTTGAAGCGGAACTGATTCGCACCCTGGGACGCAACACGAAAGGTGAGATTCCGATTCCGGTGCCACTACAAATTCAAGAAGTGCTGCTTAATCTGGAAACATTGCAGCAAGAAGCGATAGCGCAACGCCCGCAATTGCTTGCATTGCAAAGCCTGATTGCACGCAATGAGAAATCTGTTGATTTGGCACGCAGGGCTTACTACCCGGATTTTGATGTACGACTTTCTTATGGCCAGCGAGATAACATGCTCGACGGCACGCGGCGCGACGACATGGTTAGCATGACGGTAGCCGTCAATCTGCCAGTATGGCGCGGCAACAAAATTGAACCGCGCATCATGGAATCACAGGCAATGCGTGATCAAACAGTCAGTCTGTATCAGGCACAAAGTAATGAAGTCACGGCAAGACTGCGCCAGCAAATAGCGATAGCCGAACAGAGCTTTAAATCGGTCAAGCTCTACCAAACCGCTATTTTACCGCAGGCGAAATTGACGGTTGAATCCGCATTGGCTGCTTACCAGGTAAATCGGGTTGATTTTCTGACCTTACTGGATAATCAGATGACGGTATTTGATTTTGAGGCCAATCTCATCACCGCGATGGCGAACTACAACAAAGCCGTGGCGGAGATTGATTTACTGGCTGGCAAGAAGCAGCACTAACTGTTACCGATTATGGAGATTCCTATGAAATCCGTCGTTAAACTAATTATGGTTGGGGTTGCGATTACAACTGCACTGTTTGCAAGTTATTGGTGGGGTACTACGCAATCACAATCATCTTCCGATACTGCGATATTTGAAACAGCCAGCACTGAGAAAAAGATTTTATATTATCGTAATCCGATGGGTCTGCCCGACACTTCCCCGGTACCCAAAAAAGATCCAATGGGAATGGATTATTTGCCGGTTTATGAGGGAGAAGAATCTCCTTCGGATCAAACTATCATAAAAATAAGTACCGAAAAGATTCAAATGCTAGGGGTGCTGACTGAAACCGCAACATTACGGGAACTGACTCGCACTATCAGGGCCGTCGCAACGATACAGGCTGATGAGCGCAAATTATACACATTAGTGACCAAATTTGAAGGTTGGATCCAGCGGCTTTACGTAAACACTACGGGTCAGGCAGTGAGAAAGGGTGATGCGCTAATGGATGTATACAGTCCTGAGTTGATTACAGCGCAACAGGAATACTTGATTGCAATAAGAGGATTGCAGTCCACCGCTGATAGCAATTCCGATGTGCAAGCTTCCATGCAGCGATTGGTTGCCAGCGCATTGCAGAAACTGCGCAATTGGGATATTGCGGAAACCGAGTTACAACGTCTGCAGCAAACCGGCGAAGTGCGGCAGTATATGACACTACGCTCTAAAGCTGACGGTGTGGTGCTGGATAAGAAGGCTGTCATGGGGCAACGCTTTATGCCTGGAGAGGTGCTTTATCAGATTGCTGATTTATCCAGTGTATGGGTGCTAGCTGATGTATTTGAACAGGATCTTGGAATGGTGCATCAAGGTCAGGTGGCCACAATCAGAGTGGAAGCTTATCCAAACAAAGTATTCAACGGTGAAATCGCTTTCATTTATCCCACAGTAACTCCGGAGACGCGTACTGCCATTGTACGTGTTGTACTTCCCAATCCCGATGGCCTGCTGAAACCTGCCATGTATGCGCGCGTGGAGTTTACTTCATCTCATAGCAAAGACAAGGTACTGGCAATACCTGATTCCGCCGTACTGGATACCGGTACCCGCCGAGTGGTATTGGTGGATCTCGGCGCAGGCCGATTTGAGCCGCGTACAGTAAAGCTGGGCATGCATGCCGACGGTTATGCTGAGGTGTTGGGGGGAATTAATGCTGGGGAAATCGTTGTGGTTAAAGCTAATTTTCTGATTGATGCGGAAAGTAATCTCAAGGCTGTTCTGAGTGGTTTGGGTCATGGAGGTCACCAGCTAACAGACGAGAAAAAAGAAACCGGAACTGGCTCATTTGTTAAGGCATCGCCGTCAAAAACTCATCGTGGCGAAGGAACCATCAATGCCATGGATTTTGCGCATGCAACTGTCACACTTGCGCATGGCCCCATTGCTAGTCTTCAATGGCCTTCGATGATCATGGATTTCCGCGTTTTTGATCCAGCATTACTTCATTCATTAAAGACCGGGCAAAAGGTTGCATTCGAAATCGCCGAGGAATCAGCCGGTGAGTACATCATCGTGCACATTCAGCCAGCAGATCTCAGCCTTGGCACCACCGCTCACGGGGGACACTAAGATGATTGGCAATATAATCGAATGGTCGGTGCGGAATGTCTTCCTGGTACTACTTGGAACCTTTTTTGTGGTAGCTTGGGGCGTGTATGCAGTATTGAAGACGCCTATCGACGCAATACCAGATTTATCGGATGCACAGGTCATCATTTACACGGAATATCCCGGACAGGCGCCACAGGTGGTCGAAGACCAAGTTACTTATCCGCTGACTACAGCTATGTTAAGTGTACCAAAATCAAAAGTTGTCAGAGGATTATCAAATTTCGGTGTATCGTTTGTGTACGTCATCTTTGAAGATGGAACTGACATCTACTGGGCGCGTTCGCGAGTACTGGAATACCTGAGCTTCGCGGCAAACCGGTTGCCAGAAAATGTCAGGCCCTCGCTCGGCCCGGATGCAACGGGAGTCGGTTGGGTTTACCAATATGTGCTGGTTGCCAAGAACCGCGCACTCGACGAATTACGCGCTATTCAGGACTGGTTTTTGCGTTATCAGTTGACTGCAACACATGGCGTGTCGGAAGTGGCAAGTGTAGGCGGTTTTGTAAAAAACTACCAAGTTACCGTAGATCCACGACGCCTTCAAGCCTACGGGATATCACTCAAAACAATCTCCGATGTTATCGCCTCCAGCAACCGCGATGTCGGGGGACGTGTGATCGAGCTGACTGAGACCGAGTATATGGTTCGCGGTAAGGGCTATCTGCGCGGAATTAGTGATCTTGAAAATCTGGTTGTGAAGGCACACGAGGGTATGCCGGTATTGCTGCGCCATGTTGCCCGGGTGGAATTAGTACCGGCTGAGCGCCGTGGCATTACCGAACTCAACGGAGAAGGAGAAGTTGTTTCGGGTATCGCAGTGGCGCGGCATGGTGAAAACGCTCTCAATGTGACCCATAATCTCGAAAAAAAGATCGACGAAATCGCATCCGGTTTACCGGAAGGTGTTTCGATTCAGCCTGTCTACAACCGCTCAGAGTTGATTCACCGCGCTATTGCGACGCTAAACGAAGTATTTATCGAACAGATCATAATCGTGGCGCTGGTATGTGTGGTTTTTCTCATGCATGTGCGCAGTGCGCTAGTGGCGATCATCATGCTTCCGATCGGTGTGCTGATCGCCTTCATTGCGATGTTTCACCTTGGTATCAATTCCAACATCATGAGTCTCGCAGGGATAGCACTTGCGATCGCAGAAATGACCGACGCAGCCATCGTCATGGTCGAAAATGCGCATAAACACCTTGCGCGCCTTGCTCCCGATGAATCGCGCACGGAGGCTGTCATTGCAGCCTGTAAGGAAGTCGGTCCACCGCTGTTCTTCAGCCTGTTGATTATCACAGTATCGTTTCTGCCGGTGTTTGTGCTTGAAGCACAGGAAGGACGAATGTTTCACCCACTCGCCTATACCAAAACGTTCGCCATGGCAGGTGCTGCGCTGCTTTCGATCACTTTGGTGCCGGCTCTGATTCTGCTTCTGCTCCGTGGCCGCATTCCGCGCGAGCAAGACAATCCGCTGGGCCGGATCATGATCCAGCTCTATCGGCCTGTAATGGCTAAGGTGTTACAGTGGAAAAAAGTCATTGTCATGGCAGCCGTCGTGGTAGTCGGAATTACTGTCTATCCAACGCTTAAGCTGGGAACAGAATTTATGCCAACATTGAATGAAGGCACGCTGCTTTACATGCCAGTGACACTTCCGGGTATTTCCGTAACCAAGGCTGGAGAAATCCTGCAAACACAGAATAAAATCATTAAAAGCTTTCCCGAGGTGGCATCGGTATTGGGCAAAGCCGGACGCGCGAATACCGCTACTGATCCAGCGCCGCTGGAAATGACTGAAACCATCATTAATTTGAAACCGGAAAGCGAATGGCGTCCAGGCATGAGTGTCGACAAGCTGATCGCCGAGCTGGATCAAGCATTGCAAATGCCAGGAGTCAGTAATGCCTGGACGATGCCGATCAAAAATAGGAACGATATGCTTGCCACCGGCATACGCACACCCGTCGGCATCAAAGTGTTCGGCAAGGATTTGGGCGAGATTGAAAAACTTGCCAAGCAGATTGAGGCAGCGGTAAAAACAGTGCCAGGAACCAGTAGCGCCTATGCGGAACGCACGACCGGCGGCTACTATCTTGATGTTGAGCCTGATCGTCTTGAACTTGCCCGATATGGATTGGCTGTCGGCGATTTATTGTCTGTGATTTCAGCAGCGCTTGGCGGCGAGATGGTGACGACCACGGTTGAAGGTCGGGAACGCTTTGGTGTTACCGTACGGTATCCACGCGAGCTACGCAGCGATCCGCAGGCAATTGCTACTCAGGTGCTGGTCCCAACTATGGGAGCCACAATGATTCCGCTTGGCCAGCTTGCACGAATCAGCCTTGTCAAAGGCCCGCCAAGCATCCGTACGGAAAATGCACTGCTGTCTGCGTATATTTTTGTTGATATTCGTGATCGTGATATCGGTAGCTACGTTGCAGCCGGACAGAAAGCAGTACGTGAACAGGTGCAATTTCCACCCGGATACTATGCCACCTGGAGCGGGCAATTCGAATACATGGAGCGGGCCACCGAAAAACTGAAAGTAGTAGTGCCAATCACTCTTCTGATGGTATTCCTGCTTGTATATCTGAATTTCAATCGTCTCACAGAGACATTGATAGTTATGCTATCGGTGCCTTTTTCCTTAGTCGGGGGTATCTGGTTGATGTATTGGCTCGACTACAACATGAGCATTGCCGCTGCAATTGGTTTTATCGGTCTCGTTGGCATTGCGGCTGAATCGGGAATGGTCATGCTCGAGTTCCTCGATCAGGCGCTCAAAGAGGTGACTGCAAAACGCGAAGCTGCTGGCAGCAAAGTCACCGTCGAGGATCTTTATGAGGCGGTAGTGCAAGGGGCGGTATATCGAATACGACCCGTGATGATGACCATTGCTGGGAGCGTCGTGGGTCTGCTCCCGGTTATGTTTAGCAGCGGCACAGGTTCCGAAGTGATAAGGCGCATTTCTGCCCCGATGGTGGGCGGTATGGTTTCCGCTACAATACTAACATTGATCGTATTTCCCGCAATCTATGCGCTTGTCAAGGAAATCTCAATTCGGCATTCTCTTAAAACGGAAAAGATGGAAGGTTTATCATCATGAAGAAATCCCCCCGCTATATCCCGGCGTTTCATTTTCATTGGCTGACGCGTTGGTACGATCCGATAATGTGGCGCTTGTTTCCTGAAGCGACGCTAAAGACTGCATTGATCGCGCAAGCCCGCATCCAACTCGGCCAAGATGTGCTGGATGTTGGTTGCGGTACGGGCACACTCACTCTGATGATCAAACAAACCCAATCGGATGCTACAGTCTATGGACTTGATATGGATCCCCAGATATTGGACATCGCACGAAGGAAAGCCGAGCAAGCAGGAGAGACTATCGTCCTGCAACAAGGTGCAGCGACAAGTCTGCCCTATCCGGACGAAAGTTTTGATCACGTTTTCGCTAGCCTGATGTTGCATCATTTGACGCGGCAAGATAAACAGCAAGCACTCAGAGAAGCATTTCGCGTGTTGAAGCCCGGTGGCGAGTTGCATGTCGCGGATTTCGGTAAACCGCACGATTTTGCCATGTGGCTAATCTCTCTGGTAATGCGATGGGCTGAAGAGGTTCACGATAACATTCTGGGTTTATTGTCGATTTTTATAGCAGATGCCGGATTCCATTCAGTGGAGGAGACTACCCGTTATCGCACAGTGGTAGGCGAAATCGCTTTATATCGTGCCTGCAAGCCAATGAGAAATGAACTATGAATGCATGGCATAGCCAATCAATAGCCGAACTCGAACACCTCATTGCAACCGATGTGGAGCGGGGACTTACCGATGAAGAAGTGGCTGCTCGTCTCGCCCGGAATGGGCCTAATAAGCTACGAAAGGGTAAGCGATTTTCAGCCTTGGCAATTTTTGTAAGTCAGTTTAAAAGCCTGGTTATCTGGGTATTGATTGGCGCAGCGGCTGTTTCAACAGCGCTGGGTGAAAACATTGATGGCATCGCCATTATTGCCATCGTAATATTGAATGCGCTGATTGGTTTCATTCAAGAATATCGTGCCGAAAAGGCTGCTGCCGCTTTGGCTGATATGGTAGCGCCTCATTGTCGCGTAGTACGCAATAGTCGTGGCGTGGTGGTTGCTGCAACCGAAATCGTACCGGGCGATATTCTGTTGCTTGAAGGAGGGGATCTGGTCACTGCGGATGCTCGCTTGATTCAAGCCTCTGTTCTCCGCATCAACGAAGCACCGCTTACTGGTGAATCGCAAGCTGTAAATAAATTTACTGATAATTTGCCTCCTGAAACAGCTTTGGCCGAGCGAAAAAATATGGTTTTTCTCGGTACCAGTGTAACAGGCGGTTCCGGTCGCGCATTGGTCGTTAACACCGGCATGGAAACGGAACTCGGCCATATCGCTAAACTGCTGGAGACTGCCGAAAGTGGAGAAACTCCGTTGCAAGTCCAGCTCGACCGGGTAGGACGTATGCTATTGCTGGCCTGTTTTTGCATTGTTGCACTGATTTTCGGGCTAGGATTATTGCGGGGGATAGCGCCATTTGAGCTCTTCTTAAGCACGGTAAGTCTTGCCGTTGCTGCTATCCCCGAGGGATTGCCGGCGGTAGTGACTATCGCCCTTGCCTTGGGTGTACAACGCATGGTGCGGCGGAATGCATTGGTGCGACGCCTGGCTTCGATTGAAACATTAGGCCGCGCTCAAGTCATTTGCACGGACAAGACAGGTACCCTGACGATGGGTGAAATGACCGCTTGCAAATTAGTTACGGCAGATAATTTGTATCGCATTACTGGCGAAGGTTATTCAACCGAGGGAGCATTCTTTGTCGGAAATTCAGAAATATCGGTAGAGGGAACCGCATCACTTCTCGCGTTGCTACGTGCGTCGGCTGCTTGCAACGATGCCGAGTTAGCTTTAATTGATGGTCGATCCATGATAGTGGGCGATCCTACTGAAGGAGCGCTGCTGGTTGCTGCCGCAAAAGGCAATATCACTCGGCCAATGGTTGAGGCTGAGCTGCCACGACTGGCCATTATTCCTTTCGATTCCGTGCGCAAACGTATGACTGTCATCCGTCGGCAGGAGAATCATTCCTGGGCATTCGTCAAAGGTGCACCGGAAGTGATTCTCGACCGCTGTACAAGAATCCGTACCGACCAGGGAATTAGGGATCTGACAGAAAGTGATCGTGTCCGGCTTCTCCATGCTAATACGTTGCTGGCAAACGATGCGCTACGCGTGCTTGCGGTTGCTGAGCGCATCCTGGATGGCTTCAGTTTCGAAAAAGGCAAAGTGACAGATGATGCCGAAATCGAGAAGGAACTTATCTTTCTGGGGCTAATAGGCTTACAGGATCCGCCACGCGCCGAGGCAAAAGAGGCTGTGGCCAAATGCAAGCGGGCTGGCATCAAAACTGTGATGATTACAGGTGATCATCCTGATACGGCACGTGCGATAGGGC
Source organism: uncultured Nitrosomonas sp. (assembly GCA_964647635.1). Classification (GTDB taxonomy): domain Bacteria; phylum Pseudomonadota; class Gammaproteobacteria; order Burkholderiales; family Nitrosomonadaceae; genus Nitrosomonas. The sequence continues at coordinate 12,377 of CAZYHY010000028.1, forward strand.
GTGAGCTGGGTATTCTGGGTAAGAATGACGAAATTCTCGCAGGTATCGAACTCGACCGATTGAATGATGAAGTGCTGAAGGAGCGTGTATCAAGGGTTTCCGTTTATGCGCGCGTTACCGCCGAGCACAAGCTTCGCATCGTCCGCGCGTGGAAAGCGCAAAGTGCGGTAGTGGCGATGACCGGAGATGGAGTGAATGATGCTCCCGCAATCAAGGAAGCATCCATTGGTATCGCTATGGGCGTTACTGGCACCGAGGTGACCAAGGAAGCGGCGGATATCATTATTACCGATGACAACTTTGCTTCTATTGTCGCTGCTGTGGAAGAAGGACGGGGCATTTATGACAACATTGCTAAAACTTTGGCCTACTTGCTAGGTAGCAGTACCGGTGAATTAATTGTGATGCTGGTCGCAGTTCTACTTGGCTGGCCGCTTCCTCTATTGCCCTTACATCTTTTGTGGATCAACCTGGTAACTGATGGCTTTGCGGCCCTGGCGTTATCGACCGATCCAGTTGACTCCAACGTGCTGGACCGCCCACCGCGGAATCCACAGACGACATTAATCAATCGTGATTTAATCAAACTAACGCTATTTACCGGCTTACTGACCGCCAGCGTCACGCTCGGTGTATTTGCCTATGAACTTTACATAGTGGGTAGTAGTCTTGAGCAAGCTCGCGATGCCGCATTTACTACTTTAGTGATTGCTGGACTGCTACGCGCTTTTGGGGCTCGAAGCGAGCAGCGTGCCATTTGGGAAATAAGCATGTTTTCCAATATAAGGTTATTTTTGGTTGTGGCAGTATGCTTTGGCTTGCAGTTGGCGATACACCATGTCCCAATGTTTCAAACCTTGTTTGGGGTTGAACCTATTACGCTAAGTCAATGCGTAGAGTGGTTCGCGGTAGGATTTATACCCCTGATCGTTCTGGAGCTGAGAAAATTCATCCGCTATCGTCTTATAAAGGAGATTTGAAAAATAATAATTACATTGATCGCTGTGTACTCATGGAGCACACATGTTAGACGAGGATCAAATGAATAAAACAGGCAGGCACTCAGAAGCGTATTGCCAACATTGTGGAAAGCTTCTTGAAAGGCAACCATATATTTCTGTGGGCGCTACATACTGTTCCGAACATTGTTTCCTCAAAACCATAGATGTCTGCGCCAGTCAGGAAGATATGTTTAACCTCTTAGCAGAAACTTTGGTGAATGCGCTGGATCTGCGAGAGCACGAAACGGGTTTGCACTCCAAGCGCGTCGCCTGCCATACGATGGTGCTCGCACGTCGCTTTACCTCCGATCCGAATGTATTGCAGCAAATATACTGGGGAACATTACTGCATGATATTGGCAAGATTGGTATCTCCGATACCATTTTACTGAAAGCTGGCTCTTTAACAGAATCTGAATGGATCGAAATGCGGACACATCCAGAAAAAGGCTACCATCTCATTTCGCAAATAACTGCCATGACAGATGCTGCAAATATCATTCTCTGTCATGAGGAACGCTATGATGGTTCAGGTTACCCAAAAGGACTAAGTGGCGATCGTATTCCATTAGGTGCACGTCTATTCATGGTAATAGATGCCTTGGATTCGATAACCTCTAATCGGCCTTATCGTAAGGGTCATTCTTTTGAGTTCGCCAAAGCAGAGATTCTACGTATGAAAGGAAGTCAGTTTGACCCGGAAGCCGTAGATGCTTTCAGCGCCGAAGAAGAAGTGCTGCGAAAAATGATTATTGCTAAATGCCATAACCATGCCTCGTTAGTGTCAAGCAAATGACACTATATTGTAGGAACTGATCTTGGCACCAACAGCGAGTTCACTCACTAACCGCTAAGGACGGAATATTCTTCCGGTTATCACAGCATTGGGGATACTCGGTGGCTGCTTTGTGCCGAGGATTACGAATTAAATTATAGAATTTAGGTATATTTCTTTGACTCAACTACCAGGAGATACTTATGAAAGCACGTATATTTTTTGCAGCCTTGGTGATTCTGGCTTCATTGATTTCCTGTGCACAAATGAATCCTCACCCGATGGAGATGACCGGCGCGATTCGGAATGCCAAAACCAGTGTTGATCATGAAGCATTGGCCAAACACTATGAAGATGCAGCTCACGAAATGCAGTTAAAGGTAGAAGAGCACAAAAAACTGCTTGAAGAATATGAGAAACACCCTTATTACTATCCCAAGCGCGCCCAAGACCTCCAAGGGCATTGTCGGAGTCTGATAAAAAGTTATGAGCAAGCTGTAGAAGCAAATATGAGCATGGCAAAAATTCACCACCAAATAGCGGATGAAGTGAAGTAATGTCCACAACTTAAGAACGGCAGACTCATAGCCTTCAGGTTGGATATGATTTATGGGAGGGTCAAAATGAATTCAGATTTAAACGATTCACATCCGTCACATACTGATGATCATCGGCAAATAAACTCCAAGCTTCCAGATGCGCCGCTAGCAGCGGATGAAGATAAATGGACATGTCCAATGCACCCGGAAATCTTGCGGAATGCACCGGGAGACTGCCCGATCTGTGGTATGGCTCTGATACCTATTACAAATACGAATATGGGCGAATCGGATAATTCCGAGCTTCGCGATCTCACGCGACGGTTGTGGATTGGCATTGCTTTGTCGCTTCCACTGATTGCTCTCACGATGATGCCCATGATTGGTCTAAATGAACCATTTGGTCTTCAACCTCGTTTGCGTGGTTGGATCGAATTCCTGCTGGGTACGCCAGTAGTGCTGTGGGTGGGTTGGCCCATCCTGCACAAGTTCTGGCTCTCACTTGCACACCGCGCGCTCAATATGTATACACTAATCGGACTCGGAGTCGGATGTGCCTATTTCTTCAGTCTGGCAGCAGTACTTATGCCTGACTGGTTTCCGCAGGAGTTTCACGCGCACGACGGTGCGGTGGGCACTTATTTTGAGGCAGCAGCAGTTATCGTAACACTTGTGATACTTGGCGATTACCTTCAGTTGCGTGCGATGGGTCAGACAAGTCAGGCAATTCAACAATTGTTGAGGCTTGCACCCAACCAAGCTTGGCGCTTGCGCGATGACGGAACGGAGGAACAAGTACCGCTTGATATAATTGTTGTAGGTGACAGACTACGCGTAAAACCTGGAGAAAAAATTCCTGTCGATGGCACAGTACTTGAGGGCATGAGCAGAGTTGACGAATCAATGATTACCGGTGAGCCTATGTCGGTAGCTAAAGCACCGGGCGACAAGATCACCGGTGCAACCATGAATAGTAATGGCTCATTGATTATCCGCGCTGAACACGTCGGCGCAGACACATTGCTGGCACGTATCGTTCACATGGTCGGAGAAGCCCAACGCACGCGTGCGCCTATCCAGCGGCTTGCGGATATCATCGCCGCTTACTTTGTTCAGATCGTTATTGCCATCGCAATTATCACTGCACTAGCATGGTGGTTTCTAGGCCCCGAGCCAAAATTCACTTATGCATTTCTTAACGCCATTGCCGTTCTCATCATCGCCTGCCCTTGTGCGGTCGGTCTTGCCACACCTATTTCAATGACCGTTGCGATGGGACAAGGCGCTCGGATGGGTATCCTGTTCCGCAATGCCGAGGCGATCGAACGCATGCGGGATATTGATACCTTAGTGATAGACAAAACTGGCACGCTGACACTCGGGCGTCCGGTACTAACCAATTTTATCGTCAAAGGTATTTCGGACGATGAGGCACTCGCGCTGATCGCAAGTGTAGAACAACTTTCGGAGCACCCGATCGGTCTTGCAATTGTAGAGAATGCAAAAGCACGTCGCTTGACTCTGCGTCCAGCAAAATCTTTCGACGCAATCAATGGTCTTGGCGTACAAGCAGATATTGATGGAGAGTGCGTGCTCGTTGGTGGTCGCAACTTTCTCGCGCAACATGGCGTGGATACTCAATCTTGGCATCATCAAGCAGAAGCTTTACGCACTGAAGCCAAAACAGTGGTGTTCTTCGCCGTGGATGGCATTCCCGTTGGAATCGCAGCAGTTGCTGATCCCATTAAGGAAAATACGCCCGAAGCTATCGCAACGCTCAAACATTTAGGCATTAGAGTTGTGATGCTGACTGGAGATTCACAGCACACAGCCAATGCAATAGCTCGGCATCTCGAGATTGATGAAGTACTGGCCGAAGTGCTTCCCGAAGACAAGACTGGGCATGTAAAGCGTTTGCAAGCCGAAGGCCGCAAGGTTGCGATGGCGGGTGATGGCATCAATGATGCGCCTGCGCTAGCGCAGGCCGATGTCGGTATAGCGATGGGTACAGGCACTGATGTTGCAATGGAAAGCGCAAGTATTACCCTTGTTAAGGGAGATCTGCGCGGCATTGAGCGCGCTATCCTGCTGTCGCATGCCACCATGCGTAACATTCACCAAAACCTTGCTTTTGCATTCGGCTATAACGCCTTTGGAATTCCGCTTGCTGCCGGTGTGTTGTACCCGGCTTTTGGCTTTTTACTTTCACCCATGTTTGCCGGTGCAGCTATGGCACTAAGCTCGGTTTCGGTTGTTACTAACGCGTTAAGGCTTAATCGTACAAAAATATGATTACTAGGAAATTTTTTGGATATTTGTTTTTATTTTTCATTTGCTTATGCTACTAAATTTCATGCTGTGCTGTAAAGTATTATGATATATACTATTTTTGATAGGGTGTTAATTGATCCTAATTAGTAAGGATATATAACTGTGAGAATTTCAATTTTTTCGTTAGTTGTTTTTGGCTTGTTAGGATTTCTGACTTCCTGCGCAGATCTGGGGCCTTATCAGATGGATATGACTCAAATAATCGAGTCTGCCAAAACTTCTCGGGATTATAATTGGATTGCTGAACATTATGAAGATACTGCAAAAGATATGCAGTCAAAAGTAGAAGAACATAAGAAAATGCTGGCGCAATATGAAGCCCAAAGACAGTATTATGGTAAGCACGATTTAGATATGGAATCAATGTGTCGGGTTTTGATCCATGTATATGAGCAAGCTACGAAAGAAAATTTAGATTTGGCTGATTCCCATCGCAAAATGGCCGAAGCGATTAAATAATTTTTTCTTTACCCCCATAAATTGTGTGCCGCCATCCGGAGTGGAAGATATGCACCCGAAAGGGGCATGAGAATTTTATAAATAATTATTAGTGTTCTTTTGGGGAACGAGTAGCAAAATTTTTATGATTTAATCTAAGGAAACACTGATTTATTCGATCACATCGACTTTGGTCATAAAAGTTTGATAAAATGCATCATATTGATAAATATGGAATAGAGCGATGCAATCAAGCTTTTCTGACTTGGAATATGCGGCAAAGAAGAAACAAACACGACGGGATCGCTTTTTGTCCGAAATCGAAGCGGTAACGCCTTGGCCCTCTCTACTGAATGTCGTCGCCCCGCACTATCCGGTTAGTGGCAAACGAGGTCACCCACCGATTGGTCTTGAGCGAATACTGCGCATGTACATTGTGCAGCAATGCTTTGGTTTTTCGGATGAGGGCACCGAGGATGCCGTATACGATAGTCAAGCCATTCGCCGCTTTGTTGGTATTGATCTGAATCGGGAAGCGGCACCGGATACGACGACTCTACTGAAATTTCGTCACCTGCTGGAAGAACACCAACTGACCGAATCCATCTTCAATGCGATCAACGCCCATCTGGCTGATCGAGGACTATTTCTTCGCGAGGGCACGATCATTGATGCCACACTGATTGCAGCGCCTCCTTCGACCAAAAACAAGGAACAGGTGCGCGATACCGAAATGTATCAAACCAAGAAAGGCAAGCAGTGGCACTTCGGTATGAAGGTACACATCGGCGTCGATGCGCAATCAGGGCTTGTTCACACCCTGATTGGAACGGCGGCGAATGTTCACGATGTTACTCAGGCACAAGCACTACTGCATGGCGACGAAACCGATGTGTTTGGCGATGCGGGTTATCAAGGCGTTGAAAAACGAGAAGAGAATCTTGAATTGCCCGTAACCTGGCATATTGCAATGCGCCCTTCCAAGCGCAAGGCATTGCCTAAAACAACAGTAGGCGAACTGATCGAGAAGCTTGAACATGTGAAAGCCGGCATTCGCGCCAAGGTCGAGCATCCCTTTCATGTCGTAAAGAATCTGTTCATGCACCGCAAGACCCGCTACAAGGGATTGGTCAAAAATACCGCTCAGATGTTCTCGCTGTTCGGGCTTGCCAATTTGCTGCTGGCTCGCTGGTGGCTATGCAGAACAGACAGCCTAGTTGCGCCTTGAAAACAAGAAATGAAGGTAATAATGCAAAGAATGATGCGATTCAGGTCAAAATTGGGCAAATTATCGCAATATTACATAATCACTCGGCTTGATCTCTACTGCGCGATGAGTTATTCAGCGTTTCCTTAACACTGGTTAATTTCTGGTTAAAATCAAGGCGTCCGCCGATACTGCCAAAACTCGACTTATAGTCACGTTCTCGTGAGAAACCACCTGCCACATTGATGACTGCTTCATTCCATTCATGACTTAAGCCGAAAGTGGCTTGGCGGCGCGTTTCCGGCGAGGCTGATGACATGACCATCACGGATCGGGTATCAACGACTCCCAATGATTGTTTCGTGATGGAATCTCGTCCAATGGGGTTTAGATCACGATCTAGCAGCACATTGCTATTGATAAGCGGAGAGGCACCAACGACTACGCCATTATTGAAATACGGACGATTACCGCCATCGGTGGCCAACGGTGTAATTGTAATCGGTGTCGCGCCCGACCATGTATCTTGCGTATAACCAAAAGAAAATTTGGTACGATCAGTCAGAGAAAAAATACCACTGCCGTGCAAAACGTCGGCACTGATAGGTTTTAGGCTTGGAACGCCATACAGATTACGCTCACCCTCCTGGTAGCGGCTATATTGAAAATTAATCCGGTCTTTTCCGACGGCATGCCCAGGTGTTATTAATAGGCCAGGCAATACCAATGCGGCAGAGGTGAGTGCGTGGAGCGTGTTTCGTGATCTTACAGGCGGTGCTTCCAAAGTACCCGATTGATGGTTGCCGCCCTGACACGGGGGCATACTATTTCGTTGCAAATTTTATTCACCTGAAAAAATCTTAACGGGGATTCGCTTAATAACAACCACAGCCACCGCCACCCGAAGAGGATTTATGGCTTGGCGCCGCTTCGCGACTGCTGTAGTTATGCGATTGTTGTTGTAATTCACTTTGCAGAGGGTGTGGATCCAATTCCATTTGAGGCTTCGCAAGAATGCCGCGTTCCCAGGGTGCTATGTTGACACAACCGGTTCCCCCAATACCCATTGCGAGTAATGATCCAAAAATCGTTGCATAATAGCGAATTTTTCTCATGAAGAAGGGCAAGTATAGAAAAATCCCTCTATGTCTAAGGTTCCATCACCAGTTGCGTAATCAATGCACGCAATTTTTCAGATTCATCAGGACGAAATCCTTGATGAATATGGCGGATGTTTCCTTTCCGGTCAATTAAATAGGAAGTTGGCATTGCCATCACTTCAAGACCTTTGGCGCATTGTTTGCTTGGATCCGCAACAATCGAAAAATCGACTGGATTTTTAGCAAGAAAATCCTGGGCATCTGCAACTTTCTCATCCAGATTGATACCGACGACATGTAGACCTTTATCCTTCAACTCATGATTCAGCTGATCTAAAAAAGGAAAAGATTTGACACAGGGAGGACACCAGGATGCCCAGAAATCCATGTAAACAACTTTCCCTTTAAATTCCTGCAAATTATGCGCAGGCTTGCCATCCAATGTCGTCAATGTACAAGCAGACGATACCCGCTTCAGGTGTTCTGCAAGTGACGCTGTTGCAAACAAACTCAACATTGGAATTATAAAAAACAACAATTTTATTTTCTTAATCATTGTCCTGGTACCCTCATTAATTACTTGAATCATCTGACAATACTGTACAATCGTCTTCCAGGTTCATACTATAAGAAACTGGGATATCAAATAAATCACGATTTAACATTCAAGAAGTCAAGAATCACTCAAATTGTTTGACATTAATATCTGTTCCGGTATGAATACCTGTTGCTGTTTTACAATGATAGTCGACGACAAATTGTCTTGCGCCCACATCGGTTTTGTTTACCACCAACAAATAAACCCCGTTCCCTCCTTGCAGTATAATGGGCGGGCTTGGATTTGCATCCCCTGAAACTGTATCGCTGACACCAATTGCCCTGTCACCCTTTAGCAACAGCAAATTAACCAACAAATGCTCTACTGGAGTGGAAAGGTCTATGATTTCGGCTTCTAAATAATCAGCCGGTCCATTGCCGTTATCAAAGCAGGTGATTTGCGCATAACCGGTAAAATTTCTAACGGTACCCGTTGGATCCAATACTGCACCACCTTCATCCGCTCGACTGAGCTGCGCATAACCTATCGTATACACCAACATGAAAATGCTAATTGATAATTTTTTCAAGATGTTGGATTGCATAATTAATTTTCTCCTCATGTCGCAAAGACGCATTAAGCTATTTCTGGAACTACACCTTTATCGTACTACCTGATCTTATTGTCTCGTTCAGACAAACAAATAGCAATGCGACAAAATGTCGCACCTCAAAAAAATCGACAAGCTATTGCAAGCTTGTCGGGTTTTGCCGCGCTGCGGCAAGCTCTGTAAAGAGCTACTGTTTCAGCGATCTACGGCAGCGGCCAGATCTGTTGTCCGTCAATTACAACTGGCATATCACGATTAATTTGCGCGGCCGATGGTTTTACTTCCACAGTGACGCCAGTACCACCACATGATGAAGGCAATGGATTTGTCACCAGATCGCGCGTAATAGTAAACGAAGCTGGACCATCGTCGGTAGCGCTCACGCGATCATACGGGGTACCCAGGTTATTATGCGTCCACAGATCAACGACACCTTCTCTGCCAAAATCACCCACACTGGTAATTTCGCAGATATTAGCAATCGAAACACTGATTTTCACGTTTTGGGCGCAGGATGTCGGTTCGATTCCGGCTGCTGTTAGTCTCACAGGCGTGGCAACATTCAAATCGCTCGGCATACCGGGTCCACCGCCCACCCAGAATCCAACCACGTTGCCGTTTGAATCTTTTTTCTCTGCCATCGCATCGAATGCTCCGCGATTCCATAAAAGCTGAAAATTATTTCCATAATTTGTCAGAAAATCGCTCAATGAACCACCATGCGGCTGGCCATCCACCAGAATAGTTGAATCCAGACCATTTGGAAATACAACTGATGTCCCAATGACACGGACAGTATCACTGCAAGAGTGACCAATCACGATGTTATTGATTAACCGGGTTCCTTCAGTTTGCGTGGGCACATCTAGGCGCGTATGCGCCAGCACACTCTGCCCCAAACCCATCAGCATGATGCCAGTCAATGTACGTGCAAGTAATTTCATTTTGTTCATGTTTATTCTATTTCCTAAGAGAGATACTAAAGAAGTAATTGTGTAATAGGGATTTAGCCTTGTTCGTAATTTTGAACTATCTAATACTGTTGCTAATACCTTCAAATAGTATCTTTCTGCCCGCAATAAAAAGCAATGTGACAAAATGTCGCACTTATGATTCTGCACTTAGAATTTAATGATTAAATGAACGACATGCCAACAAAATGGAGTCTTGATAACAATATTCTTCACACTTCATGAATTTATTTCTCTACGTCACATAGTTGCCGGATGGTTCATCTATTAGATTATGAATCAATAAAAATAAGTGATGATTCTCGCATATATAAATTAAGAGGTATTCAGGTTTAAATCTGTTTATATTTTTCCACGCCTAAAAAATATATAAAGCCAGTGTTGTTTAGAAAAATTTTTAAATTGCAAATATACGAATAATGTGAAATGATCATATCCGAGTAAAATCTCACTTATATATAAAATTCGGATCCAATGCGGAAATATTCAACTTATCCTATTATCAATATGCTAATTATTAGCATATTGTTGAATGGGCTTAGTTTATCCTTTCGAGGAGAGGTATTTGCACATGAGTTGGATCATATCCATCAAGAACTATCCTCTGATCCCGCGACACATCTCGAATTACATCACCACAATACTTCCGAAGACGGTGCTGATCTTGATGCAGTAACCCATTTATGCTTGCATTCGTCAGGACAATATCAACCTTTTTTCTTTAATTCTTTTCCTCTGGTACCTGATCAAATCGTCACAGAAGTTTTAACTGTATTTATTTCCGTTATAATTCCTGAAACAATTCCCGAACTCCCGCTTCGTCCTCCTCGCAACATCTCTCTAAGCTAAATTTTTAAATTGTGTTGTTTTTGGATCGTTTCTTCGATCCATAGCATCGCAAAAACAGGGCAATTCAAGCTAGGCCGAATAACCTGTTTTGATAGGTTTAAGCAATGTGGAGGATTTCTATGAAATTGAGCGACCTGTTCATAGCATTACGCTATTTGGTGGCACCAAAATTACGGGGCATGCTGCTGGGTTCTATTATATTGCTGAGTTTCTCAGCTCAGATAGAAAGCGCTGGCGCTGATTCTTTTAACAAACTGTCTGGCGGGAAAAATGATTATCTGGCTAACTCGATAAATAGCGATGATAAAAATGATCTCACTTTACGTGACGCAATTAATCTTGCACTACTGCAGAATCCAGAATTGGCAGCTTTTTCCAAGGAGATGCGTGCGTTAGAAGGGATAACACTGCAAGCTGGTTTATTGAGAAATCCGGAGTTGTCAGTAAACGTTGAGAATATCGGAAACATACAAAAGCTGAGTGGCGATATCAATTCAGCTCATGCGGTAGCGCAGGAAGTAGTTCAGCAGCTCACGACCATCCGGATCGGGCAATTAATTGAACTGGGTGGCAAGCGTGCCGCTCGGGTCAGTGCGGCACTATTGGGTGAAGATCTGGCCGCCAAGGATTATGAAATCCGGCGTGTAGAAATTATTGCCAGAGTGGCCAATGTGTATACGGAAGTGCTCGCTGCGCAAGAGCGGCTCAGGCTTGCTGAAGAAATCCGGCAAGTTGCACAAATCGTGGTTAATAGCGTGACCGAACGTGTGCAAGGCGGGAAAGTGGCGCCTATCGAAGAAACTAGGGTTAAGGTGGGATTGTCGACTACGCGTATTGAATATGAGCAAGCGCAACGGGATTTAATATCAGCTCGCAGGCGACTGGCGCTGCTATGGGACAACTCCTCTCCGCAATTCAATAGAGCTTTAGGGAATCTTGAAATATTGATTCCCCCTCCTAGTTTCCAAATGTTAGAGGAACGTGTATTAAATAACCCAATGGCGCTACGTGCGATGAAGAATATTGAACAACGTAAAGCGTTGCTGGAAGTAGAGCAAACTCGCCGCATCCCTAACCTCACCATTAACGCAGGCGTTGTGCATCATGCACTACTGGGTGGTAACACGGCTGTGGCTAGCGTGATGATCCCATTACCGTTATTCGATCGTAATCAAGGAAATATCAAAGATGCTTATCAACGGGTGGACAAAGCCGTAGATGAGCAAGCTGCGATGGAGTTACGGTTGAAAACTGAGCTCGCGCAATCTTATGAAGCGATGTCAGCAGCATGGAATGAAATTAATATATTGCGTGACGAGGTATTACCCGGAGCCAAAAGTGCTTTCCATGTGATGCGCAGAGGGTATGAATTAGGAAAGTTTGGTTTGCTGGAAATGCTGGATGCACAGCGTATTCTATTTCAGAATCAAGTGCTTTATGTACGCGCACTGGCAAACTATCAGCGTCTGGTGAATGACATTGAGCGCCTGATTGCGGGGCCTATCGATAGCATCAAGCCGAATCATGAAATCAACATCCGCCAACCGTAGCGGCGGGAAAAAGGTTAAGGATTAAATTATGAACAAAGCGCGATGGATACAAATCCTGATTGTGATTGCCATAGGGATTGTAGTGGGTGGGTTGATTCTAACACTGGACAAGCCTTCTGCGATGCCAGAAGAAGCGGCGAGCACCAATACTAATGAAGAATTAGCTGAAAATCAACCGGGTATTGGGCCAAGAAGCGGTAAGTTATTCACTGATAGTGATTTTAGCGTGGAGCTGACTATCTTTGAAAAAGGCGTACCGCCACAGTTCAGGGTGTATCTATATGAGAAAGGTAAATTGCTTCCGCCAACAGCGGGCACTATTGCCATTACATTATCCCGATTGGGAACCCCTGCGCAGTTGTTTAAATTCACTCCGGAAGCAGATTATTTGCTGGGAGATCAAGTCGTGGAAGAACCCCATTCATTCGATATTGCTATCGCAGCTGAGCGTAATGGCAAGCTAATGCGCTGGAGTTATAGCCAAGTGGAAGGGCGGGTGGAAATGTCGGATGCAATGCTCAAAAGTACGGGTGTTGAAGTTTTGACAGCGGGGCCAGCTATCATCAGACCAAAACTCAAATTACCGGGTGAAGTGATCTTCAACGAACATAATATTGTGCGGGTGGTGCCAAGGGTTCCCGGCTTAGTGACTTCCGTTCAAGGCAATCTTGGTCAGCATGTGAAAAAGGGCGAGGTGCTGGCAGTTGTCGAAAGCCCAATGCTGGCAGATTTGCGCAGCCAGTATTATGTTGCCAAGAAGCGGCTGGGACTGACAAGGGCTACCTACGAGCGCGAGAAACAATTATGGGAAGAAAAGATTAGTGCCAAGCAGGAATTTCTTCTGGCGCAGGAATTATGGAATGAAGCCGAGATTGCTTTGGAACTTGCGTCGGTCAAGCTGCGCGCACTGGGTGTACAGCCTGAATCAGGCCGCTTAGGTCCAGACATTGCTCATTATGGAATACACTCACCCATTTCCGGAATCATTATTGCCAAGGCCATCGTACTGGGTGAAGCGCTCAAAGAAGACAGGGAAATTTATACCATCGCGGATGTATCCACGGTATGGACGGCTGTTACCGTTTACCCTAAAGATCTTAATGTGATTCGGCTCGGTCAGAAAGTTGCAGTGAAAGCGACTGCTTACGATGTGGAAAGCGAAGGAACTGTTACCTATATTTCGACGTTAATCGGCGGGCAAACCCGTACCGCAACAGCCCGGGTCGAATTGGATAATAAAGAAGGAAAATGGCGTCCCGGCATGTTTCTAAATGCTGAATTGGTGGCGGAAGAAATTGAAGTACCCGTTGCCGTTTCTGTTGCTGCCATTCAAACATTGCGGGATTGGTCGGTGGTATTCGGCCGGTATGATCAATATTTTGAAGTTCGTCCTTTGGAACTGGGACATAGTGACGGTGAAATGGTTGAAGTACTGAAGGGATTGACTCCCGGAGAGCAATACGCCGGAGGTAACAGCTTTGCCCTTAAAGCTGAATTGGGTAAAGCAGGTGCAACCCATGATCACTAAACTTATTATCTAATCGAGGCGACCATTATGTTCGAACGCATTTTACATATCGCTATCTATCAACGCGGCATCGTGCTGATGGCAATCTTGCTGATGGCAATCATCGGCGTCTACAGCTACCAGAAGTTGCCCATTGACGCCGTGCCGGATATCACCAACGTACAGGTTCAGATCAACACTAATGCGCCAGGTTATTCACCAATTGAGTCCGAGCAGCGCATCACGTTTCCGATCGAGACCATCATGGCGGGTTTGCCCCATCTGGACTATACCCGTTCTATCTCACGCTATGGCTTGTCACAGGTCACGGTGATTTTCAAAGACGGCACCGATGTTTATTTCGCGCGCCAGCAGGTCAGTCAGCGCATCCAAGAGGCGAAAGGCCGGTTACCCATCGGCATTGAGCCGATGATGGGGCCTATTTCCACAGGTTTGGGCGAAATTTTTATGTGGACAGTCGACACCAAGCCCGGTGCAAGAAAACCGGACGGCACTGAATACACGACAACCGATTTGCGTGAAATCCAGGATTGGGTCATTCGGCCGCAATTGCGTATGGTCAAAGGCGTGACAGAAATCAACACGTTGGGAGGTTATGTCAAACAGTTTCATGTGGTGCCGTACCCGGAGAAAATGATTTCTTTCGGGTTGGGATTAACCGATCTGGTAACAGCCTTGGAACGTAACAACCTGAATGTGGGAGCCGGGTATATTGAAAAAAGCGGGGAACAGTATCTGGTTCGTATGCCCGGACAAATTGCCAATCTGAATGAAATCGGCAACATTATCCTGGGTTCCAGGCAAGGAACACCGATCCGTGTCAAGGATGTCGCGGATATTCTGATCGGCAAGGAGTTACGTACCGGCGCCGCGACGCAGAATGGCAAAGAAGTGGTGTTAGGCACGGTACATATGCTGATTGGAGAAAATAGTCGGCTCGTGGCTCAAGCGGCAGCCAGGAAATTGGAAGAAATCAATCGCAATTTGCCCGAAGGCATTGTGACAACACCGGTTTATGACCGCACCACGCTGGTCGAAAAAACCATTCATACGGTGGCAAAAAATCTGTTGGAAGGTGCGGCGCTGGTTATCGTGGTCTTGCTGCTGTTTCTGGGGAACCTGCGTGCCGCATTGATTGCGGCTTTCGTGATTCCGCTATCGATGCTGTTTACGTTTACCGGCATGGTGACCAATCATGTGAGCGCCAATCTGATGAGTTTGGGCGCAATTGATTTTGGCATTATCGTGGACGGTGCCATCGTCATTGTTGAGAACAGTATCCGGCGACTGGCGCATGAGCAGATGCGGCTGGGACGGGAATTGACGCTGACTGAGCGTCTCGAACTGGTGTTTGATGCTTCCAGGGAAGCGCGAAGGGTGCTGATCTATGGTGAGTTGATCATTATTATCGTCTACTTACCCATTTTTGCATTGACCAGTGTCGAAGGAAAAATGTTTCACCCGATGGCGCTCACTGTGGTGACGGCATTGATTGGCGCGATGGTGCTTTCGCTTACCTTTGTTCCGGCAGCGATTGCATTTTTTCTATCCGGCAAGGTGAAAGAGACGGAAAGTCCTGTAATGGCATGGGCGAAGAAAGTCTATTCGCCGATACTGACTGCGACCATGAATCACCGTGAACTTACCGTTACGATTGCCATTATTATTGTTATCTTATCGAGTTTGTTGACGACACGGGTCGGCAGCGAATTTGTGCCCAGTCTGAATGAAGGTGATATCGCATTGCATGCCATCCGCATTCCGGGTACCAGTCTGACCACCGCGATTGAAATGCAGAATGAGCTGGAAGAAGCAGTCAAGAAATTTCCTGAAGTCGATCGGGTGTTTTCCAAAATCGGCACTGCCGAAATAGCCACTGACCCCATGCCACCGAGCGTCGCGGATGTTTTTATCATCCTCAAACCGCAGTCGGAATGGACAGGTGCGCATCGCACCAAAGCAGAGTTGATCGCCGCAATGGAACAGGCTGTCCATAAGGTTCCGGGTAATAATTACGAATTTACGCAACCGATACAAATGCGCTTCAATGAATTGCTGTCGGGCGTTCGCGCCGATGTCGCCGTCAAGTTATTTGGCGATGATATGGATACTTTGCTGGATCTGGGAGAAGAAATCGAAGGTCTGCTTAAAACTGTTCCCGGCGCTGCGGATGTCAGAGTCGAACAGATTACCGGATTACCGGTGCTTTCCATTCAGATGGATCGCGCAAAAATGGCGCGCTATGGGCTGAATGGCCGTGATGTGCAGGATGTCGTGGCTATGTCGGTGGGCGGCAGAAGCACCGGCATGATTTTTGAGGGTGATCGGCGCTTCGATCTGCAAATCCGCTTGCCGGAACATTTGCGAGCCGATATTGAAGCGTTGAAACGGCTGCCGATCAGCGTTCCGATGCAAAGCGTGGCTGCAGTTGCCAATGCGCCGCAAGCTGCACAAGCGGCCCAACCGGCTGTGCCCGTTTTTGTCACTTTGGGAGAAGTGGCCAACTTCGAGGTCACTCAGGGTCCCAATCAAGTCAGCCGGGAAAATGGGAAACGCCGGATCGTGATTACCGCCAATGTGCGCGGCCGTGATCTGGGCTCATTCGTTCACGATGCCGAACAACTGATCGCCAAAAAAGTACCGATTCCACTGGGATACTGGATTACCTGGGGCGGCCAGTTTGAACAAATGATTTCCGCAGCGCACCGCCTGCAGATTGTGATTCCGCTGGCACTCGGCTTGATTTTTATGCTGTTGTACACGATGTTCGGCAATGTGCGCGATGGGCTGCTCATGTTTACCGGCGTTCCCTTTGCGTTGACCGGCGGCATATTTGCGTTATGGCTGCGCGATATTCCGTTGTCCATTTCCGCCGGGGTCGGGTTTATCGCGCTGTCCGGCGTAGCGGTGCTGAACGGATTGGTGATGCTGGCATTTATCCGCGGGTTGAGAGAAAAAGAGGGATTGTCTTTGGATGATGCGATTCAAACCGGCGCACTGACCCGGCTACGCCCGGTGCTGATGACGGCATTGGTCGCATCGATCGGATTCCTGCCAATGGCGCTCGCCACCGGCACCGGTGCGGAAGTGCAACGGCCCCTGGCAACGGTGGTGATCGGCGGGATTTTATCGTCGACGGCTTTGACGCTGCTGGTGTTGCCTGTGCTGTATCGGCTCGTCCATGGACGAGATACTTCGAATAAAGTCACATCGGTAGATCCTGAAACGAAAAAGATACAAGATTAATGATAGTGCCACCAGTTCACCGTGGGGGCAACGCTCGGTACCTAGATCATGCGCCGTACGCCGTACATTGCGGAGAGCGAATTTTCTAAGCTGTATGCCCAATTGAGGATAGTTGACAAGTTATCCCGCACTATGACCAGCTGCTGAACCACCTAAGTTGTCACAGAAGTGTGAAGCCTGACTAGATCATGTTTTGTACTTGTACTCCATAGGGGTATTTGGCAGTTATTTTGATACCCGATATCAGTTGGAATACTTCTTAAAAACATCAAATTAGTACAATAGGTAAAGATAAAATAACGATGAAAATCCATATCTTATTCATATCAATTTTGATATTAGCAACGTTTCATTTTGCTAGTTGTATGAGCAAAACGGCTAATAACAAGAATGTTGAAGCAGATAGAAATCAAGCTCTTTCTAAAGATACGCATATGGATCCTATTTACTATTCTCATAACGAAAAAGAGGTAGGTGCAATCCGTCTTTCTGCACTGAAATTTAAGAGTCTCGGAATAAAAGTCGGCAATATACCCACACGTGATCTTTCCGGGGTGGTGAACGCCAATGGTTGGTTGGAATTGTTTCCTCAACATAAAGCCGTAATTACAACTATTTTTGGAGCTAATATTACTGAGATCAAAGTAATTAAAGGAGAAAAAGTAAAAAAAAATCAGATATTGGCTTACCTTTCACATCCCAATCTAATTAACCTACAGACTGCATATACAAGAACCTATAATCAGATGCAATTTCTAGAGAGAGAATACCATCGCCAAAAAAGGCTTCACGATGAGAAAATTGGCTCTGATGATGATATTTATCAGCAAACAAAGGCTCGTTATCAAATTATAAAGAGTGAATTCGAAGGCTATGACGCACAATTAAAACAATTAAATCTTGATGTAAAAAAATTGGAGAATGGGAATATTTCTCAATACCTACCAGTAGTAAGTCCTATTGATGGTTACATTGAGAAAATATTGGTGCAAACAGGTCAATTTGTAGATCCTCAAGCACAAATACTTAGTATCATAAATAATGATTTTATACATGCCGATATACTGGTATCCGAGAAAGATATACACAAAGTAAAAATGGGTCAGAAAGTATCATTTACGGTGGACTCAGTTCCGAAAAAAAACTTCTCCGCTACAATTTTCTCTATTGAAAAAAATTTCAAGCGAAATCCTAGAGTAGTTCGTGTGCATGCCGAAATTCATCAAAAAGAATATTTTTTTATTCCTGGTATGCGCATACATGGAAAAATCTATACGGATGATTCATCAATCCACGCTCTACCAGAAGAAGCTATTATTATAAAGAATGGTAAGCCTTACATTTTTCTTGTAGAAACAAACGAGCAAGATAATAAAATGGAATGGGTATTTAATCCTGTTGAAATCAGAACAGGTATTTCTGATCGAGGTTGGGTGGAAATCAGTCTCCTTAAACCATTACCTGAAAACTCAA
Source organism: uncultured Nitrosomonas sp. (assembly GCA_964647635.1). Classification (GTDB taxonomy): domain Bacteria; phylum Pseudomonadota; class Gammaproteobacteria; order Burkholderiales; family Nitrosomonadaceae; genus Nitrosomonas. Next base: position 30,533 of record CAZYHY010000028.1, read on the forward strand.
AAGTGGCATTGAATAATGCCTATTACCTGATCTCGGAAATGAAGAAAGGCGAAACATCGGATATAACCTATTGGCGTTAATAGGTTTTAATTTAAGCGACTAATTCTACCATTCCTGTGCTTAGTCGATATATCCCGCCGACTATCCGAATTTTTCTCTCCTTCACTGATTGACTTAAGATCGGGGTACTATTCTTCAGCTCGGTAACAGTGAGGGCGACATTCATCTTGACTGCATTTTCATATAGCATTCCGGGCATACTTCTCGCTGCCCTGACTGCGGGCAATAATGCAGTTGCCATTGTTTGGATGTGTCCTGGAAACTGTTTATTCTTATCAATGGCATCAATAGCGGCTCCCACAGCTCCGCAGCTTTCATGGCCAAGCACCATGATCAACGGTGTATGTAATACGGCAACCGCATATTCAAGCGTGGCCAGAAAATCGACAGTTATATAATTACCAGCAACTCGAGCCACAAATAGATCCCCGTGAGCCTCATCAAAACACTGTTCAGGACCGACTCTGGAATCGGCGCAACCCAAGATGGCAGCGTAGGGGTTTTGCCCTTTAACCAGAGCGTCCTGGGAAGTATGTATGTCCAAGGATACAGTCGATTGCCCACTAGCATGCCGCTTGCTGCCTGCCATTAATCTTTCCAAAGCTTGGTCAGGGGTAAGCACGTTCTCAGGCTGGGGAGGGATTTTGGTAGCTGACGGTAAAGGTACCTTTGTTTCTTCCACACTGGCGATACTTGCACCACTAATACCCAAACCCAGCGCAGAGGCTGCCGCCAATTTCAGGAATGAACGTTTTCGTGAATCATGCTGAAGATATTCGTTCTTTTTGTCACATATGTGGCACATAAAAGCTCCGGTATTTAAAATCATTCACATCAGAGTAAATGAGCAGGTATTTGGTTACTGATCTTTGCATGTCGCCTCGTGCGATTATAATATACTTCAATATACTCAAAAATAAGTCATTTAACGTTTTCTCTCGTTTTAAATCAATAATGATGCAAGCTTTCAGTTTCTGGCGTGTCAAAGAAACAATTACCCTTACTTCCCATGGAAGTTTGTATGCCACAACTGGCTTATAATGCACTGTAAACAGCACTGCATATTGGTTGCCACGTTCAGGATCGCGGTTAGTGCCTGAGAGCTGGTTTGGTATGACACTATAGAGAAGTTTTTCATGAATAAGTATCCGTTCTCTATGAATAGTATTGCCATACTTATGGCTATTAAAAATTAGACCTTATGTTTTATTACGCACTCAAAGTAATTATTTCGGCCATTGTAATAGTGGCGATTGCAGAGATTGCCAAGCGAAATACAGGAATTGCTGCACTTGTAGCGTCTTTGCCGCTGACATCATTATTAGCTTTTATCTGGCTCCATATTGAGGGAGCTGCAGTATCGCAAATCGCAGATCTGTCAAAGCAAATATTTTGGTTCGTATTGCCATCGCTTCTGTTTTTCATACTGTTGCCTATATTGCTTAAGCACGGTTTGGGTTTCTGGCTTAGCCTTGGTTTATCCGCTGTGGCTACCATTGGCTGTTATTTTAGTTTCATGTTTTTTCTACCTCGAATCGGGATTCACCTGTAAAAAAAGACCGCTGCCATAGCGGTCAAGAATTGGTGCACCAAGTGTTATCCCTAATTATGAATGAGCTTACTTGCCGGTAAAGTTTGCAGCAATAAAATTGCCTGTGGATGTGAAAAACAAATAAAGTTTCTCTTTTGTCTTATCATCAACAGCAGGATTAGTAAATGTGACTAGCCATTCCTTGCCTTTTTTCCCATCTACCATCTCGATCTTATCTTGTTTAATTGTTTTCCAGGATGGATCAATCTTGCCTTGCTTAATTAATACCTCTTTTCGATCAGACGCGCAGTTTATTACAGTTTCTTCCGTAGCAACTTTATTGCCGTGAAAATGGCAACTGCTGTCTTCCCCTGCCATCGCTCCGCCGATTCCAAATATTGCAGTAACTAAAATCGTTATTATCAGTATTTTTTTCATTAAATCACTCCTCAGTAGTTAGTAAATTAAAGACTTTCACGCCCCGTATCAATGCTTTGCTCAACTTCTAGATCTTCATGTGCATGTTTGTGTTCTTGGATGGGAAAGCGAAAACTATCAGGATCAGAATCATGTTGATACCCGTGCAATTGCATAAACAGCAATATTACTCCGGCATAAATAAGAGATTGGTTAGACGCAAAGCTGAAGCGTTTAAAAGATGGTTTATGTCTCCATAGAGAAAGCACAGCCACCATGACCACCAAAGCAACGATCTGCCCTATTTCTACACCCAGATTAAAACTCAATATTCGTAACAGAATGCCGGTGCTATCGTCGCCAAGAGGCAACTGTTGAAGGCGGGTTGAAAGGCCAAAACCGTGTAGTAAACCAAATAGAAAAATCGCGCCCAGCAGGTTAGGAGATTTCATATCCAGATATTTCTGGAAGCCGCCGTTATTGTCAAAACCCTTATAGATCACGCTAAGCGCAATAATCGCATCAATCAAAAAGTAATTCCACGTGATCTGGTAGAAAGTTGCAAAAATCAGTGTAATACAATGTCCGACCGTGAAGGCTGTTACAAACTTGGCTATATCCTTGAAGCTGGTCAGGAAAAACACTACCCCAAATAGGAATAATAAATGGTCATATCCAGTCAGCATGTGGGTGGCACCAAGCCCTATGTATTGGGGATATCCACCACTCAACATCCGCAGTTTATCTTCCTCAGAAATACCGTGTGCTAAAGCCGCGATTGGTATTAATAAAAGGGTCTTAGGAAGTTAAAGCGGGTTTAGGCGTAATAATTTAAGAACTGCAAGGTAGAGATTATCACGGCGATGATTAAATCGAAATTCCGTTTCTTTCAGGTGCAGATAAAAGGTATGCTCAGGAACGCCATTGAACTTTGCCAAACGTCTTTTTGCAAAACTCCAGAAAGATTCGATTCCGTTAATGTGCCGTTCGCCACTGGCGAACTCGTTGTTGCCATGATGAACCCTGAAGTGTTTATCAAAACCGATATCGACCAGCCCGTCATAGCCGCGCCACCCATCGGAATGAATGATTGTATCTGGCGCTACATGCCCACGGATAATGGCTTGCAATGTGGCTTTAGAGCAATCCGGAACAATCTCCGTATATACTTTCCCCTGGCGCTTCAATACACCAAAAACAATTGTTTTACCATAAGCACCTCGACCTCTTTTACCCCTGACGCGTTGCGCACCAAAATAAGACTCGTCGACTTCTACAGCACCTTGAAGAGGCGATTCAAGCTCGCAACACTGAGCTATTCTTTGCCGAACTTTGAGGTAAATCGTATTGACAGACCGTGTAGAAATATCGGTCAATTGTGCGGTACTTGTGGCAGTAAAATCCAGAGCAAAACAGCGGATAAGTTGCCTGAATTTAGCTTCTCTAATTCGAGAACGAAAATAGTATCTATTTTTAACATTCATCTCAGTAAGTTAGCACACTTTTGTAAGTGCTTAACTTCCTAAGACCCTAATAAAAATATTAATACCAAAAAGTTATATGAGATGAAAGAACGCATGTTAGTTGCTAACCGTATATTTCTTACAAGTAAAATTATTTCTGATCGAATGGTGGCATTTTTTGAATTTCTGCCAAGTTTGTTTCTCCATTAACATTAATTATGACAAGACGACCACTGCCTTGAGAATAGTCATTTCGGAAGTCATAAACGCCCCCAATAATAGTTAAACGACCTTCTTTAACCTCTACTGTATATTTCTTTAGGGCAGTCGAAACCTGATGATTTACATTAGATTCAACACTTGCTTTAACTTGTGCATGATCATCAGATTTATTGCCAACAACTTTGATCGTATCTAATTCACGCCAAATTGAAGGCTCAAGATGAGTGGGTTTAGACATTGCAGCTTCAACAGCGCCGCAAGATGAGTGGCCTATAATAAATAATACGGGAGTATGCAGATGACGAATACCATATTCAATCGATCCCTCAGCAGTTGAAACTTGATTGCCAATATTACGAACTAAGAAAAGGTCTCCATCAGGATGAATATCAAGCGCATGGGTATGTAGTCTGGAATCGGCACAGGTTACCATCGTCGCCATAGGTTTTTGCCCATGGACAAAATGAACGAAGTAATCCGGTGGCAAGTTCTTCACAAATTCATTGTTTGATTCAATGACATGTCGAACAATTTCTCTAACCTGGTCTTTCTCGCTTTTTTCTACTGGCGCTGGAGAATATGCTATTAGATTGCTTGTAGAAAACAAGAAAGCTATGAAAATAATATTGCTAAGTTTCGGCATTTGATGCTAACTCCGCTTGCTTAAACTAAGACCTATTTAGGCTCAATCATCTTTAGTCTTGAATTAATACGAATAAAATAAAACCAACTAATCAGATCAATAATACCTGATATCTTCAGGCATTATTTTTCTCAGGCTAAGATTATTTAATCTCTGTGGCCATGCTGCGATGGGAATTAGCCATATCCATATTTGCTTTTACAGCTTGTTCGTATGCGCTAATTAAATTTCGACAATGTGCCTGCAAATCTAGCGCTTGCCTGCCATAGTGAGAAGTATTTGATTCATATTCCTGAAGCATTTTCTTATGTTCTTGTGCTTTTGACAGCATTTCTTTAGCAGCATCTTCATAATGTTTAGCTAGCGCAGTATGGTCAGTAGGAGTTTTTGCATTCTGAATAGCCTGAGTCATATCCATTGGGTGAGGATTCATTTGTGCACAGGAAGTTAACAAACCTAATAAACCCACAGCAATTAAAATTACAACTGTATTTTTCATAAAATGTTTCCACGATAAAAAATTCGACTAACAATATAACTCAGTTTCATTATATTTTCTTTTAAAACTAGGTTTTAGCCAAAAAATTAATAAGGCACAATAAGTCCATAATACTACTATAGTTACTTAATGTACGTTACTTATATTAGATCTATCAAATTGAGTACCTTTTAAGTTAAATCTAAGAAGATTTATTAGAACCTTGACAGAATTCCTAAGGACTAGAAACCACGAAACCGTTTAGCACTTGATAATTCAAGAATCTGTACAGCAAGAAGAACTGCTACCGGACAGTTGAATCGGTGGGCATGGCACATCGCCATAAGAACAATAAACACAGCAGTCTCCCGCTTTTGGCTTCAATAAATGGTGACAAGATTCGCATTCATAAAAAAATTGACAGGCATTGGTCGGCATCGTCTCCAGTTTTTGAGTTCCACAACTCGGGCAAATAATAGTCGATTGCAACTGTATCGTATTCATTTGTGTATATTGTCACGTAATTATTAAGTTTACAAAACCTGTGGAGCTCTCGAATGATTATTTGTTGTGATGATAAAACAAAAGTTACTCATTTCTACTTTAAACCACTTCTGCTGGTGCTTGCTTACAGGGATGAGATGTATTTCCACGCTCAAATTGGACAGTGGTATGCTGTATTCCAAACCGCTCACGCAATTCATTATTGATTTGAATCAATAGCAAATCGTCAATGACCGCATCTGGCTTGATTAAATGCACGGTTAGCGCAATTTCCGTCGTGCTCATTGCCCAGATATGTAGGTCGTGAACTGCTTCAATCCCTGGAAGGCCAGCGAGGTAAGCCTCAACTTTGGCAGGATGAATATTTGCTGGCACAGCATCAAGAGCAAGGCTTAGCGATTCACGGAGCAAGCCCCAAGTGCCAATACCAATAATTACGGCGACCACAAGGCTCATGAATGGGTCCAACCACAACCAGTCCGTGAATTTTATGGCGATAGCTGCCAAAACGACGCCAAGAGAAACGGCTGCGTCAGCCATCATGTGCAAATATGCACCGCGAATATTCATGTCTTGCTTTTGGCCGGACATGAACAGCCATGCCGTGAACCCGTTGATGACTATGCCAACTGATGCCACCCAGATGACGGTGTCACTCGCCACTACCTCGGGATAGCCAAATCTGAGAATGGCTTCCCAGGCGATAGCGCCGACAGCAACAAGCAAAACTAGCGCATTAATCAATGCAGCCAAAATCGAGGTGCGGCGCAAACCGTAAGTGTGTCGCTGTGTTGGTAACTTGCGTACTAAAACGCTTGCGCCCCACGCGAATAATAAACTCAAAACATCGCTGAGGTTATGGCCTGCATCTGCCAACAGCGCGAGAGAATTTGAAAGTAAACCAAAAATAACTTCAACCACAACGAAACCTACATTTAGCGCAATCCCAATTGCGAATGCGCGATCAAAGTTTTTGGGAACGTGGTTATGATCATGATCGTGGGAGTGGTTATGTGCCATATATAGGTTTTCTTTCCGACATGTGAATTTCTAAAAATAGCGGATTAACTAAAATTATATGGAACTGATCGGAGATTCGTAGACTGAATTACAATGGTTATGTCAACATGATCAGAATCATTGAAATAAAACGCTGTGCCAAATTATGGCACAAATTTTTCGCTGACCCATGACGGTTTGTATTTTAAGGAAATACTATGCGCAGAGAACAACTGGAAGAAAATCAGATAGGGTTATACGCTGTGGCCTTAGCTGTCGGTATGGGGCTTGGGTTGTGGCATCCTAACTTTGGCGCCAGCCTGGAGTATTTGATTTCTCCCGTGCTTGCGCTGTTGCTTTATAGCATGTTTGCGCAAATCCCTTTTCTTCAACTGCGCGAGGCGTTCGCAAATAAGCGGTTTACAGCTGCGCTATTGATGATCAATTTCATCATCGTACCCATCGTAGTTTGGTTTTTGTCGCTTCTTTTACCGGAGC
>CAZYHY010000029.1:0-36162 GCA_964647635.1 uncultured Nitrosomonas sp.
CTGATCCCTTTGACCGCTCGGGAACCCCTCCGAACGAAACTGGCGATTATGAATACATTGCACCTATAAGTCAATCTAGTTTTAGATTGAAAGCAATGTCAGACTATTCTTCTTCACATTTCATAGCTCGATTTGATTTGCTGTGCACTTAACATCAGTATTTCGAGAATCATGTCACCATTTATGACAATCTAATTCTTGGATCAACAAACGTATAAGATATATCTGTCAGGATTAAACCAATGATATAAAGCATTGAACCCAAAAAAACCATCGCTCTTACAATCGCGAAATCCTGCGAATTGATTGCATCAATAGTATAACTCCCTAGTCCCGGTATACCAAAAAAAGACTCAACCAGCAGGCTACCCAAAAATAATAGCGGTACCACCACAACCGCGCCCGTTAAAATTGGAATCATTGCATTCTTTAGTACGTGCTTAAATAAAACAATGCGTTCAGACAATCCTTTTGCTCTGGCTGTACGCACATATTCCTTATTCATTTCTTCCAAAAAAATTGTGCGGTACCATCGAGTACTGGATCCAGCGCTGCTCACTATACCTATGATAATGGGTAATAGCAAAAATTTCCCAGCACTCAATCCGCTGCCATAACCTGAAATAGGTACCAGATGCCAAAGCTTACTCACTAAAAATTGCCCGGAGATAATATAAAACAAGCTGGAAATCGACATTAGCGCAACGCACAGTACCACTCCCCAGAAATCGATGTAAGTAGCACGAAAAAAAACCATCAGTAATGCACAAGTGATATATACAATCAATCCCAAGACAAATACGGGCAATGCGATAGCTAAACTCGGCATCATGCGCGACTTGATCTCTTGCGTAATATCACGTCCGTCATCTGCTTGTCCAAAATTGAATACGAACATTGCTACTGATTTTTCAAAGAAGATTGTCTCAGTTAATTTTCTCCATTTTTCTTCTTCATGATTCAAAAGCAATGGCTTATCATAACCCCGCTCAGTTTTCCATTTTTCAATGGCTTCAGGCGTGACATATTTAATTCCCAGTTGCATTCGCGCCATATCGTCAGGCGTATTCACCACAAAAAACAAAGTGAATGTCAGTAGATTGACACCAATAAGAATCGGTATTGCATATAAAATACGTCGAAGCATATAGTTAAGCATCGTTACCGCTCATCACCTTAGGATGATATCGGACCGCTAACCGCGGCACTGCTTTCTCGACGACGAAAAATCATTATCGCCGGAATAAAACTGATTGCCAGCATAACTAGCGTCAATGCAATTGGCCATAATACAGGCCCATTCCAGTCACTGCGTTTTTGTTCCCTTAGGCTTGCATCAATTTTGAAATACTTTACGTTATTATTGGATATCCTATTCGGCTTCACATTTTGATACCAGGAATGATACAGCCCATAGTCTTTGGGATGATAACCCCACAGCCAAGGGGCATCGTACCGCAGTATCTCCAACATACGATCAATTAGATGTTGCCGTTCCAATCCATCTTCCATATTTTTCATCTTCTCAAATAACTGATTATATTCTGCATTATCATAGTTAGCAGCATTTTCACCATTATTACCTACTTTACGTTGCGGCCCGTACAGCAAAAACAAGAAATTTTCCGGATCAGGATAATCTGCATTCCAACCCCATTCAAAAATCTGCGCATTACCTTTGCGTATTTTATCTTGAAAGCGATTATAATCCGTACTTCTAACAATCAACTGTACATTTAATTTCTGGAATTGCTTACGCATCCAGTCGAGCTTAGATCTATCTTCTGAACTACGCGCAGTTACGTCAAAATGCAGAATCAAGGGCGCGCCTGTCCTCTGATCTATTCCATTGGGATAGCCCGCTTCCGCCAGCAAAGCTTTTGCCGCCTGAATTGATTTGCGCTGCGGTTGACCATTGATCCAATCATATACTACCGAGTTAATACCTTCCGCTCCATCGCGATAGCCCGCAATACCCGGCGCAATGGGGCTTTGTGCCGGCAAACCACGACCATTTGCAAAAATTGAAATAAATTCTTCGTAATCCACAGCAATCGAAATTGCCTGCCGCAATTTTCTAGCCGACTCGCGCTGACGCTCATTACTTCCGCCGACAACCGGATCCAGCATATTAAAACCCATATAATAAGTCGATACCGCCACAGTCGTCTCCAACCTGATTCCCTGTGCCGCCATTTCTTCCGTTACAGCCGCTTCCCCTTGGCCAACCAACTGCACGGCCTGATCAAAACTATCCGAACCAATTCCGGTAGCATCATAATAGCCTTGCAAGAATTTATTCCACCGCGGAATACTTTCCTTCTCCCGGGTAAAAATAACTTTATCAATAAAAGGCAACGCTTTGCCGGCATCATGCAGCAAGCCGTTATCTTCATCGCCCGGCATACCATCCACCGGATAGTACTCGCCATGAAAATTTGGATTTTTTTCCAACACCATGCTTAGATTGGGATTATTTTCAGTGAGCATATAAGGGCCCGTACCAATCGGATACCAGTCCAACGAAATATTTCTTTGTATTAATCCCTTCTGAGAATAAAACCGATCAGCCTCCCAGGGAATGGGGGCAAAAAAAGGCATGGCCAGCCAATAAAGAAATTGCGGATACTTACCTTTTATTTTTATGTGGTAGGTATAAGTATCGACTACTTGCACTCCCTCTAATGGATAATCCCTGAGATCGAAGTACGTTTGTCCCTGAGATCGCTCTTGATCGGCTTGCTTTAATACATGCGCGTAATCCGCAAGCCCCACGATATAATCCGCCATAAGCCCATAGATCGGCGAATGCAATCTCGGATGCGCCAGACGCTTAATTTGATATACATAGTCCTCTGCTGTCAGTTCACGTGTATCCGTTTGGGAAAAATCGGATAGTTTGAATATCGATGCCTGCTCTTGATTACTCAGGTTATGATACAGCCAGTCACCCTGCTCACTCTTTGCAAACGCCGGATGAGGTTGGAAGAAAACTCCCGGTTTGATTGAAATTTCATAAACGCTATAGACAATATCGGCGGCCTGAGTATCATCCGACAACTGATTACCTTCAGCGTCGAAATACTTTGCAACAGGAATCTCCCTTGCGGTTGCCGGAATTAATGCAAAAGGGCGCTTTAAGTAATGATATTGCAATGGAGGTTCATAAATCTGCGCAGTAAATTGAATTTCATTCGAGCTATAGGATTGCACCGGATCTAGATGCTTCGGACGCTCACTAAATACGCTATAAAGAACACTCTTTCCAGCATCGGCTGTAGCGTATGGATTATTCCAGCTATGTTCACCGCAAGCGGATAGCAAGGCTATCAGCAGCATTAATAACCAAGATGTATTAGCTACTTTTCTCATTGTAATAAATAAAATCCATCGGAATTAACTTATCTTAAAAATAAATGTGCGCCGCAATATCTTCTATCACACAACGCCATTTTTCTTGTCCTTCAGCTATAATTCGTTAATTCTCTAAATTATACAAGGAAATTATATGGGGTTTCTCGCAGGCAAACGTGTACTCATCACCGGTCTTCTCAGCAATCGCTCAATCGCTTACGGTATCGCCAAAGCAATGAAACGCGAAGGAGCGGCGCTAGCATTTACCTATCAAGGAGAAGAGATACGTGAGCGAGTTGAGAAATTAACCGTTGAGTTTGACAGCAACTTGCTATTTTCTTGTGATGTATCGAGCGATAACGAAATCACTCGATGCTTTGAAAGCTTGCAGAAACACTGGGATGGGCTAGATTGCATTATCCACTCGATTGCTTTTGCGCCACGTGAAGCATTAACGGGCGATTACTTAGAAAGCGTCAACAGAGAGGCTTTTCGCATTGCACACGATATTAGTGCATACAGCTTCTCAGCGCTCGCTAAAGCAGCTCTACCATTGATGCAAAACAGAAATGCTTCACTTCTGACGTTAAGCTATCTGGGTGCAGCGCGGGTCATGCCAAACTACAATGTCATGGGATTGGCCAAGGCCAGCTTGGAAGCCAATGTTCGCTTCATGGCTTCCAGTCTAGGCCCTAAAGGAATACGTGTAAACGCTATATCTGCTGGACCTATCAAGACCCTCGCGGCTGCCGGTATTGGAAATTTCGGCAAGTTACTGGGCTATACCGAAAAAGTTTCACCATTACGGCGCAACGTTACAATAGACGAGGTAGGTAATGTCGCTGCTTTCTTATGCAGCGACCTAGCCAGTGGTATTACCGGAGAAATCACTTATGTAGACGCTGGCTTCAATACCGTCGCATTTGATCTCACCAATTAAATAAACTAGAAGCCGTCTTGTTTAACTTTTACTTCGTGCTGCTTTCTAAGCACTGAAAAATAAGAAGAAATTTCTTCTTGAGTAATCATCTGCTGCAATTGTTTATTAAACTTATTAAGATTCATTTCTTCTGCAAATTGCGGTTCTGTGACTTTACTGATTCGTACCAGACTAAACCCACCGCTTGGACTAGCTACGCCTACATAAGCCGGTAGATTATTTACTTGTGCTCTAAAGATTGTGCGCAAGGTTTCATGATCCACCCCTTGTGATTGCATATAAGAAATCTGTTTTGCTTCAGTCCATTCAACATCAACACTGTCACCAGCTTGCAGGCGCGCAAGTTTCGCTTCCCCTTCTTCGATCGCCTTGGCTTCGGCCATCTGCATCTTAAGCTTCTCAACAATCTGATCCTTAACCACCATGAGTGATTGGGAAGTGGCTGGCTTATGCTCAATGATACGAGCCGACACAAATGTATCAGGCTTCACTTCTATCGCTTCAGTATTACGCTGCTTGGAAATTGTATCTTCTGAAAAAATAGCTGACAGCAGCTTATCATTAGCAAGAATTAGCGGCTCTATAGAATCTCTTGTAATCCAGTCACTTTGTTGTATCGTTAATTCAAATTTTTCCGCCGCCGATTGAAGATTATCGCTTTGTTCATAAACAACATTACCGAAATCTTCAGCAATTTCTCCCAAAATACTACTCGCCATCTGTATTTTGAGCTTATTCGCAATCTGCTCTCGCACGTCTTCCAAAGTGGAATGCTTTTCTTCCTTAATATCAGTTAGTTTTATTACATGCAAACCAAAATCTGTTTCTACAATATCACTGATTTCATCCAGTTGCATCGAGAAAATCTTATCCTCAAACGATTTCACCATGACGCCACGACCAAAGAAACCAAGATCTCCGCCCAGGGTCGCCGAGCCAGAGTCATCCGAATGCTCCTTTGCAATCTCTACAAACTGCTCCGGATTCTGTTTAACTTGCTCTAATAAATTTTCTGCCTTTTCTCGCGCTATTTGTTTTTCATCTTCCGGTGCACCAACCGGTACACTAATCAAAATATGACTAGCTTTCCGCTCTTCAGGCTGACTGAATTCGTCTCCATGTTCCGCAAAATATGCACTGATTGCTTCATCACTTACCGTTTCATTCTTAGCCACCACATCCAGTGACAAAACCAGATACTCAACTCGAGCTCGCTCAGGCAAATGAAAATCCGCCTTATGTTTCTCATAGTAAGCGTCAATATCTGCTTCTTCCGGTATTACTTGTGATAAAAATTGCTCCGGCCCGATTTGCAGTTGACTAATCTCACGCTGCACCTCGCTTAAATATCTTACTCTCTCGGCGACAGCCTTGGGCGCAAACCCATTCTCACTATAGCCATCCAGTAATTGCTGCAATAAAAGTTCCTGACGCACACGCGACTCAAACACTGCAGGAGTAAGTCCTTGAGCACGCAGCAACTCTTCGTATTGCTGCTTAGAAAACTGATTATCTTTCTGAAATGCAGGTATGTCACGAATTGTCTTTATTAGCTGCGAATCCAGAACGATAAATCCATTATTAACAGCTTCTCGATTTAATAATCGCTGTTGAATCAATCTTTCCAAAACCGAGTTTCTTACTTCGAAAGTATCCAGCATGGTACTGTCAAAATTTGCACCCAGCATGCCACGCATTCTCTCATGATGATCACGCAATGCTTGCTCATATTCACGGCGCGGTATCTCTTCGCCGTCAACTATTGCGACATAGCCTTCGCCGCCATTATCACGATACGATTCAACGCCCCAAAATAAAAAAGGCAGTACTGCCAGGCCCATGATGACCTGAACGACACGTTTCTTACGGTTGACGAAATCAAACACAATTAGAACCTGAGAACACTAAAAATAAAATTGAAGAATTTCTATTGTATTGAAACTGGCATTTGGCGGAGTGGACGGGACTCGAACCCGCGACCCCCGGCGTGACAGGCCGGTATTCTAACCAACTGAACTACCACTCCTAGAACTAACAAATTTGACTGGTGGGTGCTGACGGGATCGAACCGCCGACATTCGCCTTGTAAGGGCGACGCTCTACCAGCTGAGCTAAGCACCCAGTCACAAAGTCCGCTAGTTTACTGCATCTTTGAGTGCTTTACCAGCACTGAATTTAGGAACCTTTGCTGCCTTGATTTTAATGGCAGCGCCTGTACGTGGATTGCGACCTGTGCGAGCAGCTCTAGCACCTACTTTAAAAGTCCCAAATCCGACTAGGGTTACACTTTCATTCTTTTTAAGCGCTCCTTTTATTGCAGATAACGCCCCATCCAATGCACTACCCGCAGAGGCCTTGGAAATTTTAGCTGATTTTGCGATCGCTTCAATAAGTTCGGATTTGTTCATATAATTCCCCTTCTAAGTTAATGGTAATTAAATCACAAGCAAGTACTGCAAGCGTTCTTATATCAAGCCGTCAACGCCTGGTCAAGCAAATTAAGGCGTTTCTGATACGGTATGAATTCGACCATTTGACTGGTTTTGACAAGAATCAAGCATGAATATCTTATATAACTTCATAAAAACAGACTACTAGTTGTCAAAGCTAAAAACCACCTGAAGTTTTATTAATCAACTTTGTATCAATAAATTTCTGTTTTCTGCTCGCGATTTAACAACACTTCAACGGCATTTCGAGCCGGCACGCCTTCATGAAGAATACTGCAAACTGCTTGTGTTATTGGCATCTCAATATGCAATTGATTGCCTAATTGCAATACCGATCTTGCCGTATGCACCCCTTCAGCAACATGCCCTAACTCATTCAAAATATCATGCAACGACTTTCCATCTGCCAGCATCAATCCTACCTGCCGATTTCGCGACAGGTCCCCGGTACTGGTGAGAAGCAAATCACCAACCCCAGCCAATCCCATAAAAGTTTTCATACTTCCACCTAAGCCGAGCCCTAAGCGGGTAATTTCCATCAGTCCACGCGTTATCAATGCGGCACGAGCATTATGTCCAAATCCAATGCCATCAGAGATGCCCGCTGCGATAGTAATAACATTCTTTATCGCACCACCCGTTTCCACACCAATAACATCCTGGCTGGTATAAATACGCAATCTTGGACTATGTAATTCAGAAGCTACTTTGCTGGAAAAATCGGCATCCTTAGATGCTAGTGTTAATGCAGTGGGCAGGCCTTGCGCTACTTCTTCCGCAAAACTGGGACCGGATAACACGCCACAGTATGGCAGTATGTCGAAATATTCTTCTTCAACTACTTGATGAGGCAATTTGGAAGATTCTGATTCAAATCCTTTACATCCCCATATGACAGGTACTTTAATTTTGCTTGCAACAATTGTACGCAGAGTCTCACGCAAGCCTGCAATAGGCACAACGATTAAAGCAAGCTCTACCCCATCTAACGCTTCATTGAGTACCGCTGTAATTTGCAAAGATTTTGGCAATGCATAGCCTGGTAAGAATCTTTGATTAATTCGATGCTTACCCATCTCAACCGCATGATTTGAATCCTTCGTCCACAGCTTGATTTGATGACGCGCCGATAAACTAATTGCTAATGCCGAACCCCATGCGCCTGCACCCAGTACAGCAATCCTCATGAACCCCAAACCTGACTGACTTTGACATAACCAGTTTGTCCATCAGGATGGCGTACTTTCACCCAGCCTTTCACATCAGAGTCCAGCCACTCCATAACGATATTCTCTTCCGCTTGAAAAACCAGCGTTGAATCCATATCAGTTGATTGATGTATATCCGCCAACGGCACTACCACAACCACGTAACGCTGCTGGCTCAGCGCTTTCTTTTCAACCCAGGCAAGACTACCGCTACTATCGCGCACTTTTGCCCAGCCCTCAACGTTTACCACAATCTCAACCGGAAGATACAGGCTCGCCACATACAATTTATCAGCTTTAAGAGACGGCGCGTCATACATAATGACTGCGTTCTCAGCAATCGAGGAATATTCGATCTCTGCCGTCGCATAGCCAGACGCACATAGCAAAGCGCCTGCCACTAGCAGACTCCCCCGATTTCTTACTCTCAATAACTTATGTAACAAGCTTTTTTGCATTGATATCTTTACCTTATATGTTTATCGGTTCTTTTCTAGTTATTCTTATTAGCTTCCGCTTTTTTTTGATGATAGACAGCCTCAAAATTTACCGGACTGAGAATTACAGGAGGAAAGCCGGCTCGCGTCACAATATCCGACACAACCTCACGCAAATAAGGAAAAAGAATATTGGGACATCCGATCCCCAATACAGGATCTATCTCTTCATCGGATAAATTACGGATACGAAAAATGCCTGCTTGCTGCACTTCAACCAAAAACATAATCTTGTCTTTAATCTTCGCGGTTACCGTCACAGTTAACAACACTTCATACAATCCTTCATCGATACTCTGATTATTACCCCCGAGCTGCATATTAATCTCGGGCGTCTCTCTCTCCAAAAAAATACTGGGGGCATTAGGAATTTCCACGGATAAATCTTTTACATAAATCTTTTCTATGGCAAAAACCGGTTGCAGTTGCTCGTTCATATTTATCTACCAAGTATATTTAATTAAGAAGTTTAACCTACCATAACTGTAACCTACACTCATTCCAATCATGCAATCAGGTTGCAAGCAGCACCGACAACTCACCATTACGATCAAGTTGCGCCAAATCATCATAGCCGCCCACATGCTTTTCCCCAATATAAATTTGTGGCACCGTGCGACGGCCTGTTTTATCCATCATCTCAGCGCGTTGCGCCGGCTCCAGATCAATACGGATTTTCTCAATATCCTGAACGCCCTTAGCACGCAGCAAATTTTCCGCCATTTTGCAATAAGGGCAAAAACCGGTTGTATACATAATGACCTTGGCCATAGCTTCCTTTAGCGTTTGACGATAGGCAAGTTTGCGCGCTTCCAGGTATCAATTCCTCCCATTAGATTAAATACCTGAGAAAATCCATTCTTTTTAAGAAATAGGCTCGTGCGATTTGACCGAATACCGCTACGATATATGACTACAATAGGTTTTTCCTTAAATTTTTGTATCTCAACCCAGCGTTCTTCTATCTTTTCAGATGGAATGTGTTTTGAGTTAGGCAAATGACCCGAGGCATATTCGCTGTCATCGCGTACATCAAGTACCAATGCGTCTTGATGATTGATTAATTGGATAGCAACGCGGGTATCTATCTCCTTGATACCACGCTGCGATATCAATGGCCATAATAATAATAAGCCGCTGACCACAGCGGTAACCACAAACAACAAATTCTCCAGCTTAAGGAGAAAATGGTCTTGAAACAATGATAAGTCCATATACTTTTATTCTATTATTTAAATGTTAATTTTATCAGAAACGAAATTGAAAAATCGCAGGACACATAAAGATCCAATGAATCTCACCAACCCAACCTGCGCATATTAACATTATGCATACAAATGCATAATCATTTGACGCTTGCATCGCTATTTTAACAAAAATGATATAAATCCATGCCGCAATATCATTTTCCACAAAAATGTATATTACCCATAAATATTCGCACAGAAAATCAGTCAGATGCTGCATTCCCCAATAAAATATAATAAAATATCAGTCTATCAGGAACTCTCGCTTACTTGATAATCATCCCTTTTTTACAAAAAGATAACTATGAAGAAAATTGTTCTCCTACGACATGGAGAAAGTACTTGGAATCAAGAAAATCGTTTTACCGGTTGGACAGACGTCGACTTAACACCTAAAGGCTTACAGGAAGCCAGAAATGCTGGGCGACTTCTGCAAGAACAGGGATATGTATTTGATATTGCCTACACATCAGTTCTCAAGCGCGCCATCCGCACGCTGTGGATAGCGCTTGATGAAATGGACCAGATGTGGATTCCGATTCAACACACCTGGCGCTTGAATGAGCGACATTATGGTGCACTGCAAGGATTGAACAAAGCTGAGATTGCCGCTAAATACGGCGATGAGCAGGTCTTAATTTGGCGCCGCAGCTATGATACCAGACCACCCGCACTAACCACCGATGATGATCGTTACCCAGGCGCTGATCCTCGTTATAAAAATCTAACTCTCGACGATATACCTTTGACTGAATGTCTCAAAGATACTGTTGCAAGATTTTTACCTTACTGGAATACAACCATCGCACCACAAGTTCAAGCAGGTAAAAATATCATTATTGTGGCGCATGGTAATTCATTACGGGCACTTGTAAAGTATTTGGATAACATGTCTGAAGAAGAAATTCTAAGCTGCAATATACCTACCGGTATTCCACTGGTTTATGAACTTGATGACAACATGAAACCAATTCGAAACTATTACCTGGGAAATCAAGCAGAAATTCAGGAAGCCATGCGAAGTGTAGCCAATCAGGGCAAAGCAAAAATTTAAAGTACTCATCCGCTCACTTACTCACTTATTCACACAAACGTATTATTTTGAAAAAATCGTTCTTGGCAATCAGTACGTTTAATTTTATCTACTTTCAATATCTTAAGTTAATGCTAATTTGCATTCTGGCTTCTTTTTATCCAATCTCAGCCTTCTCGGATAATCAGGAAAATCTCAAAGCATTACGTGAACGTATCCAATCATTGCAAAAAGAACTGGCAAGTAAAGAAACCTTGAAGCAAAACACGTCAGATGCAGTGCAAGAAACTGAGCGCGCGATCAACACGATCAATCACAGATTAACCAAACTCATTGAACACGACCGGCAAGCCAATGCGGATTTCAAACAATTACAAACACAGTATCAGCAAGCTGACAACAAAATTCAGATCGAACGCGATCAATTAGAACAGCTACTCTATCGACAATACTTAGGAGGACGGCAAGACTATCTGCAATTAATGCTAAAGCAGCAAGACCCTAATCAAATCGCCAGGGATATTCATTATTACAAGCAGCTTTCACTTGCTTACTCAGGTAGTATTAAAAACCTTCAAGATAATCAATATAAAATAGCAACTTTGACTCAAGCCAGTCGCCAAAAGAAAGAAGAAATCACTACTATTCAAACTGAGTATTTCACGCAACGAAAAAAACTGGAACAAGAAAAAACCAAGCATCAGACCGCGCTTTCGCAGATATCCGGGCAGATTACCCAACAGCAACAAGAAATTAGCAGGCTACAGAATGATGAAAAGCGCATAACCAACTTGGTCAATGAAATCAATAAACTGCTTGTTCAAGAAAAACCCAAGAGCGCACCGATTAACAACAAGCTCCCCGATGCTGCTACAACAGGCATCCCGTTCTTATCACTCAAAGGCAAACTAAATTTACCAGTGCGCGGGAAACTTATGAATAGCTTTGGTAGTCAACGCTCAGGTAAGCATGTGATATGGAAAGGATTGTTTATTCAATCGTCTATCGATAATGACGTTAAAGCCATTTCTGAAGGAAGAGTGGTATTTGCAGATTGGTTGAGAGGTTTCGGCAATCTGATCATCTTAGATCATGGCAGTGGATATATGAGCCTTTATGGTAATAATGCAACACTCCAAAAACAAGTGGGCAATATTGTTCGCGGAGGCGATACAATTGCAATCGTTGGAAATAGCGCTGGTAATTCAGATTCAGGTTTATACTTTGAACTACGTCATAAAGGTAAGCCATTTGACCCTTTGACGTGGATAAAAATAGAGTAAAGTAATCGTAATATACATCTTCATAAATTCGATTAATGCGGAGATAGCATCATGAGTAACGGAATTAAAAAAACAGGTCTAATTCTATTTGGCATAATCACTGGAATAATGCTCAGTCTGAATTTCTCTGCGATTGCCAAAAAAGACAGTATCGAAGCGATTCATCCGCTGCCAATCGAAGAATTGCGCACATTTGCTCAAGTATTCGGTCGCATCAAGAGCGATTATGTTGAATCTGTAGAAGACAAAAAACTCATTACCGAAGCTATCAACGGCATGCTGGTCGGATTGGATCCTCATTCATCCTATCTTGACAAAGACGATTACAAAGAACTGCAAATCGGCACACAAGGCGAGTTCGGCGGACTAGGCATTCAGGTCACGATGGAAGACGGTGTCGTAAAAGTCATTTCACCGATTGAAGACACACCCGCATTTCGTGCAGGTATCAAAACCGGCGATCTGATCGTCAAACTGGACGATACAGTAGTCAAAGGTATGACACTGAATGATGCGATCAAACTCATGCGTGGCAAGCCCAAGACTTCGATAAAAATCACTATTGTGCGTGAAGGTGAAACAGAGCCGCTAATTTTCAATTTAGTGCGCGACATCATCAAAATTCAGAGTGTCAAATCGAAAATGATCGAACCCGGCTACGCTTATATCCGCATCACACAGTTTCAAGAGCAAACCGGTGAAAATCTGGCACAAGCCATTAAAACACTGTTTGCTGAAAATACCGGAGCCATGAAAGGACTGATATTGGATTTGCGTAATGACCCAGGCGGGCTGCTCAATGGTGCTGTTGCCGTATCTGCTGCTTTTCTACCAGAAAATGCATTGGTTGTTTACACCGAAGGTCGTAGCGCCGATGCCAAAATGAAGCTGCATGCAAATCCTGAGTATTATTTGCGCGGGCCAGATGATGATTACTTAAAAGGACTCCCTCCAGCGGTCAAGACAGTGCCGATGATTACATTGGTGAATGGCGGTTCTGCCTCAGCATCTGAAATTGTAGCAGGCGCCCTGCAAGACCATAAACGTTCTATCGTAATGGGATCGCAAACCTTTGGCAAAGGATCGGTACAAACCATATTGCCGTTAGGAAATAATACCGCCATCAAACTCACTACGGCGCGCTATTACACACCCAATGGTCAATCTATCCAGGCACAAGGCATTACACCGGATATTCTGGATGAAACCGATAGCGGTGATGATCAGCGCTTACGTGAAGCAGATCTGAATCGCCACCTATCCAATGGCAAGAAAGCAGAAAAGAAAAAGGCTGCCTCTGAAGCTGAGAAAGCAGCACTGAAACCTGCCGGCGATAAAAAAGAGAAAAAGAATAAAGATAAAAAAGACAAAGACAAAGACAAAGACAGAACCCCTATTGAATTTGGCTCTGCAGAAGACCTATTATTGACGCAAGCCATGAATTACTTTAAGGGCATTACGTCATCACCCGAGAAAAAAAGTGATGAAAAAACCGACAGCTGATTTCAAGGATCGTGAATGATAACCAACTGCTCCGATATAGCCGTCATATCCTGTTACCGCAAATCGATATTGCGGGGCAGGAAAAACTCAATCAATCACGCGTACTCATTGTCGGTGCCGGTGGTTTAGGCTCTCCCATAGCACTGTACCTTGCTGCCAGCGGAATTGGCAACCTGATCATCTGCGACGGTGATCAGGTCGATCTGACCAATCTACAGCGGCAAATTATCCATAACAGCGATTCAGTCGGTCTCGCAAAAGCGCTCTCGGCAAAGCAATCACTCATCAAAATAAATCCGGAAATCAATGTCATCGCGATCGAGGAACAGGTTGATGCGGAGAAACTGCTGCAACTCGCTGCAGAAGTCGATGCTGTAGTCGATGCCAGCGATAACTTCAGCACACGTCACCATGTCAATCAAGCCTGCGTCACCCATAAAAAACCGCTGATTTCCGGTGCCGTCGTGCGTTTTGACGGTCAAGTCAGCGTGTTCGACTTACGCCACGCCGACAGTCCCTGTTATCACTGTTTATATCCAGCAATCGATGGAGAACAAGAAGACATGCCTTGCGCAATCATGGGTGTATTTTCGCCTTTGGTGGGAATTATCGGCTGCATGCAAGCTGCGGAAACGCTAAAAATTCTGCTCAACATTGGAGAAAGTCTGAATGGCCGCCTGCAATTACTGGATAGCCTCACGATGAACTGGCGCTCGATCAAGTTATATAAAGATCCAGCCTGTCTGGTATGTCAGTCGACAGCGTCTACAGACACTACGGCCCAATGAGCGGTTAGTTTCCGGATCTCAAAGAAGCTGTGGCGGCAACAAAATCAACCGCTGCGCTTCCCAATTTATCAAAGGATCGCGCCTGAATCCGCTTTTGACAAACTGATACCAACGGCCGATAACAAAGCACATGAATAAATTGGCCTGCACCGCGACATCCAAATTGGCATTTATTTGGTGTTCACCGACTGCGAACCGTAATGCCTGTTTTAAAGTAGCTTCCAACCGATCATGCAACTGATTGATACGCAATTGTAAATGCGCAGTCTCATTGACCAGTGCATCGCCAATCAGAATGCGCGTCATACCTGGATTTTTTTGTGAGAAACCTAGCAACAGCAGCAGTAAATTTTCAATCTGCTTAACGCCACACTGCTCTTCCTGCAAGATCTTGTTAATCAGCGCAAACAATGTCTGCTCAATAAACCCAATCAGTGCTTCAAACATCTGTGATTTATTGGAAAAACAGCGATAAATTGAGGACTCTGAAACTCCCAGCTGAGCGGCTAGCGCACCCGTGGTAATTTTTATTTGCTGAGGATGCTCCAGCATCCCAGCCAAGACTTGCAGAATCTGGTCCCTTCTTTCATCTGATTTTGCTGATTGGTATAAGCGCTTCAATTTAGATAACGGTAAGAAACAAAAGTAATAGCTGGAATATATCAGACTAACAAAGCGGCGAGAAACCTACGCTATCCTAATCCAAGTTTCTCGCCGCTTAATAAACAACCCCGTGGCAAGACCACGGGGAATCGCAAGTTGATACAAAGCGAGGACAGGTGAGAAACGCAGGCGTGGTCAACGAACACTGATAGCCTGTTCTTAGCGCCGCAGCGGCAACGCGCAGATAGTCTTTCAACAGCCTGCTAGAGATGCAAGCCACACTCGGTTTTAGGTTTTCCCGTCCAGCGGCCGCTACGACCTTCGCCTTTCACGGTACAATGCGTACACCCGATGGAAGAATAGCCGCCTTCCACTAGCGGATGAAATGGCAGATCATGCTCACGGATATACGCGTCACGTTCTTCGCGTGTCACATCAATCATCGGATTAAACTTAATAATCCCGCGGCGCTCCTCAAAAATATCCAGACCCGCACGATGGTCAGTCTGCCAGTTCATTAGGCTCGATACCCAAATATCGTAATTGGGTTTGATGGCTTCCAGCGGATTGATCTTATTAATGGTGCAGCAAAAATCCGGATCCGTTTCATACAGCTTTTCTTTTTCGCTATATTGATGCTGGTAATCATCTGCTTTCAGATCTTCAACTCTCAAATGATAGAGCTTGATCAGATAATCGCGATACATGATGGTTTCCGGAAAATGAAATCCGGTGTTAATAAAAAAAACAACCTGTTCTGGTCGAATGCGGGAAATGATGTGCAAAAAATATGCAGAGGTTGCCGCAAAGGAGGACGTCACCATAATTTTTTCAGGTTTGAAATCGGCGTAAAGCTTATGCAAGCGCACCTCAAAATTGAGCGGCCGGTAACGCTCGTTCAATTCACTGATGGCTTGCGCACTTAAACCTGCGGTATTACTGGGACTTTGAACTATGGACGCTGCTTCAGACATAAGGAAATACTCATTCGTTAAATAATACAAATACATTGTGTAGATCAATTCAGATTTGCTCACAACGTGACCGTAAGTGTCTGAAGCGACACCAACACCCAGTGGACAACAGATTCATCAAGCCGTAATGCAAGGTGAAGAAACATTCATCTTTTTTCGCTCTGCAATCTACCGAGTATCCGCCAGGTTGTCAAACACGCCCAACCATCCTTCCAATAATTTCCTAGTTCGGATTGCTCAAATTTCAGTCTATCACCACGATTCTCAAAACCTTGATAAATCAGTACTGAAAAACGCTTGAAAACCCCATAAATGTTCGAATGCATACGAACTTGCAAACGCTGAAATCCCCGAGGTTCAGTTCACAGTGGCGGGTTGCCATATAATAACCCGCCGCTGTTTTCATGTGACAAGGATCATTTCATCCATAGATTTCCAAAATAGCCTCCTACCTCCATCATCCAGGCAATTCCCAGGTGTACGGCCAAACCACCCACGATGGATTGTGTTCTATGGGCAATAATCCCCAGCATCAATCCACCGAAGAAAGAAGAAATGCACTCAAACAGAGGCTTGCCGAAATGAATGCTGCAATAAAAAGTGGCCATTGGCAAAATAGCCGCCAGCCCGGCATAGCGGACAAACGCAAACACCAAAAATCCGCGGAAGAACAATTCGATGGTCACAAAGTCAATGCCGTAGCTAATCTCATACAACAGCTGATACCCCAGAAGATTGTCTGTGTAGGGCGCAATAAAATCGATCTGCTTTAATCTGGGATAAGCACTCAGAAAATCGGCTTGTGTACTGGCAAAAACGATCAGTGGCACCATCATAGCCAGCATCAAACAGTAAGGCCGCCACCGCAAGCCTTGAACAGTCATGCCCCAGAAGCTCTGCTGGGTAGGCGCTATCTTATATAAAACGATTAATGGAATCAGTACGACCAGGAGTTTAAACGGCAGCGTGGTAATTACGGTCAGATAATTTCCCCACATCCCTTCGATGATGTTTTCCAGTGGGTTGGCAATGCTCACTTTTAATGCAAATAAAACAGGCGCAATCACCAGCAGCAGCCAGAACACTGGCGTGGCGATAACCAATCGCCGCTTGAATACCATGGCAAATACATAAGGAATAATGAAAGCACAGCAGTAAACCAAAAACAGCGCAATGAATTGTTTAAACCGGGAATCAAGACCGGCAATGATTTCACGTTCGATACCCAGTTGATAGTTCAGGGCGATCAGAATACCTATCCATACACTGCAAAAAAGTAACAGCCATTTATCAATTGCAGAAATATATTCGCGCAGATATGTCAGGATGATTGTCATGTCCAGGATATTATTGGCAATAACGGCATTCTGAGGATAGCAACTCAATTAACAGGTTCATGGCTTATGCAGTTGCAGTGAAATCATTGATCCCTCGTAACTTCACGATAAATCGTTTCCATAACGTCATTATTGTATTCCTGAATCAGAATTTGCGACCTAAACAGCGCTTTGAGTTCAACTAGGCTGATGACGATCAGCAGCAGCACTCCAATGACCGCCAGTCCGGTGAACAATAACACTACGCCGAGCAGAAATATGAAAAGATTGATTGAACCCCGGATCCACTTCCCCAGATAAAAATGATGCAACCCGGCAATGAACAAATAATTTAATGTGGCGTAGGTATCCGGGTCTTTCAGATTTTTTTCCGTTCGTTTGAAAAATAGCAATCGTTTCTCATCGGGTAATTCGCGCACCAGTTTTCTGATACGCTCCTCATCTTCCTGAATGGCTTCTTGCGTTTTCATACAGTGACGTCTCAGCGCGCCAACGTGATAATCACGGCCTCACGTTTCCAGAAAAGTAAAAAACGCTTCTGTTCGACAAACTGAAACACCAACGTCCAGCCATCCGCGGCTTCTTTGTTAAGAGTTACTTCCAAGCGTTTGATTGGAATGCCGGATGCTCCCAGAAAAACCGTTCCCAGTCCTCCTTCAGTCACATATAACACTTTATATTCTTTATAAGCCATTATTTCATCCTCCTCGATTTAATCAGAATTCTGAATTATTGATACTCGATACTCGGTACATTGCAACCAGTGGATCAAAATGGTCTGCCGTTAGTAACTGCAAAGCAGAAAATCCACGCCCAATAACAGATTATTGCAATAGATTGGCGAATTATCAAAAATAACGGTTATGTTATGTTCTGCATACTATGGAAAAAAATCAAAAATAGTGAAAATTCAGCAATAAATCCATACAATGAACGGGCTTAAACTTCGCCGCACTTCTATTGGATTATTTTCTTAACTCAGAAATTGTCTGTTTAGGTACGAAGGGGTAGACTTTCGATAGATTTCTGCTTATTTCTTAGCGGGAAACAGAAATTTGATTTTAAAATTGAATAAAGGAGTTTTTTGATGGGAAGAATTGCCAAGTCATCTTTAATATTTTCGATATTTTTCTTTTTATCGACTCAAGCAGCCGCTCAGTCCGGCGCTTCCGATAGTTATTTTGGTAATGCGAGCGAGAAATTTGTCAGTGGCATTGCAAATGCAGTTACCGGTTGGGTAGAGTTACCAAAGAACATCATCGTGACTTCTCAAAAAGAGGGACCGTTTTATGGTGCTACAATTGGAACCGCGATGGGCATTATGCACACAGTCGGTCGTAGTTTAGTGGGCGTGCTGGATGCGGCCACTTTCTTTATCCCGACCAAGCCATCCGTTAATCCGCCATATATCTGGCAAGATTTTTCGAGAGAAACTTCTTATTAATATAAAGATTTTTTCTACGTAACAAAAACAGAAAAACGCCGCATGATTTCTCATGCGGCGTTTTTTGATGACCTTCTAAAAAACCCTAACGCTGCGCTTCAAGCGCTGCGATTCTTTCTTCTAATGGCGGATGTGACATAAACAAGCTTTGGATGCCCGAACCAATACTCCCGGCAATGCCAAAAGCGGCGAGCTGATCTGGTAAATGCGCCTGTTGACTGGTTAATTGCAAGCGTCGCAACGCGGCGATCATTTTATTTTTACCCGCAAGGCTTGCGCCACCGGCATCTGCACGGAATTCGCGCTGACGACTGAACCACATCACGATAATACTGGCCAATATCCCCAAAACAATTTCCGCAATGATGGTGGTAACCCAGAATGCAGGGCCATGACCATTCTCAGTTTTAAATATCACGCGATCGACCGTATGGCCAATGACGCGCGATAAGAAAATGACGAACGTATTGACCACGCCCTGTATCAGCGCCAGCGTTACCATATCACCGTTGGCGACATGACTGACCTCGTGCGCTAGAACCGCTTCAGCTTCGTCTTGACTCATGGTATGCAATAAGCCAGTGCTCACAGCGACCAGCGCATTATTTCTTGACATACCGGTAGCAAAAGCATTGACATCCGGTGCATCATAAATAGCCACTTCCGGCATATCAATACCAGCTGCTTTCGCCTGGCGCTGTACGGTGGTAACTAGCCAGTGCTCTTGCGCATTGCATGGCACCTCAATGACTTGTGCGCCAGTAAATCGCTTTGCGGTCCATTTCGACATGGCAAGCGACATGAATGAACCACCAAACCCAAAGACCGAAGCAAATATCAATAAGGAATTGATATTCAGACCCGCTCCTTGTTCATCCAGGATTCTTTCAACGCCCAATAGTCGTAAAGTAATGCTCAAAACAACAATAATGGCCAAGTTTGTCGCTAAAAAAAGCAGTATTCTTTTCATTGTTTTTTACTCCATGTTCTCAATAATCCAAACAGATCCTTATATAAGATCCAATTAATTGTTTTCAAGACAATCAAGCTTGAATTTTCTTGCTAGATTGAATAATTTCTCTACACTGATGCCGGAAATATGTACTGGATATTGCATCCGTCAGCACAAAATTAGTGCGCGGAATTCCAAAGAGAGTTCAGGCAGAACAAGATCCATCAGAAAAAGATTGATTTTAGGTAAACAGACTAACTGGCAAAAAACAAGGTGTTCGGCTAACAAAATTAAGGCCGTGAGCCTTTTACAATCTGGAATAATATTTCATTTTGCTTGATCATACCGAGATCACTGCGGGCACGCTCCTCGATGGCCTCCAGGCCTTGTTTTAAATCATTAACCTCAGCTTCAAGCATATTGTTGCGGTTTTGCAGTAGCAAATTATTCTCTCGCGCCGCAACAACTTCCTGCCCTACTTGCCAGACTTCCTTCCAGCTTGCTTTGCCAAGCCACAATGGATATTGCATTGAAGCGATCAGCAAAAGTAGTATAAAAGCTAAAAATTTCATTATTTGAGCTGGTAGAACGCTTTCCGACCTGCGTATTTTGCTGAATCTCCCAAATCTTCTTCAATGCGTAATAATTGATTGTATTTGGCAAGACGATCGGAGCGGGATAGCGATCCTGTTTTGATTTGTAGTGCGTTCGTAGCAACGGCGATATCTGCAATGGTGGTATCTTCAGTTTCTCCGGAACGATGTGAGATAACTGCGGTGTAGCCGGCACATTTTGCCATCTCAATCGCAGAGAAGGTTTCTGTCAGTGTACCAATCTGATTGACCTTGATCAGTATGGAATTGGCAATGCCGCGATCGATTCCTTCTTGCAGGATTTTGGCATTGGTGACAAAAACATCATCACCGACAAGTTGAATCGATTTTCCTAGTTTATGCGTCAGTAATTCCCAACCATCCCAATCATGCTCGCTCATGCCATCTTCAATGCTGATAATGGGATATTTATCGACCCACGAGGCCAGGTAATCCACAAATTGCGCCGACGTCAGACGCATCCCATCCGACGCCAGATGGTATTTGCCATCCTGAAAAAATTCGGAACTGGCGCAATCAATACCAATGGCGACTTCTTTACCCGCCTGATAACCCGCCTGATCGATGGCTTGTACAATCAATTGCAATGCTGCTTCATTATTGGCCAGATTAGGCGCAAAACCGCCTTCGTCACCAACGGTTGTGGGCATATTTTTATCATTGATGAGTTTTTTCAGTGCGCTAAAGACCTCTGCGCCACAGCGAATGGCATCATGAAAATTGGCAATTCCCAACGGAACGATCATGAATTCTTGCATGTTAATATTGTTATTGGCGTGCGCACCGCCATTAATCAAGTTCATCAGCGGCACCGGCATCGACATCAAACCAGCACCACCTAAATAACGATACAATGGCAGTCCTGATTCCTCAGCAGCGGCTTTGGCAACCGCCAGTGATACCGCCAAAATCGCATTGGCACCCAACCTGGATTTGTTTTCAGTACCATCCAGATTGATTAGCTCTTGATCAATGAAGCTTTGATCAACGGCATCCAGTCCCATGAGTGTTTCAGAAATTTCGGTATTCACGTTCTCTACTGCTTTCAATACTCCTTTACCCGAATAGCGTTGCGCATCCCCGTCTCTTAATTCTACCGCCTCCCTGGTTCCAACGGATGCTCCGGAAGGAACAGAAGCGCGGCCTAATACGCCTGACTCCAGCAATACGTCTGCTTCAATGGTTGGGTTGCCGCGAGAATCAAGAATTTCACGGGCGATGACATCTACTATTGCACTCATGCTACATTTTCCCTGTTATTTAGTTAGTGTTATTGCTGTTGCTGTTGCTGTAATTACGATGAATTTAATATTTTAGCTAAAAATGGCTGCGTTGCGGATGATTAAAGTTACATGCGAAAAGTATTTATGAGTTATTGCGCACGGCATGTAATTTTTCATCACTGATATATTGGCGATTATCAGAAAAATGGATGGCTGCTTGCACATACGATTTAAATAGCGGGTGGCCCAGTCGCGGCGTAGACGTAAATTCAGGATGGAACTGGCAGCCTAGAAACCATGGATGCTCGGTCTCAGGCAGTTCTATCATCTCGCACAGACTTTCTTCCTTGGATAGACCACCAATACAAAGCCCAGCTTTTTCCAATTTGGGAATATAAATGCTGTTGACTTCGTATCGATGGCGATGACGCTCGGTAATTTTATCCGCGCCATAGGTTTTCCAGGCTAGTGAGCCTTTTTTCAGCAGACATTCCTGCCCGCCCAGCCGCATACTGCCGCCAATATCGGAATGTTCATCTCTGGTTTCAATGTGCCCGTCGCGGGTACGCCACTCAGTAATCAATCCTATCACCGGATAAGGGGCTTCAGGGTTAAATTCAGTGCTGTGCGCGCCTTTCATATTAGCCTTATTACGCGCATATTCAATCACAGCCAGTTGCATTCCCAGGCAAATACCCAAATACGGAATACGGTGAGTGCGTGCAAAATTGATGGCCATGATTTTGCCTTCCACGCCCCGCTTGCCGAAACCGCCAGGAACCAAAATTGCATCCATATGGGTTAAACAGTCAGTACCTTCTTTTTCAATATTCTCAGAATCGACATACGTAATATTGATCTGGCTGTTGGTATGAATGCCGGCATGAATCAACGCTTCCGATAATGATTTATAAGACTCGGTTAAGTCGACATATTTACCGACGATTGCAATATCGACGGAATATTTTGGGTATTCCAATGCATGGACCAGTTTCTTCCAAACACTTAAATCTGCAGGCTTGGCAAGGATATTCAGTTTATGGCAGATGATTTCATCAAGCATCTGCTCGTGCAGCAATGCGGGGATTTTATAAATACTGTCTACATCGATTGCCGAGATGACAGCTTCTTCCTGTACATTGGTAAAAAGCGCTATTTTTCTACGTTCTTCCTTGGGTACTTCACGGTCTGAGCGGCACAACAGAACATCAGGCTGTATGCCGATTTCGCGTAATTCTTTGACAGAATGCTGTGTGGGCTTGGTTTTTAATTCACCGGCCGAACTGATATAGGGCAATAGCGTCAGGTGAATAAAACAGGTGTCATTACGCTGGCGCTGTACAGCCATCTGGCGAATCGCTTCGAGGAAAGGTAGCGATTCGATATCACCCACAGTGCCGCCGATTTCGATAATCGCAACTTGTGCATCGCCCACGCCGGCTTGAATATACCGTTTTATTTCATCCGTGATATGGGGAATGACTTGTACTGTGCCACCGAGATAATCGCCGCGCCTTTCTTTACGAATAACACTTTCGTAAATTTGGCCCGTGGTAAAGTTATTCAGCCGGGTCATGCGCGTGCTGATGAAGCGTTCGTAATGACCCAGATCAAGATCGGTTTCAGCGCCATCTTCAGTCACAAACACTTCACCATGTTGAAACGGGCTCATCGTGCCAGGATCCACGTTAATGTAAGGATCCAGTTTCAGCATAGTGACTTTAAGTCCACGCGTTTCAAGCAGCGCAGCCAGGGATGCGGCGGCAATGCCCTTACCTAGGGAAGATACAACACCACCAGTTACAAAAACATATTTGGTCATAGGTAACTACAGCAATCAGAATAACGCAAAGAAATAATCAGACAGTTTTTGTATGACATGTGAGCGGACAGTGTTATCCAAAGTTTGTTAATGAATTTCAGCAAGTAAAGCATTCATCATCTGTTCGGCTTGATGGCGATAACCACTACCAAAAAGATTTAAATGATTAAGAATATGATAAAGATTATAGACTATTTTGCGGATATTATACCCGGAATCCAGTGGATATTCGTGTCGATAGGCAGAATAAAAATCGGTTGCAAATCCACCAAACAGTTCGGTCATGGCAATATCCGTCTCACGATCACCGTAGTACACCGCGGGGTCAAACAACACCGGGTTTCCCATTTCATCGTAAGCATAATTGCCGCTCCACAAGTCGCCATGCAATAGTGACGGCGATGGCGACGTACCTGCAAGAATTTTATCCAAATCAATTAATAACCGCTCTCCCAGCGCCTGCAATTTGCCATTAAATCCATTAGTTTTTGCGAGATCCAATTGATAGCCTAAGCGTTGCGTGCGCCAGAAATCCAACCAGTCTGAAGAAAGCGTGTTTATTTGCGGCGTTTGCCCGATGGTATTGTTACGCGTCCAGCCAAATTGCTGCGTAGTAACGCGATGCATGGCAGCAAGCTGTACGCCCAAATCAGATGCCTTGCCACGTGTGCCACGGTTAATGTCCAGGTATTCCAGCACCAGCCAGGCAGTATCATCATTCCGTCCATAACAAACAGGCAACGGAACGCGCAACGCATGCGATCGATGAATTTCCATCAAACCATCGGCTTCTGCTGCAAACATGGCAAGGTTGCTCGGCGTATTGAGCTTAACAAAGTAGCACTGCAAGCCATCGACGACACGGAATGCCTGATTAATACAGCCACCTCCGATGGGATAATTTTCTTTTACTGCAAATTGGCTATTAGTAGCTGCCGAAATTTGTGCGCTGATGTCGTGCCATATCGGCATGGTGCGAGCCTACCGGAAAATTCTGTAGATATGATCTACGACAACCATTGCCTGCCTTGATGAATGGCTGCCTGCACTTGATCCGGCGCAGTGCCGCCGATATGCCTGCGACTTTCCATGGAACCTTCCAGCGTTAAAATAGCAAAAATATCCGCCTCAATCTGAGCGGAAAATTGTTGCAGCTCATTGAGCGCAAGGTCGTAGAGATCGCAACCTTTCCGTTCGGCGAACTGTACCGTTTTTGCCACAATTTCGTGCGCATCGCGGAATGGCATGCCTTTTTTAGTCAGATAATCGGCCAGATCGGTCGCCGTAGCATGGCCGCGCAATGCCGATCGGCGCATGACTTCCTGATTCACTTGAACACCAGTCAGCATGTCGGCGTAAATCCGAAGCGTATCCGTTAACGTATCGACGGTATCGAACAACGGCTCTTTATCCTCCTGGTTGTCCTTGTTATAGGCCAGCGGCTGCGCTTTCATGAGCGTCAGCAACGCAACCAGATGGCCATTAATGCGCCCGGTTTTACCACGCACCAACTCAGGCACATCCGGATTTTTTTTCTGCGGCATAATGGACGAACCGGTGCAAAACCGGTCAGCCAATTGAATGAAACCGAAGGATGGATTCATCCATATAATGAATTCTTCCGACATGCGCGATAAATGCGTCATGATCAGCGCGGCACAGGCGCTGAATTCAATGGCAAAATCCCGGTCTGAAACGGCATCCAGGGAATTCCCGCAAACGCCTTCAAATCCCAATATTTCCGCCACTAATTCACGATTGATCGGATAGCTGGTACCAGCCAGCGCAGCCGCACCCAGCGGCAATTGATTCACGCGTTTTCTACAATCAATCAAACGTTCGACGTCGCGTTTCAGCATCTCAAAATAAGCCATCAAGTGATGACCGAATGATATCGGTTGCGCCACCTGCAAATGCGTAAACCCCGGCATAACCGTACGAATATGCTGCTCTGCCAAGTCTAACAAGGCATGTTGCATGGCTTTGATTAAATCAATAATTTCATCGATCGCAGCACGTAAAAACAAACGAATGTCGGTTGCAACTTGGTCATTACGTGATCGAGCGGTGTGTAGTCGCTTACCGGCGTCGCCGATCAGTGCGGTGAGGCGTTTTTCGATATTCAAATGCACATCTTCCAGCGCCAGTAACCAGGTAAATTGATCATTACGAATCTCATCACGAATTTGCTGCAAACCTTGCTGGATCGCTGTCAAATCCTCATTGCTGATAATTTCTTGCGCTGCCAGCATCTGTGCATGCGCCAACGACCCCTGAATGTCATACTCGGCCAGACGTCGATCGAATCCAACTGACGCGGTATAGCGTTGCACAAGCTCTGAAACCGGTTCATTGAATCGACCCGACCATGTTTTTTTATTGCTGTCTGATACTGAGTTATTATCCATTGGGTTGCTCTGATTTCTTATTTTCGACGCACAAGGAAGGCGATTATAAAACATAAATGACCGATCAAATGCATCGCCAGTTATTTTGCATCATTGCGATTTGATTAATTACCTAACTGACGTTGAGATTAAATTTGGGCAATGAAATAGCAAACAGCCGATTTAATTGATACGCTGCGCTTTTACTTCGATAAAGAATTAGTGGATAATTCGGGCTTTTCCCTGCCACATCACACACACAAGGAGTTATCCATGACGGATCGGAACAAGCAAAACCAGGATATGCAACCTCAAGCTAACACTTTATTTTCAATGTTGAGCACCAAGTTTGAATGGGTGGGTAGGATTCCAACCATGGAGCTGCCCGTCAAGTATGCTGCGATGCTTGTGGCAGTCATCGTAATCATCTTCACCTGGAAAGTCATTGCTGTCAGCAAGGTGGAATCTAACATGACCAAGAAACTTGAAAATGAGCGCATATTGATTACTCAACAAGCACGCGAATACGCTGATCAGCAGTACATGAGGGAAGAAGAGCGTTTCGGGCAAGTTTTGTCGTGGGCGGTGCGCAGCGAGTTGATCCGTTACAATATTGATCAAATCGATCAATACTTAGGCGAAGTCGTCAAAATGAAAGATACGGAAAGAGTTGTATTGATTAGCGATGATGGTCAATTACTGGTTTCGACCGACAAACGACTTGAAGAAACAAAAGCAACGGAAATATATCCTAGGGAAATTCTCAACCTGCAAAAGATAACGGTCAAATCCGATGTCGATGGCAAAAAGATTCTGGTGATACCTGTCATGGGATTGAACAAGAAGATCGCCACTGTCGTTGTCAGCTACAATTTGCCAAAACTATAAAGATCAAGCTTTGATTCAATGCAGCTAGCATAGTTACTTAAAAGGCCTTTGATACATTCAAAGGCCTTTTTCTTTTTAACAGACCGCTGAAAAACTATCTGCGTTGCCGCTGCAGTGTTAAAAATAGGCTGATATTAATCGCTACGTCGAATTTGCGCACCCAACGCAGACAATTTCTTTTCAATGCTTTCGTAACCACGATCCAAATGATAAATACGATCAATGACAGTCTCGCCCTGCGCAATCAACCCGGCAATCACGAGACTGGCTGAAGCGCGCAAATCAGTTGCCATGACGTGCGCACCATCCAGATGAGGAATACCACAAACAATCGCAGCACTGCCTTCCACTTCGATGTTGGCATTCATACGCTTTAATTCCTGCACATGCATCAAGCGGTTTTCAAAAATAGTCTCCGTGACAATGGCAGTGCCGTCGGCGATACAATTCAAGGACATGAATTGCGCCTGCATGTCGGTCGGAAAAGCCGGATAAGGTGCTGTGCGCACATTCACCGACTTGGGTTTTGTATGCATGCTGAGCTCAATCCAATTTTTGCCGGAATCAATACGGGCACCCGCTTCAGTCAGTTTATCCAGCACGGCGTCCAGCAGATGCGCATCGGTATTGTTTAAATGAATTTTACCGCCTGTCGCGGTAGCTGCAACCAGGAAAGTTCCCGTTTCAATCCGGTCGGGCATGACTGTGTGCTCTGCGCCGTGCAGCGCTGGCACACCTGTAATCGTAATGATGTCAGTGCCCGCACCTTGAATATTTGCACCCATCGCTATGAGGCAATTGGCAAGATCGACGACTTCCGGTTCCCGGGCGGCATTCTCGAGAATCGTTGTACCATCCGCCAAAGTCGCTGCCATCATTAAATTTTCGGTACCGGTAACAGTGATGAGATCAAAAACAATGCGTGCACCATACAACTTTTTCGCCACCGCATGAATGTATCCATGTTTGGTATGGATTTCCGCCCCCATCGCCTGCAGACCTTTGATATGCTGATCGACCGGCCGCAAACCGATCGCGCATCCGCCCGGTAATGAAATATTGGCTTCCCCAGCGCGAGCGAGTAGCGGTCCGAGCACCAGAATAGCAGCACGCATGGTTTTAACCATCTCATACGGAGCAACCAGATGGGTGAGTGCGGCGGCTGACAACACAACCTCGGATGCATGATGTGTCGTGATGCTTGTTCCCATCTGCTTGAGTAATGACAGCATGGTGGTGATGTCTTGAAGCGCGGGAACATTATTTATTTTTAAGGGCTCGTTGGTCAAAAGTGCGGCACACAAAACAGGAAGTGCAGCATTCTTCGCTCCCGAGATGGCTACTTCGCCGTGCAGCGGCATGCCGCCCTGGATAATCAGTTTTTGCATTGCATGAAAGATTCAACTAAAAGTTTTATTAAAATTCCTGTTGGCCAAGCATCCGGCAAATAAACAGCTTCAGCCGGTTGAAATGTGCCATGGTTCACTGCATCATACTGCTGTAGCGTACTTACTCTATTGTTGTGCACTGGCACCTACTATAACAAAAAATATTGCGTACATTCATCAGGAGAAAAAATGACAAAGCAAATAATCCACACCGCGGATGCGCCACAAGCAATCGGCACCTATTCTCAGGCAGTCCGGGTAAGTGGAGGGGATACCGTTTATCTGTCAGGCCAGATCGGCCTGGACCCCGTCAGCATGCAAATGGCCAACGGGATTGAAGCACAAATTCAACAAGTATTTTCCAATCTGAAAGCGGTGGCAGCAGCCAGCGGCGGCAGCCTGAATGATATTGTAAAATTAAACATATTCCTAACCGATCTCGATAATTTTGCATTGGTCAACGAAATCATGGCCAGTCATTTTGCGCAACCCTATCCGGCACGTGCGGCAATCGGTGTTAAATCCTTACCACGTGGCGCTCTGGTGGAAATGGACGGCGTCATGGTACTGCAGCAATAAGAATCCAATCGAACGATAGATGCGATATTACCCGACACTGCCATGACTGTCAGTGCCAATGTGCAGGAAAAATTATCCCGCTTAGGCATCCGCCACGAACTGGATTTGATATTGCATCTGCCGATTCGTTACGAAGATGAAACGCATCTATTCCCAATCGCTGACGCACCGCAAGGGCAGACAGTGCAAGTTGAAGGTATCATTGTTCATAATGAAGTGATTGTCCGTCCCAGACGGCAATTGGTTTGTCAGGTTGAAGACAACAGCGGCATCCTGGCAATGCGCTTCTTGAATTTCTACGGCAGTCAGATCAAAACCTACGCGGTAGGAAAACGCGTGCGGCTGCTGGGTGAAATCCGCCACGGGTTCTTTGGCGCGGAAATGGTACATCCCAAATGTCGTATCGTGCGCGAAGACGAATCCCTTGCCGCTACCATGACACCGATCTATTCCACCACCGCGGGTTTGTCACAACAGACTCTGGGCAAACTGATCGAGCAAGCGTTACAGGATACACGCGCGATGCAAATGCTCACCGAGACGCTGCCTGAGAAAATCATCAATACCTATCGATTGGCCGGTTTGCGGGACAGCATCCTATGTCTGCACAATCCGCCGCCGGAAGTATCGATAGCAGCCTTGCAAGCCCGCACACATCCGGCATGGCGACGCATCAAATTTGATGAATTGCTGGCGCAACAATTATCCATGCGCTTACACTACCGGCAGCGGCGCAACCATTCCGCCCCGGTGCTTGTGCAAAAAAATACACTGGCAACACCATTTCTCGAGCAACTCGCCTTCCAGTTGACGGCTGCACAAATCAAAGTAGCCGCGGAAATCAGCCGCGATCTGGCTGCCGCTCATCCGATGCAACGCCTGCTGCAAGGCGATGTCGGCAGCGGCAAAACCGTTGTGGCTGCGCTGGCGGCGTTGCAGGCGATTGAGAATGGTTTCCAGGCGGCCATCATGGCGCCGACGGAAATCCTTGCCGAGCAGCATTTCCAGAAATTATCCGCTTGGTTTGAGCCGCTGGGAATTGGTGTGGCCTGGTTATCCGGCAGCCAAAAGAAGAAACACAAGCAAGCGGTATTGGATGACATCGCGCTCGGCACTGCGCAACTTACCGTGGGGACACATGCCTTGTTTCAGGAGCAAGTGCTGTTTCATCAGTTGGGCTTGGCGATTATCGATGAACAGCATCGTTTTGGCGTACATCAGCGCCTGGCGCTGCGCATGAAAGGTGCGCAATCCAATCTAGTGCCGCACCAGCTCATGATGAGCGCCACACCGATTCCTCGCACCCTGTCGATGAGTTATTTTGCCGACCTGGATGTGTCGGTCATCGACGAATTGCCGCCTGGCCGAGCGCCAGTCGTGACCAAATTAATCGCTGACAGTCGCCGTAGCGAAGTCATTGCGCGCATTCAATACGCTTGCCAGCAAGGTAAGCAAGTATATTGGGTGTGTCCGTTGATCGAAGAATCAGACACCTTGCAGTTGCAAACTGCCATGGAAACCTATGAAAGCTTATGCCAGGTGTTCCCGGATTTAAATGTCGGCCTGGTACACGGGCGTTTGCCAACACAGGAAAAAACTGCAGTAATGGCGCTGTTTAAACAAGGAGACATACAATTATTAGTCGCCACCACCGTCATCGAAGTGGGCGTGGACGTACCGAATGCGTCCTTGATGGTAATTGAAAATGCCGAACGCATGGGATTGTCGCAATTGCACCAGTTGCGCGGCCGTGTCGGGCGCGGATCGGAAGCCAGTATTTGTATTTTGCTGTATCAAAAACCGTTGTCGGAAATTGCCCGTAAACGACTTAAAATCATTTTTGAACACACGGATGGCTTTGAAATCGCCCGTCAGGATCTGCAAATAAGAGGTCCCGGTGAATTTCTAGGCGCGCGCCAGAGCGGCGTGCCGATGCTGCGTTTTGCCGATCTGGAACAGGATGGCGAATTACTGACAGCAGCACAAACCACAGCGGATGAGATGCTCAACGACTATCCGGATTTGGCGCAGCGACATATTGAACGCTGGCTGGGCGATAAAACGGAATATCTGCGGGTATAAATGGCCTGCCAGCGAACGCTATAGGATGATTCCACCACCCAGACACACCCGGCTTTCATAGATAACAACCGATTGGCCCGGTGTAATTGCCCATTGATCCTGCGCAAAATCCACCTGACAGCAATCCTGAGCAAAGTTTGCAATCGCGCAAGGCGCGTCTGCTTGGCGGTAGCGGGTTTTAGCAGCGTACACCCAGTTGCAATGCGGTTGCGCCCCACTGATCCACGTCAGATCCGTTGCCTTGAGAGACGGTCGCAGCAAGTCAGGATGGTTGTGGCCTTGCACTGCAATCAATACGTTGCTGCCGGTATCCTTAGCTGATACAAACCAAGGCTCGTCATTGCCATCGCGTGTGCCGCCGATTCCCAGTCCTTGTCGTTGTCCGATGGTGTAATACATCAGTCCGATATGCTGGCCGATCACTTTTCCTTCAGGGGTCTGGATTTCTCCGGGTTCATGCGGCAAATAGCGATTCAGAAACTCCCGAAATGGGCGTTCCCCGATAAAACAGATCCCCGTGCTGTCTTTTTTAGAGAAATTGGGCAGCTTCAATTCCTTGGCGATCTTGCGCACTTCGCGTTTATACAAATGCCCGATTGGAAATAGTGTATTGGCAAGCTGTGCTTGATTCAGACGATACAAAAAATAACTCTGATCCTTGGTGCCGTCTTCGCCTTTCAACAGTTGAAACAGGCCACCCACTTTTCGCACCTGGGCGTAATGTCCTGTCGCTATATAATTGGCACCCAATTGAGTGGCGTGATCCAGAAATGCCTTGAACTTGATTTCAGCATTGCATAGTACATCCGGATTGGGTGTTCGTCCGGCTTGATACTCGGCAAGAAAATGTGAAAAAACACGGTCCTTATATTCCGCCGAGAAATTCACCACTTCGATCGGAATATCAATCACATCGGCGACTGACACCGCATCCAGAAAATCCTGACGGGAGGAGCAATAGTCATCGGTATCATCATCTTCCCAGTTTTTCATGAACAAACCGACCACTTCATGCCCCTGCTGCTTCAACAAATAGGCCGCCACGGAAGAATCCACACCGCCCGACATACCGACAACCACGCGCTGCTTTTTCATCGGCTCATGATTCATAGTGAGTCAGCAGTTCCAATGGATAACGCTTGCCGGCGATATGATCCTGAATACACTGCATGACCAGCGGACTGCGATAACGGTCGATCATGTGATGAATCTCATCCAAATCAAACCAGGCTGCACGCAAGATGCCATGATCCAATACACGTTCAGGGTCATGACTTGTGACGCGGCCACCAAATGCAAAACGCAGATAGGTCGTATCCACGCGCTGCGAGTGCCATTGATAAATACCCAGCAAATATTCGGGTACAAAGGTATACGCCGTTTCTTCCAGTGTTTCCCGGATAGCTCCCTGCATGATGGATTCTCCAGGATCCAAATGCCCTGCCGGTTGGTTTAAAAACAAACCGGAACCTGCTTCCGGTTCTTCCTCTACCAGCAAGTATTTCCCATCTTGCTCAATAATGGCTGCTACTGTTACATTGGGTTTCCAAATCATAGTTTCTTGTTTGATAGATAGTCATGAAGAATTAGCAATAGTATCCGCACTCTACATTTGCCAGCGCTTATTATCGCATTGGTGCTATCCATTCGGTTAAGATTCATCGCGTAGCACCGGAACTAATAGCATCTTTACCATATAAATAGCTTAGAATAGCCGTGCAATTATTTTGCTATATGAATAAGCCATTGTTCGACATGGCTCCACACACACAACCAAGTTGCCAATATATTTTTCTTTCCTATCCCCATGTTTATTATTGATTTCATTCTCCACATTGACAGACATCTCCAAGAACTCTCTTCAGAATATGGATTATGGATTTATGGCATTCTCTTCCTGATCATATTTTGTGAAACCGGACTGGTTGTATTGCCTTTGCTACCCGGGGATTCGTTATTGTTCGCCGCAGGCTCTCTGGCATCACTGGAAAATTCGCAACTTAATCCACATGTCTTGTTTGTCGGACTATGTATTGCAGGTATTTTAGGGGATAGCGTCAATTATTGGATCGGCAAAAAAGCCGGCCCCAAAGTTTTCACTTCGCAGGAATCCCGTTTCTTCAAACGCGAATACCTCGACAAAACCCATACTTTTTATCTCAAATATGGCGCCAAAACGATCATCATCGCCCGCTTCATTCCCATTATTCGCACCTTCGCGCCGTTCATCGCCGGCGTTGGAACCATGCCCTATCGCACTTTCATCACTTATAACATCGTGGGTGCCATACTATGGGTCGGGATATTTATTTATGCCGGTTTCTATTTCGGGCAACTGCCGATGGTACAACAAAACTTCAAACTCATTATCCTGGCCATCATTATTCTATCGATAACACCTCCGGTAATTGAATACCTCAAGCACCGCTATAAAAATAAAAATGTATCCAAATAAATTGATCCGTCTCGCGTAAACACCATATTCTCAGCAATACATTTCGCAGCGATGGTCTACATCGATGTATATCGATCCCTTATGGTAGCCGATGTAGATCAGCGCGTTTGTCATATCTCCCTTTATTCCTGTCAAGAATTTCTCTAATGAATTAGATAGTTATGTCGCCATAACAATTCAAATTTTTAAGCAGCGTGTTTGTTCTCACTGATAACCAAATCTGCGCAAAAGGAAGTATCAGAATAGAGGGTGTCTTAGATTTTGTGTAAATGGCGGTTAATAATGCTGAGGCATTCTATCCTGAAATTGAATGGTAAACGGCTTCCAATCTTTTAGCGGCATAGACCATTTTTTGGCGATATTGTTGAGTGCCAAATAGAACAATTTGATGGCAGCTTCATCGTTAGGGAACGATCCCCGGTTTTTGCTGACTTTGCGCAGGCTCATATTGACTGATTCAATCGCATTGGTTGTGTAAATGATGCGACGTATCTCAGGCGGGTAGTCAAAGAACGGAATGATGCGTTGCCAATGATTGCGCCAGGATAGGGCAATCGGTGGATAGGCATCGTTCCATTTTTTCTCAAAGTCAGATAACGCTTGCTCTGCCGCATCAATCGTGGCGGCGCCGTAGACCAAACGTAAATCAGCAGCCACTTCCTTGCGTTTATTCCATCCGACGTAGTTGAGGCTGTTACGCACCATGTGCACGATGCAGAGTTGTACAATGGCTTGTGGATAGACGGTTTCAATTGCTTCCGGGAAGCCCTTCAAGCCATCGACACAGGCGATAAAGATATCCTGTACACCGCGGTTCTTGAGTTCAGTGACAACACTGAGCCAGAACTTGGCACCCTCGGTCTGGGCAATCCATAAGCCCAATACTTCTTTGCGGCCTTCCATATTAATACCGATCGCCAGGTAAATCGTTTTGGCACGAACACTCCCGGCGTCACGAACCTTGGCATGGATACAATCAAGATAGACGATAGGATACACCGCATCGAGAGGCCGGGATTGCCACTGCTTTACTTCATCCATGACACCGTCAGTGACCGTAGAAATCAGCGTAGGCGACACCTCAGCGCCATACATTTCGGTGAGGTGCTGCTGGATTTCACGCACCGTCATGCCGCGGGCATACAGCGAGAGGATCTTGTCATCAAAACCCACCCAGCGGGTTTGATGCTTGGAAATGATTTGAGGCTAGAAACGGCCTTCACGATCACGGGGAATCTCGATGGGCAATTCACCGAATTCACCTTTCAGGGTCTTGTGACTTTTACCATTCCTGGCATTACCAGTGGGATTGGCTACAGTTCCGTGCTTATCATGACCAAGATGCTCGGTCATTTCGGCTTGCAGAGCGCGCTCAACCAGCGCTTTGGTGAGTTGCTTCAGAAGACCGTGTTCGCCAATTAAATCTTCCGGATTTTTGTAATCGACCAGCAGACTATCAATTAAGTCGGCTGATAGGGATTTGCGTGTAGTCATTTTTGCTCCAAAAAGTATATAAGCAGTTTCCTGCTAAATGACCATTTACACCAAATTATTTACACCCCTATAAACCCCCACCCTAGCGATTCTCACATCTAACTGGCACACTTTTCGCGCGCTATTTGGTACCTCCTTACTCCGCTATTGACAGTCAAGTCTGAACTACTACATTTTAGTTTGTTTTACCGGACTTTGACTTAGAATCCAAGACTAGCTAGCAAATCGTCAACCTGGTCTTGATTGCACACCACATCACTTCTTTTTTCTGGGTTCGTGACTGGCCCGTTTATAAGACCTTCTTCTACAATAATATTTTTCTTGGCTGGAACATTTGCGAGCAGTAAATCTATCAGATCTTTCTCCAGGCTTTGTACCATATTCGTAATCTTTTTGATTACTTGGCCTGTCAAATCTTGAAAGTCCTGTGCCATCATGATTTCTAACAGCTGTGCATTTGTAGCGTTAGTCCTCTCAGGAATCTTATCTAGATAGTGAAGTGTATCGATTAATAATGTCTTAAATTTCTCAGTATCTACGTTTGTCTGCTGCGTTTCGAGAGCATGTTTCCACCGTTCAGATAAATAAACTGCATCTGTTGATAGTTTTTCCTGAATAGGCATTGCAATTTCAGCTGCATTGAGCGTACGCTCAGCAGCCTGTTCGGTTTTGCTGGCAACATAAGATAGTTTATCCTGTGCTTCGGGTACTCCAGATGCAATTGCTTCAAGGCGTTTATCATATCCCAACTCACGTAAGCTATCATGTAAGCTCCGAGTTAATTGCCCAACCTGACCAATGACCTTTCTATCGGTTGTGATTAATGCACTTTCCTCCATATCTTTTATGTTAGATACGAGTGATGTGTCAGCTAATTTGATAGATTTG
Organism: uncultured Nitrosomonas sp.; assembly: GCA_964647635.1. Classification (GTDB taxonomy): domain Bacteria; phylum Pseudomonadota; class Gammaproteobacteria; order Burkholderiales; family Nitrosomonadaceae; genus Nitrosomonas. Next base: position 35,434 of record CAZYHY010000029.1, read on the forward strand.
AGGTTGATCTCATCTTGAGGCGCACCATTAGATTTTGCTTTTGTAAGATGTTTTGTATTCATTTTGGACTCAACAGGTTGTTATGAAAAAAATGCATACTGAATTAATCAGGCGGATGCCTTACTTTCCATATTTTGGAAAATTTTATTTAGTTTTTCTTCAAGTGTTGCTGCCGTGAAAGGCTTGACAATATAACCACTTGCACCCGCCTGCGCAGCAGCTACGATGTTTTCTTTCTTAGCTTCGGCAGTAACCATGAGCACAGGAATCTTCTTTAATGCTTCGTTGGCGCGAACATTCTGAAGCATGGTTAATCCGTCCATATTGGGCATGTTCCAGTCCGATACAATAAAATCAAAATTGCCATCCTGTAGTTTGCGCAAGGCAATTGCTCCATCCTCAGCCTCATCAACATTGACAAATCCAAGTTCTTTTAAAAGATTGCGAACAATTCTACGCATGGTAGAAAAATCATCCACTACCAAGAATTTTAAATTTTTGTCAGGCATTTTTTTCTCCGTAAATAAGCGCTATTTCTATCAACTACCAGAGCCAATGAATCTTTGACCAATCTTCTAAATTAGCTAATTAGTTTGTATACGTGGTTTCTGTGTGCTCTTTTTATCGACAACTAGCTGCCGAAGTTTAGGCTAGGTCTAGAAAATTATTCTGAATGTCTCGCGTCAATTATGATGGCCGATTACACGACAATTATGATGGCCGGTTGAG
>CAZYHY010000030.1:0-34490 GCA_964647635.1 uncultured Nitrosomonas sp.
TTTCAGATTCAATTTCTCAACAATAATTGCTGGGTACTTTTTTCAGGGACGACTATCTAATTGCATTGCGGCTGAATCAACCTTTACAAAGGGCGCTGGTTGACCAAAAAGGCTGGTGGGTGTTGGATGACGGTTTGGAGATTGTGGTTTTTGATTATCAGGCACCGAGCTGGAGTCGGCCACGGCGGGTTGTGAGTATCCGCCAAAAGATTGATGAGCGCCCTGATGCCAAAGGCAAACAATTTTCGTTATTCGCAAATGGTCCTATATTTGCCTGTTATCGCTATGGCGCGATGGTTACCGATATGGATTTACCGGCTGCGGAACTTTGGTGTTTATACCGGGGCCGTGCAGATTGTGAGAACCGTATCAAGGAATTGAAGTATGACTTTGGCGCGGATAGCTTTAATCTCAAAGATTTCTGGGTCACTAAGGCAGCTCTGCTGACGGTTATGTTGGCTTATAACCTGATGAGCTTATTTCGCCAGGGCGTACTGAAAAATAATTCCGTTTCGGCCAAACCAGATGTGCAACATACCCTGAAGACACTGCGTTATAGACTCTTTGCCAAAGCAGGTTGCATCACCAAAGACAGTCGCAAAAAAATGATCAATCCGGCAGTTGCCATGCATCAGCGCGAATGGTTTGAGGGATTATGGAATAAATCCAGAATTTTCGCACTGCCAGTGAAATTTACACCAATATTTCCCTCTTAAAAAATTCTAAGGGAAAATCCGGGTTAAATTTTATATGTCTGCTTCTTATCAGTTAGTTATAAGTATTATCGATCTTGCAAAGTATGTGTTTATTTATTGCATTGCGGCTATTGTTATCGATTCTAATGAAAGAAATCCGGGGGGGGGGGGGGCTGCTCATGTGTCAAGTCGATAATAATCATTCGGCTTAACTGAAAGTCAACTAGGCTGACTATTCAGTTGCTTGCGATTGAATAGTCAGCCTGATGGAGTTTTAATCCTTGCTCACAGCCACACCATTAAGCCCATTTCCAATGGATGAATCAGTAGCGGATGGTAAGGATAAATACGGATGAAATATTCCTGTTTGCCGCACAATTCCGGCGTTAGTTTGAGTTCGAACAGATGTTCGTCCGCATCCTTGGTGCCGGTGAATTCAAACTTGAAATGCTGGAAGTTGCGTAAGCGGGTGGTTTTAAATTGGCGACATATCAGTAGTTCAATGACGACATCTTCATGCGACAAGTTGTTTAATCTGGCGGCTATTTTGAAGTTCAATGTTTCGTTAAATGGCACACGTTCACGCAAATGATCTAGGCGGCGTAGTTTGATGCCATGCCACGCACTTCTTATTTTGGTTTTCCATGCGGCAATATTTTTTGCTTCAGTGTAGTCGTTGGCAGCGTATAGTGCGCCTTTTTTACTGGCCGTATAATAAAAGTTAGTCACATATTCACCGACCATGCGGGTTGCGTTGTATCGTGGCAGCAGCGACATCATGGAATGTTTGGCCATTTTCACCCATTCAGGCGAATAGCCGAGCTTGCCATAGTTGTAATACAACGGCACGACCTGGTCTTGCAGGATTTCATACAGCGCCCGACCTTCTTCCTGGTCACGCAGCGTGCTTTCCATATCCTCCGGTCCCGGTTTGATCGCCCAACCGTTTTTCCCGTCGTAGCCTTCTCCCCACCAGCCGTCCAGCACGCTTAGATTGATTGCGCCGTTAATTCCCGCTTTCATGCCGGATGTGCCGCTGGCTTCTAACGGATAGATCGGATTGTTAAGCCAGACATCCACGCCGGCAACCAAGCGACGGGCAAGCCGCAAGTCGTAGCCTTCGACTAACAACAATCGACCTTCAAATTCAGGAAGCTGCGCGATTTGACTGATACGCCGGATCAGATCTTGTCCCGGCACATCGGCGGGATGCGCCTTGCCGGCAAAAATCAGTAGTACAGGCCGCTCCTGATTCAAAATGATTCTGCGTAACCAGTCGAGATTGTCGAATAGCAGTGTGGCGCGTTTGTAAGTGGCGAAGCGGCGTGCAAAGCCTAGCGTCAGGATATTCGGATTAATCGGATCGACAAACTTTAGAAGCCGGTCGAGGTGCGCTTCCGAGCCGCGATTTCTAGCGTTTTGCTCGGTGATGCGCGAGCGGATGCCATGAAACATTTGCGATTTTAACGATTGCCGTACGCTCCAGAACAAATGGTCAGGTATGGTATCAATGCGGGACCAGTACTCGTTATCGCACATTTTGCTGCGCCATTCATGGCCGAGATAACGGTCAAACAGATCGGACCATTCCTGTGCCAGAAAGGTTGGCACATGAACGCCATTGGTAATATAAGCGATGGGATTTTCTTCCGGTTCGATTTGTGGCCACAGATCCCGGCAGATGCTGGCGGATACCCCGCCGTGTATTTTGCTGACACCGTTGTGTGTGCGCGAGCCATGAATCGCTAAGGCGGTCATATTAAAATCGGGGCTGCCGGACACATGACCGAGCGCCATGAATGCTTCGTAGGTAATGTTGAGACTGCGATAAAAATTGTCGAAATAGGTGTGCATGATGTCCGGGCTGAAATGATCATGCCCGGCGGGAACGGCTGTATGTGTCGTGAAAATCGTATTGACCGCCACGCCCTCCAGCGCGCTGGTAAAATCGAGTCCTTGCTGTACCAGATTGTGGATGCGCTCAAGAATCATGAACGCGGCATGACCTTCATTGATATGCCAAATGGTCGGTTGTATACCCAGTGCCTGGAGTGCGCGTACACCACCCATGCCCAGAATAATTTCCTGCTCGATGCGCATGATCTTGTCGCCGCCATATAGGTTATGCGTGATATAGCGATCTTGCGGAGAATTTTCCGGTAAGTCGGTGTCGAGCAGATACAGCGTGACATGGCCGATTTTTGCCTGCCAGATTTTTGCCACCACATTGCGGTGCGGTAGCGCGACTTCAATATGCAGGCTCGAGCCGTTCGCGTGCAGCACCGGTGTGACCGGAAGATCCTCAAAATCCGACATGGTGTAAGTAACTTGCTGATTGCCCAGAATATCGATGGTTTGCGAGAAATATCCCTGGCGATACAGTAAACCGATGGCTACAAACGGTAGACGCAAATCGCTGGCTGCCTTGCAATGATCGCCGGCGAGAATGCCCAGGCCGCCGGAATAAATCGGCAGGCTTTCATGAAAACCGAATTCAAAACAAAAGTAAGCAACTTGATCTTGCGCGCTTAAATTGCCGGTGTCGGTCTTGCTTTGTGCGGATGATGCGTCGTGGTACGAATCATAGGTCGACAGGATGCTATTGTAGGTGGCGAGGAACACCCGGTCTTCCGTTGCTTTTAGCAGCGTCGACTCATCCACGCGCTTGAGAAAGGCCTTGGGGTTATGTCCTACTGCTTCCCATAAATGCGGATCCAGCCGCGAAAATAGCGTGCGCGTGGCACGATCCCAGCTATACCAGAGATTATTGGCTAATTCTTCCAAGCGTTTGAGGCGCGGTGGTATTTTAGGATTAACGGTAATGGTGAAAGCAGTGCGTGAAAACATGATGGCTCTCCTGGATGGAAATTATTTTTATAATTATGGGTGGTTAATTCACTGAATGAAGTATCGAGCACTCAAACTTACTAGTCCCAAATCCTCAGTTTTAGCTATTCATCGAGTAGATTATGTACTGCCCGTTGCGCGCCGAGCAAGCTAATTTCAGGGTTTGTGATGATATGTACCGGAATTTCATGCATTAATTCTGAAAATCTCCCTTTGTCGCAAAAGGCGCGCATGAAGCCGCCTGAACTGAGGGTATTGATTATTTTGGGTGCAATGCCGCCGGCAATGTATACACCGCCACGGCATAATCCCGCCAGCGCCAGATTACCCGCATAAGCACCATAAATTTCAGCGAATATATTCAGAGACTTGATGGCCAACGGATGTTGGTGGGTTTGCGCCAGTGCCGTGACGGTAGCACCGCTGTCTTCCTTAAGCGTTGGTGCTGCCAAGCCTGACGGTGTTTTTTGTTGGGTTTGCAGAAAATTAAAAATGTGCGTTAATCCCGAACCGGACAGCAAGCGCTCTACCGACACATGGCCGAATTGACGCTGCAGCGATTCAAGCAAATCGATTTGCAGTGGATTGGACGGCGCGAAATCGATATGACCCGCCTCAGTCGTGAATGCGAAGTAACGATCTTCCAAACAGGCAAGCCATGCCACTCCCATGCCTGTACCTGCGCCTAGGATAACACGCATTGCTTGCGCATGGGGTTGACCTGTTTGCAGTGTCGTCAGATCGCCAGGTGAAAGTATTTCAACACCCAATGCAGCTGCTTCAAAATCATTGATGAGTTTGACCTCGGAAATTGAGAATTCGCGCGCAATATCAGCGCTAGCGATGTGCCAGCGTAGATTAGTTAATTTGACTTGTTGTGCGACGATGGGGCCTGCTATTGCAAAGCATGCTGCAAGCGGAGGATGTGTCAGGTCGGCTCGATTCAGGAAATCTCGTAAGACGTCGGAGAAAGTTGCGAAGTCCTGATTTTTATAATACTGCGTGAATGGTCGCTGGATTTCTCCTGCAATTATTTCAGTTAGTTGCAGAATGGTTTTGGTGCCACCGATATCGCCGTAGATAAATTGTTTGTTCAAGTGGGTATCAATCCAGGAAATTCTAATAGGCTGTAGCGTGAGTATACATCGACGGACTTATTTTCTCCGCTATCAATGTCATTTGACAACCACTGATGCATTCAGTACATTTTTCCCTAGATTGGAAGCAGTTGATTTTTCAGTATCCTTAATCGAAATTTTTTAGGTATTTTGTTGACACTATGGTTGATCCACTGATTATCGCTAAAACCAATAATGCTGACTTGACGCTCCTGCCCGCGATGGCAACGCGACATGGTTGTATTACCGGTGCCACCGGTACCGGCAAGACAGTGACGTTACAAAAGCTGGCGGAAGGTTTCTCCAGTAGGGGGGTGCCGGTGTTTATGGCGGATGTCAAAGGCGATTTGACGGGTATTTGTAAACCCGGGTCGCTGACAAACAAAATGACGGCACGATTGAGTCAACTCAACATGAATCATCCGCACTGGCAAGGTTTTCCGGTAACTTTGTGGGATGTGTTGCAGGAAAACGGCCACCCGCTGCGCGCCACGATTTCCGATATGGGGCCGTTGTTGCTGGCGCGCTTGCTGAATCTGAATGAAACGCAAGAGGGTGTACTGACGCTGGTTTTTAGAGTGGCTGATGATCATGGGTTGTTGTTGCTGGATCTGAAGGATTTGCGCGCATTGCTGCAATTTGTCGGCGACAATGCGAGCCAGTTCAAAACCCAATATGGCAGCGTTTCATCGGCTTCGATTGGTGCGATCCAGCGGGGTTTGCTGCAAATAGAGGAGCAGGGGGGAGAAAAATTCTTTGGCGAGCCGATGCTGAACATTGAGGATTTGATGCAGACCTTGGATGGCAATGGTGTCATCAATATTCTGGCGGCTGATAAATTACTCAACTCACCGCGGTTGTACAGTACCTTTCTACTATGGATGCTGTCCGAGCTATACGAAAATCTGCCGGAAACCGGCGACCGCGAGAAACCTAAGCTGGTGTTTTTTTTCGATGAAGCGCATTTATTGTTCAGCATGGCATCGCCTGCTTTGCTGGAGAAAATCGAGCAAGTGGTGCGGTTGATTCGCTCCAAAGGTGTGGGGATTTATTTCGTCACACAAAATCCTTTCGATATTCCGGAGAAAGTACTGAGTCAACTGGGGAATCGCGTGCAGCATGCGCTACGGGCTTTTACCCCGCGCGATCAGAAAGCGGTAAATGCGATTGCCGAAACCATGCGGCCTAATCCGAAATTGAATGTTAAGCAGGCCATTCTCGAGCTGTCCGTTGGTGAGGCACTGGTTTCCTTTCTCGATGCCGACGGCTCGCCTTGCGTGACCGAACGTGCCATGATATTGCCACCGGCCAGTCAAATCGGCCCGATTACGGCGGATGAACGCAAGGAACTGATACAGTCGTCGATCGTGGCCGGTGTTTACGAGCAGGAAATCGACCGCGAAAGCGCTTTTGAATTACTGAAAGCGCGCGGCGGTACTGAGAAATCGCTTGGCCATTCAACGCAAACGGGCGATTCCGGAAGTTTACGCAAACCCGCAGACGATGGCGTTCTGGCCGATCTGACCGATTTATTGCTGGGTTCATCCGACAAGCGTGGCGGGCGCCGGGAAAGCGTAATTGACGCATTTGCAAAAAGCGCCGCCCGTTCGGTGGGCTCGTCCATCGCACGCGAGATTACCCGCGGTCTGCTCGGGTCAATATTGGGACAGAAACGGCGTTAGTCCGGGCGGTTTTGTTTTTAATTGGGTTTTTCGCTTTGAAAAATGGTATCCATTGAGGGGCAATAGACAGTGAAGAGAATCGTCAGGGCGTGTTTCGTGTGCCTGAATCCTATGAACACCATCATGAGATCACTGCTCATCGCACCAATCCTGCTACTTGCCGGTTGCGTTTCGTATTCAATATACGGCGGCGACTCTGCGCAGCGGCAATTGCGTAACACCTGGTCAGCCAACTACGAGTTATGCGAACGGTTAACCGTGGCGACGCTAGCGCCCCAGAAAATCCGAGAAGAGTGGACCAATGAAATTGCCAGCAGGGATGTGGATTGCAATCGGTATGCGGCAACTACGCATACCGCGGTGAACCGGGATATGCCGGTGCTACGCTGGAGCACGCAATGGAGCGCGCCGAAAATGACCCAAACCATACCCGCTCCGAGTCAATTGATTCATACACGGTGAGTTTTTATTGCGGCGGAGGCGGAAGCGGCGAATAGCTGATTTGATTATTCACCACCTTCTCCATTTTCTTCTGCGAGTGTTCTGAATCCTCAAATAGGTTGTGGCGTATCTTGATAACGTTGATCAACCATGCCTACTCTTTAATGAAGAACTGGACATCCTCTGCGGGTAATAAGGGATCGACTCGAATAAGAGAAAAAGATTTTCGCGATGCGGTTAAAACCGTCATAAATAATCGATAATGCATTGGCATTATTAATCATTAAACAAAATAAATAGCAGCGAAAGTGAAATAAAGATGGTTTTCATCACAATGACTCCTTTTTAAAATACACATAGCGAATTAGTCCTGCTAAGTATGATATTACAGAAAAATTGAACAGCTTATTGGGTAAAATTATTAAAATTATTATCTTGTTATGCTGGACTTTCTCCCTACTCCATCCATTGTCAGTCAGTCAGTCAGCCAGAAAACTGCCCCCCGTAGATACTGGGCTTTTTCTTTGCTTCTCATACCCGGATTGACGATCACAAAATAAATTTGCTCCGCGCGCCCTGCACCCATCCCCGCAGCAAGGCTGCGAGGAATTGCAAGTGAAACCTACGGAATGATAAACTAACATCGCTGCATGACGATTTTGCAAAATTTGGGGTTTCTTCATCGGTTACGCTGGCGGTATTGGATTTTGAAGACTGTGAAAGCGCCCCTGCATTTAAGCGGTTTTTCAAAGCTACTTGATTATTAAATGAGAATGATCCAGTGAGGTAAGCGTTGTTTTTTACTTTGGGTAGCGCCAATGGATGCATTGCAACAAGAAATAATTTTGTTGTTTTGGTTGATGGGCGTGAATGGCGCGCCCATTTTGATGGCGAAATTTGCCGGCAAGCGGTTCGATTATCCAATTGACTGCAATCAGTTATTTTTCGATGGACGGCCCATCCTAGGCGCATCGAAAACCTTCCGCGGTCTCATAGCTGCGCTTGCAATATCGATTTTGATCGGCAGCATTCTGGCGCTGCCATTGCTGACAAGCTTGCTGTTCGGCGCGCTATCGATGGCGGGCGATATGGCTTCGAGTTTTATCAAGCGACGCTTGGGGTTAAGACCCAGTGCCATGGCGTTGGGTCTGGATCAAATTCCGGAGTCTCTGTTTCCGCTGGTGGGGTGCCAAGTGTTGCTGGGAATCGATGCCGAGCAGATTTTTCTGATTGTGCTGGCGTTCCTTTTTATAGAATTGCCGCTTTCACGAGTTTTATTTTGGCTGAAAATCCGCAAAACCCCCTATTAAGCCGGTAGCAAGTGATGAATGGTGACTTCGGGCGGACAATTGAATCGTGCGTTGACAATCGACGTACCGGCGCCTACTGAGGTATAGCCCTGCATGTGTTGGTAGCGCCACTTTCCAGCGCCCATATAGCGTGGGCATTTGGAATCCAGTGTCAATGGGATGCCGCCGGGTAGGCAAATCTGACCACCGTGCGTATGACCGCACAACATCACATCAAAATCAGCGTGCGCCGCCAGACGATAAATCTCCGGTGTGTGCGAAAGCAATAGCGAGACAGCATCCTGCGGGATATGTTGAGCTGCTTTCTCAAGATTATCCACGCGAAAGTAGTGAGGATCATCAACGCCTGCCAGGAAAATCTGCGCACCTTCTCTTTCCAAAGCGGTGGCTTCGTTCATCAGCATGATGACACCCATAGACTCCAACGCCGGCAGCATCCGCACCGAATCGTGATTTCCCAAAATACCGTAGATAGGTTGTTTCAGCATGAGTACAAGCCGCTGCATACCGGCCACCGCGCCTTCAATCTCGCCGAAGGTACTGGCACGATAGTCTCCCGTCAGTACGCAAATATCATAGTGCAGATCAGCAACCGTCTGAATCAATGCTTGGAGATTGCGCTCATCCATATCGACGTGCAGATCGGTGAGATGCAAAATCTTGAAATCATGAAACGCCTTCGGTAGATGCGGCAAATGAATCGGATTTTTCTTCACTTGCAAGTTACGCGCATTGCGCTGTCCGCGCTCATACATGCCGACTAACTGAATGGCGTAGCGGATCAGCACATGCGCCAAGTACCAATTCTCCGGATGGAAAAAATTCAGCCCTCGGCCAAATACATGGTGTCCTTGCTCAGCTTCAATGCCAAGCCGTTGCCGGGCATGCACCCGGCCTAGGCGTGCTGCTAGTTGTTGTTCGATGTTATCCATATTGGCGAGGTTATTTTGTGGTTGAAATTCATAACATTCGCTAAAAAGCTTCCCTGTGCAATTGGTTGAAACATTTTTATGATATTTCGGCGACGTTCAAGTAGCAAAATATACCACCAATACCGCCTCAACACGCCTTGCCATATTAAGTTCTTAAAATAAAGCCGGTTAAGGTATAATTCCCGATTTCTCAATATTGGATTGCTGGAGGTCTCTATGCCAATTTATGAATATCTTTGCAATTCATGTGGTGCCGAGAAAGAACATTTGCAAAAAATCAGCGATGCACCCATTGCCGCTTGTCCTGTCTGCGGTAGCAGCAACTATACCAAGTTGATATCCGCTGCGGGATTTCAACTGAAGGGCAGTGGCTGGTATGTTACCGACTTTAAGAATAACAAAGCAAAGCAGACGGACACCAAGCCGGCAGCCACGGCAAGTACGGAAAGCACAGGAAGCACAGAAAGTACACAGTCGGCAGCACCTGTTGCTGCGGATGCGACTACAAGTAAAGAAAGTAAGCCGACTCCTACTGCCGCGGCTGATTAATTACCAGCCAGCGATGTGATCGACCCAACAAATTTTTATCGCAACAACATTGCGATATAACAAAGAAAAAATCATCAATCTCACCACTTCAGACTATTGAACAGAACTATGCGTACAAACTACTGTGGCGCCATTAATGCCGGATATCTTGATCAAACCGTTACACTTTTTGGCTGGGTTCACCGGCGCAGGGATCATGGTGGCGTGATATTTATTGATTTGCGTGATCGTGAAGGCCTGGTGCAGATCGTTTGCGATCCAGACAATGTGGAAACATTCCAGACGGCGGAAAAAATACGCAATGAATTTGTACTGAAAATTAGCGGCAAAGTAAGGAGACGTCCTGAAGGAACCATCAATGCGTCTTTATTCAGCGGTGAAATTGAGATTCTGGTGGCAGATATTGAAGTGCTGAATACCTCATTAACGCCGCCTTTCCTGATGGATGATGACAATATCAGCGAAGTCGTGCGGCTGGAACATCGTTATCTCGATTTACGGCGCCCGGCGATGCAGTCCAATCTTCGCTTGCGTCATAAGGTTGCCATGGCGGTACGCGTGTTTCTCGATCAGCATGGATTCCTGGATATTGAAACACCGATGTTGACCAAATCCACGCCGGAAGGCGCGCGGGATTATCTGGTGCCGTCACGGGTCAACGCCGGTCATTTTTTTGCGCTGCCGCAATCACCGCAATTGTTCAAGCAGCTTTTGATGGTGTCCGGATTTGATCGTTACTATCAGATCACCCGCTGTTTCCGCGATGAAGATTTGCGCGCTGACCGGCAACCGGAATTTACCCAAATTGATATTGAAACCTCTTTTCTGTCGGCGAATGAAATTATGGCGTTGATGGAAGAAATGATTCGCGGCCTGTTTAAAACCGTGACTAATGTGGATTTGCCTAATCCATTTCCGCGCTTGACGTACGCTGAGGCGATGTTCAAATACGGTTCGGACAAGCCGGATTTGCGCGTTCCACTGGAATTTACAGAATTGACCGACATCATGAAAGATGTGGCTTTCAAGGTATTCCGTGAAGCAGCGGAGAAACCGGATGGCCGTGTCGCCGCGTTGTGCGTACCGAAAGGTGGGGAATTATCGCGCAAGGAAATTGATGACTATACCAATTTTGTTGCAATTTACGGCGCCAAAGGTTTGGCGTATATCAAAGTCAATAACCTAGCCGATGGCGTGGAAGGATTGCAATCGCCGATTCTGAAATTCTTGCCGGAAGAAACGATTAAAACCATTCTTGCCCGCACCAACGCAAAGAATGGTGATTTGATATTCTTCGGTGCGGATAAAGCCAAGATCGTCAACGAATCTCTCGGTGCTTTGCGTATCAAAATTGGTCACCAACACGGTCACGCTGAATCCGGCTGGAAGCCGTTATGGGTGGTTGATTTCCCAATGTTCGAGCGCGATGAGGAAGAAAATCGCTGGCAAGCGCTGCACCATCCCTTTACTTCACCCGCCGACGGGCATGAGGATAGGCTGGAAACAGATCCTGGGCATGCCATCTCCAAAGCCTACGATATGGTTTTGAATGGCTCGGAAATCGGCGGAGGGTCGGTGCGGATTCATCGTCAGGATATTCAATCCAAGGTATTCCGTGCGTTAAATATTTCAGAACAAGAAGCGCAAGAGAAATTCGGTTTTCTGTTAGAGGCATTGCAATATGGTGCGCCACCGCATGGCGGCATTGCGTTCGGCCTGGATCGTATTTTGACCATGATGACAGGCTCGGAATCGATCCGTGATGTGATCGCTTTCCCTAAAACACAACGCGCGCAATGTTTGCTGACCCATGCGCCGAGTACGGTGGATGAAAAGCAACTAAGAGAACTCAATATCCGCTTGCGACAAGTTGAAACCAAACCAAGTTGATGGCTAGCTGGTTGTTCTGATGTACAAAATACCAGTTTCTGTTTTGGTGGTGATTCACACCGTGGATTTACAGGTGTTATTATTGGAGCGCGCAGATCACCCGGGTTACTGGCAATCGGTGACGGGCAGCCAGAATTCAGGTGAAATGCTGTATCAGACCGCGGTACGCGAAGTTTCTGAAGAGACCGGCCTAAATGCTGTCGATTACGTGCTGACCGACTGGCACACTGAGAACCAGTACGAAATATACGAAGAATGGCGCTGGCGTTATGCGCCGGATGTGAGATTCAATACCGAACATGTGTTTGGATTATGTTTGCCGAGCATAATACCGATAAGAGTCGCTGCCAGAGAGCATCTTAATTATATTTGGCTGCCATGGCAGCAAGCGGCTGAGAAGGTATTTTCAAGCAGCAATGCAGCGGCGATTCTTGATTTACCCACACGGCAATTTGACTAGTGACAATCTCTTAACTCGCTCCACCTTTACCGACAAATCGCTCAAATAAGTCAGTATGGCCACAAAACCATTCACACTAGTTGCTGGCGCCCAATTCTAACGCCAGTTTTCTGGATAATGCAGCTGCTTCTTCTGTGACTGGTGTTTCTAGCCATCCCTGTAAATGGGCGCAAGTGATATCTGCCAGTGCTTGAATCCAGTCACTGCGTTCGTTGAGGCAAGGAATGTAATGGAATTCCTTCCCACCGGCTTGGATAAATGTATCTTTTACTTCCATGGCAATTTCTTCCAGTGTTTCCAGGCAATCGGATACAAAGCCCGGACATACCACATCCACACGTCGTGTCTGTTCCTTACCCAGTTGCATGACAGTCGCTGCGGTGTATGGCGTCAGCCACTTGGCTTTGCCAAAACGCGATTGAAAGCAGACTGAATATTGGCTGGTATCGAGCGCCAAAGCTTCAGCCAGTAACCGCCCGGTTTTCTGGCACGCGCAATGATACGGATCGCCTTTATCCAGGCTTGCGCGCGGAGTGCCGTGAAAACTGATGATCAGCTTGCCAGGTCGACCATTCACATCCCAATAGTCGCGTACATTCTGTGCCAGTGCCGCAATATAGCCGGAATGATCATGATATTGCTTGACGGTGCGAATGGATGGCAAATTGCGCATGAGGCTTAATACTGCAAACACATTATCCATCGCAGCGGCGGTGCTGCTGGCTGCGTATTGAGGAAACAGAGGAATGATCAGGATGCGCTCGCAACCCTGTTCCTGCATTTTCGACAATACAGTAGCGACCGAGGGTTTACCGATGTTCATGGCATATTCCACCAAGGGTGGATTCTGCAACCGCCTGTGCAATTCATCTCGCAATAACTTGGTTTGCCGCTCAGTGTGAACTTTGAGCGGAGAGCCTTCCGGCATCCAGATTTTTGCATACTTCTCAGCCGATGCTTTAGGCCTGAAAGGCAGTATAAAACCGTGCAGGATGGGCCACCAAATCAACTTGGGTATCTCAATCACCCGGGGGTTACTGAGGAATTCCTTGAGGTATGGGCGCAGCGCCTGTGCAGTGGGTGCATCGGGCGTTCCCAGATTAATAAGCAACACACCGGTTTGATTAGGTGAGCCGTGTTGATAGATTGATTTGGAAATCATAATAGATGTTTAGCTACATTAGTGCTGTGACAAGCCGCTGGATAAAAGCTTGGCGGTAATATCGACAATCGGAATAATACGCTCATAAGCCATACGTCTGGGGCCGATCACGCCAACGGTGCCGACAATTTCCCCTTCGATTTCATAAGGCGCGGTCACTACACTGAATTCTTCCAGCGACGCCACATCCGCTTCGCCACCAATAAAAATCTTTACACCATGCGCCTGCCGACTTAATTCGAGTAATTGCAATAATTTGGTTTTACGTTCAAACAATTCAAATAGTTCTTTCAAGCTGATCAAATTATCCGCCAGATCATTAACTTGCAGGAGATTTCGCTCGCCGGCCAAAACCACGGCTTCACTACTTTCATTGACTGCGTTGCCGCCTACCTCGATCGCCGCGCTCATCAGGGTGATCATTTCGCTGCGCAATTGCTTTAACTCGCCATCCAGGCGGCCACGAATTTCATCCAGGGTGCAGCCTGCATAGTGTTGATTGATAAAATTTCCGGCCTCAATCAAATCGGACTGACTGTAGGGACTATCCGTAAAGATAATGCGATTTTGTACATCGCCATCAGGCGTAACAATAATCAGCAAAATGCGCTTTTCTGATAATGCCATAAACTCGACATACCGAAATACCGCGCCTTTACGCTTGGGCGTGATCACCACACCGGCAAAGTGAGTCAGCTCCGAAAGCAACTGCGATGCCGCATTGATCAAGCGGGAGGGATTGTCAGGGTGTAACTGGCTCTCCAGGTGATTGAGTTCGACCCTGTTTAGGGTTTTGACCACCAGTAAAGTATCGACAAACAGGCGATAGCCTTTGGGTGTCGGGATTCTCCCTGCTGAAGTATGCGGGCTGATGACCAGCCCCATTTCTTCAAGATCGGACATGACATTGCGAATGGTCGCAGGACTGAGATCTAATCCGGAAAATTTCGACAGTGCACGGGAGCCAACGGGTTGGCCTTCATGGATATATCGCTCTACCAGAGTTTTTAATAATATTCGGGCGCGTTCATTTAACATAGGGTAATTCTACACCAACCGATAGTTTTCATATTGCGTAGTAGGCAGTGATTTTGCGTTATATATGCTAAACTTTCCAAGTATTAGCAGGCTATTCGTCTATTCTCAATCGCTTGAGCTTCATTGCATGTTTGGTTAGTTTTCTTGGCTTGGTTCCTGGGTGAGGTATGCGATGAAGCTATTTTATCCTACACAGATTGCTCGTTAGTCTGAATGCACTTTTTACTGGCAATTTTAGTGTTTATATTTAACTTTTATCTAACACAATCATTTCATTGATAATATTTTTAAGTAATGAGCTCTCCATTTACAACGATTGCACTGATTGGGAAACATAAAAATCCGGAAATTGCGATACCGCTGCTCAATCTTGCTGAATATTTGACTCAAAAAAATTATAAAGTTCTGCTGGATCATCTCACGGCGTCTCATGTGTCTGACAATAAATATCCCGTGTTATCACTGGAAGAAATCGGTGGGCAAGCTGATCTCGCGGTTGTCATGGGGGGCGATGGTACGATGCTGAATATTGCGCGCATGCTGGTTCCCCATGATGTGCCCTTAATTGGCATTAATCAGGGAAGGCTGGGGTTCCTCACTGATTTATCTGCGGATACTATGCTTGAAACGCTTGATCAAATGCTGGCGGGGCAATATACCACCGAGCGTCGCATGTTGCTATATGCCGAAGTGATTCGTAATGGCAATAGCGCGTTTGGTAGCCTGGCATTTAATGATGTGGTGCTATATCGGGGCATGAGCAGTGGCATGATTGAATTTGAAGTGAAGGTTGACGACGAGTATGTGAATACCCTGCGTTCCGATGGTCTGATCGTGGCAACGCCCACCGGGTCAACGGCTTACGCATTATCGTCCGGCGGCCCTATTCTGCACCCCAGTTTGGAATTGATTGCATTGGTGCCGGTTTGTCCCCATACGCTGAGCAATCGCCCGATTGTCATCGGACCGGACGCCAGTGTACAAATCCGGATGCAAAGCGCCGTCAATGTGCGCATCAATTGTGACAGCCATTCCTGCTTTGATCTGGAGCAGACGGATAATATCGTGGTTCGGCGTTTTCCAAAAACCGTGCGACTGCTGCATTCAATCAATCATAGTTATTATCGCATGCTAAGGGAAAAATTGGGTTGGAGCGAATTTCCCTGATGCATCCGCACCATGCACAATCATGCTAACGCACCTAAGCATCAAAGATTTTGTTATTGTTGACCGGGTCGAACTGGATGTGATGCCCGGTTTCACGGTGTTGACTGGAGAAACGGGCGCGGGCAAATCTATTCTGATCGATGCGCTGACGCTTGCCCTAGGAGAACGCGGCGATACCAGCCAGATACGGCTCGGTTGTGAGCGTGCTGAAATCAACGTGACATTTGACATCAGCCGCTCGCAGGAGTTATCGCAGTGGTTGAACACAAATGATTTGTACGGCGATGCAGATATTTGTTTGCTGCGCCGCATTATTGAAACCAATGGCCGTTCGCGCGGTTATATCAATGGACATGCGGTGACGTTACAACAATTACGTACCGCAGGCGAATACCTGGTAGCCATTCACAGTCAACATGCCCATCAATCCCTGTTGCAGAAAGACGCGCAGCGTGAATTGTTGGATGCTTTTTCCGGATGCGACGATCTGGCGCGTACAGTCAGATCGGCTTATCAGAACTGGCAAGACTGTTATCAACAAAGAACTGCCATAGAACAGCGTGCGACGGAATCGCGTGACAAGCGTGATCAGCTTGAATGGCAATTGCATGAATTATCAGCATTAAATTTCACGCCGGAAGAATGGCACGCACTACAGGCTGATCATGGTCGACTATCGCATGTCGCCACGCTACTGGCGACAGCTGAAACTGGAATTGAAGCGTTATCTGAAAGCGAATCATCAGTACTGGCGCAACTCAATACCAGCAATAGCCAATTGCGTAATCTTCTCGAGTACGACAGTCAACTTAAACCCATCATCGATTTGCTGGATTCAGCGCAAATCCAACTGCAGGAAAGCGTTTACGAACTGAAACATTACCGCCAGAGTCTCGATCTGGATCCGCAGGCATTACAGGATATTGAACAACGTTTGTCGGCAATCCATACGCTGGCGAGAAAATTTCGTGTGGCGCCGGAAGAATTGCCGTCATTGCTCGACACCGTGACGCAGCAATTGGAAGTGCTCGGTTCGGACGCAAATATCAGTCATTTACAAGCTCTCGAAGCTGCCGCCCAAACTGAATACCTCAAACAAGCGCAAGCATTGAGCGCGGTACGTCAAAAAAGCAGCAAAGCATTATCCCGCCAAGTGAGTGCTGCGATGCAAACCATTGCGATGGTCGGCAGTGAGTTTTCGGTAGCACTATTACCCATGGAACAGGGAAACGCCAATGGTCTGGAGCAGATTGAATTCCAGGTTGCAGCGCATCAGGGATTGCCATTGCGGCCTTTGGCGAAAGTGGCCTCGGGCGGTGAATTGTCGCGTATCAGTCTGGCTATTCAAGTGATTACCAGCAAAGTCGGCACGGTACCTACGCTCATTTTTGATGAGGTCGATGTCGGGATTGGCGGGCAGGTTGCGGAAATCGTCGGCAATTTATTGAAGCAACTGGGGAGAGAACGACAGGTATTGTGCATTACGCATTTGCCGCAAGTGGCAGCAACCGGAGATCAACAATGGCAAGTTGTTAAATTGGTTGGCAACACAGAAAATCAGCAAGTGTCGAGCAAAATCACCATTTTGAGCCAACAGGAGCGTATCGAAGAAATCGCACGTATGTTGGGTGGAGTCAGTATCACCGAAACAACGCGCCGACATGCGGCGGAGATATTGCAAGGCAATACCAGCAATTAGTATCGGTTATCGGATAAAGTGGCTAATGCCGATTGAATCAACGACCATCCATTGATAGTATCCAGATTTACATACTTGTTTTACGTGGTAAATTAGCACATTTAGAGGAGAAATACGGATGACCGGTTTCGTTTCGTTAATGGCCTGTCATGAATGCGATTTACTGATGCGCGTGGATCATTCGTTCGAAGAGGGCGTGGTGAAATGCCCGCGTTGCGCCGCTGCGCTACTTAAACATAAGCGACACAGCCTGGATTTGACCCTGGCGTATACTATGGCCGGATTGATTTTGTTTGCGATCTCCAATGTCTTTCCGATTATTGGCTTCCAGTTCGAAAGTCAGAGCACAGAAACTATTTTGCTTTCAGGCATTCGAGAATTGTTTGATCAGGACATGCACCTGCTTGCGGGCCTCGTATTCGCTACCACCATCCTTGCGCCTTTTACCTTGCTTGTCACGCTGCTCTATGTATTTTTACCATTAAAATTCAATCGCATTGCGCCATATACAGCTGAAGTATTTCGCTTGACATCAGCGCTTAGGCCTTGGAGCATGATGGAAGTGTTCATGCTCGGTATTCTGGTTTCCGTGGTCAAATTGGTTGCCATAGCGACGATTGTTCCTGGCATTGCCCTATGGTCCTTTGGTATTCTTATTTTTGTACTGGCTGCCACCACGTCCAGCCTCGACCCGGATCTGGTATGGGAAAAACTGGAAGCTAGCCAATGAACGATCAAACTAACGCCTGGCTTACTGCAGCTGCTGCCGGTCTGATAAATTGCCACAACTGCGGCCTGTTGCATAAAGTGGCCCAAGCGCATGCTTGTTGTCACCGTTGCGGCACGCCCTTGCATTTGCGTAAACCCGATAGTCTGTCGCGAACGTGGGCCTATTTGCTTGCCGCTTACGTTTTATATATCCCGGCAAATGTATTGCCAATTATGATAACCACCAACCTGGGGTCAACTCAGTCGGATACGATTCTAAGCGGCGTTAGCTATCTGCTAACCACAGGTTCGTGGCTAGTCGCCTTGGTAATATTTATAGCCAGCGTTTTTGTACCGGTATTGAAGTTGGTTATTCTCACTTATCTGGTGATTTCCGTTCAAACGCGCTCTTCGTGGCACCCGCGGGAGCGAACATGGCTCTATCGCTTAGCGGAAGTCATGGGACGCTGGTCGATGGTTGATATCTATGTGGTGACATTGATGGTGGCTTTGGTCAAAATTCAAGGATTGGCTGATATCGACGCAGGTGGTGGCGCTGTAGCCTTTGGAGCGGTTGTAGTACTGACGATGCTAGCAGCCATGTCATTCGACCCCAGATTGATCTGGGATAACGCAGAGAAAAATAATGAATGAACACAGTTTAAATGAGAAACAGGTCAACGATCTGCCGGCAGCGAAAGTGGAAACCCGCAGCGGCATATCCATCGTTTGGCTGATTCCACTGGTGGCATTACTTGTCGGCGCATGGCTGGCTTATAAAACATGGTCTGAAACTGGCCCGATCATTACGATAAGCTTCAAAACCGCAGAAGGACTGGAAGCGGATAAAACCAAGATCAAATATAAAAACGTCGAAATTGGCAAGATCCGATCAATCGAGCTAAGCGACGATCTGTCACACGTCATTGTCACTGCTGAATTGGTTAGGGATGCCAGACATTATTTGACAGAAAATACACGGTTCTGGGTGGTTCGTGCACGAATTGCGGCGGGCGAGGTTTCCGGACTGAGTACGCTGTTATCTGGCGCTTATATCGGTATAGATCCTGGCAAAGAAGGTGATGATGAGAGGGATTTCGTCGGACTGGAAACGCCGCCGGCATTGGTAGATCACATGCCTGGCAGTCATTTTTTTCTACGTGCCAATAACCTAAATTCTTTGGAAGCCGGGGCGCCGGTATATTATCGTATGATCAAAGTGGGGCAGGTGATCAGCTACCGGTTCGCCCAGGATGGCCAATCGGTGGAGGTTGATGTATTCATCCATTCGCCCCATGACAAACAAGTCAATTCCAATACCCGTTTTTGGAATGCGAGCGGCCTGGAAATGTCTCTGGACGCCAACGGTGTACACGTTAGTACCGAATCATTGGTTACTGTCATGATGGGCGGCATCGCTTTTGATACGCCAAAAAAGTCGAGTAAGGCAGAGGAGCCTGTTACCAAGGATCATGAATTTATTCTATTTAAAGACTATCAAGCTACCTTGCGGGAAAGTCACACATTGAAGTTTGAATATGTATTGCATTTTTCCGGTTCGGTGCGTGGCCTAAGCTTGGGGGCGCCGGTGGAGTTCAAAGGAATACCGATAGGAGAAGTGGTTGATGTCAGTATAGAATTCAATACGGAATCAAACGATATCGTGATTCCGGTGACGATAGAAACTGTACCTAACAGTATGGTATTTAAAGGTGTTTCCAATCAAATGGAATTTATACGCGAGCATCGCAAAACAATCATGAATGACCTCGTCAAACGCGGGATGCGCGCCCAATTAAAAACCGGAAATTATATGACAGGTCAGCTATTTGTCGATCTGGACTTTATTCCCGATGCGCCTATCGCAAGCATTGATTGGGGAAAGACACCGCCTGTGTTCCCCACCACACCAACACCTTTTGAGGAAATCAGCACCACACTTGCCAGTCTGGTCAAAAAACTAAAGACGCTTCCATTGGAGAAAGTTGGTGGCCAGTTTCAGGAATCAATCATTAAGTTGACGTCGACCATGCAGGAGACGGAACAATTGGTTAAAACGCTGAATACTTCCGTTACGCCGGCAATCGTCGCAACCTTAGATCAGACCCAGAAGACGCTTGCTACCGTGCAGCAAACCATTCAAAGTGACTCGTCCACGCAACGTGACCTACGCGATGTGTTTGATGAATTGTCAAAAGCCGCTCGCTCCATCCGTGTCATGACCGATTATCTGGAGCGGCATCCCGAGGCGCTCATTCACGGTAAACGAGAAAATCAATGATACCGATATCTTATGTATTTCGTTGCCTAGCCGCCTTGGCGGCGATATTAGTAGCCGGATGCGCAACTACGCCGACTTATACGTTTTATACGTTAAGTACCATGCCGACAGTAAATTCAACGCCTCAAGCCGTTGATCGCGGCGATGATGTCACTATTTTGCTAGGTCCCGTTTCGTTTCCACCCTATCTGGATCGCCCGCAAATCGTTACCCGATCCACGGTGCATACGTTAGCAATTCATGAATTCCGACGCTGGGGCGGGTCGCTGGAAACCGATTTTGTAAGGGTGCTTGGCGAAAACCTGTCAACCCTTCTGGGCACCCAACGTATTTTCTTGCCACGACAAAATGCGCCGTTTGCTATCGATTACCGTGTTGCGATCGATGTTAAACGATTCGATGGCGATCTGGGCGGACAAGTCGTCCTTGATGTCGACTGGATGATCATCGTCAAAGAGAATAAAGAGCGCGTAATAATTACAAAATCAGTCATACGGGAAGACGTGGGCTCGCGCGATTATGAATCTCTGGTGTCGGCCAAAAGTCAGGCCGTAGAGAAATTAAGTCGCGAAATCGCGGATGCACTTCGGAAAATCCAGAGTAATCAGAAATCCCGAAGCGATTCAGATTCTCGTCCGTTAACGGACAAAGTGACGGGTTCCTAACGAATCAACGATCATGCGTCGGTAATGTTCGGATTTGCGGATTTGCAGGCGTTCCAGCTGACTCAGATTATCCGTTAGTACCACGCCTCGGGAGGGATCAATATTTAAGTGTCGCTGCTTTAACCAGGCACGATGTGTATCGAGCAGCGTCGTATCGTCCAGATTGATTGCGTGGTTGGTGGCAAGAAAAATAAAATCATTAAAATCCGTACCCGGATCAGAAATGAATACTTGCTGGTGCGGAAAAACTTGCGCCAGTGTCTTGGCAACGGAGGCTAATGCGGCATTCTGGCCATTTTCCAGGAATGACACAAAATTCAGTGCGAGTATGCCTTGGTCTGCAAGTAATTGCCGTAACTGCGCTAAAAACTCAACTGTCAGCAGGTGCGTAGGTTCCGAGCCGCCGGTAAATACATCCAGAATGATCAAATCATAAGGGCCTTTGAGCTGGCGAACTTCATAGCGCGCGTCACCGATAATGGTCCGGCCTGTCGGTGTATATCCAAAGTAATTGCTGGCCGCTTCCGCAACCGCCGGATCAATTTCCAGCGTATCCGTCACGATACCGTAATCTTTCAACGCCATCGCCATATGTCCGGCGCCCTGGCCGATCAGTAACGCATTGCTCAGATTGGGCACCAGCGCAGGGATCCGGGTCACAATTTTCTGATACGTCAACAAATTCTCACCATGACTGATACTGGCTGCGCCTATCGTGGAAGCATCTACGGTAAGCAGGCGGATATTTTCTTTGGGTTTGTCAATCACCCGGACCCAGCCGTACAGACTCTCGCGCTCAAAGCGAGTTTGAAAGGCGTCGCTCGACTCCACTTTGCCTGAGTTAGCGATTTGTGGATATAAGCCCGCACTGACGATCACCAATAAAGCAGTTGGTGCCACGACCATCATGGATTTCAAATAATTACGCTCAATAATGGCGACGATCACAGCCAATACCAGCAGGGCAATCCCTAAGCCGATGAAAATTTCACGCGACCCGACCAGTGGAAACAGATAAAAACCGAGAAATAGCGTTCCGATCACGCTGCCTACTGTGCTGACCGCGTAGATGGAGCCGGTACTGGCACCCACATTGGCCAAAGCGGATGTCGATAACTTCACCGCGAAAGGCCCGACCATGCCCAGCATCATCAAGCTGGGGGAGAATAGAATCAAAGTACTGATAAAACTTCCCAAGCGCAAGCCGAAGGGATCGGTTGCCAGTAGTACGGGTTCGGTTAACCAGGGAATAATCAGCGTTAGTAGTCCGGCGGCTGCAATGATGAGTGATAATCCTGATCGCGACCGATCCGCCCAGATACCGCCAACATAGTAACCTAATGCCAAAGCGATTAATGTCACAGCGATGAGCGAGGTCCAGACATAAAGACTGGCACCATAAAAGGGTGCAATCAAGCGTGTGCCCAGTAACTCGATTACCATGACCGCCGCACCGGTCAGAAATACGGTGCAATATAGCCAAACTTTTCCCAGAATAGTTGAAGACGGTTGATTCATGTACTACCTCGGATGATTTTATTTATTTTTCTTGAATTCATTGACAACAATCTGACCGCCCGAGATAACCAAGTCGGGATATTCCAGTAATTTAAAGCTCTCAAACGGATTGCCACGCACAGCGATAATATCAGCCGGCGCATCGTGCAACAATGTTCCCAATAGCGGTTGGCCCAAGTTTTTACCAGCCTCGGATGTTGCTGCCTTGAATACATTCAACACATCTGTAAAATCAATAGATTCACCGCTGGTTAAATGCAGCATCATATGCAATTCTTCCCCGTTAATTCCCCAGGGCACATTGTCATGGCCAATTTCCGAACCGTAAATAAATTTTGCCCCTTTGTTTGCCAGGCTCATCGTATTGGAGTGAATGCCTTTGTGTGTTTGAGTATCCACACAAGATGCAAGTGTATCAATTGTGGTTACGAAAATAATTCCTTGGTCCACCGCACGCTGCAACAAGTTTTCATTGATTTCTGCACACGGAATATGGGCAAATTCATCAACACCCGCATTAAGCGCCCTTTCAAACCCGGTGTTTTCTCCAGCATGCACAATGACTCGCTTTTTCAATGCATGTGCTTTGGCCACAATAGCATTGGTTATTTCTTGCGATAACATAGGCCATGGCGTAGCAGGTACAGGACCATCGTGCGGTTGCATCCACGGTGCACCAGTTTCACCGCCCGGCTCCAGCGCTATCTTGATGGCTGTTGCTCCTCCCCTAACAAGATCGGTGACGACTTTCTCGGCTTCGGCAATTGATGCGACATGAATGCCAATCTTGTCATATCCACCGTCACCATCTTCAAATATGCTGAGCGGATACCCATCGACAGCCTGAATAATCGGACCAACGCCCAGTAAACGTAAGGTGCCATTACCACCTTTGGGTTTGAGTAACGGCCCTCCGGTGTCTCTGGCTGTTGTTATACCATGCTTCAATACTTTTTCAGTGGGAACCTCCCGAAAGGTGATGTGCGCGTGCGACTCAATAAAACCAGGGAGAATGGTCGCATCACCCAAGTCGGTTATGTTGTTACACATCCCATCAAATTGATGCCGCTCGCCTACTTGAACAATTTTGTTGCCTTTAAACAAAACCGCGGCATTTTCAAGCAAGTTGAATCCATCAAAAATCCGCTCGGCAACTAATACATGGCAATGATTGCTCTTGGCGTCAGCGTTAGGATTGTTCTGAGCAAAACTATTTAAGCTAAATCCTTGTGTGAATGCCATAACAAATAGAATTAGCTGCATTTTTGTCTGAAACGTAAAGTTCTTATGGGCCATTTTTTTCCTAAAAATTGATGTTCGTTTATTTATTAGGTGCTTTACAGAAAGAAGCAAGCTGGAGGAGGGGCTACCTAGTCTTCGAAAAATATCGCTAACCCTGCTGACTTTACTTGATGTTTTTGAATTGTAGAGAAGAAACCTTGTGCTGATAATGCGGCAAATTGTCGCAGCAATGGTAGAAATAGCATTCCCTGATTTGAATAAATAGCTACTAGTTGCTGATTAAATAATGAGTTATGCAGATAATGTCGTAATTTTTGATGTGTCGGTTAGAGCGTGCGGCATTTTGCCACATTGTTTTTTAGCGTATCGAAAAATATGATTCGCGCTGAAAAAAGTTCCTGAGTTTTAAGACATATTCTGGAAATAAAGCTTTGTCGAGAATATGGAAAAGAATGGGATGGATTTCAGGCTACTTCTTGAGAGTCACCTCAAAAAGTAACCTTAGTGCATATTACAAAAATAATTCAATTAAAAATTAAAGGGGATTCCGTTAACATGTTAATTAAACAATTAAAGTTTTCCACTCATAGTGCCTTGGCAGTTGCCTTGTTAATGAGTGTCTCGCACAGCGCATTTTCTCATACCCGACTGGAAATACCAACGGTCGTTGAAAAACTAAGAATGACCAATAACGTAGTTATCGGGCATGGTTGCGGAGTAGGAACCAATGTCATCGCCAGCTCGGTCGTATTCCCGGATGGTATTGACTCCATTATTAAAGTCAATGGACTACAAACTACCGATACGATCGGCACCTATGTTTCCAACTACGGTAATTTGTACCAGAAAATATTGAGTTATAACGTTTTTAAAGCAGAAGATGAAAAACATGACGCTAATGGCAATACTGTCGGATTTTACGTGAGATCTGGTAAAAGCCCCGATTATTATACAACCTACCTTCCAATCAGAGTGGGCGCGATGACGATTGTACCTACTTCATGCGCTGTGAGCGTAAAAGTTACTGTTAGTATTGCGGATATTTGCGAGATGACCGATATTGCCGGCTTTGCTGATGGCATAGTCAATCTTTGGACGCCGTCTGTGGGATCAAACTTTGAGGGCGCTGGCTTGCATGGCTTCAATTCTCCCGCCACGCTGACAGTGACGCGCGATCTGGTGAGTAATCCGTTGGATGCCTCTTGTGGTGCTGGCCTTGCTGTTGAAGTGATTCCATCCGCTGCGCAGCTAAACCGCGATATGCCTATCGTTGATAACGGCAAACAGGTCTGGCCGAAACGATGATGGTAGTAAACCAAGCATAGCGGGGGTTTTTTGATAGAAGGTGGGTAAGAACGGGAGCTCTTACTCATCTTCTTTTTTTATGAGGGATGAATGATGTTGAAATTCCAAAACGCAAAGATCGGTGTGCTCAAACTACTCATGATTTTTCTCTGGACTATCATGGGGATCCATGCTGTTCAGGCAGATAGCATCGGTAGTTCTGAAACCAAATTGGTATTTAACAGCCTAGCGTCTTTCCAGGTGTATTGTTTTGCTGACGACAACGATGGTCAGCGCGATCCCAATCTGGCGCTTACCGAAGAAATACTGAGCTTGGCCGCATCGAATAATCCCGAGCAACGTATCAGTGCCTTGTCGCAATTGGCTGAGAAAAATCCGATTGATGCCGGCGTTGTACAAAAAATCCTACAAAAAGCCATTCTGGATAAAGATTCGAATGTCAGAGGACAGGCTGTTTATGCCATCGCACAACTAAAGCTTAAAGTTCATAAGAATCACCGGTCGTACCGTGTTTTAGCATTGTTTGAACAGACAATGACAAATCAGTTTGGGTACTTATAGACAGTGATATCGGTTATAGTCTTTTGGTGAAGGTGATTCAGGGATCGGGAGTTTATAATTTATTTGTTTAGCATACCGTGTCGGGTGCTTCATCGCACATTGCAAGACTTCAGGGAATGTGCATACCGGCACAAGCTTCACCTCCAGACAGCAGCGATAAATCCGCAAATTCTCGGTGCCTTTGTCAAGAAGGCACTAGAGGATTCACCTCATCTGCCTTAAATCATTTTCTTGTTTTTTGAGCTTAGAAATGACGGCAACAATAAGTGCGACATTTTGTCGCATTGATAATTTTATGCTGAGACCAGATAATCAAGCTACTCACATATTCAATTTAATGAATTTATGGTTAGAGGCACTCATGGAAGGTTTTAGTTTGCGGCATGTATCAGTTGACGAGAAAGTACCTGAATGCTTTGTCGAATGTATGGATACAGCCCAAACCGCAGCAGATCTCGCGTGAAGAGTGAAGAATATTATTTAATTAATCAATAAAATAACGGGTGTAAGTATGAATAAAAAAATTATAGCGTATTCAATAGCAGCGGCAGCAATAGCCATGGCTGGAAGTCATGCATCGGCTCATACCCGGTTGGAAGTACCGACAGTGCCAGAAGCTACGCGGGTGACCAATAATATCGTGATTGGGCACGGTTGTGGCACAGAAGGTTCGACAACAGGGCGTCGTCCGGTCATGGGAACCAGCGTGGTATTTCCGGATGGCAAGGACTCAACCATCACGGTGGGTGGTCAACCGCATGCTGGCAGTTTGAGTGACTTTGTGACCAATTGGGGCAATATTCCCAAACAGAACTACAGTCGCGCAGTGTATGATTTCCAGGATAATAAAACCGATTCGCTGGGAAATGTTGTAGGTTTTTGGGCGGGTGGTAATCCGGTGCCACCACAATTCAATATTTACGTGCCGTTCAGACTCGGCGCGGTGACTATTAACCCAGAATCCTGTGCCAGTAGCGTTAAATTCTTCATATCGATCGTGGATATTTGTGAAATCACACCGACATCAGGTTTTAACGAAGATACCGTGGGTTTATGGACGCATATCGGACTGGGAACACCATATGATCGTCCAGGCACGGACGACAATGGCCCGGCATCACTAACCGTTACCCGCACCAGTGCTTTGCCGTCATCTTGTGGTGGCACGGGAGTGGCAGTTGAAGTTAAACCTTCAGCCGCGCAAATCATTCGTGATATGCCAATTAAACTAAACGGCAATCAAGTCTGGCCACAGTAAATGATAGGTTGTGGTTATGAAATCCTCGCTCTCCCTCCCTCTCGGAGCGAGGTTTTTTAAGAACCTAAGTATCGCAATGACGAATAAATGTAAATGACAGATAGTGTGAATATGGCTTCAGTTGTGGAAGTGCTGTTATATGGGTCATTAAATTAAACTGAATCTGATATAAGGAATACGATCATGCAATCTATATTATTGAGTAAACTATCGAACGTTGTCTTTTTTGTATCGGCACTTGGTTATGCATGCGCGACTAGCGCACATGAAGCGGGTGCTATCATGGATCCAAGTGGAACTGTTGCCGGTTTTACCGGTTTTGCACTTGTTACGTGTACTAGCGATGGTAACGTTCCGACGGGTTTCCTGGAAGCGAGTATTACCGACAGATCGCCACCGCAAAATAACTTGCTGGTTAATTTGCAAATCATCCATGTCGGTAACGGTTTCGACCGCGCAATCAGCACAACGGATCCTGTTTCAGGCGATGCGCAGCCGAGTCCCCTTGTTAGAGTAGCGGCTGGAAACGGGACATATCTTCTGCTGGTAAATAAAACCGCTGTGGGCGAAAGATCGTTTGTCGTGACCTATCATTGCAAGTCAGCGGATGGCGCTACACATACGAATACGGATATTAAAGTTTTTCAATTTGATTGATGATCTATCTCCGTGTGCTAACGTATTAAGATCATGAGGTAATATGCGATGAAAAAAATAAAATTATCTTTGCTGATATATTTAATATCGATTACGTTTGGTTTGTTTGCCGCGGCATCTCATGCTGAACGTCTGGATCAAGCATCGTCTTCGTGTCATTTGACGATGCTGGATGGTAAACCTGCGTATGATTTACAAGAATTGAAAGGAAAAGTTGTCTATGTGGATTTCTGGGCTTCGTGGTGTCCTCCTTGTGTAAAATCTTTTCCTTTTTTAAATCAACTGGATCATGAATTGAAAGATAAAGGCCTGCACGTAATCGGCATCAACTTGGATGAAAAAGTTGCGGATGCTGAGGATTTTCTTGCTAAGAATCCCGTTGATTTTTCGATTGTTGCGGATCCGAGCAAGCAATGCGCCAAAGGTCTGGAAGTGATGGCGATGCCGACTTCCTACTTGATCGACCGTAAAGGCAACATTCGCCATATTCATCAAGGATTCCGTCCAGGTGAATCGGAAAAATTACGTGCATTGGTTACGCAATTGGTGATGGAACCCTAACGATAGCAGTGACTTATGCTCATTTCATGAAGAAAATTCGACACTACCTGGCAATCTTCGGATCAATACTTGCAATAGGTGTTGGCGGAGCCGGGTGTGTCAACATCGCGCCATGGGAGCGAGGTAATCTGGCGAAACCTCAAATGGAATTGGACCCCAATCCGCTGCAAAGTGAAATACAATCGCATAACTACAGCAGCCGCGAAGCCGCACCAAGCCATAAATCCTCCTCAGGTGGCGGCGGCTGTGGTTGTTATTAAGCGAATCCCCGCTAACAGGCCGTTAACGTTGTTTTAGGTAAATAAAATTTGCAGCGAAATAGTATGCCGCAGCGTCAAGGTGGCAACCACCAATTAACCGAGCCGGAAATCCCGTCTGTAAAATCAAGAAATACGCTACATGCATTGACATCTGCCGCGTTGGTATTGCCTGGTCTGTTGGTAACATCAGTACACGCGGCAGGAACAGAACGGATTAATTTTCAATATAGCCGTTACCAGGAGGGTGAGCGCAATCTCTATGGTGTTCCGCACACTTTAAAGCCGATCAGCGCCGATGTTTTGCATGGCAGCGGTATTCTTTCTCTGACAGACCGCACCAAATTTACTTTTAGTTATACGCAGGATACCTGGTCGGGTGCGACGCCCGTCACGACGACTCCATTGGCCACTACGGGAGGTAATCGTCCATATTTCAATAACGGCGTAATGGTTGGCGCCTCCCCCATAATTCAAAGCGATGTGCTACTAGACCGTGATTTGAATCCTATTGGGCGCGATCCTATTACCAAGCAATTGGTGGGAGGTGTCGATACGCGATCCGTATTGGTGATGTCGTCAGCCTCGCCGGAAACGCGCCGTCAAGCCATTTTTGGCTTAAGCCATGAGTGGAACGAAGCCGCCATTAATGTGGCAGGCGGCTTTTCACGGGAACGTGATTATAAGTCAAGCTTTGGCAATATTGGCGGGCGCCTGGATTTTAACCAGAAATTGACCAGCGTTAAATTCAGTGGCGGCTATACGAGCAGTGATATTGGCGCCATTTTGGATCATGACTCGTCGCCTTATATTACGAAAACTGCCTATGAGTCCCAAATTGTAAAACGCGGCGGTTCCGAAATCGTACGGGGTGATCGGCAGGACTGGGTGGCGAATGTTGGCTTAACTCAGGTTCTGACCAAGAATGCATTGATCGATGCCAATATTGGTTACACCCATAGCGACGGCCTTCTGGCAAATCCTTATAAGACAACATCAGTGATTTTCATTGATCCTGATGACTTAAACAATGGGCAATCCAATTTCATTACCGCTAAGGTTCGTGCATTGATCGAGCAGCGGCCGCATATTCGCAACCAAGTGGCGTTCAATACAAAATATATCCAGTACATCAACACATTTAATGCCGCCATGCATCTTGGTTATCGATTGTCGGTAGATGACTGGGGTATCAATACGCACACCTTTGATGTAAGCTGGGTACAGCCGCTTGGCAGCGGATGGACGTTGACGCCGCGTATTCGCTATTATTCGCAGGATGCCGCCAGTTTTTATCGGCCCTATTTGTTTTCTCAACAAGCTTTCAATAAACAACAAGTCGATAGTTTAGGACGTAAGGTTTGGGAAGACTCGAATAAGCCTACCGTACAATATTTCGGTAATGACTCATTTAGCTTGGTTGATCAAAATGGCAATCCCGTCGATGGTTTTTCAGTCAATGCTACTGCTAAAATGGTACCCTTTGATGCAGGAAAATTGCCGAAAGATTTTTCCAGTGATCATCGCCTGGCAGGTTTCGGCGCATTAAGCGGCGGTGTGATATTGAGTAAAATACTCGGAAAAGGCGTCGCGCTGGAAGCCGGTTTTGAATACTATACGCGCGCCAGTTCGATGGAGATCGGTGGTGGCGGCAATAATAGTTTCGCTGATTTTAATTACTATGTGGCAAATGCGGCGATAAAATTTGATATTGAACCGACCACTTCGTTGCCGATCGGTGGTTCCAGCGGATCTTCCAGATCACACGATCATGCTGCTGCACACCACCATAAAATCCCTCCTGCGGGCATTATGTTCGGCCATATGCTCGACAAACCCGGCGATTTCATGGCGGGTTACCGATTCATGTTGGGTAGATCCGCTGGCTCCATGATGCATGGCGCGCATCAGGTAAGCGATCAAACTGTTGTCGATCAGGGTTGCAGTGATACGACACCGTGCCGGTTTACGCCAGCTTATATGAACATGCACATGCATATGCTCGATATCATGTACGCACCGACCAATTGGCTCAATGTCATGCTAATGCCGACCTTTATGGATATGGACATGAACCTGCGCAAACTGGACGGAGCGCCACCCGCTCCACCGGGTGCGCATGAACATACCGGCGTGGCGGGCCATGAAACCGGCGCTGTCGGAGATACGTATTTTTCATCCCTGATTAAACTGATTAACATTTCGGGGCATCGTGTGCACGTCAACCTGGGACTCAGCGCACCGACCGGTAAGATAGATATCAAATTACGCCGCATGAACCAAGAGGATGGCGGATTGATTCATTTCGGCATGCAACTTGGCAGCGGTACTTGGGATTTTATGCCGAGTTTGACTTATGCCGGCGAATACAATCGCTGGTCCTGGGGTGCGCAATTCAGCGGCGTCAAACGCCTAGAAGAAAAAAATAAATCCGGTTACCGGCTGGGAGATATGTTTCAGGCGACCACGTGGGGCGGTTTTGATCTGACGCAGTGGCTGACAGCATCGGTGCGCGGTGCTTACACTTTGCACGGTGCGGTGCATCGGGATTTCGATGCATTCAATACGCACACTGGGCCGATGGATTTTCCTGCCAGTTATGGTGGGCAATTCTGGGATCTCGGATTTGGCGTGAACGCCATCATCCCAAGAGGACGATTTGCCGGCAATCGCCTCGGCTTTGAATGGATACAACCTGTCAGGAATGATCTCAACGGATTCCAATTGGATCGCAAGGGATCGCTTGCGGCAACCTGGAGTTATCACTTTTAAGTACTGCGCTAGCAAAATATCGTGCCACATCTCAATTATTATCACTATGATTTTAAAGCGATGGGTTCGCCTTGTTCGATCCAGCTTTATGCCAGAAATTCAGCGATAGGAAAACGCGCGGCTAAAATTGCCATGGATGATGTTTATCGCCTGGAGGCACGCTACTCCCGTTACCGCGACGATAGTTTTTTGTCTAAAATCAACCGCACTGCAGTGCGAGGAGGACGAATTACCGTCGACGATGAAACTGCCGGATTGCTGGATTACGCAGCGACGTGTTATCAGCAAAGCGATGGTTTATTTGATATTACCTCCGGGATTCTGCGCCAGACTTGGGATTTTAAATCCGGTGTGATACCGGAACCAGAAACCATTCATTCCCTGCTCAAAAAGATCGGCTGGCATAAACTAGACTGGCAGCGGCCTGTATTAACCTTTACCGTGCCGGATATGCAGATCGATCTGGGCGGAGTGGTCAAAGAATACGCGGTGGATCGTGCCGCAGCGCTATGCTGGAACGCCGGAATCCGTCACGGCATTGTCAATCTGGGTGGGGATATCAAAATCATCGGACCGCATGATGATGGCAGTCCCTGGCGCGTAGCCATACGGCATCCTCGCCAATCGGAGGGGGTGCTGACAACGCTATTGCTGCATTCCGGTGCTGTTGCCAGTAGTGGCGATTATGAGCGGTGCATCACAGTGGACGGCATACGCTATGGGCATGTGCTCAATCCGCAAACGGGCTGGCCTGTCAATTATATGGCGGCGGTGAGTGTCGTCGGCGAATTCTGCGTGGTTGCCGGCAGCGCATCAACGATCGGTATGCTCAAGGAAGAGCAGGGGGGCGATTGGTTGGATGCACTGGGTTTGCCGCATTTATGGGTTAATGTGCATGGCGAGATGGGTGGATCTCTTGTGAACGATGAAGCGCACAAACCTATCGGCTGATTTGAATACTACCAACCTGATTGGTAAAGATTAATAAGACTCAATGCATTATTATAGAACCTGGTAATGCTGTGCCGATCAAACCTAAGATCGTTCAAGTCGACCGATTCAATGGGCATGACTTCTTTCAAGTCAAAATTAAATTGAATCAGCGGTGTGACATGATGGGAATCCAAATACAGTTTCCCGGTTTTATCGGTATTGGAAACCGGATCATGTATATCGGCGATGACATGAATGAGTTCTTGGATCTCTTCGTTTGGAAGTGTAACGATATAAGTATCAAAGAAATGATCGGGAACCGGCGAAGAATTAAATGCGAAGGTTTCAAGCCCCAATGTTGCACCCACCGCTTGCGCTAAACCGCCGCCTAATGAATGACCTGCCACCGTAATTTTACTGCCGGGATAACGACTGATAATATCCCGCGCAAAATTAAACGCATCCTTGAATTGATCACTGACGGTGCCGATGCCGATGGCGGTATCAGCCAGGATGTCACGGGCGACATCTTCTGTTTCTTTGAGTGAACACGGGAAATTACAAGTTTCAGTGCCACGAAACACCAGCGCAAGTTCACCCGTATCGCGGTTTTTATAAACGCCCGCGTCCATCCCGGAATTTTTCCCATTGGACACGATTAAGTCCCACGAACCGACAGTAGTATTGTCATAATCATATATCGCATCGGCAAGCTGTGCATAGGGAATAGACCGCCCCAACAAATCGACAGCGTGCCGTTCTTCAGGAAACAGCATACCGTAAGGCTTCCAGTCTCTAATGGGAACATAGTCGGGATTGTTGTATATCTCGACTTTGGCTATATCAAACAGCATTGTCGCTGGGTCGTCAGTGTTCGGTACTGTGGTCAAGCTGACGGCGTAGCGCTCGGTACCAAACTCTTTAGGCACATCCACTTTTGGCAAAGTGAGCAATCCACTCGTCGTTGAATAAATTGGACTATTAATCTCTGAAGCATCATCAAAATCTATAATTAACAACTGAAACCGACCAGGATTGTCCATCCCAAACCATTGGAGCGCTGCTTGGTAGCGCTGCGTGTCTGTTTGTTCGGCGATAGCTATTTTTTGCAAACAGACCAAGCCGTTCGTTTCAAGAAAAGTCGCCGGCGCAGTTAAATCCACGCAATTATCCGGCAGCGCACGTGCTAAAGAGGCGACGGACATCAGGGTTACAAAACTCATCAATCCGACATAGTACAGACATCTGTTTTTCATGAAATTATCAGCTACAAATTGGTTTAATCAAGGCAGGAAATCATAGCTTGTTTCCCTTTCATTAACCAATATTATTGCGACAAATAGTCATCAGCACTATGAAATGATGCTGCAGAGCAACACTGAACAACTGCGCAATCTTTGTTTGCAGAAGTAGGGCAGTGATGTGAATTTATGGTGTAATTGTCACTTATCCGTATGGAATGTGATTTTCCCCTAAATTGATAGATACATCATGAATGCTTCACACCGCCGCATTGCCCATCTGGATATGGATGCCTTTTATGCATCGGTTGAACTGCTGCGTTATCCGGAGTTACGCGGTTTACCCGTGGTGATCGGCGGACGCCCAGAGCATACACCCACGCTACAGGCAAATGGCAGCAAACACTTTTTCAGGCTGCGCGACTATAGTGGTCGCGGCGTGATTACAACCGCCACTTATGAAGCGCGCGCAGCGGGTGTTTTCTCTGCGATGGGCGTCATGAAAGCGGCGCAACTCGCACCGGATGCGATTCTTTTGCCGGTTGATTTTGATAGTTATCGCCATTATTCGCGCCTGTTTAAAGCGGCGGTTGCTGACATTGCCTCGCACATCGAAGACTCCGGAATCGATGAAATCTACATCGATTTGAGTCATCTGCCCGAGGATACTTTGGCGCTGGCGCGGCGTATTAAACAAGCAGTCAAAGATGCTACCGGGCTATCTTGCTCGATCGGTATCGCGCCTAACAAATTGTTATCCAAAATCTGCTCGGATTTAGAAAAACCCGATGGACTCACCGTACTACAAATGTCCGATATTCCCGCTCGAATCTGGCCATTATCGGTACGTAAAATCAACGGTATCGGACCCAAAGCCGCCCACAAACTCGCGTCGCTTGGTATCGCAACCATCGCCGAATTGGCGCAAGCTGATTTGAGTTTCCTGCAAATCCACTTTGGCCGCAGTTATTCGGCTTGGTTATACGAGGTTTCCCGTGGCATTGATCAACGACCGGTAATCACGGATGCCAAACCCAAATCCATCAGTCGCGAAACCACGTTTGAACGCGACCTGCATCCTCGCCAGGATCGGCTGTTGCTATCAGAGGCATTCACAACGCTCTGTACACAAGTGGCGAAGGATTTAACGTATAAAGGGTATGTTGGACGTACCATCAGCATCAAATTACGATTCGAGGATTTCCGCACAGTCACGCGCGATTTTACATTAACCACACATACTGCCGACCCTGCAGTAATACGCCGTGCAGCGGGAGAATGCCTGCGGCGGGTATCGCTAGGAAAAAAACTTCGATTACTTGGGGTAAAAGCCAGCGCATTGTCTCCGATCCACTCGATGTATGACGTCGCAGTCTCTCCTCAAAGGGAATTGCCGCTCATAAGCTGATATTTGATAAATATCAGCGACCATATTTTAATCGAGCGAGTGGTGCTAGAAACCTGGGAAATAGTCATGGTCTTGCTGCCAAAGACTCCTGCACAACTTCCCTGTCAGCACAATGAACTATTAAAATAGACAC
>CAZYHY010000031.1:0-32809 GCA_964647635.1 uncultured Nitrosomonas sp.
TTTGAATGGGTGGTAGCTTTAAATCGGCGTTTGGTTTTACAGGCCAATCCGGCTTACTTCATTAGGCGGCCTATGCGCCGCCGACCCACGGATCGGCCTTGGTGAAACATGGCTATTTTGAGGCGGTGCGTGCCATATGTATTGCGGCTTTTTTCAAATGCATTTTTTACAATACCGCTGAGCTGCCCATCTTCCCGCCCCCTGAATGAAGGAACTCGATACAGCCAGCCATAGTTGGCGCTCTGTGAGACCTGTAAAAACCGGCACATCGATAACACAGCGAATTCATCCCGATGCTGTTTGATCCAGGCGTACTTCACCGTTGCCCCTTGGCAAAGTACGCGGCCGCCTTTTTTAATAGGTCGCGCTCCTCGGTCAGTCGGGCAGCCTCGTTTTTTAACCGCTTTAACTCTTCATAGAGATGTTCGTCGGTACGCACTGCCCTTATGTTATCAACCGGTCGACTGTATTTGTTGATCCAGGTATGTATGCAAGGTGTTTTCATTCACATCGATATCCCTCGCGGTTTGGGCTACCGATTTATCCGATTCAGTCGCCAATTTTACCGATGACTCCCTAAATTCAGCTGTATAGACTTTGGGCTTTTCTTGGTTCATTTGGATACACTCCTTCATGCAGTTATTTTAAGGAATGTGTCCGGTTTAGTGTAGCCACATCACTGCATGGATCCCAAACGCCTCGTTGAGTGCATGAAAAACAATATTTGTTGAATCTCTTTTTCCATCCAGCAGCACATTTTTTTATCCATGGATCAGTTCTTTTGCCAGATCCGACATGGTATAACTCTGAAAGCCATACTTCGCATTCAATTCCTTGTAATGCACAAGGATCTTTTCCAGGAAGTCAAAATTCTCCTGTTGGTTTATCCCAAAATTATGCGGGTGCCACCACAAATGGTATGTCAGGTTATTTTTAGCGGCATGGGTCATTCCCGACTTGATTCTTTTCAAGCGCAAGCCTTCCAATGCTTTCAAGCGGGAGGAAAAAGGACGCAAAAACCTGCTCGACGGAATGTTTACCGGAAACTTGCTTTTCATGTATGCATCAGAATAGCAATTGTGTCCCGAAATGTTGATGTAAGTATCCAGAAATTTAAAGGCCCTGCGGAAAGCATTGTTCTTGTCTCTGTTCTTTGTTTCGTAAATCCAGGAATGTTCATTTCCCCTGAAACAGATAATTCCCGCATTCTTACACACTTCCAGGTATTGTTCATTGAACTGATTCCTTGGAAAGATCAGCGAAGTGAGTTTGATACCCGACCTCAAGGCAGCTTCACAGGCTTTTTCCAAATCGGCTTTGAAATCGACCGCATATTGCCCTTCTTCCAGGCAATAATAATGTGAAAAAGTATGTGTTCCGATTTCGTGCAAGAGTCGGGCATGAATCAATCCAATAAGATCAGCCGCGAAATGATAGGGATCGGATTTTTCATCGTTGCCAACCAAATCAAAATGTCCTTCATAAGGCGAAAGCGCTTTGTTTCTGTAATTGGGGATTTTTGAAGGCAGGCTTCCCGTCAGTTCTTTTTTATCTTTAAAGAAAAGAAAACCAACCGTTGCAAAAGTACCTTTTACCTGGTAATTTTCAAAAGATTCCAGCAAACGGGGAATTACTTGCCTCACGCCGAGAATGTTTTTTCCATATCCCTCGATTGTCCTAGAATCCCTTACCCCCCAGAACAATTCAAAGTCCAGTGAAATTACAAATTTGCCTTTCGTACTCATTTTAAAACTTTTATCTCCCTGTGTTCCAATTCCCTTCTGACCATGTGGTACAACAAATAAGCGAGCATCAAGCCAAAGAAGGGCATAATGGGAACCTTGTACCGAACCAACGCACCATGACCTGGTCAAGTAAAACCGGACAACCCAGTTAAGCGACTTTTTTCAATATTTCTGTTTCTACCTCATATTGATTAGGGCTTTTGTATCCTAAGTACGAATGCAGCCGATGGCTGTTATAAAACATGGAGCTATACTACAGCACATCTTGCTGAGCTGCATAACGTGTTTGGTAATGACGCCAATGGATTCGCTCCTGTTTGATGCTGCCGAAAAAACTTTCTGCTACAGCATTGTCGTAACAATTACCAGTACGGCTCATATGTGATTTTCATTAGGGTCTGTTGACAATTGGAGATAAGTATTCAATAAGAAGGAGAAAACTCGTAATATTGAGATTCCTACACCACCAATGAGACGAGTTTGCGATGCCCCGATTGATGCTCAATGATGAGTTCTGGTCGAAGCTAGAGAAGCTTCTGCTTCAAGAAGCTATTTAGTCGGCCCTGCAAAATTCACTTAATCATGGCGACAGTCCTGTACACTCACAAGCTTTGCAGAGATATAGTCGTTTTCTCCAGAAAGAGGTTAGTCAACCGAAGCATAACAAAGCGCAACAAAACACCCCTGAGTCTCAAGCGGAGCACTGCCCTCATCAGCCAGCGCAGATTGTATCCCGCCGCACACAGCACAGTGTGTAGCGCATCACCCAGCTTGCCTTGCAGCCAACAGCGATCCATTCGATGATCCGACTTCAGGTGCCCAATCGCAGGTTCAACGGCCTGCCGACGTTTGAGCCAACGCCGCTGCGGCTTTGTCAGTGATTTGTACTTGCCACGATGGATGATTTCCACCTGCGGATTATCAGCGTCCACGCCGCGAAATCCGAGATCGACAATGACTTGCCTCGGCGTTGATCCCGCATTTTCGAGTAAAATCCGTGCCTGCGTGAGTTGCTTATGCAGGATATGGCCATCGAAGGGGTTGCCGGGAAAGGTTTTTGCGCCGACCACCAGGCCATTTTTGTGCGTGATCGCAATGCTGGCCTTGACGCCGAATTCGTACGGTTTGTGCGCTTTGCCCTTGCCGATGCATTCGACTCCCGGGGCATGCAGCGCGTAAAGTTTGTTTTTGTCTTTCGGTTGCTGCTGGTGAATCCGCTGCGCTCGTTCCAGCAGCGTGTTTAGATGTTGTAGCGATACAGAGCACTCCAGCGCCGTCGCCAGTTTTCTCTTGATCTCCCGCAGCACGATACCAAGGATCGTGCGCTGGCGCTTAACGGTTTTGCGCATGCGCCGAAATTGCTTGGCGTGGGCGTAACCACCGGCTTTGCGGCGCAGTTCCTTGCCTTCCTTGGCATAGCCCTGCTTCAAGGTGATGCCGCTGCGTTTGGCCGCCTGTACGATTTTGCTTCGCGCAATTTCCAGTAAGCGGCTATCCACCGGATGCGCGATCGCTTTTTGTATCGACGATGATACGTTCGAATTCGGCCGGTTTGACCGCTTTCACCTGTACAGCACAGCGTCAATCGTTGCCTTCATCAGTGTTCCAACACCAGCTTCACCAATGGCACTGCGGAAGCGACCAATCTGCGTGGCATCGCAAGGCAACTTCGATGTGTAGTACGCTTGCCCGCTGAAATACTGCCAGACCACATTCTCGGACCAGCGCATCACCAGTTCTTCGTCACTGAGGTTGAATGCGTGTTTCAGGTACAGCAAGGAAGCCATCAACCGAATCGGCAGGCGCTGCTTCGATCTGCGACCACGGCAATTGATTCGCCAGTACCGCTAACGGATGGTGCAAATCAATCATCTGGTCTCAGCGAGCATGAAAAAAATCATCAGTCGGCATTTCAGCGTTTGCTAATTCGCATGCATTCGAACATTGATAGGGTTTTTTTAAGCGTTTTGCAGGGAACGACTATGTAGGTGCCGCTTTAGCGGCTCGCAAACAGCCCCTTTGAGGGGCTCCAGCGATAAGCCTCCGGCTCTGCCGGAGGTAAGTTAACTTAATCAATAGCGCACAAATTGCAGCTTGACATTTAGAAGGGCATCCAAGGTTGCCAATTCACCGGGCTGTTGAAGGGTAACGGTATCCGATCAGTATGGACGGCAAGGGTAGCTTGGCGTGACAATGTGTTTGTCAAACGGCTTTGGAAGAGCGTTAAATACGAAGAGGTATATCTGCACGACATACGACAGCGTGTGTGACGCAAAACAAGTCTTAGAAAAATATTTCATGTTCTACAACCAAAATAGATCACACACCGCACTTGACGACAAAACGCCAAATAAGTTCTACTTCGATAATCTGGCTGCAATGCAAAAAGCAGAATAGGCATTAACGCAAGATTCCCACTTAAGATATGGGAGAAATTGTCCAATCAAGTGAGGCCACTTCTATAGTTATTTTTTTATTTCTGTAGAAGTAACGAAAATCAGCGTGCTGAAGGTGCGATTTAGTGTTTTGCTGGTGAAGTTGGTCATTACCATGTTTTCAATGAAACGGATATGGTCGCCTTTATTGACTTTGGTCGTGGGCGCGGCTATCCAGAATCGATTGCCGCCGTTCTCTAATTCTATATAGGTATAACCGGTGGTATCGATAATATCGACGACTTTTCCTTCATTGTTGGGCATTTTTCCACCGGACTCTTGTGCGTTTTGTGGTTCATGGTGCAGTGCCATGACAGTGGCAGAATTGAACAGCAAACATCCAAGCAAGATGATAAAAGACAAAAGCGAGATTTTCATGGTACTCCAAAGATACATGTTGTTCGGTGCAGTATGATACACCGCTATATTATTTAGTTCCAATACCGGGATGCAATGCTGATGCTCTATCCTGGCGTACTTTCTCAAAAAAACAAATAGCAGCGGCGGCAGCGGCATTCAGTGATTCGGTTTTGCCGGGCATGGGAATGGCGATATTTTCGTCGGCTACTTGCATTATTTCTTGAGATAGTCCGGTTCCTTCGTTACCAAATACAAATGCTACCGGTCCTACCAGTGAAATTTCAAACAGATTTTTACTGGCTTGAATGGATGTGGCAATGACGGTTCCGGGAAACTGTTGCGCAATCTGTTGTAAATCGCAGTTTTCATGGATATGTAAGAAAAAATGAGCTCCCATGGCAGCGCGTAATGTCTTGGGCGACCAAGCATCGGTACATTGTTTGGATAAATAGATATTTTTGATATTAGCCGCGGCTGCGGAACGTAAAATAGAGCCGAGATTTCCAGGATCCTGGATTGTTTCCAACAAGACACTGGAAGTTTCTTTCTTATTGTCGAACTCACTTTTTAATTCGGGTATTGCAATGAGCGCGAGGATGCCTGTCGGTGTTTTTACGGGGGATATGGCGCGAAATAATGCATTACTGGCGATGATTATTTTAGGTAACGTATTGCCAAACAGTATATTGAGAGAACGTTTATTTTCGGTAGCTTCAAAATAGGATTGGCTGACAATCAAATTTTTAGGCGTGCCCAGCACTGAACTGTAAATTTGAATGAGATGTATGCCATCCAGCAATGTTAAACCCGTTTTCTTACGATATTGTGATGACCCTTCCAGCTTAATCAGTTGCTTAATGAGGGGGTGGTCACGTGAGGTGATAATCGTCATGATTGAATCCCGCGGTCATCGATAAATTATCGCAGTAATAATTCAGGATTTGATCAACCTTTATAGCGATATTCTGCGGATAGGGCGTGCGCCTGCAATCCTTCCCCGTAAGCCAGCACAGAGGCAATCTTTCCAAGTTTTGCAGCGCCTTGCTGGGAAACCTGAATGAGGCTGCTGCGCTTCTGAAAATCATAAACACCCAGTGGGGAGGAAAATCGTGCCGTGCGAGATGTGGGTAGTACATGGTTAGGACCGGCGCAATAATCGCCCAGCGCTTCGCACGCGTAGCGGCCGAGAAAAATAGCGCCGGCATGCCTGATTTTATTGACCCAGTGCTCCGGTTGATCAACCGATAATTCCAGATGTTCAGGTGCAATTTTGTTGGCGATTGTACAAGCCTCATCCAGGTTTTGTACCTGAATCAAAGCGCCGCGATTTTGCAGCGAAGCGCGAATAACATCTTTGCGCGGCATCCCGTCCAACAGACGATCAATGCTTTGCATCACTTGGTCGAGAAATGCGGCGTCGGGTGATAACAAAATGGATTGGGCCAGTTCATCGTGCTCCGCTTGAGAAAACAGATCCATAGCAATCCAGTCAGGATTGGTTTTGCCATCACAAATTACGAGAATTTCAGAAGGGCCGGCGACCATATCGATGCCGACGATCCCGAATACTCGGCGCTTAGCAGCGGCGACGTAAGCATTCCCGGGGCCGACAATCTTGTCCACTTGCGGTATTGTTTCTGTGCCATAAGCCAATGCACCGACAGCTTGCGCGCCGCCGATCGTAAAAACCCGATCAACCTTGCTGATTGCCGCCGCTGCCAGCACCAGGTCGCTTCTTTCCCCGTTCGGTGTGGGAACAACCATGATCAACTCTGCTACTCCCGCTACTTTTGCGGGAATGGCGTTCATCAACACAGAGGAAGGGTAGGAGGCTTTGCCACCAGGTACATATAAACCCACACGATCCAGCGGTGTGACTTTCTGGCCGAGCAGGGTATCGTCTGAATCCGTATATTGCCACGAGCTGAGCTGTTGTTTTTCGTGATAGCTGCGGACTCGTTCAGCGGCTTGTTCCAGCGCAATCCGTTGGGGCGGCGGTAAAGCTGCCAAGGATCGCTGCAGATGATCTTGTGTGAGCTCGAGATCTTTAGCGGATGCTGCGGAAAGTTTGTCAAAGCGGTTGGTATATTCGATCAACGCAGCATCCTTGCGATTGCGGACATCGGCAAGAATTTTGGCTACTGTTGAATCGATCGCATCGTCTTGTGCACCTTCAAAAGCCAATAGCTTGTCAAGATTGGCATTAAAATCAGAATCGACTGAATTAAATCGTTTGATTGGGATCATGATATGAAGTGAATTCCTGCTGAGGTGGCGCTGGCAACCTACTGCTTGATAGCGTCAGAAAAAGCATCCAGCACTGGCTGAATGATCTCTCTCTTAAGTTTCAATGCGGCCTGGTTAATAATCAATCTTGCCGAGATCGGCATGATTTCTTCCACCGCCTTAAGATGATTGGCTTTTAACGTATTGCCGCTCGATACCAGATCAACGATCGCATCAGCTAAACCCACTAATGGCGCCAATTCCATTGATCCGTACAGTTTGATCAGATCGACATGGACGCCTTTGTCGGCAAAGTGTTCGCGAGCGGTCTGTACATATTTGGTCGCGATGCGTAATCGCGCACCTTGGCGCACAGCAGAGTCGTAATCGAAACCTTCGGGTACGGCCACCATCATCCGGCAACGTGCAATGTTCAGATCCAGCGGTTGATAAAGACCGATACCACCATGCTCATGTAACACATCTTTTCCAGCAATACCCAGATCCGCTGCGCCATATTGCACATACGTCGGTACATCCGAGGCGCGCACAATGATCAAGCGTACATTGCTGCGATTGGTGTCGAGAATTAGTTTGCGTGATGATTCCGGATCGTCCAGCGCGATAATTCCTGCTGCTTTTAGCAGGGGCGCGGTATCTTCAAAAATTCGCCCTTTTGACAGGGCGATGGTGATATCAGTCATAAATCGGGAGATTATCCAAGATTAGCCACGGCAAAATCCCAATTGATCAGCTTATCCAATATGGTATTGACATAATCCGCACGGCGATTTTGGTAATCCAGATAATAAGCGTGTTCCCATACGTCGATGGTCAATAATGGGCGGATATTTTTGGTCAATGGAGAGTCGGCGTTGCCCGTTTTGGCCACGGCGATCTTATCGCCATCCAGTACTAACCACGCCCAGCCGCTGCCGAATTGTGTCATGGCCGCTTGGGCAAATTCCTTTTTACAGGCATCGAGACTGCCAAACGAAGCTTCAATTTTTTGTTTCAGTGCTGCGGATGGTTCGCCGCCGCCATTGGGTTTCAAGCTATGCCAATAAAACATGTGGTTCCATACTTGCGCGGCATTATTGAAAATGGCGGCTTTGTCAGCTTGTCCGGCAGTTGCTTTGATAATTTGTTCCAACGATTGACCTGCCAGATCGGTATTGGCCACCAAATTATTCAAATTATCCACATAAGTTTTGTGGTGCTTGCCATAGTGAAAACTGAGTGTGTTGGCTGATATCACGGGTTCTAGCGCGTTATTCGCATACGGCAACGGTGCCAGTATGTACTGTGAGCCCGATTGGGCGCCTTTAGAAAAATTTTCAAGAGTGCTGTTAGACATTATTTTCTCCTTAAAGAATACATTGCTGATACGACGAATGAGTGATGTCATGCGATGTTGATAAATTGTATTTGATTTGACTGGCTATTGAGCGTTGTTTGTTTCAGTGGTAAAGGTAATTTTATTGTGCCCTGCCAAACGAGCAGCTTCCATAATAGTGATGACAGACTGATGGGTAGCTTTTGCATCCGCGTTGATAATGATAAATGGATCCGATAGGTTCTCGGCTGCAGACTGTAATGCATCACGCAGGCCTTCTATACCGGAAAATTTAATGGGTACCCGGTTGATCGTATAGTCACCCGCAGCATTGACAGTAATATCAATATTATTGGGTTTCTCGGCATTTTTGTCGACCTCTTCCGCACCCGCTTGCGGCAAGTTGATTTCGAGTTCAGCAAATTTTGAATACGTGGTGGTAACGATCAAGAAAATGAGTATCACCAATAATACATCAATCATCGGAACCAGGTTGATTTCTGGCTCGTCGTTTTGTTTTCCGCGCTGAAAATTCATAAAAATCGTTTTGTAGATAATTTAATAAAAATTGGTTACGCTGAATATAGGCCACTCAACAGGATAATACTGAGTGCAGCTAGTATAATACCAATTGCATTTTTATCGAAGCGATCAAAATAAGTCACACGATTATTGCACAGACTTATAAAATAGCCAGCCGTGTTTTTATAGCTTGATTATGCAAAGCTCCATTCATCGTTATCCTCAAACTTATAGCAGACTGAAGTTAAATGATTAAACCATTGATTAGCGTAGTGATGGGCAGTAAAAGCGACTGGGATGTGATGCAACATGCCGTTGCGATACTGGATGAATTTCATGTCGCTTATGAAGCCAGAGTGGTTTCAGCGCACCGCACTCCGGATTTGATGTTTCAATTTGCCGAAGAAGCTAGGGCGCGCGGCATCAAATGCATTATTGCAGGGGCGGGGGGGGCTGCGCATCTGCCG
The DNA here is from genome assembly GCA_964647635.1 of uncultured Nitrosomonas sp. Classification (GTDB taxonomy): domain Bacteria; phylum Pseudomonadota; class Gammaproteobacteria; order Burkholderiales; family Nitrosomonadaceae; genus Nitrosomonas. The sequence continues at coordinate 9,092 of CAZYHY010000031.1, forward strand.
GGCATGATTGCCGCAAAAACCACGTTACCGGTTTTGGGTGTTCCGGTGAATTCCAGGCATTTGCAAGGACTCGATTCACTGCTGTCGATTGTGCAGATGCCTAAAGGCGTGCCTGTCGCGACGTTTGCCATTGGTGAACCAGGTGCAGTTAATGCGGGGTTATTTGCGGTTGCGTTATTGGCGGTAAATGATGGCGAATTGAGCGTGCAATTGAACGAATACCGGCGGAAGCAGACCGAAGCGGTGCTGGTTGCCGAGTTGCCGCAATAATGCGCATTATGCCTGGAGCCATGCTGGGTGTCCTTGGAGGCGGGCAGCTTGGACGCATGTTTGTGATGGCGGCCCAGCAAATGGGATACCGGGTGACAGTATTGGATCCCGCCAGTGACAGTCCGGCCGGACGGGTTGCCGATGACTTCATCTGTGCGGATTATGCGAATCAGACAGCGCTGGAAAAACTCGGCAGCCAATGTGCCGCCATTACCACGGAATTTGAGAATATCCCGGCGAAATCACTACGGATGCTCGCTAAATCTTGTATCGTCAGTCCGGATGCTTACAGTGTTGCCATCGCACAAAACAGGATTGCGGAGAAACAGTTTTTGGGTACCAATGGTTTTGTCGTCGCACCGTTTGCGGTCATACAGCAGCAGGATGATATTGCGACGCAAGATGTCGCGGACCTGCTTCCCGGTATCCTGAAAGTCAGTCAATTCGGTTACGATGGCAAAGGACAGAAAGCCGTTGCTAATGAAGTAGAGTTAATGGCCGCCTATGCGCAATTGAATCACCCGGTTTGCGTGCTGGAAAAATTCATGCCGCTCAAAAATGAGATATCCGTTGTGGTGGCGCGCGGCAACGACGGCGAGTTAAAAGCTTTCCCGGTTTCTGAGAACCGGCATGTTAACGGTATTCTCGATATCAGTATCGTGCCGGCAAGAATCTCGCAGCAATTGGCGCAGCAAGCACAAAACATTGCCTGTCAGATTGTTAAGAATCTAAGTTATCAGGGCGTGTTGTGCGTGGAGTTTTTTGTGCTGCAGGATGATGAGCTGTTGGTCAATGAAATCGCGCCGCGTCCGCATAATAGCGGGCATTATTCGATCAATGCTTGCGTCACGTCACAGTTTGAACAGCAAGTGCGCGCATTGTGCGGCGTGCCGTTGGGGGAAACCACGCAACATAGCGCTGCCGTGATGGTTAATTTGCTGGGTGATTTATGGCAAAACGGCGAGCCTGACTGGAACCTGGTGCTGCAACACAGATCGACCAAATTACATTTATACGGCAAAACCATGCCGCGATCAGGCCGCAAAATGGGACATTTCACTGTTTTGGGCACAGATGTTGACACAGCGCTACACGAAGCCATCCGCATTAAAGACACCTTGAACACAATTGAATCCAAAGCTTATGACAAATCCATCCGCCTTGTTTGAAACCAACGTTCAGAGCTTGCCATTGTTGCATCGTGGCAAGGTGAGGGATATTTATGCCGTCGGCGACGATAAGCTGCTAATCATTCAAACCGATCGTTTATCGGCATTTGATGTGATTCTGCCAACGGCTGTGCCGGGTAAGGGAAAATTGCTGACGGCATTGTCCGATTTCTGGTTCAAGAAACTGGCGCATGTCATGCCCAATCATTTAACCGGCATTGCACCGGAATCCATGGTTGCGGAGAACGAGCGCGAACAAGTACGTGATCGCGCATTTGTCATCAGGCGCCTAAAACCATTACCGATTGAAGTGATTGTGCGCGGCTATGTGGTTGGGTCGGGGTGGAAGGATTATCAGCAAACCGGCGCCATTTGCGGCATTAAACTCCCTGCTGGATTGAGGTTGGCCGAGAAACTGCCGGGTGGGGCCATATTTACACCGTCAACCAAAGCCGCTGCGGGCGCGCATGATGAGAATATTTCCCTGGTAGAAGTGGAAAATCAACTCGGGAAAGCACTGACTGCAAAGGTTCGTGAAAAAGCTATCCAACTTTATACCGAAGCATCTGATTACGCGGCACGGCGCGGTATTATCATCGCCGACACCAAATTTGAATTCGGGCAAGATGACGCAGGCCAGCTTTATCTGATCGACGAAGTACTGACTCCGGATTCGTCGCGATTCTGGCCCGCCGATCAATACCAAGCCGGGAAAAATCCGCCCAGTTTCGACAAACAATTCGTACGCGATTGGCTGGAAAAGCAGGATTGGAACAAAAAAGCTCCAGCGCCTGAATTGCCTGATCAAATTTTACAGCAGACAATGGCAAAGTATCAGGAAGCATTGCGGTTGTTAACGCAATCATGAGTCTTACAAGAATTAATGTTATTTTTGACGCAATATATTGTGCCATTTCGAAAGCAAAGTAGGTTGGGATAACTTGTGCTTCATTTTTCCTGCCAAAAATAGCACCGAGGCATATGATAAATGGCATAAATGCTGATGCCAGCTCGAATTCTGTTTGTTGAACGATGATTAAAATTAGGTTTTTATGTTGTATTACGCATTCAAAATTCTTATCTCCGCTATTGTAATCGTGGCTATCGCGGAAATTGCAAAGCGGAATACGGGTTTTGCCGCGCTTATAGCAGCGCTACCGCTTACATCATTGTTAGCATTTGTTTGGCTCTATGTTGAAGGTTCCCCACTATCGCAGATTGCGGACCTTTCCATGCAAATTTTCTGGTTGGTGCTGCCTTCACTGCTATTATTTCCAGTTTTATCGATATTACTTAAGCAGGGTGTGGGTTTCTGGTTTAGCTTCGGCTTATCCGCTGCTATTACCGTTGGTTGTTATTTTATCCTCTTCTATTTTCTGCGTCGGATGGGAGTGCAACTGTAAAAAATAACGTTGCCATAGTAGCGAAGAATTGATGCCACGTCGTATTCTTCCTAAGTTTGTTAATGAACGTACTTGCAGGGAGTTTTGGTTTCATAAAATTTACTGGAGTTGCGAAAAAACTTGAGGTAATCTCATATTTGGCATGCTTGGTGGAATGATTTCAGCGGACTTGTATTTTGTATATCGCTCAGTCCGACTTTGTTTGATAGCAACGGGTTTCATACAAAATATATAAAAAATATTACAATTCTATTTATATAAATTTCTGTTATAGAATGGAATCACTTAGATTTGCGTAGTAGTAATTATTTTCAACAATCATCCAATTTGATAAATTTATACTAGAAAGGGTTGGTGTCTCATGCAGACAAGAAATAACGGCTTACAGGCAGGATTTAGAAATTTCATTTTACTAATCAGTTTTCTCTTGCCTGCGCTCCAAGCAAATGCGATGGACGTATCGATGAAGCCAATCTCAGATAAACTCAAAGTGCAAACCAGTGAGACGAGATGGATTAAATTGGGAGCAGGTTACCGAGGAACAGGGACATGGATAGAAAATTCAAATGGTGGAAATTTAAATAACGGCACCTATAGTAACGATAATGCGCGTCTTTATTTGAATGGACAGCTTAATCAATATCTTAAATTTGAAGTTAATACCGAATGTTTTTGGTGTAATAATACCAGCTCAGGCGATAATCCCAAGATGTCTTACAACATTCTTGATGCCATTGCGAAATTCGAATACAACCGCTATCTCAACATCTGGGGTGGGCGCATGCTAGTACCTACAGAACGGGGTGAATTAAGCGGCCCATTTTTCCAGTCAACTCATGATGCTTTCAGAACTCCATTCTTTTCTCAGGATTTCAGTACACATTTCGGCAATGGCGGCGCAGGCCGTTATGGCCGTAGCGATGGCGTGACTTTCTGGGGTAATGCAGAACCGGGCTTCATTCCCGGAACGTTGGGTTATGCCATGGGTGTTTATAGCGGATTGGAATCATCGCGCGCCCCGGGACCTAATCAGGGACCTAATCAGAGTGGCACTATATTGACAGCTGCGCGTGTTACTTATAATTTTCTGAATCCGGAAAAAAATCCTGGCTATTACACTTCGAGTACCTATTATGGTAAAGCGGGAGATATTTTAGCGCTGGCATTCGGCATGTCTTATCAAAAGGATGGTGCAGGATCATTTGCTCATCGAAGCGATTTTTTCGGTACTACAGGTGATTTGCTATTTGAAAAGGTATTGCCTAGAAATATGGGTGTAACTACCTTAAACGCCGAGTATAAAAAGTTTTATGCTAACTATTCGGCTGCTGCGTTTTCTGATGTTGGTTGTTTTTGCATATTTGATGGACAGTCGTGGACAGTAACTGGCCTTTATATGCTTCCAAATAAAATTGGCATCGGGAACTTTCAGCCTTATGGAAGATTTACTAGCGTTCAACCTAGCAAGAGCAGCAACCGAGAAGAAATTGAAGCAGGTTTGAATTATATTATTGATGGTTTTAATGCGCGTATTTCAGCTTACTATCAACATGGCGATCTCTTGTCTAAAGGAATGAATTATGGGCCTGACGCATCGGGTCCAAAACAAGATATTTTCAAAATCTCTTTCCAGTTGCAGATCTAATAACTCAGAGATTATTACTCCCGATAAGGTACTATGAAAATGTCCCTGTCTGCACCTAAGGATGAATTAACCGTTCAGCAACTGGATTCCACTATCCTAACTTACCCTAAGCAATCCAGCCAGCAAGTACCTGAAATATCTGCTGATTCAGCGCACAAACCACTGCAGGCAAGGCTATCGCTCAAATTTGCTGCAGTTGATGCAACCACCAGGCTGGTCGAACGTGATCATTTCGGTCCTCTGTTAGTACAAAAACCGCTTTACCCCGAGGGGCGGAAAGTTTGTCATGTGGTCATTATCCATCCGCCGGGTGGAGTCGTTGGTGGCGATCAGCTAGAAATTTCAGCCGAAGTCGGTGCTTCTGCAAATGCGCAAATTACGACGCCGGGAGCTACCAAATGGTATAAAGCCAATGGGCACATTTCGCATCAAAAGATCAGAATCGCTGTCAATAAAGGCGCTGCATTCGAGTGGATGCCGCAAGAAACCATTTTTTATAACCATGCCAATGTAGATATCGATCACCAGGTTGTGCTTGAGGATGATGCCATTTATGTTGGATGTGAAATATTATGTTTTGGTCGGACAGCATCGGGAGAAACGTTCGATCAGGGTCAAATCAAGCAGCGCACCAGCATACGGCGCAATGATAAATTAATTTGGCTTGAGCAAATCTGCCTGTTAGGTGAAAGTTCTGCAATGAATGGATCTTTGACGTTATCGGGCAACACAGTCTGCGCTTCGCTCATTTTGACAGGGAAAGTGTTACCTCAATCACTTATCGATTTGGCACGTGAAGAAGCAGAAAAAATTACTCACGGCGTAGGTCAGGTGGGTATCTCACAGCTTAAATCAATTATTGTAGTTCGTTATTTAGGCCATTCGAGCGAAGTGGCTCGGCAAATCATATTGCGTATCTGGGGCTTGTTTCGCCCGGAAGTTCTTGGAAGTGCCGCAATCGTGCCACGCATGTGGAGTACTTGATTAATTATATCGTTGACTTAAGGTAATTTTTTAAAAAATATCAGATGCTGTAGTTGTTTTAATAAATTGTAAATATTTTACCAGGAGAGGAACTATGGACTTAACACCTAGAGAGAAAGACAAGCTAATGATATTTACGGCTGGGTCATTGGCTGAGAAACGTAAGGCTCGTGGCTTGCGGCTTAACTATCCGGAAGCGGTTGCATTGATTACCTGCGCGGTATTGGAGGGAGCCAGAGATGGTCGAACGGTAGCGGAACTGATGACGGCTGGTCGAAAAATACTGGCCCGAGCTGATGTCATGGAAGGTGTTCCGGAAATGATTCCGGATATCCAGGTTGAAGCAACCTTTCCGGATGGAACCAAGTTGGTTACTGTTCATAATCCGATCGTTTAATTAATAAAAAGAATAGGAGAGCGTCATGAGAATGCCAATGATTCCCGGTGAAATATTTACTGAGTCAGGTGATATTGAATTAAATGTCGGCAGACAAACCAAAACCATCACTGCCTCCAATGGCGGAGATCGCCCAATACAAATTGGTTCTCACTTTCATTTTTTTGAAGTGAATTCTGCCATGAAATTTGATAGGGAAGCTGCCTACGGTATGCGACTGAACATTATGGCTGGAACGGCTATTCGTTTCGAGCCAGGACAAGAAAGAACCGTTGAGCTGGTTGAGTTGGCGGGAGATCGGATCGTTTATGGATTCAATCAAAAAGTGATGGGCAAACTTAAATAGTTTGTGTCGCAATAATTTTACAGGAGTAGGAAAATGAGCGTAAAAATTTCCCGTCAAACTTATGTTGAAATGATGGGCCCAACAACTGGCGACCGTGTTCGTCTAGCCGACACAGAGCTTTTTATAGAAATTGAGAAAGATTTCACCACCTACGGGGAAGAAGTGAAGTTTGGCGGCGGGAAAGTGATTCGGGATGGTATGGGTCAGTCACAACATAATCATTCGGATGTCATGGATACCGTGATTACTAATGCAACGATTATTGATCACTGGGGGATTGTCAAAGCCGATATAGGCATCAAGAGTGGCAAAATTGCCAGTATTGGTAAAGCCGGAAATCCGGATATTCAACCCAATGTTACGATGGTGATTGGTTCAGCCACCGAAATTATCGCCGGTGAAAATCTCATCGTGACAGCAGGTGGTGTTGATACACACATTCACTTCATTTCTCCTCAGCAGGCTGAAGATGCCATGATGAATGGTATCACTACCATGCTCGGTGGTGGTACAGGACCCGCTGTAGGAACAGCAGCAACTACTTGTACGCCTGGTCCTTGGCACATTCATTCGATGCTGAGGGCGTCTGACGGACTGGTGATGAATACAGGCTTTTTTGGTAAAGGTAATACCAGTTTACCAACCCCGCTTGAAGAACAAGTTTTTGCTGGTGCTTGTGGTCTAAAACTCCATGAAGACTGGGGTACGACATACGCTGCAATCGACAACTGTTTGAATGTTGCAGATAAATATGACGTTCAGGTCGCTATCCATACCGACACCATTAATGAAGGCGGCTACCTGGAGAACACCATTGCTGCCATGAAAGATCGTACTATTCATACCTTCCACACAGAAGGTGCGGGTGGTGGACATGCTCCGGATATTATCGCAGTCGTAGGTCAAGATAATGTTTTGCCGTCATCGACTAATCCGACTCGTCCTTATACAGTCAATACGCTTGATGAGCATCTGGATATGTTGATGGTGTGCCATCATCTGCATGCCAATATCGCAGAAGATCTCGCTTTTGCAGAATCACGTATTCGTAAAGAAACGATTGCAGCCGAAGATATTTTGCATGACATGGGCGCCATCTCCATGATGTCATCAGACTCGCAAGCAATGGGACGTATCGGTGAAGTCGTGTTGCGTACATGGCAAACCGCGCATAAGATGAAAATACAACGCGGTACTCTGCAAGAAGATAGCTCAAGAAGTGATAATTTCCGTGTAAAGCGTTATGTTGCCAAGTACACAATTAATCCAGCCATTACACACGGTATTTCACACGCGATTGGATCCGTAGAAGTTGGTAAGTATGCAGATCTTGTATTATGGAGACCTGCTTTCTTCGGTGTGAAACCATCCATGATCTTAAAAGGCGGAATGATTGCTGCATCTCTGATGGGTGATCCTAATGCATCGATCCCAACACCTCAGCCAGTACATTATCGATATATGTTCGGTGGATATGGTGGAGGAATCAAAACATCATGTTTCACATTCGCTTCGCAAGCAGCACTGAATGCAGATTTAATCGATCAACTGAAGCTCGACAAGCACATTATTCCGGTCAAAAATACGCGCAATCTGCGTAAGAAAGATATGATCCATAATAGTGCAACGCCTAAGATGGAAGTTGATCCGGAAACCTATGAAGTGCGCGCTGATGGACAATTATTAACATGTGGCGCTGAAGATGTTCTGCCCATGGCGCAGCGATATTTCCTATTCTAGGAATATTGTTAATAATGTAGGTCTTTTCTTTTTAAGGAAATAATTTCTTCCAGGGAAAAGGCATCGGTATTTACCAGGATCGTTATCACAGCACTCATTACTGTGATAACGATCATCCGTAATATAATTAATTTTAAGAAATAGATGCTTACGCTGAACACTAAAATAGATCACGCTGAACATGTTTTTGCTCAACTCATCTTACCCTATGAAATGCGTGAGAACAGTCGGTTGAGAACAACACTTGCGTCCGGTGAGGAAGTGGCTATTTTTTCCTTACGAGGCACAACATTACGCAATAACGATTTGCTCAAAAGCGATGATGGGCGTGTGGTGCAGATTATCGCAGCCGATGAGCCAACTTACCGAATCACCTGTCGTACGTCCCATGATTTTTTGCGTTGCGCTTTTCATTTGGGCAATCGCCATACACAAACACAAATTGGTGAAGGCTTTTTACGTATTCATCAAGATGCTGTATTGAAACAAATGTTGGAAGGATTGGGCGCTGAGGTCACGGAAGAAAATGCTCAATTTGAACCAGAATCTGGCGCGTATGGAGGAGGGTCGCACCATCATCATGGAGACGGTCATTATCATGCCCACGGCCCACTCGCTCCCATACCCGCAAGGCAGAAGATTCATCGGCCTTCCGATACAAAGGAATAATCTTGCAATCCGTACTACTGCTTCGCTTGCTGCAACTCGCAAGCCCATCGCTGCCAATCGGCGCATACACTTATTCGCAAGGCTTGGAATCAGCGATTGAGAAAGGAACAGTCTACAATGAAAGCACAGCGCGAAAATGGATTGCCGAATCTCTAAGTATCGTCGCAGACTTTGAAGCGCCGATACTATGGCGCTTGCTTAAAAGTTTTTCTGAGCGCGATGCTGCAGCCGTCAATTACTGGACCGAGTGTTTTATTGCAGCTCGTGATACCGCTGAATTTAGAGCGGAAACGATCCAGATGGGGTACTCCCTAGGCAAACTGATCAGTGATCTAAAAATTGCAGACGATTCATTGCGAACGATATTGACCAGCCAATCAGAAATCCCACTGCCCACTGCCTTTGCTTGTGCTGCAGTCGCGCTTGCCGTCCCAAATGAGGCGGCATTGCTGGGAATGTTGTTTTCTTTGGTTGAGAATCAAGTGTTGGTTTGTGTTAAATCAGTTCCGCTCGGCCAGGTTTCTGGACAAAGTCTGCTACTTTCCTTACATCCTGAAATTGAAGCAGTGTCACTACGCGCACAGCGACTCAATGATAATGAGTTATCCAATTGGGCGCCTGGTTTGTCATTGCTGTCAATACAGCATGAGACACAATACAGTAGAATTTATCGATCATAATTTTGAGGACATAAAACGTGAGTAAACAATCAAATCCTCTACGAGTTGGAATTGGTGGTCCAGTCGGATCGGGGAAAACAGCGCTATGCGAAGCCCTAAGTAAAAAAATGCGTGACCGCTATGAGATGGCTGTGATCACAAATGATATCTATACCAAAGAAGACATGGAGATTCTTTTACGCGCCGATGCGTTGCCTCCTGAGCGACTGATGGGTGTAGAAACTGGAGGATGCCCGCACACCGCAATCAGGGAAGATGCTTCTATCAATCTCGAGGCGATTGCACGTATGACGGCTGATTTTCCTAATCTTGATCTTATTCTGGTTGAATCTGGAGGCGATAACTTGGCTTCAACATTCAGTCCCGAGCTGTCGGACTTAACTATTTATGTGATCGATGTTGCTGCCGGTGAAAAGATACCTCGCAAAGGCGGTCCCGGCATAACCCGTTCGGCATTATTAGTGATTAACAAAACAGATCTTGCTCCTCACGTCGGCGCAAACTTGGAAATTATGGCGCGAGATGCCAAAAAAATGCGCGGTGATCGGCCATTTGTGTTTACTAATATGCATAAAGGTGAAGGCGTCGATCAAATTGTAGATTTCGTTGTAAAACAAGGATTATTGGAAGAAGTGAAACACCAGAAAAACTGATGCAGCGCTTTTGCGCACCAAATTAATAGTTTTTTGCCTGAATAATTATTCAAGGCTTTGTTTTAATTACTGTAGTTATATTTTTCTCGGAATTTTTAGGAGCTATTCACCATGGATTGGTCTTTATCAATTGACAAAGCGCTTCCCAAACCTCTACGTGTCATTCTCAGAGGAGTCGGGCAAGTTTTTTTCTGTTGCAATGCAGTAACAGGTCTTATTTTCTTAATTGCCTTATATGTAGGAGGAATCACTGCAGGGCTCGCCGCAACGGTGGGTGTAATCAGCAGTACCATTGCTGCTTACCTGCTGGGATTCTCGGATGATGACATCGACGCAGGATTGTATGGGTTTAACGGCACGCTGGTAGGTCCCTGTTTATTCCTGTTTCTCGAGAACACACCGCAGCTTTGGTTATATGTGGTGCTTGCTTCGGTATTGTCTACAGTCGTACTGGCAGCGCTGATGAGAATCTTACAACCTTATAACATTCCGGCTTCCACGTCACCTTTTGTTTTAACGTGCTGGATGTTCATGGTCGCAGTTTTTGCTTTTGATGGATTTTCACGTGGCCCTGTGTTGCCAGCGCCGACAATCCCCGCTGACATTGCTGCAGCTTCAGTAGTTTCGACCGAGTTTGCAGCCTTTACGCAGAGTACAGTTGAAGCCTGGTATACAGCGATTACCAAGGGTATCGGTGAGGTCATGTTTGCTGATAGCATTATTGTCGGTATTTTGTTTCTGGTTGGCATCGCGATAACTTCGATGCGTGGCGCATTTATGGCACTATCCGGAGCTATCGTTGGGGTTGCCGTGCCAGTTTTGCTCGGCGCAGATAAAACATTGATTGAAATGGGACTCTATGCATTCAATCCAGTGCTGACTATGATGGCAGTAGGGTGGGTTTTTCTCAAACCGACGACAGGAACCGCAATGCTTGCTCTGTTAGCAGGAATTTTGACGGTTGTCTGCCAGGCTGGTTTAGCTAGTTTCCTAGCTCCAATAGGTTTACCTACACTGACCTTTCCTTTTGTGCTGGTTATGTGGATGTTCTTGTTTGCCGCCAGTAAATCCAGGTATTGGGGAAATTCGAACTAAAACTAAAATAGTGTGTTCTAGAAAAAAATCCCCGCCAATGAGCGGGGATTTTTATTTTCATATTTCCAAAAATAATACTAACAGGCCGTTGAGAAGCGTAATCGAAGCAGCCGATGCAAAGCAAAAACGAGTGAAAAAGTGCGGTTCATGCTTAATAAATGCACATTTTGAGCCTGTTTTTAACATCGCAGCGGCAACGCAGATAGTCTTTCAGTGCCTGTTAAGTCAACGGACTACTGTGCGTGTGGGGTTCTGTAGAGTGCGAATGCAACTCCTGTGACAGCTCAATCGGCACAATATTTAATTTGCCATGCCGTACCCCATTGGTAGCGGTCACTTGGTTGGCAAAACGCCTGACGTCCTGAACGGTGCCTCGCAAAATAACGACTTCCAGACAATTATCATGATCCATATGGACATGCATGCTCGACAAAGTTAAGTCGTGATGGTTGTGGTGCGCCGATGTCACTTGACTGGCCAAATCCCGCTCATGATGGTTATAAATATAGGTCAGTGTAGCAATACAATAACCTTTGTTATCTTTCTTAAGTCGCGAAGACTCAAGGTACTCGCGAATCAGATCACGAATCGCCTCTGATCGATTATCATAACCCCGTGCATGCGCTGCTTTATCGAACTGCTCAAAAAGCTGATCATCCATCGAAATAGTAAAGCGTTCCATAAATTTCTCCCAAACTTTTACAGCTAAGAACTTACCAAAATAATAGACTTAATTCCATTCATAGATGGACAATGATTGCATCGGCTAAAAATTAGCGACCAAATTAACCCGAAACGAGCGGGTTTCAATAGGATGAAAATGCACATCATTCACACCATCGGCGGGTTCGCCGGGAAGTCTGGAAGTATAGTAATAATCAATCGCATGATCGTGTGTGTTCCACAGATTGAATCCTTGTAATGTCATGTGCACATTTTTACCGATTTTGTAGCCGATTTGCCCGTTTAACGTCACGGTATTATTGGAATGCTCGCTGTTATCTTCAGTAAGTGAGCGCCTGCCAAAATAGCGCAGTTGCGTGCTTCCGAAGAAACGGCCAATGTTGTCCACTGAAACCGCTAGTTTTCCCACTCCTTGAATCGCTCCGGGAATGTGGTTGCCGCTTGGATCGAAATCACGGAAGCGTGCGCGTGCTAGCGCATAGTCGACATCGATCATTAGCCAATCGGTGGGCTTATAGAATGTTGAAACTTCAAATCCTTCCCGTCTGCTCGGGCGACTTGGTTCAGTAGTCCCGGCATCACCAACGAATAATAATTCCGAGTCCATATCCAGACGAAATAGTGCAAATGAAGCTTGTAACCCTGGGACAATAGCCGTGCGAAGTCCTGTTTCATATCCCGTCGAACGTACCAGCGGATTTACCCTGTTGATAGGATCCCCCGATTTGGGGTCCACAGTAGACGTCGTGCCTCGCGCATCATTACTATGAAACCCGCTGCCATAATTGAAATAGAATTCCGTTTGTGCCCAAGGTCCAAAAATCAAACTCAGCTTGGGATTAGTCATACTGTCATAGCGATTTCCTGAGTTAACATTCTGATGGCTGTTAACGCCAAACCAGTAGTAATCGGAACGCACACCAGCCACACTGCGGAATTTTTCGAACCACTGTATGCTGTTTTGATAATAAATTCCTACACTGTTTTCGTTAATATGGTCTCTACGAGTGGTCGAAAGGGTCTTGCGCTCTTTGGTGCTGACTAATCCATTATCAATTACATCGTTCTGAAACTGAACACCCACCGTATTTTCCACCTCAAATCCAGCAATCTTGTTTACCCAAAGATGGCTTAAATTCATTCCGGATTGAAAACGCTTATCGGTCTGGGAAAATTGATCCCCATTTACAGGATCGTCCAGGAAGTAGGTAAAATTTGAAAACAATGCCAAGTTAGTATGTAGCGTGTACACATTAAATTGAGTGACACCGAAACGCCCTGTGTGTTGCAAGGCGCTGGAGAGGCTAAAGCGGTGCGATTCGCCGCCATCACTCGGATCAACGGCACCCAACCGAGGAATTAACCCGCTTGCGACGGCTCTTTGCGGAATCTGATCGGTTGAATTCCAGTGTGCGCCATACCCCATCCCTGTAATATTGAATTTGGTCGGTCCGGTATCCTGGCTGTAACGCAACACCGCATTGAATTTCTTGAAGTCCTCATGCTTAACCCATGGGCCGTTTTTAGTGAGTAGTTCTACTGCATATAGCACATTCCCATTTCCAACTTCATGTGATTTTGCCACCAATCCGCGCATGAAGCCTTGTCCCCCTATTCCATAGGTGGCAATACCTTTGGGCAACTTATCGAGGAAATTTATGCTGACGGCACCTGCAGAGGAAAAATCACCTTGATTGGCATAGTAGGGGCCTTTTAGATATTGCAAGTTGCTCATTAACTCCGGAATGAGGAAATTGGTGTCAGCCCAACCTTGTCCATGGCCATGCGAGCGCTGATTGACCAGCATGCCATCGACAGTAATCCGTATGTCCGTGCCATGATCGAGATTGAAGCCACGTAGAAAATATTGATTGGCTTTACCTTCTCCGCTATGCTGCGTAACGATGAGTCCCGGCACAGTTTCAAGCAATTCTCCTGGTCGGTAAACGGCGCGTGAGTCAAGCTGCTCTTTAAGGACGGTACCTTCATTGGCGGAACTTGCAGAGCCGATCAATTCCTTCGAATTGGCTTTGACCTTGATTTCATTCAGTGTTGGCACGCCAGCTGCATCGACTGAAAATGGCATTCCAACTACTCCGGTAAAAATACTGCCGACAGCCAATTGGCGCGCTGCTGTAGCGGTCTTTAACAGTTCTTTCATGTTCTTTCTTTCTTTCTGGGGTTTATTGTTAACGTTTCCTACGGATAATGTAGGAAAACACTATATTTTCCTACAGATAATGCAGGAGTATAGTATTCTACCTGATGACGTATGAAAAATTAATTATTTTTCATACACTATTTGGATACAATAAACTAGGATTACTAATCCAGTGTGCGATGGAATTTAAATAAGCTATTGTAAATATTGATTTTTAATTCAACATACAACTCACAATAAATTTTTAATGAATAAGATTCAGGAAAATCGTTATGAAAATATCCGTTAACCACATTTCAAACTCTTTGCTACTCTTAATAACGCTCTCTTTCCAAAGTATAATTTTTGCATCGGACACCCATGACAAACCCAAAATTGTTACAACAGTTTCCCCTATTACCAATATTGTGCAAAATATTGGGGGGGTACATGTCAAGGTAACTGGGATTGTTCCTGATGGAATCGATTCTCATACGTTTGAGCCTATCCCTTCGGATATAAAAGTATTGCAAGCGGCTGATATGATTATCGTTAATGGCTTGGATCTCGAATTACCCACATTAATACTCGCAGAGAAGGTAAAAAAACCTAAGACCCGCATTTTGCAATTAGGAAACCACGTACTGAAAGAAGAAGATTGGCAATATGATTTTAGTTTTCCGCGCGAACACGGGCATCCCAATCCGCATTTATGGTTGAATATCGAATTAGTTATGCGATATGCGGAAATAATCAAAGAAAATCTTACCGCGTTTGATCCCATCAATAAAAACAGCTATCTGGAAAACACAACCACTTATCTCGCCAAGCTGCAAAAATTGGATCAAGCAATATTCAAATGTATTGAGACAATTCCTCCAAATAATCGCAAGCTAGTCACCTATCATGATTCTTTTGCTTATTTTGCACCCCGCTACGGCATGACCGTGATCGCCGCCATACAACCCTCAGATTTTTCTCAGCCTGGTCCGCAAGAAGTCATTAGCATCATCAAGCAGATCAGAATGACCGGTGTACCCGCAATATTCGGCTCAGAAGTTTTTCCTAGTAAAGTGATGGAGCAAATCGCACGCGAGGCGAATGTCAAGTTTATTGATCAGCTTTCAGATGATGAGCTACCTGCGCCACCTAATCACTCTTTCATTGGCATGATGATGAACAATATGATTATCATGACCAAAGCATTGGGAGGCAATCCAACCTGCATGGCCGATATTGATGCAAGCAACATCGCTTTTTAATGTGCAGCTCAGCGCTGCCGTCCAACTGAGCAATGTCGCTGCCGGCTATGAGCAGAATGTAGTATTTTCTGATTTGTCATTGGATATTGCCGCGGGTCAGTTTGCCGGTATTGTGGGTCCCACAGCCTGTGGCAAAACCACATTGCTTAAAATCATTCTAGGCATTCATCCGGTGATTTCCGGAAAGATACAATTGCACAATAATCCAGTCGATCAGGTAAAGCCAGGCACTGTCGGTTATGTGCCACAACTTGGCAGCGTCGATTGGAATTTTCCGGTTACTGTTGAAGAAGTCATTACGATGGGACTGTACACCAATGGGCGCATTTTGCCTTGGCTCAGCAAAGAAGAGCGTAAAAGTGTTCACGCTCTTGCGCATCGATTGGGTGTTGAGAATTGCCTGAAACAGCATATTATCGATATATCGGGTGGCCAACGGCAACGTGTGTTTCTTGCGCGTGCATTAATCAGCAATCCTAAGCTTCTGATCCTGGATGAACCCACCTCAGGCGTCGATATCAAAACCCAGCACGAAGTACTGCACTTATTGCGCGATCTCAATCGTGAAGGCATGACCATTTTATTGACTACGCACGATCTGAATGCCGTGGCTTCCCATCTGCCTTGGGTTATTTGCTTCAATCGAGGGGTTGTCGCACAAGGCCAGCCGCATGATATTTTTACCAATGAAATCTTAACGCAGACGTATGGTGGCGACATTGTGATCGTTAAATACGAAGGGCATCTGTTAATCGCCAACAGTACTCCTCTTCATTTTAGGGATGAAAAACACTAATGGAGTTTCTCCTCGAGCCACTCGAGTACGAGTTCTTTCGCCGCGCCTTGCTGGCTGCTTTGCTGGTCGGTGCATCCGGTGGCATGATTGGCGTATATGTCGTGCTACGCGGTATGAGTTATGTCGGGCATGGGCTATCTCACGCCGCGATTGGCGGTGCCGTGGTGGGCTTTACGCTAAATCTGAATTTTTATGCCGGCGCATTTGCTATGGGTTTGTTAGCTGTATTGGCCATCAACAAAATCACACAAAACAACAAGATCAAATTAGATGCCGCAATCGGTATTGTAACAACCGCCATGTTTGCTTTGGGTGTCGCGATTGTTAGTAAATTGCGCAACTTTAAACAGAACTTTGAGGCCGCCTTATTTGGCAATATTCTTGGAATCACTGATCAGGATTTGGTGGTTATCGGATTGGTAACAACCGTCACACTGGTCACCATGTTTTTTTCGTATAGGGCGCTGCTCTTTTCTACATTTGATAATGAAGCTGCGCGCGTATTTGGCATCAAAACCGAATCGGTGCAGTTTTTATTTTCCCTGCTGCTGACCTTTTCCGTCATTGCATCCCTCAACGTAATCGGCGTCACTATGGTAGCCGCCACACTGATTGCACCCGCCATGACGGCAAGAATGCTCACAGACAGCTTTAGTAAAATGATCATTTATTCAACCCTGATAGGTTCCATAACCGGTGTAATCGGTATGTATCTCAGCTATATCTTTAATGTGGCCTCTGGAACAACCATCGTTTTGTTCAGTGCGCTGCTGTTCAGCTTGTCGGTGCTGGGAAAACCGATTCATAGTTTCTCGGCAAAGCTTAGGAAGTAGTAGACAAATAAGAATTACAGTATTTTTTGTCAATATCGGTGTAAAAATAATCCCAGATTTTCCATAAGAACTGTTTAAGGGGAAAAGATTGGTGTAAATTTCACGGGCAGCGTGAAAGTTCTGGGACTAATTTGATTTAGCAGCGGACGCATCGCATTTATCAATCAACCGATATCACAAAAAGGGAATTATGAATACTTCACATCAATGGCGTTTTTTTCGTTCAGGCGGTTTTGATCAGGTCCGTCTGGAAACGGGAGGGGATTTAAAATCTCTCGGCGAGCTTGATCCAAAGCTCTGGGCAGCACTGAGTTGCCCAACTAGCGATCTTGAATTTGATAGCAAAACACTTGAATTCATCGATACCGATGCTGATGGCCATGTGCGTGTACCCGAAATTGTTGCAGCCGCTAATTGGGCAACATCACTGCTTAAGAATCCTGAAGATCTTACTCGCGGAGCGGATACTCTTCCCCTGAATGCTATTGATGACAGTTCTGCGGAAGGTGCTGCGTTGCTTGCTTCAGCAACACAAATCTTGCTGAACATTGGCAGAAGCAATGAGCTTGCCATCTCAATTGAAGATACTGCCGATTTGAATAAGATTTATGCGAGCACAAAATTCAATGGTGACGGCATTATTCCCTCAAGCGCGGCCACCGACACCGACACACAAGCTGCCATTGAGGAAATCATGACTTGTGT
Source organism: uncultured Nitrosomonas sp. (assembly GCA_964647635.1). GTDB lineage: Bacteria > Pseudomonadota > Gammaproteobacteria > Burkholderiales > Nitrosomonadaceae > Nitrosomonas. Next base: position 26,563 of record CAZYHY010000031.1, read on the forward strand.
AGGCGCGGAAGGCGATCGTTCTGGCTTGCCTGGTGTTTCGGAAGAGAAGATTAATCAATTCTTTAGCGAAGCTAACGCTTATTCGGAATGGTGGCAATTAGCCGAACATCATGCAACCGACATTCTTCCACTCGGGGAAGAAACTCAAGCTGCCAAGGTAGCATTTGATACCGTCAAGGCCAAAATTGACGATTATTTCACGCGTTGTCGGCTGGCAGAATTCGATCAGCGGGCCAGCGAGCCACTCAATCCCGCAATCACAGAATACGAAGCGCTTGCCAATAAAAATTTATCTGCTGAGTCTGAACAAATCGCCGCCTTGCCGGTAGCAAAAATTGAAGCGAATAAACCGCTGCCGCTTACCGCGGGAATTAATCCTGCGTGGATACATGCGATCACTGAATTTAGAGATAAAGTAGTCACTCCTGTCTTGGGCAGCAAAGAAGATCTGAGCAGTGAAGAATGGCAACAATTGTGTAATAAGTTTTCAGCGCATCAAGCATGGTTAGATGTTAAACAAGGAGCTATCGTTGAATCGCTAGGAATCAAACGCATTCGCGCCATTCTGGCTGGTGGCTTTCAAGAGAAAATCATGTCGCTGATCCATAAAGATAAGTCGCTTGCTTATGCATGGGATGCCATTAATTCTGTTGAAAAATTGATTCGCTATCACCGCGATCTTTTTCAGTTGCTGAATAATTTTGTATCGTTCCGCGATTTTTATACGGCTCAAAACAAAGCCATATTTCAGGCAGGATCACTATATTTGGATGGTCGCAGCTGTGAGTTTTGCCTGCGCGTGGCAGATATCAATAAACATAGTGGCATGGCCAATTTAAGTGGCACTTACCTTGCCTATTGTGATTGTCAACGCCGAGGCGGCAGTGAAAAAATGAGCATTGCTGCGGCTTTTACCAATGGGGATGCGGATAATCTTATGGTTGGTCGCAATGGTATATTTTATGACCGCAAAGGACAGGACTGGGACGCAACTATCGTCAAAATCATCGAACACCCTATCAGCGTGCGCCAAGCTTTTTGGTACCCGTACAAGCGCATCGGCAAAATGATTGGAGAGCAAATCGAGAAAGTGGCAAGTGCGCGAGAGAAGTTAGTTCAGGATCGGGCAACATCAGGTATCGCAAGCTCTGTACAAGTTGCAGAAGCTGGTAAAGCGCCGCCTGCTCCATTCGACGTCGGCAAGTTTGCGGGGATTTTTGCGGCGATTGGTCTGGCGATTGGCGCCATTGGCACCGCGGTCGCAGCCGTCGTAACGGGTTTTATCAGTTTGATTTGGTGGCAAATGCCATTGGCTATTGTTGGATTACTCCTACTAATCTCCGGCCCATCAGTTCTCCTTGCTTTTCTCAAGCTACGTAAGCGTAACCTAGCGCCATTACTAGATGGCAATGGCTGGGCTGTCAATACTCGCGCTATTATTAATATTCCCTTCGGTGCATCACTGACACAAATGGCTACCTTACCACCTGGCGCTCAGCGCTCACTGACCGATCCTTACGCGGAAAAGAAAAGTCCATGGAAGTCTTATTTCTTTATCGTACTACTGTTAGGGGGTATCGCCTATCTCTGGCATAGCGGATACCTGAATCACAACGTTTTGGAAACAGTACGCAAGCAATTTTCAACGAACAAAAGCGAAGCAACAATCGAAAATAAAGTTAAATCTGATACAGCTGCTCCGGCCGCGCCCCAATCGGATGCAGCGCCAAGTGGTCATAAGCCAGCGACAAAAGATGAACCACAATCTAACACTAAGTCTTCAGAAGCTTTACCTGATACGCAGCCAATATCAGTACCAGCGCTAACTGTACCGGCATCTAAACCAGTTAATCGTTGAACTATAGATTAACGCGTGTAGCGTCTCAGGCGAGAGATAAAGTGTAGTAGTCACGATCCAATCTGACAGTTGCTTCGTCAGATTGGATCGCCAGGCCGTTGAAAAACTATCTGCGTTGCCGCTACGGTGTTAAAGCAGGCGCAAAATGCTCATTTATTAAGCATAAACTGCACTTTCTCGCCTGTTTTTGCCTTCATGGCTGCCTCGAATGCGTTGTCGTGACTACTATATTTTTATTCAATCACTATTTCGAATTTATATTCTTCGCGACGATCTTTGTTGACTAGTTTATTCTCGATTGCATTCGCCCATGCTTCTTCGAAGTAATCCTGATCTAACAGATGATGATGAGTGCTTTCTAAGTTTATGGAGTACGTAGTAATTTCTTGGTTGGTGTAAGCGTCAGATATTCTTACTTTCATTTTAATTAATGTCTTAGAATTATTGCGGATTCCAGTTCTTTTGAAGTACGTTGTTCTGCTTCACGCCATTCCCATGGCGGTGTTGGAGAGGAATATTCCCATATGCCGATATGAGATGATTGTGCTTCGTTTTGTATGGTGTATAAACTCTTATCAGTGGCATAGCGTTCAAAAACCCATGCCATTCCACGCTTAACCTGCTCGCTATTGACATCAATACCAGAGCAATTAACGTAGGCTACCACGCGCTCATCTTGGTCAATCCTTTTGGGAGTCACTTTTGCGTTCTTATATAAACACATTTCAATTAAGGATCGCTTTGATCTAAGCCAAAAGTCTTGCCGCTGCTCAGGCGCATCAATTTCTGCCAGACGAATTACTATCTGTTTGTGGTCGCAGACTGCAACCAATTTATCGCCATCAATTACAAAAAGAACAAAGCAGAGGAGGGTTGCTGACAACATTTAAGATTTATCCATTTTTACATTTGCATTCTTTTGATTCACGCCATTGCTGTTCATCTTATTATTTGATGATAATTGTTAGTGAATCTGTCCAATATGTATCTTTCAGATCCATGTCTAACCGCTTGGCTGATTTTATTTCCGCACATGTTTTGTGATCAGAATGCGCGATGAGAGCGCCTATCATTAGATAATTAAGTTTTTTTGATGCTTTGTCAATCGGTATTGAACTGTTGTCGACAAAGTGCCAATTGCTGAGAGAGCGTTTGCATCATACCACGCAGATGCCATCAGATTCGCGAAGAACATCAACCTAAAATCAATCCAACCCTTCTTTTAAGATAACATGGCTCACGGGAACCAATAATAAAGTAATCAATGTCGAAAATAAAACACCAAATGCTAAAGTTGTCGCCATAGGTAGAATTTTCTCGGCGTGCGGACTTTGCTCGCACATCAATGGCAACAATCCAAGGAATGTAGTGGCCGTCGTTAAAAATATTGCACGAAAGCGTGTTTTACCCGCCACAATTACCGCCTTATATATGGATGTTCTCGCTTGCAGTGTACTATTAATTTTTGCAACCAAAATTAAACTATCGTTAATCACAATCCCTCCCACGGCAAACAAAGCAACATACGATTCCAGCGTTAGCGGAATTTTCAACAATAAATGACCCAGTGCCGCATCAATAAAACCAAAAGGGATCGCCAGCATAATAATGAGTGGCTGCATATAAGAGCGTAACGGTATCGCAAGTAGCGCGTATATTCCTAGCATCGCCAGCGCACCATACCCCCATAACACTGACAGCGTCTCCTCTTGTTTTTGTCGAGACTGACCAGACTCGATTCGTAATCCCGGATATTGTGCTTCCAACGCAGGGATCACAGTGGCACGTAAATCAGCCAGGATATTTTCTACATCAGCTTCCTCCTTAAAGACCTCTGCACTGATCAATTGAATACGTTCGCGATCTTGCCGAGTAATGCTGGAAAGACCTGGCGTATACTCAGCCTCGGCTACTGCGACAAAGGGCACGGTGCCGCCACTAGGAAGTCTGATCGGCATGCTGTACAGATTGTCCAGAGAGCGCCGGTGATCGGAAGAAAAACGCAGCATCACTCGAACTTCATCTCGACCCTGGAAAAAACGCTGCACTTCCAATCCGAAGAAACCATGACGCACCTGTTCACCCAGACTCTGCATAGTCACTCCGTGGAGTGCCGCTTCAGGCTTTAACTTAAAAAGTAACTCTGGCTTACCTGCGCGCATAGACCCAGTCACACTATGTACCCCGGCATATGTGGAAAGCTTAGCTTTAAGGGCCTCACCAGCCACACTCTGCAATGCAGCATCGGGAGCGATCAATTTCAACTCAATCGCTTTTGCAGACTGAGTGGCAGGCATACCAAGATTCCGCGGCCAGAAGGTTTGAAAAGATAGCGTAGCGCCGGCAGGTAATTCACCAAAACGCTTCTGCCAGCTTTTCTTGATTTCATCCATGCGGGACGCACGCGCTCATCAATGGCTATTTCAATATCGACCGCACCTACGTTCTCATCAAGAATAGAAATGATGTGTTGAAAACTATCGCCGGATGGATCGCCTGCAGAGCCCATACCTAATTCGGCATTCAATTCAGCCCGGATTTCTTTGGCAATTTCTTCCAAGCGCACCACCTGGTCATCAATTATTTCAAATGGTGTGCCTGGTGGATATTCAATTTGTGCCAGCAAATAATATTCGCTGATCTCTACATCCATGACACTAGGGATGCGCCCAGACAATGCCAGTGAAGCAACGACAAGCAATGCAACAGCAAATCCAGTCAACGTGATGTAGCGTAATCGCAACATTGCAATCAGCGTTGGAATGTACACATGGTTGATAAACCATTGCAATCCATTGTCGATTCATTCTTGCACATAACCAATAACAACAGACCATCTATTTTGAGCCGTAGTAGATGAGAAATTGACCGCCAGATGAGCAGTAAAATCAGCAACGCTTCCATCATAGAGAATGCAAGAGTTAAAATAATTACCATGGAAATGTTGTACATCAGATTACCACTGAATCCCGGTAGGAAAAGCCCGGGCACAACGCTATTATTGTGGACAACACCATCATGATAACCAGCGGCATGACCTCAAGGGCGCCCCCAATCGCACCGGATAATCCCATGTGCCCTCGTTGTTGGTGCGTAAAAATGTTCTCGCCCACGACAATGGCATCATCCGCCAAAACACCTAGAATGAGAATGAACGCAGAAATTGAATAAGTATTTAATGAAATTCCCAACATCGGCATTATCCATAGTGCACCGAGTAGCGAAATCAGAATTCCGCTACTCACCCACACCGCTAAATGAAACCGTAGCGTGAACATCAAGACTAAAAAGACCAGAATAAATCCCGATAGCGCATTTTCCATTAACATGGACATATACCGTCCATGGTATTTCGACCAGTCATCCCATGTCGTAACCTCTACGCCAGGAAGTAATTGGGGTCGAAATTCTGCGATGACTTGATTAACCGCTTCCACTGTGGTTTTGATCTGGTCTTTGGGCATGACAAAAATTTCTGCTGCTGGCTTATCATCCACCCTAACCAATAAATCCTGCTCGCGGATGATTTCACGAATGTCTGCAACGTCACCCAGCAACAGGCGTGTGCCTGGATAGGTCGACCGCAATTCAATAGCCGCAAAATCTGCAATACTCATCGCCTGACCTTTGCTTCTGAGCAAAAGCTTGTCATCTGTTTTTTTTATCTCACCCGCCGGGATATTCTGTGATGCATTCTTGATAATTTCTGAGATCTCTTCAAAACTTAGTCTGTAGCGACGCAAATCCGATGCTGCGATTTCTATCGATATTTCTCGAGGATACTGCGGCCAAGCAGTGAGCAAACCGACATCCGGGTGCTTGCTTAGCTGTGCCTGCAATTGATCACGCTGTTGCTGTAACACCAACATGTTGGCTTCACCACGTATCACCACGATCACAGCCGGTGTGCCCGTCTTCAATTCCTGGATGCTCAGTTTTTCTATTTCCTTTGGGAACACTTTGATTGCGTCTATTTTAGCTTTGGCCGCAGCCTGAAAGCGCGCGGCACCAATTGCAGGATCAAACTCGATTGTTACTTCACATACCGTCTGATTCGCGACTGAATGGATATGCTTGATGCCCTCCAGTTCATGAATGGCTTCTTCAATCGGAATGCATAACGCGTGCTCCACCTCATTGGGTCCGGCACCGGGATATGCAGCTGTAATTTGCAGCTGATTCTGGGGTTCAGGCGGGAAAGTATATTTTTGGGATGTAATTGAACCGAATATGCCCCCCGCAATAATCAGCAACATCAGAAAATTGGCAGCGATTGGATTTCTGGCAAATCAGATGATCAGGTTCATGGCGCAAGCTCGATAGGCACTACCGCCATGCCCTCAACCGGATGGGACAAGCCAGAAACCAAGACGCGCTCCGCCGTATTTA
>CAZYHY010000032.1:0-31700 GCA_964647635.1 uncultured Nitrosomonas sp.
GTCCCGGATTGTGATTCCGGTTGTCGTGGGTTCGAGTCCCATCAGCCACCCCATATCATTAGGTAATTGCATGACAAATACCTATAATTTTATAGAGCAATATTAAATATGGTGACAAATGTTTGATATTATTGAAGTAATTTTTTATTCAGTAATCGCATTGGTTGTTGGATTTGCTATTGCTCAAATAATCACCAATAAGTTTCTTAAATAAAACACCTCTGAGACAACTTCTCAATAGGGGATTAAACCCCAAGAGATCAAAAGAACGGGGATCTGGATCTGATAAGAATAAAAAAACCCGTATCGATTTCTAGCTCAGTGGCTCCATGTCCAGTTTCACGTCGTAGCTAAAAGTTTTTCTATCTCCCTCACTACCGCCTATGATAATGGCATTACAAGTGGTTATCTGATCAGAGAGCTTTGCCTCATCCAATCTGCGGCGGAAGCTACGGGCTTCTTCTTGGTTTAAGTAACCGACAGTTCGATGGTTGATATCCACCCGCACGGCACTACTGTCGTAGGGATTGTCATCAGTCGGTATCAGATAGGCTCGCAAGATATATGCTTTAGAATCTAAGCCTGCTTTAGCGTCAATGGCATTTTCCTGTGCTAGCTGCTTGATTTCCTCCTGGCACAACTCTCCTTTGACTGTAACAGCAAACTGTCCTCGTTCTGGCCACGCATAATTTCCTGCCGCCACGCTGAGACTGGGTTGCGAGCCATCCTCCGCTTGCGTTGCAGTTTCTCCAGCAGGAATTTTTTTTCTGTTGACCAAGAGAACAATCGCAGCAATACACGCGACTGGCAAAATATGTGATTTATCGACCCCTGCACCAGCGATTAGTCCGATGGATAAGGAAAGCACCAGGATTGATAGAACACTTAATTCCGGCTCTTGCTTATGTGTTGGGTCGGGAGATGAATTCGGTTGTTTTTTCATCAATTTATTGCTGCAAAGCCTGCTCAATGGATGTCGTAATGACCGGATCAAAGGGTTTTGTGTGCGGACTGAATTGCGCGATGAATTTACCGTCACGGCCGATCAAGTATTTGTGGAAATTCCACGTCGGGTAGGTGCCGGATAACTCCGCCAACTGTGCATAAAGAGGATGAGCATGTTCTTTTTTCACGAATGTTTTCTCAAACATGGGAAACTTAACATCATAGGTAAGGCGGCAGAAATCCTGAATTTCCGCTTCGGTTCCCGGCTCCTGTCCCATAAAATCATTCGATGGAAAACCCAACACAACCAGCCCCTGCTGCGCATATCTTTCGTGCAATTTTTCCAAGCCTTCATACTGTGGCGTATAACCGCACTTACTCGCAGTGTTCACGACAAGCAGCACTTTGCCGGAGTAGGTTTCACATAAATTCACCGTTTCCGGCACCGCAAGTTTGCGAAAATTCTGATCCAACAGCGTACTGTTGCAACCAAAAACAGGGTTAGCTAGAAAAGCCATCATCAAAACGAAAAAAGTGCGCATGTTAATCCCTCTTAGTTTATTTAAAATTTTCTGATAGTGATCTCACTATATTCGTATATCCGTAACTTCTCGTGTTACACGTTTCTCCATGTGGCGCCGCATGACGTAATCGTCAAGTATTGCGCAGATCGGTCAGAAACTGATCAAGCGTTTTTTTTGTAACATGCGGCATGACAACGACATGTGCGTGCGGCATCAATTTCCCATTTATGTTGAGTCGCATGGTGGCTAGTGAATAGCGGTCAACCACCATTTTATTCGGTTTTATGAAATAAATGATGTTCGAGTGCTCGCCAGCTCGCGTGGGCTGCAAGTGACTATAGTGACTGTTCATTTCTTTCTGTAAGTAGCTGGTGTTATCCAGGATGGTTTGGGCATCGACAGCTTGCTGCGCGAATGCCTTGTTCGTACTGAAGAAATAAAATTCGGCTGGTTTGACGGCGTCGCGTGAGCAGGCGATCGTGCCGGGTACCTGTTTGATATATTCCGGATCGTGAATGCGGCTAAACGACTCGAGAAACAACTCGAAATTGGTCCGTGTGGTGATAAACAATCCTGCAGGCGAAGGAAAACCGAAAAATTTGTGACACGAAACGGCGATTGAATCGTAACGCGGCGATATTTCTCCGTTGATCAGATTTCCTCGTTGCAGCAACTTACCGGCGAACGCTGTATGCGGTAGAAAGCCACCGAATAGCGCAGCATCCAAATGCAGGTAGGCAGTGTAGTTTTTTAATTTTTTCTGGATTGCATCAATCGAATCGATCGCACCTTTGAAAGTGGTGCCGATAGTAGCAACCACCAACGCGGGATGATCGCTGTTCGTTTTCAATTGCCGCTCCAAATCTTCAACATCCATGCCACCCTCCGCGTTAGTACCGACGATAACCGATTCGAGCTGCAATAAGTCGCGCAGGATTTGAATTGAATAATGTGCTTCAGCAGTGAAATAGACCTTTGGCATCACGCCGGTGCGGTTTTGCAAAATCATCCGACCCATATATAGCCCATGCATATTGCTGTCAGTACCACTATTACTGAGAAACCCCCAAGTATTGTTTGCCGGGAAGCCGTAAACTGCGCCGAAGCGGTCGATCAGCTCGCGTTCGAACGGATGACTGTTAAACGGAATATGGCTATGATCGTAGGGGTTACCAGCATTGTTGCAAGCAAAATGATTAAGACCTGCGGCAGCAAGTCCGTTGCGCCAGGCAAAAAAATCCTCCGGTAGCGTCGTCATGTTAATCGGATAACCAAGAAAGCGGCTTTTGTACTGTAGCGATTTTTGCATACTTTTTAGCGTAATTTTCGCATTTTGTTGCGATTGTTGCGCCGTTAGCGGCACGACAGCTAATACACGAGGTGAACATACGGCAGTATCCGTCATGTCGAGAGATTGGCTTCGATTCATCATCATGATTGAGCTCCTAAGCAATATGCTGATTAGATCCTTTGCCACTTATAAGGTTTCTTCACCGCTCTTTTGATATGATCACTGGGTGGAGGCGCTTTTCGAGTGCTTAACAGCAAGTTTGCCGAAATATATAGCTTTAGCGTATATTTCAAATTAAGAAGAGCATTTATTTTTCCAATATCCAAGTATTAATAATTATTATGGTCTACTAATATGAAAAAAATGAACAGAACCGTATCAACTCTCGCAATGGTTGTATTTTTTTTAATTGGCGCTTGTTCTTCAAACACCAAGATGCTGGGCTCCTGGACCGCTCCTGAAAAGAAAGCCGGAGGATATCACGATGTCGTCATTTTCGGTATTTCAGAAAATATTATCAGTCGGCAAGCTTTTGAAAATCAAATTGAGAGCGTATTGCTTCAGGATGGAATTAAGGCTTCTAATTCCTCAATGGTCATTCCTCAAGATGCAAGACTTACCAAGTTTGAAAAGGAAAAGTTTATCAAAACGCTGAAAGACCAAGGGCATGATGCAGTTCTGACGATTGCTCTTTTGGATCAAACCACCGAAACCAGATACGTTCCTGGATCCATGTATGCGCCGCCAATGGCATATGGCGGTTATTATGGTTCTTATTGGGGATACTATAATTATTATGGCCCAATGATGTATGACCCAGGATATTACACTACCGATAAAAACTACTTTATGGAAGCCAACTTATACGATGTGGCAACCGAGTCTTTGATCTGGTCTGCCCAGTCTGAAACCACCAATCCAGATAATGCGAAAGCTTTTGCAAAAGATTTTGCCCAGGTAATTTCAGAACAAATGCTCAAAGACGGTGTTATTGTCCAAACGAAATAGAGGAATGCGTTGGAAGTTAGTGTTACGGCTTGTTGGCAGAATCGAAACATCGATTCATTAATCCTTTGTTGATTCTGCTTCAGAACCGCACTTTGGATTATGCCCGCACATTCTCCCATAGTTTCTGTAAGCGTTTGAGCGAAACCGGCTGTGGGGTTTTTAATTCCTGTGCGAACAGCGATACGCGCAACTCCTCGATCTGCCAGCGAAATTCTCCGAGGTTGTCATCAATCAATCCAATCTTTTGGTGTTTTTCCAAACGTTGCAAATATTGCTGCCAGAGCACGGCGATTTCCAGGCTGTTTTGCGCATCGCGTTCAGGATTATTGGAGAATTTTTCCAAACGCAGCAACATGCCTTTCACATAACGTGGAAGCTGTTGCAGCCGTTGCCAAGACGTTTGGCTGAGAAATCCGGGGTAAATCAAATTCTCAAGCTGGTCGTTCAACTCATTCCTGACGCGATGAATGCGGGTCGCTGCAAGTCGCTCCATCAGGATTTGATAATCATTGCCAATCTGCTGCAGCAAGCGAGCGAGCGCTGCAGACACTTCCGGCAGGCGGCCCTTGGCCCGCTGACACTGTGCTGCAAATTCAGATTCGCTACGCGGCAGCGCATCGTCACCCAGCAAAGCGCGGTCGGTGATGGCATTCAGCATATCCTGTTTCAAATCACCCGGATTAATGCGCGTGGTCAGTTGCATTGCAGCCTGCTTGAGTCCCGGCAGATTTTTTTCCAGCTGCCTGAGCTGCTCTTTCAGCGCCAGACACAGCAATCGTCTGACACCCGCGCGCATCGCGCTGTCTGCCGCTGCTGATGTATCAAATAAGCGGATGGCGACGCTATCGGTCTGATCGATCAACGCGGGATAACCCGTCAGTGGCTGATTATTGCGCTGAAACGTCACGGTTACGGGCAGATCACCCAAATCCCATTGCGTAATGTGATCACGTTCAATACCGATTTTGTCACTCTCGCCATCTCGTTTGACAAAGGTCATTTGCGCGGCTTTGCCCAATTGCAGCTGCAGTTCGGTCAGATCGCGGCTCATCGCCAATTCCTGCCCGGCGTCATCGACGACTTGAATGTTCATGCGCAAATGAACCGGCATATCTTGGATGTTCCAAGTTTCCGACGCAACCGATAACGTGGTTTTGCGTAAAATGAATTGTTCCAGAGCATCTTGTAATGACAGCGGCTGCAAAGCGTTCGTTTGCCGTTCCAGAAATGCCGTGACCGATTCCGGCAATGGCACCAGCATGCGGCGGATCTGCTTGGGCAGCGCCTTAAAATACCAGGTAACTTTGTCGCGAATCAGGCCGGGCACCAGATAATCCAATTGCCAGGTATCCAAGCGATTGAGTAACGGCAGCGGCACGCACACGGTTACACCATCCAAAACATGACCGGGATCAAACCGGTAAGTCAGCGGCAGTACGCTGTCATCCGGCAATGTCATGGTTTCCGGAAACTGCACTTCAGTAATGTGACCGGCCGTATGACGCATCAGCAACTCGCGCTGCAGATACAGCACATACGGATTCTGCCGTTCAGCTTGTTTGCGCCACTTCTCAAATCCCGCGCCATTAATGATTTTTTGCGGAATGATGGCATCATAGAAGGTAAAAATTTCCTGCTCGTCGACCAGCACGTCCTGGCGCCGCGCTTTATGTTCCAGTTCCTCGATGTCGTGAACTAATGCCTGATTGTGCACAAAAAATGGCGCATCCGTCACATACTCGCCGGCAATCAGCGCCGAACGGATAAAAATCTCGCGTGATTCTGCGGGATTGATGGCACCGTAATGAACCGTACGCTTGGGAACAATCGTCAAGCCATATAGCGTAACGCGCTCAAACACCATTACTTGCGCCTGTTTCTTTTCCCAATGCGGATCAAAGTGATGCTTCTTGCACAAATTTCCAGCAATTCTCTCCAGCCAAATCGGATCGATTCGGGCTACGCAACGCGCATACAATTTGCTGGTTTCCACCAATTCCGCCGCAACCACCCATTTGGTTTTACCCTTTTTCAGTGTTGAGCCGGGGAAAATGGCGAACTTGATACCGCGGGCACCCAGATACTCGCCATCCTTCTCGGTTTTAAACCCGATATTGCCGAGCAATCCTGCCAGCAACGCACGATGAATCTCATCATAACCGGCCGGAATTTCATTGGGTTTGAAGCCCAATTCACTCATCAGTACGTGCAGTTGGCCATGAATTTCACGCCACTCGCGCAAGCGCCGATACGACAGAAAGTGTTCACGGCAATGCGCGATCAACTTGCGGGTGGATTTTTTATGCTTGAGCAATTCATCAAAAAAATCCCATAATTTCAGATAAGATAGAAAATCCGAGCGCTCATCGACAAAACGCAGGTGTGCGCGATCAGCCGCAGCTTGATGCTCGAACGGCCGGTCACGCGGGTCCTGCAAACTCAGCGCAGCCGCAATAATCAATATTTCATGCAGGCAGTTTTCCTGTTTTGCCGCCAAAACCATACGGGAAATTTTGGGGTCGATTGGAAATTTCGCCAAGCGCCAACCAATTGCGGTCAATTGACGATTGTCATCAACAGCCCCGAGTTCCGCCAACAATTGATAACCGTCAGCGATCATGCGTGGCGATGGCGGCTCCAAAAACGGAAAACTTTCCACATCACCGATTTTCAGCGATTTCATGCGCAAAATCACCGCCGCCAATGAAGATCTCAAGATTTCCGGATCGGTAAATTCGGGTCGCCCCTGATAATCCTGCTCGGTATACAGACGCACGCACACGCCATTGGCAATGCGGCCGCAACGCCCTGCCCTCTGATTGGCCGATGCACGGGAAATCTTCTCCACTAGCAATTGTTCGACCTTGTTGCGATAACTGTAGCGATTGACGCGCGCCCAGCCGGTATCGATAACGTAGTGGATACCCGGAACAGTCAGTGACGTTTCGGCAACATTGGTGGACAACACGATGCGACGCGTACTGCCGGGTTGGAATATGCGTTCCTGCTCGGTAAACGACAAGCGTGCAAACAGTGGCAATATTTCCACCCCGGACAATCCCGGGCGCAAGCGGTCGAAATGATGCTTGCGCAAGGTTTCAGCCGTTTCCCGGATTTCGCGCTCGCCGGGTAAAAAAATCAGAATGTCTCCCGGGCCGAATGCAATCAATTCATCGACTGCGTTGACAATGGCCTGCTGCATATCGCCATCTTCTTCGTCATCGGCAACCAGCGGACGGTAACAGATTTCTACCGGATACAATCTCCCGGTCACTTCAATCACCGGCGCATCGTTAAAGTGCCGGGAAAAGCGCTGTGCATCGATGGTGGCGGAAGTCACAATCAGCTTGAGATCAGGCCGCTTTGGCAATAGCTGGCTGATATAACCGAGTAAAAAATCGATATTCAGACTGCGTTCGTGCGCTTCGTCGATAATCAACGTATCGTAAGCCTGCAGCAAGGGATCACCCTGCGTTTCCGCCAACAGAATACCATCGGTCATCAGCTTGATATAGCTGTCAGAACTGGTTTTGTCGGAAAAGCGGATTTTGTAGCCGACAGCCTGACCCAGCGGACTTTTCAGCTCATCCGCAATGCGCGCAGCTACAGTTCGAGCCGCGATACGGCGCGGTTGCGTATGCCCGATCAAACCAGTCGTACCACGCTTAAGTTCCAGGCAGATTTTGGGAATCTGCGTGGTTTTTCCGGATCCCGTTTCGCCACAGATGATGACCACCTGATGATTTTCTATCGCACGCTTGATTTCGTCCCGCCGGGTATGAACGGGCAAGTCTTCCGTATACGTTGGACAGGGAAGATGGGCAAGCCGCCTTGTGATGACATCGGGAGAAAATTTTTTCATAGGAATATCAGTTATATGCCGGTGCCAGCTAATAGTCTGATTATCAAACCAACCGGTCTAGTGCGGAAGATGTTTTATGCAGCAATGCCCATTTTTCCGAAGTTAAACTATAATGATTGCAGAAATTATTTTCCGCACTTGATCCGATAATTTTTTAGCGAATAGTGATACTATATTTTCTTTAATCATCAATATCTTATAATTCTATTAAGCAAAATTATCATGATGATAATCTGCAAAACGCAAGATTCTACGACATTATCTGATGGAATATTGGACAAAATGTCTTATACATCACATTAGTCAGACATACCATGCTCATTCCGTCATTCACAAATAGAAATCCTGATCAGATTGTCACGAAGGAAAATTTCTTTGAGTCGTCTGGACGAGCATTCAAGGCCCTGTCATGGTTAGATTTTGCAAAATCCAAAAGAAATATTAGCGCCCTTGAATATGCCGCCCTCGAAACAAGACTGGCCATAGAGCAATTGATTTTCGAACAACTTATAGTTGTTGTTGGCACAAAATTGGGGACAAGTGAATACAAGAAATGCAGCGGAAATGCCAATAAACTGAATGAAATAATTGAACGACTTATACCAACATACGAGAAGCTCATCGAATTTACCATAGCAATAGCCCAACCGGATATTCCAATTACAAAATGGGATAATCGTGCACTAATAAAGCACAGTGGGAAGGTATCCAAGTATTTACATTGGTCCGGTGGGTTAGACACCACAGTGCAGTCAAACGAATGGTTTCAGAAAGGCATTGCGACAGTTGAATCCGCTGCGAACTATATTTGGAAAGGACTGACTACGGGCAGTACAGGTGTAATAAACATTTCCGACGAGCTGAAACCAGAAATTAAAAAACTTTGGGATTTGTATAGAAATGGTGAAATAACGCTAGAAGACGTAAAGACAAGAGCTAAAATCTTAGAATCGTAGCTGCAGGCTCGGCTAGCATCCAATCGGGACGCGCTAAAGCGCGTCCGTTAACTCCAGCGTTAGGAATCCCTATGTCTGACTACCGAACAGCCGAAGAAAAACTAAGGAAATCTCAACAAGCAAATACTGGGTTACTTTTTCTACTTTTTGCTGTTGTGATCGATTTTATGACGAACTAATGCAAATTCCCGAAGATTTCTGATTGCGTAGAATACTATGAAGACCATCATTTGGGTACTTACCAGCACTGTGCTGATAATGACTGTTTATCTCAGCTTGTGGCCGGTACCGATAGAGCCGGTAAGTTGGCAAGCGCCAGTTGCATCGGGGTATGCTGGCCTACATGCGGCCAATAACCGACTTACTGACATCCGGTTAATTGATCTTGATAGTGAAACTGGACCAGAGCATGTCGCGCTTGGCTATGACGGTAAGCTCTATGCAGCAATGGCGAGTGGCAACATCATTCGCATGGATCCTAACGGTAGCGCTCAAGAAGTGTTCATCAACAGTGGAGGACGTGTACTGGGTTTTGATTTTGATGCAGCAGGTAACCTGATTGCAGCCGACGCAGTCAAGGGCTTGCTGTCGGTTGGATCGGATCGCACCATCAGGGTTCTAGCAGACCGGGTGCATGGTGAACCGATCCGTTATGCCAATGCCATAGTGGTGGCAGGAAATGGCAAAATTTACTTCACAGATGCTTCAACACGCTTTGCGCCCGTGAACTGGCAGGGTACTTTCGAAGCAAGCATTTTGGATATCCTGGAACAATCATCCACCGGACGTATTCTTGAATATGACCCCGAACACAAAACAACACGCATCATCGCAAAAGGTTTGAGTTTCGCCAATGGAATTGCCCTATCCAGTGATGAAAAAGCGCTGTTTGTCTGCGAAACCGGCAAATTCCGCGTGTGGAAAATTCAAGTAACCGCTGACGAGATTAACGTCACTCAGAATTCATTACACGCCAGCGTGTTACTCGATAATCTGCCTGGCTATCCTGATAACTTGATGCGCGGACTCAATGGCAAAATCTGGCTTGGTTTCGTCAAACCGCGCAATCCGACTATTGACGCCATGAGCGACAAACCATTCCTGCGCAAGGTTACGCTGCGACTGCCACGTGCATTGTGGCCTGTGCCCAAAGCCTATGGTCACATCATTGCATTCACTGAAAATGGGCAAGTAGTCGCCAATCTGCAAGATCCGACAGGGGCTTATCCGGAAACCACTGCAATCACAGAAACCCATGAACGACTTTATGTGCAAAGCCTGCATGCTAAAGGGTTGGGCTGGCTGCCGCGCTGAAAAGTACCCAGGGCCAGGTTGCGAATTAAGAATACAGCCGATGAACTTGTTTAGTGACCTTGTGATACACACACCATCTGTTTCGGGTTCGCAACTCGGCACCTGACTCTGGTTATACGCTATCCATTGCACTGAACAACAACTGAAGCTATTTTGCGCAAGAATAACGAGTAAAAATTCTTGATTCTAGACTTGGCTCTTTTTTGTGATGTTGATCGGTATATCTGGGGGCACCCACGGCGGCACAGCAAATCCTCCTGTGGTCTTATTCTTCCGGCATTTCACAATGACTCTCACCACGCATCTTGCAGGCATGCCACCGCAGATGTTTTGCGTAATAAGTGGCAGCTTGCTCAAAATCTTCCCAGCGGTTCAGTGATTTCCATACATACTTTGCTCCGCCACGCCGATCCACTGCAGCCACCAACAATTCATCGGTTTGACTATCCGTGAGTTCCATCTCAATTGTGGTTTTTCCCACAAATGATTCCGTTCCGGAGATCTGTTTTTTCCCCTTTGAAATCAGCAAGGACCCAGGATGAAGCGCTGTGATATTGTCTAATCCCGGAATGCCTTTTTCAGCCTCGGTTATGCCGAACCGCACCTTCATCACGTCTGGCCCAGCTTCCTGCACCATAGTGTAGTCTTTCCGGAGCTCTTCAGTCAGTTGTGTCTGCAAATATTGCGCCACATAGTCCGCGTCTTCTTTGTCCAAGTCTTTTGCATTGGACTTCTCGCCGCGCCAAACTACTACCGGCTCCAGCCACACTTTGGTATAGGTTTTAAATTCCTCTGTGTCTGCCTTCACATACATGAGCGTTTCATCTGTATCTTCAGTGCCAGGTTTGAGCTTTGCATAGTCTTCCTTTTTGAGAAATCCTGACGGCTCTGCAGCACCATATCCTCCCGCCTTCTCCGTATGTGCACACGCCGTCATTACTAAAGCGAAACTTACTGCTGCAACCATATGAACGTTCATCTTCATCGTGTACTCCTTCTATGTTTGTCTAATGTATATAGAAAATAAATCACTCTTCTCCAGAAATTTGAATGAATTGTTCCGAGTATTCTGGAAGCTATTTTTCTTGAGATAAATCGCATCAGTCGGCTCATCTTGTTGGAATAGCGCGTTGTTTCAGACTCTGCTGGAGAGATTTTTTCAATTTACCTCCAGAGTCATTGCACTGACGTCATTTTTAGTGTCAGTAGTTGAGAGAGTAATTAACTTAAACTACTCAATTAAGGAATGCAAGGGGTCGGTCGCGAATTGAGAATATAGCTGATAAATTTGTTTAGATGCGCGCATCACTTGTTTCAGATTCCCAATAATTCGGTACCAGACTCTGGCTATGCTCAATTGCATCCAACAACGATTGGGGTTATTTTGCGTAAAAATAAAGGGTAAGAATTCTTGACTCCAGGCCTGATGCCTCTTCCCTTCGGGTTTTAAGCCAGAAAGGAGAAATCAGGTGCTGCCTGTAATGGTTCGATCTTACTAAAAACTTCTTGATGCTCTCTTAAGATATTTATTGAGAGTTCTCTACGCATTTTTGAATATCTATCTAAATCATTAGAGCTACTCGAGCTCGGTTCAAGCACTACAAGAAACTCACAACCACGCGCCCTGGTAAGGGTAGCCACCTTCATCTGAATCAGCCCCAAAAAATTTAGCTCTTCAACAATCATCAGAAAACTTGTCGGGGTAAAGTAATACTCGTGAAAATCAATATACTCTGTCACTTTCATGTTAGCTAAGGCACTCATATACCACCTGATCGGATCGTTATTACCAAATTTCAAGCTTTCTACTGATCCTTGCCCCCAAGCAGATATGTCTTTCTTACGAAGAAAAACATAGTCTTTATAATCAACAAAAACATGAGAGTGTTCACGATACATTGCTTCCATTGTATGTACAGAAGCATCTCTTGCGTGATCGCTCAGAATCTTTGCTGTGTCGGTTAATGGCTGAAGTAGATCAAAACAGTATCTTTTATCCGGAACCATCAGGATAATTTTTCCATTTTCTGCCAGCGCTTCCCCGATATCATTCAGGAACTGAACAAAGTTAACTGAATGTTCAACAACATGGGATGCCAATACAAAATCAAATTTTTGACCATTAGCTGTCGAGTGGATTGTCTCCCCATTCCATACAAAATCGACATCTTCGATCAAACTGATATCTACGCCCATAGCAGAGTATTTGACGCGCAGCGCTTCAGTATCAAGGTGATCTAAAATACTTACATTAAATCCCTCCCTGCGTGGATATACGGGACTATAACTCGGACCAATTTCGAGTATTCGTGCCTGCTTAGAAGCTATACTTTTTGCGTAAGACCGGAAGCTTCCTATTCCTTGGTCTTGGCGTTTATCGTCACCCGGCGTCAAATAAAACATCGTGCATTCCCTTGAGATATTTCCCAGCACTGTAACACATTATTCAACGCGGTTTAATCTGACAATTTCTTCGCATATACACCTACATACACACAAGAAATCAGGTCGCGAATTGAGAATATAGTCGATTGACTTAACACCTTTCTGCTTATGATGCTGGTGAACGATAAGCGCACAGCCTAAATTACCGGTGATTCCAGGGCTTCAATGACGGCGACCTGATTCTTGCCCTGCTTTCTTGCCTGAAATACGGCGTAATCCGCGCGATCCAGTGCCTGTTCGCGACTTTCATTGGCCAGGCATTGCGTGACGCCTGCACTGAAGGTGACCAGCAGGCGGTTGTTGTTGTTCATGAAGAAACGTTTCGTCAGTTCGCGCTGCAATCGCCGCATCATATCGGCGGCGGTATTGAGCAGGGTGTTGGGCAACAGAATGAGAAACTCTTCTGAGCCGTACCGGATCACACTGTCATCCTGTCTGATCACGGTTTTGATGACCTGTACCAAATGTGTCAGCGTGTCATCACCGGCCTGACTGCCGAGTTGGGCGCTGAGCTCACTTAAATTATCCACATCGAGCAATACCAGACACAATGGTTCGCCACTTTGCGTCATTTGCGCTTGCTCTTCACTGAAAGTTTCGACCAACACGCGATGGCTCAAAGCCCCGGTCAGTCGGTCGTCACGCGTTTGTTCGCTGACTTGCCGCAAATGATGCCGCAATTCATCCACGCGCTGTTGTGTTGCATCCGCCTGTTGCCTTGTTTTGATCAACTCATCGCGGGCGCGCAGCATGTCGAGCTGCATGTGCCGGGTGTCTTCCATCAGTTTTTCCAATATCAACTTGAGATCAATGGCCTGGTTGGCCTGACTGACACGCTCAGTGTAATGATCAATTTTTTCCTGAAACTCGCCGGTAGCTTCCGTCACGATTCCCAAGCGTTCGAGGAACAGGGAAATCATGGCTTTCAGCGTTTGCTGTGCTTCGGTAAGCGTATGCTGCAATAAATCCTGTTGGTAAACGAGTTCTTTCAAAATCGATTCCGCGTCGTAAATGCGGTGCAGTGTCAGGGGAGTCTTGAGGTTTTCCCGAATCAATTCGAGTTGATGCGATACCCAAGGATCTAGATCCGGTGGCAATAACGCATGCTCGATAAACAGATCGAGCATATTCAGCAGCCCATCGATCAATCGCTGTTCCTGGTCGACCCGTAAGGCCATGTGAATCCAGCATTGCCGAATTCGCTTTTCCAGCCAGCCGATGTTTTCAGGTTGATCGACGGCTTCGATTCCTTGGATGATGAATTCTATTTCTGTGATCCAGTGCTGATGCGCGCCAAGACGCGGAATCAATCCGTCGCGCAAGGTGGAAACGAGGAGCGCTTTCCATTGCTGCCAGAATGGGTCTTCGATGACCTCCCGTTCAGTACCGACTGCATCAGCATAACCATTGACAATTGCTGGCAGGCTGACAGGGGTTTCATCCTGCCAGCGCCTGACCAAGTCATAGATTTCGCTATTCAGCCGTTCAGGGTGATTTGCAAGCGACCTGACGGCATTTGCCAGTTGTTCGCGTCGGGTCGGGTCACTACCCGATTGTGTCCGCATATCCCACAGCATCAGCAGCAACTCACCCCACGGCTGCTCCAGGCGCCGATCAGGTGTGCCTTGTGACAGGATCAACTGGCCCAGCGATTGCGCAACCGATGTCCAGTTTTGCTCGTTTGCCGCCAGATTGATATCGACGACATGACGATTCGCTTCCTGGGGTAAACCAAGGGTGCGTAACGTGGTTACTAATTTATTCGCCAGCGCGAGCGAAGCGGGGTGCTCCGGCGGTTTGGTGCCAGCAATCTGATAATAGATCGATTCATACTGATCCGGTGTGGGGGCAATTCGCCGGGTAACCAAACGTTTTAATGTTTCCCTGGCAATCCATATCGGGTTTTTGTTTTCAGGTCGATTGGCATCCATATCGCGTCTTATTAAGTTTTATGATTGTATCAAACGACCATCCTGATCAAACTTGAATTGCAAAAATTCGCGGCCTGCAACCAAGAGCGGAAGCGGACGGGAGCAAAAGGGATCAGGTCGCGAATTAAGAATATTGCCGATGAATTAAGGATAACTTCGCTTAACGACCTTGTGATGTGCGCACTATCTGTTTCGGTTATGCATTATCAATTGTGCATTCAGCAACGATTGAGGTTTTCTGCGCAAGAATGAAGCGTAAGAATTATTGATTCCAAGTTTAATGCTCTTTCCCTTCCTAATATCAAATGCTTGTACTGATCTAACCAACAAAGCGAGTGCTGAAAAAGTCCATTGATCAAGGATCAATTTTAGAAATTTTGGTACCTTGAATGCCAATTCCGGCCATGAGTCCTTTTTGGTCAAAAACAAATGCATAGATATCCTCTTTAAGTGTCGTCGAAGACAGTACTTTTCCAAAGCCTGCGTCTACGACGACTAAACTTGGACCCACACCGATTTCCCATCCTGAGCTTTCATCAATATAAGATAAAGCCTCATCATTCATAAAAAATAACACATAACCAAATCCCTGCACACCTGCTTGCAATCCATATGAAGCCGCCATAGTGTTATAGTAACCGGCGGTTTTGTTTCCTCTTAGAAGCGCGCCTTTACCATATTGGGCGCCAGCTATAAAACCTGCTTTCAGGACATTTGGAAAGACCAGAACTCCTACCGCTTTTTCACCTATAATCTTTGCGTCCGAGTTTGTTGTATACAGTTTATTTAATGCAGCTGTAGCTTCTTGGTCTATCTGCATGGCTTCAGCTGATTTTTCTGGAGCTGATTCGTTTGCTGAAACATTCTGGTCATCAGGAGTCGATTGACAAGCAGACAATACAAATAGAACCAATATTATCCATAAAATATTTATTCTGATCATAGTGTAATTCCAAGTTAGGTTTAGAGGCATATTAAACTATAAATTCATAACTATTTATAGCGTGGTACAACTAACCATCACTATCCGATAATGCCCGCAATATCGAGATGCTTCATGACTTCGTTAACAATACTTCTACTCTTCAATATACGTTGTTTTATTCGCGACAGGAAGCCTTCTTTGACAGGCTTGGTTTGACTTTCCTTTTTTCAAGTTAACTCATTTTATGAGCCTTCCTGCAACGCATCGTCGACATCGAATACGTTTCTCAACGACTGTTAATCAGCTTCTTTCCGCATTATGTTTTGAAATAATTCTGAACTGATCAACCGATCCAGCCATGCAATCAGATGGTGATAGTGCGAGGCATAAAACCAGTCCGGATTGACATTGGAGAATTGCCGGACAAACGGAAAAATCGCCATATCCGCCAGCGTATAACGTCCAGCCAGCAGGTGGCCATCGTTACTTAAGCGCGCCTCCAATTCAACCAGAAAGGACTCGGCTTGCTCGCGGTAGTAGGATTCAGGGTGCTGCGAAAAACGCACCGCATATTTATACAAATCCAGTTTCGGCTTAAACGATTCATCATTGTATTGGATCAACGACGTCATTTCAGCAATTACCGCCGGATCGCCGTCCAGCCAGCGCTCAGGATCATTCTGAGCCAGCGCCCAGTGCATGATGTCCAAACTTTGTTCGAGCACATGACCATCGGCAAACTTTAACACCGGTACCGTACCTTTGGGTGAACATGCCAGCATTTCCTTCGGCTTGGCGCGCAAACTGACTTCCTGTGTGTCCACTGCCACGCCACTGACTTGAATCGCCAGCCTGGCGCGGATTGCAAAAGGGCAACGGCGGAAGCTATACAGCAACGGTTTCATTTTGAGAATCAATTAAATCATGACATAAAACAGCTAATTCTGATCCCGGCTCTTTTTGATCAAATCGTAAGCGGTTTGCACTTCTTTGGCTTGTTCTGTTGCCACCGCGATCATTTCCTCCGGCACGCCCTGCCCCATCAATTTATCCGGATGATACTGGCTCATCAACTTGCGATAAGCACGCTTTACTTCCTGGTCGGTACTGTCTTTGCTGACACCCAATGCCTTGTACGCATCATCCAGCGCGCTGGCCGATGTGCTTTGCCCTCCGGCAAAATGCATTTGATTCAGCACCATGTCGAGCAATTGATTGAACGCGGCATGACTATAGCCCAGGCGACCGGCGATCGAGCGCAGCAATTCTTCTTCGGCGGAATTCAAATGCCCATCGGATAATCCCATGATAATCAGATAAACCAACAGCATCTGCTTCAGGTTACTGGAATGACCGCATACCGCAATGAATTCATTCATTTTGGGATGAATGTCATAATCCACCTCAGCACCTTGCTTGAACAGCGCGATTGCCTTGAGCCGGTGCTCAGGCGTCATGCCCAGTTTTTGCATGAATTGCTCTACATGCGACACTTCCGTTTCTGAAACGCGACCATCCGCCTTGGCCAATTTACCCATTAAAACAAAAGCAGTTTCAAGAAAAACCGACTGACGGCGCGTGGTATTAAACGGATTCATTCCGCTCGGCCCCAGTGCTCTGAATCGATCAATGAAACTCCCGACAAAATACCCCAGGAAGATACCCAAAAAACCAAGCATGAAGAAGCCAACTAAGGCGCTAAGTATTCTAAACAATGGAATTCCAGACTGAGTGATAAAAGCGGTAATTATAACGAATTGCCAATCGGTAAAACTGTTTTGAGACTTGCTTAACCACCTAGGAGGGATATATCAAAGCTCCTAGGATTTTTGCCCCCACTGCTCCGGCGTCAGTGTTCTCATGGATAGCGCATGAACCTCTTGCTTCATTTTATCGCCCAGCGATTTATAAACCAATTGATGCTGCTGAACGGTATTCTTACCGCTAAATTCAGCACTGACAATCAGTGCACTGAAGTGGCGCCCGTCATCGCCTTCGACCTGTACGTGTTCACACGGTAGCGACGATTCAATCGTCGTTTTTATCTTTTCTGCTGTAATCATTTTAGTCTCCATCATGCATTTTATGCATGCAAAATTAGTCAATTAAATTAATATTATGAACTCAATAACGCAATTTATAGCCGACTTTAAGCATTCGAATGGCTAATAGTGAAATCACCATTAAACATATTGCCACAATCATGAGGCTAATATAAGGCGAAATATCGGACACCCCAAAGAAGCCATACCGAAATCCGTCGATCATGTAAAAGAATGGATTGAGATGCGACAAGTACTGCCAACCAACGGGTAGCGAGTGTATGGTATAAAACACACCCGATAAAAACGTGAAGGGCAGAATAATAAAATTCTGGAAAGCCGCCAATTGATCAAATTTATCAGCCCAGATACCTGCGATCAATCCCAATGCGCCCAGTATCGCACTGCCCAGAATAACAAACAGTAACGCCCATAAAGGTAATAGCAGCGGAATATCGAAGAATATCAGTGTAACCAGATAAACCCCCAGGCCGACTAATAATCCCCGCGCAATCGACGCCAGAATATACGCAAAGAAAATGGCGCGATAGGATAATGGCGATAGCAAGACAAATACGATATTACCACTGATTTTTGATTGAATCATGCTGGAGGATGAGTTGGCAAATGCATTCTGAATGACCGCCATCATGACCAGTCCCGGGATCAGAAAAGTAGTATACGCGACCCCCGGATAAACTTGCGTATGCTCCTCCAGCACATGAAAGAAGATCAGCAAATACAATAACGTTGACACCATCGGTGCGATGATGGTTTGGAACCCCACTTTCCAGAAACGCAGCAATTCCTTATGCAACAATGTCAAGAATCCGGTCATTTTGCTGGCTTCCCGTGATTTCTCATCAGATTCACAAACACATCCTCGAGATCAGGCTGTTGCAAATGCATTTCCAATATCTGATTATTTTCAGACCGCAATGACGCCAAAATGAATTCAACGTGTGCATAGTTCTCGATTTTGAGTTCGTACATTCCGTTGTGATGGCCGATTTGCAGCGCTTGCAGCACCGGTGGCAAGGTATCCGGCAGCAATCTAAGTTTCAACGAATTTCCCGAAGTCATCTTTCCAATCAGATTCTGCGTGCTATCCAGCGCGATAATTTTTCCTGCCTTCAGCATCGCAACACGATGACAGAATGTCTCGGCCTCTTCCAGATAATGCGTGGTCAGCACAATGGTATGTCCATCCTGATTCAGTTGTTGAATGAAATGCCACAGTGTTTGGCGTAATTCAACATCCACGCCGGCTGTCGGTTCATCCAGAATAATCACAGGCGGCTTGTGCACCAGCGCTTGCGCAACCAGAACACGGCGTTTCATGCCGCCTGACAGCGCACGCATGTTCACATGCGCCTTATCCGCCAAATCCAAGCGCTCAATGATCTCATCAATCCAATCCGCATTCCCCTTGATGCCGTAATATCCCGATTGTATTAATAAGGTCTCGCGCACTGTAAAGAAAGGATCAAAAACCAGTTCTTGCGGCACCACGCCCAGATTTCGCCGCGCCTGCTGATACTGCGTAGTGACATCGTGTCCCATCACACGCACCGATCCGCTGTTGGCGCGCGACAGGCCGGCAATGATACTGATCAGTGTCGTTTTGCCGGCGCCATTCGGACCCAATAGCGCAAAAAATTCACCGGCGTGAATTTCGAGATCGATATCCGTCAGCGCGCACAAGTTGCCATAGCATTTACTCACTTGCTTGACTTCAATGGCAGGCGACATCGGACGCATCAATCGGAAAGGTTACTCTGGGATTTTAACAACAGCGAATACTAATCGAATCAAACGCTGCCCTGTTGAGTATCTTGACTCGGTATCACCGGAATCAATTCGGCAATACCATACAACTGAATTAAGCTTTCAAGGCTAGCGGGTAAATGAATAAACTGCAATTGACAGCCTTTTTTGCGGGCTGCACGTAGCCATTCCAGCAACATACTGATAATGGTCGAGTCCACCTCGGTTACTTTGTCCAGATCAATCACGATAGGCTGTTCGTCGAATAACGCTACCCCGCGCTGCGTCATGGCCACCACATTTTCGATGGTAACCGCGCCTTGCACGATAATTTTATGATCTTCACGAAGTACCATGAGGTTAAAGGACTCGAATTACTGATTCGACTGAATTATTTCTTACCTTCCAGCGATTTATTTTTGTCAGCCAACGTTTTAATCAATCCTTCCACGCCGCCCTTGCGAACCTGGCTGTTAAAGGATCCGCGATAATTGGTAACCAGACTCACGCCAGCAACCGTGACATCATAAACCTTCCAACCGTCCGGTTTTTTCTCCATGCTGTAATCAATCGGTACCGGCTCTTTTCCGTTGCCCTGAATAATTGCCGTCCGAACCGTGGTTTCCACATTACTACCCAGGTTCTTTATCGGACTCACTTTAATCGTTTCGTGGTTGTAGCTGGTCAATGCGTTGGAATAGGTGCGCACCAGCAACGTGCGAAACTCATCTACCAATTTCTTTTGCTGCTCCGGCGACGCTGCTGACCAATGTTGGCCCATCGCCAGTTGGGTCATACGTGTAAAATTGAAATGCGGTAAAATTTTGGTTTCGATCAAGTCGAGCATTTTTTCCTTGTTACCGCTTTTCAACTGATCATCTTTCTGAATAATATCAATTACTTCCTTAACGGTCTCGTCGACCAGTCTATCAGGTGCCAAATTCGCTGACCATGCAGGGAATACCAGCAAGCTAGAGCATATTAATAAAATTACCCCAAAAAATCTTTTCATCGTTTCCTCACCAAAATTTTAAGTATTACGCAATACTAAACCAATCAACATCAAATTAACAAATTCCACTTAATCATAAAGAGTCATCTTCAGAGGCCTTATTAAATAAAAAGCGGCCAATTAATTCCTCAAGTACCATAGCGGAGTTGGTTTTCATGATTTTATCGCCATTTTTCAGCATCACGTCATCCCCGCCCGCAGACAGTCCAATATATTGTTCGCCCAATAAGCCCGCCGTCAAAATGCTGGCAAAGGTATCCTTGGGAAAGGGAAAGCGGCTATCCATATCCATGGTCACCACCGCATCGTAAGTTTGTGTACTGAATTGAATATCCGTGACGCGTCCCACGACGACGCCGGCACTTTTTACCGGCGCGCGCACTTTCAGACCACCAATATTCTCAAAATTCCCAGTAATCACATAGTTTTGTGACGGATTGTAAACATTCAGATTACCGACTTTAAGACTCAATATCATGAGCGCGATAATTCCCGTGACTACAAACAATCCTACCCACAAATCCATTGTTGTCCGCTGCATCAACTCACTCCTCTAAACATGAAAGCGGTCAAAATAAAATCAAGCCCTAAAATCACTAATGACGAAGTCACCACGGTACGTGTTGTTGCGCCTGAAACGCCTTCCGCCGTAGGTAGCGAGTCGTAGCCCTCAAACACGGCGATAGTGGTGACAGCCACGCCGAAAAAGCAGCTTTTAATAAAACCATTCAATATATCAAATCTGAAATCAACTGAGCTTTGCATTTGCGACCAGAAGGCGCCCTCATCCACGCCAATGAACACCACAGTGACCAGATAACCGCCAAAAACGCCCATGACAGAAAATATTGCTGCCAGAAACGGCATGGAAATAACGCCTGCCCAGAAACGCGGCGCCACTACGCGGGCAACCGGATCGACCGCCATCATACCCATCGCCGCCAGCTGTTCCGTTGCTTTCATCAAGCCTATTTCTGCGGTAATCGCCGAACCCGCGCGACTGGCAAACAATAACGCAGCCACCACAGGACCCAGTTCGCGTACCAACGACAAGGCAACCAATGTGCCGACCGCGGACTCCGAACCATATTTCTGAAGTGTTTCATAGCCTTGCAAACCCAACACCATGCCGACAAAAAGCCCGGACACCACGATAATGATCAGTGACAAAACACCGGTAAAATACAGCTCACGCATGATCAAACTAAAACGGCGAAAACTGGTGCCGGATTTTAATAGCACCAGAATAAAAAAACGACTGGCGTAGCCCAGCCGCCAGATGCTTTCAATCACGCGATGCCCGATATGCTGAACAGCGGATACGATACGTCTAGGCAAAAGTATCCTCCAACTTCAAATCCTCCTGGTAAGTGTGTGCCGGATAATGAAACGGTACCGGCCCATCTTCTTCACCATGCACAAACTGATGCACAAACGGCGCTATCGATTCCCGTACTTCTTTCGGCGTACCCTGCGCAGCGATCACACCGTCTGCAATGAAGTAAACGTAATCCACAATTTTCAGGGACTCTTGTACGTCATGCGTCACCACGATCGATGTCATACCCAGCGCGTCGGTCAAGCGACGAATCAGATTTCCGATCACGCTCAACGAAATCGGATCCAGTCCGGTAAACGGTTCATCATACATAATCAGCATCGGATCCAACGCGATAGAGCGCGCCAACGCCACACGCCGCGCCATGCCGCCGGATAGTGCATTGGGCATGAGCTGATGCGCGCCGCGCAAACCGACGGCATCTAATTTCATCAGCACCAGATCGCGAATCATCGATTCCGGCAAATTGGTATGTTCGCGCATTTGAAATGCGACATTGTCAAACACCGACAAATCAGTGAACAACGCGCCAAACTGAAACAACATGCCCATCTTGCGCCGCAACTTAAACAGCGCATCGCGATTGAGTTCATGCACCACTTCTCCGGCAAGCTTCACATGCCCGGACGTCGGCCGAATTGCGCCGCTGATCAGCCTCAGCAACGTAGTTTTACCCGACCCGCTACCGCCCATGATGGCTACCACCTGACCGCGCCGCATGGACATATCGATACCTTTCAGAATCGGGCGCGTATCGTAAGAGAAACTCAGGTTATTAACCTCGATGAGAACTTCAGGTGGCATACTAAATGTTAATGGTGAAATTTATTTGGAGAAACAGCGAACAAACAACAGCCTCATGATTTTTAAATGCATTAAATTATTTTCGGTCAACGGATAAATATCCACCTCAGACTTAACTGGCGCCGATATTACCATCAATCAGCTGAACCGGTCTGATTTTAACCGTAAAACGTGTCACGATGAACTGATAAATATTCCCGAAATCCGACAAGCGCCAATTTTAATCTACTTTCTCTCCGAAGTTTGGCTTATGTTGATTTTCATCGCAATTTTCTCGCTTGCAAAAAAATCGATTATTTATTTTTCAAGAAAACTGGAATGTTGTTCGAACAAAATATTATGGCATTATGTGCGCCATATGCTATCCAAAATCCATTTTTTGAAAAAAACTGCGGTGTTTTTTAACAAGCGGTACTATTATTTCATCCACTGTCTGATCCTCAGTCTCGCCACATCCGCTGGATTTACAGCCGAAATTTACCGCAGCGTTGATCCTCAAGGACGCGTCACTTATTCCGACAAGCCTTCTGCCGGCGCCCGGCAAATCGAGGTACTCAACCAGCCCAGCCGCCAATTGTATCAAGTCGCTAGGGTTTATGACGGCGATACGATTATATTAGACGATAAAAAGCACGTCCGTTTATTGGGAGTCAACACGCCCGAAATCGAAAGCCAGCAGCGCGAAGAAGAACCAGGGGGCGTTGCCGCAAAAAAGTGGCTGCAGGCTCAATTGCAGGACAATAAGGTTTATCTGGAACTTGATCAGGAAAAGCGGGATAAATATAAGCGTTTATTGGCGCATGTCTTTTTACCGGACGGCAAACACCTCAACCTAGCCTTATTGGAACATGGCTTGGCGACCCTCAGCATCATTCCACCCAATTCACTGTACACCGATCAACTGATCCAAGCGCAGCAGCACGCCGAAAAACTTAAACTGGGCATCTGGTCGATGCCGGAGTATCAGTCCCGACCCATTGCGCAGATCACCAATCACACCAAAGGCTGGCAACGATTTACCGGCACCCCGGTAAGTATCAAGAAAAGCCGCAAATACACACGTTTGATTTTTAGTGACAAAATTGATATACGCATCGCCAATAGCAATCTCAAGCTATTTCCCCCACCGACGACTTACCTTGGCAAACCGCTGGAAATCCGCGGCTGGGTAGCGCGCAATAAAGACTATTACACCATGTTGATTCAGCATCCCAGCGCACTGATCAGTCGGTAGTTGATTAGTGCTCGCACATCTTATTAGCTACTAAGATTTAACACGTTGCGCCACATCATTCGCCACTTGCTGCAAGTGATGTAACCGCAAGGCGAAGAGCCCATCTCTTCGCTCCGGTCACATTGACTACGGAATTGCCATCCTTATTTCAACGACAGGCTTTCCAATGCTTTCTGATGATCCCATTTGCCGTGAAACAATTGACCTTTTTTCTCGGGTGTGCGATCGCTGGTCCAGGTCAGATAATTGCCGTCCGGCGTAAATACCGGCAGTCCATCAAAACCTTCTTTATCCGTCACCCGCACCGGCTCTTTCTGGCCGTCGACATCGACGATGTACAGTTCAAAATTGCGGTGTCCATGCACATTCGTCGCAAAAATAATATATTTTCCGGATGGATGATAAAAAGGCGCCCACGACATGACATTCAAGCGCGTGATTTGCTTCTGGTCAGTTCCATCGATATTCATGGTAAAAATCTCAGCTTCCCGGCCATTCTCAGAAAAACGCCGCCACACGATTCGCTTTCCGTCCGGACTGAAAAACGGGCCGCCATCGTAGGTTTTGGTATGCGTTAATCGTTTTACGTTGGAGCCATCGGCATCCATGATGTATATATCGATCATGGCGGACGGATTGGCTTTGAACAACGCGGCTTCCTCATCGGATAACTCGCCGTTATACGCCCTGCGATTGGAAGCGAAAGCGATCAGCTTACCGTCCGGTGACCAGGAGGCTTCTGCATCGTATCCCAGCGTTTTGGTAAGATTTTTGATATTTCCACCGGTAAAATCAGTTTCGTAAATATCATAAAACTCATCGTAATCCCACGCATACGACTGCCGCTCACCGGATTTCCTGCGCTCAATTTCCGCATCCATCTTGGCTTTTGCGCCAGCATCTTCATGCGTCGATGAGAACAGTACTTTTTCCTGCGCGGGATGAACCCACGCGCACGTGGTTTTGCCATTTCCCGGCGACACCTGTTGCACTGTGCCGCTGGCAATATTTTTCAGGAAAATCTGATAAAAAGGATTGTCATCGGATAGCTCCGCCTGATAAACCATCCACTTCGCATCTTGGCGGTAATACGCTTCGCCGGCTCTTTTCTCTTTGACGGAAAGCTGGTGTTCGTCGGTGATGAAGTCGGCGGCGTTGACGTGAAAGCTTACAGCAATGAATAGTGCCAAATAGGAAAAACCTATTAAATCTTTGAAACAAAATGTCATGATGATTCGTATCCTAAATAGTTTAGTACGTGGAAAAATCAGATATTAAACAAATACTCCAGAATCTGCACGCCGCTCATGCCGCCAAAGGGCAATAATAATGCTGCAAATGCCGGTTGATGGCCAAAATTGGCATAGATACCCCTGCGTTCATTGCGTATCAATCCGATCAGCCGGTCGATCTGAGCTTCTTCCTCTTTTTCCTGTTTGGCTCTGATGACAACTTGCCGGGATTGATAATCTTCCTTCAAAGTGCCCCGTAAACTTTCAGCCGATTGACACAATTGATACAGTATGGCAAACAGGTAAATGATCGCGACACTAAAGACAATGATCAAGGAAAGCGGGATCCCGAACTGGTCGAAGATTCTGCTGCGTCCGATCAGAATCGTCAAGATCATTCCCAGGGGTAAATAAACCAAGCGACTGATGCAGTCCGTGATTCTAACAACAATCTGAAATTGTACATATCGATTTAAATGCGCACATGAAACGCCCGTTTTTCTCTGAAACTTATCAAGAATATCTGATGGCCACAGTTCGCGGATGCTTTCTGTGTTGTTGCTTTGAATACCGTTTATCTTTTCGATGAAACGACCGCATGCCTTCGCCTCAAAAGCAATCCAGAAAATTAGATTCCACAAGATCCAGAACTGGGTGAGCAACAATATCATGTGGAGGATATAGGCTAATTCTCCCCGATAGGGAAAATTCAGCGATCCAAAAGCTTTGAAATCGTTCATTGTCAAAAATGACAGCGTCAGAGCGACCGCAATGGCGGTGGCGGTCTGTATTCCCCAGCACATTTTAGGGTTGTGAATGATGCACAAATACTTTTTCCACGGCGTGCTGACTTCATTTTTTATTGGAATGTCACACCGTTTCTCACTACTTTCCGTAACGTAGTGCGGAGTAGGGAAAAAAGATGTCGTCACTTCTTTCCTACAGTTCCGGAGCTTATTATAGAATTGCCATGCTAACAGCAGAATTAAAAAAATACCCATCAAGCGTATGGTCAGGTTTGGCCAGACACTGATGCCTTCCGACCAAATAAAAGGCTCAAAGACATCTTCATGAATGAAAGCACGAATGCACACCAGGGTGATCAGGGTACATGCCAGAATGGCTATCCATGAACGGGGCTTGAGAAAGCTATGAGTAACGAGTGCCTGGCGATCAGATAAATCCAATCGTTGCGTCAATACAGTGTGGCCCAGAAAAATCAATGCGCATGCCACGAGAATATAGATAGTTCGCTGTATGATTTCGATGCGTGAAGTTTGCTGTAATGAATAATCAGGTTGGGTTTTAATCCCTCGATCTATACTTGCAATTTCAGATGTCTGATACGGCGTATCGATCGAATTACATTCTGTGGCCGATGCGCTTTCAGAATCTAATGAATTCAGGCAACCGGGCCACTTTCCAAGACCATCCACGTTGGGCGAATCGAGATGGATCGCCCGGGTTCTTCCAATCTCGAAGAGTTGTGGATCTTGCGATTGTAATCGTCCCGAAAGGATTCCATCCCATTCTTTGGGTTCAGGGTGGATTTCATTGAGCGCGAGCAAAACGGAATGGTAGATGGATGTTTGGTAGCTATCCCGGAAAGGCATGCTTTTCCCCTGCCAATCTGAATGCAGAGTGAAGTCAAAATTGGACGCGACGATTAGATTTTGCGTCCATTTCAGTTGATCGACATGCAGATAGCGCGCATCCAGGTCAGTTGTAAAAAACAGTTTATCTTTAAATCTTGTCCGTAATGCCTGCAAAATGATGAGCTTGTCGTAGATATCCGATCCCAGGATACCAATGGCCTTGACCCCATTTTTGGCAAAATTCTTGTCATCATCAAGTTCGGCAATCGTATTGGAAAGCCGGCGCAGGTAATCAAATTGATTACGGCCCTCAGCATGTTCCGGAGGGGAATCATCCCAATGCATCGGAGTATTCTTATTGTTATCTTTAGCGCTTTTATCTTCTGCATTTTTGCTGGAAATATTTGGCATTTTACCATCGACCCCACGCAGGTAGGCGAAGCTTCTGACAGGAGGATCGTCGCCTGTTTTAGTACAGTGATCCCAAAACCGGTTACGACTGAGATAATGGGTCAGTGAACGTGCATACAAAGTATCCAGTTCGGTCACCAAAACTAAGCCATCCTCACATTTCTGTTTTCTAGAAAAATCATAAATTTCATGACTATTATTGATCCCGCGATGCCACAGTTCCCAGAGAAGCGCGTTGGCGAGCTGATCATCTGTACCGATCGAACGGATAATCTTTCGATCCTTCAGCGCTGTTTTTAAACCTTTCTCCAATCTTTCGGATTCCGGTTTCTCAGATTCCTGCTTCAACGCTTCATCTGATGACGGACAATACCAGGGCCGACCTTCTTTCATTATTCTTGAACAACTCGCTTGGAGAGAACGGATGATTTTCTGATCGGGTGTCGTCGCACTATGGACAAATACCCTAAAGTTCGGATAAGAAACGGGATCGCTCCTCACTAAATCTACCAGCAACGACGTTCCACTGGGACCGATCAATTTAAAATCAAAATCAGAGCCTATTTGACCATTCTCTTTTAACACGTCCTGCTGCTCATTCTTTATTTCTTTAATCAAGCGATCGATGAAATTCCTGTAACTGTCAGTAGTTTTCTTGATCCTGCTTTCATCCAACCAAATAACCAATACACTGGAAGATTTTGTTTCTTCGCGATCAAACCATTCATAAGGAACAAAATCCATGGAGTCTTTTTTATCACATCGTTCCGTCTCGGATTTCAGCCTGTAATAGCCCAGTTGTTCTTCATTTCCAGGGTAGTATTTTTTTGCGTTGAGGGCGGAAACAACCGCGAAACGATTACGTCGACGAGTCTCGACAATTTCGTAATAAGAGCTACCTGAGACACTGATAGCGACAACAGAAAAATCTCTATACCGATGAAAATTTTTCAGTTCTTGTTGCAGAACATTCGTGTATGCACAAGGATCCCAGGATTCCTGGGCAAACTGATTATTCATTAAATCAATAGGATCTTGCCATAACCGGGTTTCATTGAGCTCGACATTCTTCGCTTGCTTGGGGCTGTTTAATCCGGGGTCATCCGGACGAGCACTGGTCAAAGGTTCAATCAAGGTTCCTGTCACCGATAACAGCAACAACACGATAGCAACAATGCTGATCGAAGAATTACCGTTGTTTTCTTTGCTATCGTTGCTCATACTCGTAGCCTCTTTTAGAAATGAATGATTACTGCTGCGATTCTGTATTCAAGCCATCGGGTACAATACTATTCAATGATTCCGGGTTTAGTGCGTTAGAAAAGTCACGCCGCAAGTCAATTAAATAATTTCATGGCACTATGCTCATTCAACTGATTCAGTTAATTAAAACGATATGAAAAATTTGATTAAATTCAGCAAAATCTCGTTTCTGCTCATTACCTGCATGTTCTACAGCCTCATGGCATCGGCCGGCAGTACAACTTTTTACCACCAGATGCAAATCCAATTGTCGCCGGATACTTCGGAAATCCGCGTTAAAGATCAGATCCAAATCCCGGATTGGATGCGCAATGACAAAGAACCCGTACGGCTTGAATTCTTTTTGCACTCAGGGTTAACGATTATTGATTCGCAGGGTGCGGCAATCGAGGCAGATGAAAACGAGATTACACTGAGATCCCGACCGATTTCGATCAAGCAGTACACGGTGACTGTGCCACCCGGTCAAGTAAACTTTACGCTGCACTTCAGCGGGAAAATTAACCATCCGGTACAAGGCCCAGGACAAGAATACGCACGCAGTTTCAGTTACACGCCGGGTGTCATCTCGAATGAAGGGGTTTTCCTGGCCAATTCCAGCGCGTGGTATCCGCAGTTTGGCGGTGATGCGATGGTGTCATTTCGATTGGATATTCAAGTGCCCGCCGATTGGGATGTCGTCAGCCAGGGTACGTTAGTGCGTGAACAGAAAACAGCAACAACCCAAAACGTAGTTTGGGAAGAAACACAGCCGCAAGATGATATCTATATCGTCGCAGGCCGCTACAAACGCTACACACAATCCGCAGGCGCAGTAAATGCCTTAGTTTATTTGCGTAGCGCGGATGAAGCGCTGGCGCAGAAATATCTGGACACCACCGCGCAATATATTGCCATGTACAACAAGCTGCTCGGCCCCTATCCGTATACAAAATTCGCGCTCGTCGAGAATTTCTGGGAAACCGGCTACGGCATGCCTTCTTTTACGCTGCTCGGCCCCAAGGTGATTCGCTTCCCGTTCATCCTGCATTCCTCGTACCCGCATGAGATTTTGCATAATTATTGGGGCAACGGCGTGTTTGTCGATTACGCCAAAGGAAATTGGGCGGAAGGATTGACCGCTTATCTCGCCGATCATCTGGTCAACGAACAACGCGGCAAAGGCGAGGAATATCGTCGTGACGTGCTGCAAAAATACGCAGATTTTGTCAACAAGGAAAAGGATTTTCCAATTATTCAGTTTGTGTCACGACATAGTGCCAGCTCAGAAGCCGTCGGCTATGGAAAAACCATGATGTTTTTCCATATGCTGCGCCAGGAATTGGGTGATGAAGATTTTGTGCGTGCGTTGCGGCAGTTTTACAAACAATTCAAATTCAAGCAGGCGACTTTTGACGACTTGAAAGCCACATTCAGCGCAGTAACAGGCAAAGATTTCTCCCGGCAATTTGATCAATGGGTACAGCGTAGCGGCGCCCCCAATCTACTATTGCGCCATGCGCAAGCCGAACCCACAGCACAAGGATTCAAACTCAAAGCGCAACTCGAACAAACCCAGCCCGGCGAGTTGTATCGGTTGACGATACCCATCTCGGTCACGCTGGAAGGAGAAGCGCAAGCGCATGTATCGCAAATCACTCTCGACGATAAGACGCAGCGGATCGAAATGGATTTTCACGCACGCCCGGTGCGCATCGACATTGATCCGCAATTTGATGTGTTCAGACGCCTGGATAGCCGCGAGATTCCTTCCGCCTTGTCGCAAGGCTTCGGCGCTGAAAAACCATTATTGGTACTACCGGCAAAGGCTGACAAGGAAATACTGCAAGCCTATCGCTCGCTGGCAACGCAGTGGCAAAAAACCCAATCGGCCGCGCTGGAAGTCATCACCGACGATCAATTAACTGTTTTACCCACCAACCAAACGGTTTGGATCATGGGCTGGCAAAACAAATTCAGCAACGCGCTACTCACCGCCTTAGCGGAACAAGACGTCGCTTACCAACAGGGCAAGCTGCAACTCGATCAGCAAACATACCAACAGTCTGACCACGCCATTGTATTGACGGCCAGACAGCCCGCAGATCCGGATAAAACGCTGTTATGGATAGCCTCCGATCAGCCTAAAGCGATTGCAGAACTAGCCAATAAACTGCCGCACTACCGCAAATATAGCTATTTGGTATTTAAAAATGGCGACGAGTTGACCAACGTGTATAAAGGCCAATGGCCAGTCACGCAATCGCCGCTCACTCAATGGATACAGCAAAAAGACCATACAACAGTGACTGCTGCTCACGCTGGCACCATAAAACCTCGCCGCGCATTGGCAGAGCTGCCACCGGTATTTTCCGAAAGCCGCATGCTGGCCGATATCACGCATTTATCCAGCGCCGCATTCAAAGGGCGCGAACTGGGCAGCCCGGAACTGGATACCGCGGCAGCCTATATCGCCAAGCAATTTCAGCAAATTGGTCTGGTGCCGGGCGGTGATGACAACAGTTATTTTCAGAATTGGCAGCAGGATGTCGGCGCACCGAAAGGCAATATTGCGCTGCGCAATGTCATCGGCATTTTACCGGGTACCAATCCGCAACTCGCCGGGCAAAGCCTCATTATCGGCGCGCATTATGACCACCTCGGCATGGGTTGGCCGGATGTCCGCGCAGCCCATCAAGGAAAAATCCATCATGGCGCCGACGATAATGCCAGCGGCATTGCCGTCATGCTGGAGCTGGCGCGGCAAATCGCTCCCAAATGGCAACCGGAACGCACCATCATTTTTATAGCGTTTACCGGCGAAGAAGCCGGCCTGCTCGGCTCCAAGCATTACATCAACAGCACCAAAGATTTTCCAGTGGAAAAAATTGCGGCCATGCTGAATCTGGATACCGTCGGGCGGCTGGGCAGTAATCCGGTCACCCTGTTCGGTACCGGCAGCGCACGCGAACTGGTGCACGTTTTCCGCGGCGCAGGCTTTGTCACCGGCATTCCCGTCAATGCCGTGCCAGACGACTTCGGTTCCAGCGACCAGGCTGCTTTCATCAAAGTCGGCATCCCCGCCGTGCAGTTTTTCGCCAGCGCGCACGAGGATTACCATGCTCCCGGCGACACCGTGGATAAAATCGACACCGCCGGGCTGGTCAAAGTCGCCGCCATCCTCAAGGAAGCCGCCGAATATCTGGCCAACCGCATCAAACCGCTGACCGTTACCTTGCCATCGCAAAACACGCAAACTAAGTCCACAGAAACAAAAACCAAAGAAAAACGCACAGCCAGCCTCGGCACCGTACCGGATTTCTCCTACCCAGGGAAAGGTGTGCGCGTGGACAGCGTCATCCCCGGCTCCCCGGCGCAGCAGGCGCAGTTACAAACGGGCGATATTCTGATCCAACTGTCTGGGCAGCCGATCAGCGATTTAGCGTCGTATGCGAATATTTTAAGAACACTTAAAGCGGGAGAAAAAACTGAATTGCAATATCGGCGCGATGGTGAGGTGAAGATGGTTGAGGTGGTGTTGGTGGAACGCTAGTAGCATAGTTGCTAATTTCGGATCGCTCTAATTGTCAGAGCTGCAACCGAGTCGCCCAATGAAGCTTGCCGTCAAAAATAATAGAGGCTACCCTATGAAATATTGGTCTCTCCAAGCTTAGACGATCGTGCTCGTAATTTTTTCTCACGGATTGAATCGAGCAAATTCTTAATTGATCGTATTTGCTTCTATGAACTGCTTTATTTAACTTATTAATTAGTCGTCCCTGAAAAAAGTACCCAGCAATTATTGTTGAGAAATTGAATCT
>CAZYHY010000033.1:0-31184 GCA_964647635.1 uncultured Nitrosomonas sp.
AGAAAAAAGCCTGGCGGAGTTGGAGGCATTACGCCATTGGCTGGTGCAAACCCGCACCCAGACTGCAAATGGCGGCGGTTCCGCCAAAGCACTGGATTACACGCTCAAACGCTGGGTCAGCCTGATTCGCTATGCGCACACCGGACACCTGCCAATTGACAATAATCCCGTAGAAAACGTCATTCGCCCCATCGCGATTGGTAAAAAGAACTGGCTGTTCACCGGATCAAAACGTGCCGGTCAACGCGCAGCAGCCATTCAAACCTTACTCGGCACGGCCCAACTCAACGGCCTGAACCCTTCTGCCTGGCTTAAAAATACGCTCATCAAACTACCCACTTGGCCTAATAGTCGAATTGACGAGCTGCTGCCGTTGCCAGCTGAGTTTATTGAAACGCTAAAACAGAAGAATTGATAGCGATAGATGGTGGCGTTGGACGCTTACGAGACAAGTCAGAAAAACAAGATTCATAAGCGCAGCGTAACAGAGGAGGCGATTCCATTATCTTTTGCGCAAGAACGACTATGGTTTTTGTCTCAATTAGAATTTGAGAGTGTTTTCTATAATGAAGCAGGCGCGATAGAACTGGTCGGTAAACTGGATGTGCATGCACTGGAGCGCGGTCTACAGGAGATCGTGCGCCGTCACGAGGTGTTAAGAACCGTCTTTGTCTCCCATGAAGGGCATGTGCGACAACTGATTGCGCCTGAGTTAAAAGTAGCGATCAAGTACCAAGACCTCCAGATGTTGTCTGCCGGCCAGCAAATCGATGCCGCCGGACAAGGCATGATCGATGAAGCCAATCAACCGTTTGATCTGAGCTTGGGGCCGCTGATACGCTTCCTATTGATTCAACTTGCGCCTGAAAAACATATTCTGGTGATTGTGCTGCATCACATCATTGCAGATGGATGGTCAGTTAAAATTCTGATTCACGAATTCAGTGCGATATATGGCGCATTCTGTGCTGGGCGGTCATCCTCTTTACCCGCATTGCCGATTCAATATGCGGATTACACCTGCTGGCAACGTGAGCGCTTGCAGGATTCTGTACTAAACCAGCAACTTGCTTATTGGACAGAGCATCTGCAAGGTAGTCCCGCCTTGCTTGAGTTACCCACTGATTTTCCCCGTCCGACTAAATTGAAGCATTTGGGGGCGAAATGCCGCTTCAATATATCGCAAGAGACAGCAGTCGCTTTAAATCAGCTAAGCAGGAATCATGGCGTAACCCTATTCATGACACTTGCTGCCGCCTATGCAATTCTCCTGAGCCGTTACACGCATCAGAAGGATATTTGCATCGGTTATCCCATTGTGAATAGGCCGTACTCTGAATTGCAGGTTTTGATGGGTTTGTTTGCCAACACGCTAGTGCTGCGCGTTGATCTTTCCGGTAATCCTTCATTTGCAGAACTTTTAGGTAGAGTGAAAAAGCGATGTCTGGAAGCGCAGACCCATCAAGATTTGCCATTTGATAAATTGGTGGAAGAATTGGCGCCGGAACGCACCATGAGTCATAACCCGCTTTTTCAGGTATTCCTTAACCAGACTTCGTTTGATGAGCAACTGCGGATGTCAGGTATCGAGATGACTGAAATTGAAATTGAAATGGGAAGTTCAAAATTTGACTTAACGTTGGATGTCAAGGAAACGAATGGCGTGCTGACGGGTTGGTTTGAATACAACATACAATTATTCAAAGACAGCACGATTGCTCGCTGGGTAGGGCACTTCCAGCAACTTCTGCGGAGTATTGTTGCCATTGCGGATCAACCGATTTCAGCGTTATTAATCTTATCGGAACAAGAACGCGAACAACTCCTTTGTCGTTGGAATGCGACTAATAAAGCATATTCACACGAACTATGTATTCATCAGTTGATTGAAAAACAAGCCGAGCTGCAACCAAATTCAGTAGC
Source organism: uncultured Nitrosomonas sp. (assembly GCA_964647635.1). Taxonomy (GTDB): domain Bacteria; phylum Pseudomonadota; class Gammaproteobacteria; order Burkholderiales; family Nitrosomonadaceae; genus Nitrosomonas. The sequence continues at coordinate 1,924 of CAZYHY010000033.1, forward strand.
GGTGGTATTTGAGGAGCAGTTACTCACGTATCAACAGCTTAATGCCAAGGCGAATCAGCTCGCGCGTTTTTTACGCGCGCAGGGTGTCGGTCCGGAAGTGCTGGTAGGTGTTTGTGTCGAGCGCTCTGTGGAAATGATTGTAGGATTGGTCGCAACTCTCAAAGCGGATGGGGTGTATGTTCCGATTGATCCACGCTACCCCAGCGAGCACATTGCGCATGCGCTGGAAGATGCGAAACCCCAGATCGTGCTAACTCAGGAAGCGTTGCAAGGATTGCTGCCGGCGCAGGTGAACAGGGCAATTCTTGACGTGCAGCGGTGGATAGCCGAAGAAGAAAATACCGACAATCTGCCGAGTGCCATTTCTTCACAGAATCTTGCTTACGTCATTTATACGTCGGGTTCCACTGGAAAACCCAAGGGTGTCGGCGTTACGCATCGGAATGTTGTTCATTCTACATTAGCCAGGTTGGATTATTATCAGGTACCGATAGATGGTTTCTTATTATTGTCATCGATTGCTTTTGATAGTTCGATAGCGGGAATATTTGGAACGCTGTGTCAGGGGGGACAATTGGTACTGTCGTCGCAAGCTGCCGTGCTTGATCCAGCGACCTTGGTAAGCATGATTTCTTCTCAGAAAATATCGCACTTATTAACGATTCCTTCGTTGTATGAGTCGATATTGCAGCAAATTACCCTTGAGCAAGGTAAGAGCCTCAAGCAGGTTATCGTAGCAGGGGAATCGTGCAAAAAGAGCTTGGTAGCATTGCAGAGCGCTCGCTTACCGCATGTAGAGCTATTTAATGAATACGGTCCTACTGAGGCCACCGTATGGAGCAGCGTTTATCACTGTGTAGTGAATGACGATACGGTTGTTCCAATAGGTCATCCAATTTCCAATACTCGCATTTTTCTCCTGGATATTCATCTGAATCCGGTTCCAGTGGGCGTGATAGGTGAATTGTATATTGGCGGAGAAGGACTTGCTCGCAGTTATCTCAATTGCGCAGATGTAACGGCGGATCGTTATATTCCTGATCCTTTTGGAGAATCCGGCAGTCGCTTATACCGGACTGGAGATTTGGCGCGGTATCGTGAAGATGGCAATATTGAGTACGTAGGCCGCGCAGATTACCAGGTAAAAATCCGCGGATTCCGCATAGAGCTGGGCGGGATCGAGTCGACGCTGCTGCAGCATCCTAATGTCAGAGAAGCAGTAGTGATTGCCCGTGAGGATACACCGGGTAACAAACGCTTAGTGGCGTATATCGTAGGGGATAGATTAAAAATAGATGTTGATGGTATACGGTCTTATCTCATCGAGCGATTGCCTGGTTATATGTTGCCGGCAGCTTTTGTATTTTTGGATCAGTTGCCACTCAGCGCTAATCGAAAAATAGATCGGAGCGCATTACCGGCACCGGATATTGGCGCCCAATCCATGTGTCAATATGTGGCTCCGCGTACACCAACGGAAGAAAATCTTGCTGCTATTTGGGCTGAAGTACTAGAGCTTGAACGCATCGGCATCCATGATAATTTCTTCGAACTTGGCGGTCATTCATTACTTGTCATTCAAGTAATCTCACGCGTATACGACTTATTTTCTGTTGATCTTCCTTTGCATATTCTATTCGAGAAACCCGTTCTCGAAGATTTTGCACTTGAGATTGATGCTGCCAGGATGGAAGGGCAAGCCTGTGAGATTTCTCCACTGAAAGTTGCATCAAGAAACCAGGTGTTACCGCTTTCATACGCGCAGGAGCGATTGTGGTTTTTAGACCAGTTTGAGCCTGGAAATACGTCATATAACATGTCCGGCGCGGTGAAGCTAAAGGGTGAGCTGGATATGGGCGTGCTGAAGAGCAGCCTGAACGAGATCATACGCCGCCACGAAGTACTAAGAACAACATTCGATGTAGTAAATGGTAAGCCGCGGCAAGTAATCGCGCCATCTATGTCGCTGGAGATCAACGATGTGGATTTAAGGGATTTTCCCGCTGAGCGCCGCGAATCGGAGGTGCGGCGCTATCTGGAAGGAGATGCCCGGCGCCCATTCGATCTTGCTCAAGGTCCATTGGTTCGGGCAACTGTATTTTTTCTTGGAAACTCGCCAGTTTCTGGAGAACAACAACATATTCTATTGGTTACCTTACACCACATCGTATCGGATGGCTGGTCCACTGCGATTTTGATTCGCGAATTTATTCTACTGTATGAAGCTTATCGAGCGGGCCGAATTTCTCCTTTATCCGAGCTGACAATTCAATATGTGGATTATGCGATGTGGCAGCGTGAATGGCTGCAAGGCGAGAAGCTGCAGCAGCAAGTCGGTTATTGGAAAAAACAACTAACCGGAGCGCCACCAATCCTTGAATTGCCGACCGATCGTCCACGACCCGTGGTACCAAGTTACCGGGGAGCAACCTTATACGCCGCTGTACCGCAATCAGTGACCGAGCAATTAAAACTGCTCGGTCGGCAGCAGGATGTCACCTTATTCATGGTGCTGCTTGCTGCCTTTAGCATCTTGTTGTCGCGATACAGCGGGCAGAGTGATCTTTGTGTCGGCACTCCCATTGCCAATCGCAACCGGCTGGAGATAGAAGGATTAATTGGTTTTTTTGTCAACACGCAGGCGCTGCGTACTGACCTCTCAGGTAATCCGACCTTTGTTGAACTGCTTAAGCGAATTAAAGCAGTTTGCTTAGGGGCGCAAGCACATCAGGATTTGCCGTTTGAGAGACTGGTCGAGGAATTGACACCGGTTCGCAACATAAACCATAACCCAATATTCCAGGTTATGTTTGCTTTGCAGAATATGCCCGAGACCGCATTCGAGATTACAGGATTAGCGATCGAATCCATGGTTGTTGAAACAGGCACGGCCAAGTTTGATTTGAATTTTGAGATGAGCGAGAAAGCAGAAGGCTTGAAAGTTCAAATCAACTATAACACCGACTTATTCGATGAATCCACCATTCTGCGGATAGCTGAGCATTATCGAATAATACTGGAAAGCATCGTGCATTCACCAGACCAACTTCTCAGTGAGATCAAATTCTTAACCGAGCAAGAGTACACTCGACTGCGAGTGGAATGGAATAGCACGCTAACAAATTATCCACACGACCAATCCATTCATGATCTTTTTGAGATGCAAGTGGAGAAGAGTCCGGACGCGGTTGCGGTTGTTTTTGAGGAGCAGCAGCTGACTTATCGGGAGTTAAATAGAAAAGCGAATGGACTGGCGCGTTATCTGAGAACGCAAGGTATTGGGCCGGAGATGTTGGTAGGCATTTGTGTTGAGCGTTCTTTGGAAATGCTGATTGGCATCCTCGGCATCCTCAAGGCAGGCGGCGCCTATCTACCTATTCATCCCGGTTATCCGAAGGAACGAATCAATTTTGTGCTTGAAGATGCTCGTCCGGCCATGATCCTGATTCATGAATCTACACGTGGTGTTGTGCCCGAGTGGTCTAGAAAAATCGACCTGAGTACTGAGTATTGCAGCACTGAGTGGCTAGTTGATGAAAATCCATCGTACGTGATTGATGCGCAAAATCTGGCTTATGTGATTTATACATCAGGTTCTACGGGTAAACCAAAAGGATCCGGTCTCGCTCATCGGGGAGTTGTCAATCGTTTGATGTGGATGCAACGACAGTATCAGTTAAACGACCACGACCGAGTACTACAAAAAACACCATTTGGTTTTGATGTTTCAGTATGGGAATTTTTCTGGCCTTTGTTAGTGGGAGCGCGGCTGATCATGTTATCGCCCGGGGCGCACAGAGATCCTGTTTTTCTTGCTGAGATCATCGAGCAGCAGCAAATTACTACGCTGCATTTTGTGCCTTCCATGCTTTCTGTTTTTCTCGATTCGATAGCGGTATTACATAGTAAATCCTTGCGCCACGTATTTAGTAGTGGAGAGGCTTTGTCGGCAAGTTTGCAGCAGCAATTCTTTGAAAAGATGCCCAACACCAGGTTGCATAACTTATACGGTCCGACTGAGGCATCAATTGACGTGACATATTGGGCATGTATACAAGACGGTAGCGATACGACGATTCCAATTGGTCGTCCGATTTCCAATATTCAAATTTATCTTCTCGACGCTCACTTGAATCCCGTACCTGCGGGGATAGCGGGTGAGCTTTATATCGGTGGCGTAGGATTGGCGCGAGGCTACCTCAATCAGCCTGAATTGACGGCTGAGCGTTTTATTCCGGATCCTTTGAGTGAAACGGGAGGGCGACTGTACCGATCGGGTGATATCGCTCGGTATAGGAATGATGGAAATATTGAGTATCTCGGACGTACCGATCATCAAGTCAAGATTAGAGGTTTCCGAATCGAGTTAGGCGAAATAGAAGCAATACTGATGCGATATCAGCCAATTAAAGAAGCCGTTGTGCTGGCAAGAGAAGATATGCCTGGGGAAAAACGCCTTGTGGCTTATATAACAGGCAATACACCCGCACTGAATCATGATGGTATACGAGCATACCTGAAAGCGTATCTGCCGGATTATATGGTGCCCGCTGCTTTTGTGTGCTTAGACGACTTGCCGCTGAGTTCCAATGGAAAAATAGACCGCAAAGCCTTGTCGGAGCCGCAGATAGAAGCGCAGTTTGTTGCTCAGTATGTGGCGCCACGCAATGAAATTGAAGAAAGTTTGGTATCAATCTGGGTAGAAGTATTGGGTGTGGAGAAAATGGGCATTCATGATGATTTCTTCGAACTGGGCGGGCACTCCTTGTTAGTAACGCAAATTCTCTCTCGAATACACGCTAAATTTCAGATAAACCTGCCGCTGCGCATAGTCTTTGAGGCTGCAACGATTGCGTTGCTGGCGGACGCCATTGAAATAGCGCAATGGAAGGAAGTGAATGTTGCAACAACAAACACGCAGGAAGATTGGGAAGTTGAAGATATCGCATTATGAAATCTGCTTAATAAATGAGCATTTTGAGCCTGTTTTTAACACCGCAGCGGCGACGCAGATAGTTCTTCTACGGCCTGCTAAGTACTCAAAGGCCTGGTTTTATATTTTTAGAGCGTGAGCGATGACTAGCCAAGAAAATTTTCACAACAAACGCAAACAATCATGGCGGCAATTATGGTTGGATATTCATTTATATCTGGGCTTGATTGTCGGAGCATTGCTAGTGATTATTGGTATTACCGGCAGCGTTCTGGTGTTTTTTCAAGAAATAGATGAATGGTTAAATCCCCAGTTATTGACGGTGACTGCGCCGCAGCAGATCGAAAATGCAGATGGCGGGTTAGCAAGCCATCAGCCGCTGCAAGAAATCATCCGCGCAGCCGAGCGTGTCGCGGCGCAAGATAGCAAAATTTCAACGGTATACGGCCCTCGTGACGGTACAGGCGTATACGCTGTTTATGTGGATCAAGACTCGGGGAGTCGGCAGCACATTTTTGTTGATCCCTATCGAGCGCAGGTAACCGGTGTGCGTAGCCATAGTGTAGACCAATGGCTTCCGGATCATTTGATGGGCTTTGTCTTTCAGCTGCATTATAGTTTGTTGCTAGGTGCCAATGGCATTACGCTGGTTGCCATTATTGCATTACTGTTGATGGTTTCACTGATATCCGGATTCATAGTCTGGTGGCCGATGAATGGTCAATGGCGCAAGGCGTTGTCGATCAAACTCAACGCAGGCGCTGTGCGGTTTAACTTTGATGTGCACAAGACATTTTCTTTGTATTTTTTTCCAATACTCGGGGCGGTTTTGCTGTCGGGTGTGTATATGAATCTCAATGAACCGTTTGTCTGGGTGACACAACAGTTTTCTCCTGCGACTCGAGATCCTCAAGATCAATTGGAATCTGTTTTTAATGCCGAAGTAGCGCCAATCGGAGTAGGGCAGGCTTGGACCATCACACGAGAGTATTTTCCGGACGGTGAACTCCATGTGATTTACTTACCGGAGAGCGCTACAGGCGTGTATTCAGTGGTACAAAGAAATGTGCCAAAACTGAGTGTATATTGGTCCGAGCGACAAATTGCAATCGATCAGTATAGTGGCGAGATACTCGAAGTGCGCACACCAGATTCGCGTCGCAGCGCGGGCGAAACTTTTCTCGACTGGCAATGGCCATTGCATTCCGGTAAGGCATTCGGATGGATTGGTCGCATCCTGGTTTTTCTTTGTGGACTTGCTTGTCCTGTCATTTATATCACAGGCGTTATTCGCTGGTTGCAGAAGCGCAAGACACCAAAAATAAAAACAAGTAAGTTGCAGTCGCCCATTGCGAATGGCAATAAGCAATCCGGGAGCATCGTATGACCTTGACCGAACTCTTATCCGAATTAAAAAGAAAAAATATTCGCCTGTATTTGGATAATGGCGATCTTCGGGGTAAGTTTCCACCCAATACCAGTACTCCAGAGTTGAGATCGGCGCTGCAGAACCATAAAGCCGAAATTATCGAGTACCTTCAGCAGACACAATCTGGTGAGAGTTATTCTTTAATACCCATAAAACGAGAGGGTGACCTACCCCTCTCGTTTTCGCAGGAACGATTGTGGTTTCTGGATCAGTTTGAACCTGGAAGTGCATCTTATAACCTGCCTGGGGCGGTGAGATTATCAGGCGATTTGAATATTGAGGTGCTCAGAAGGTGTTTTGACGAAATCATTCGTCGTCATGAAGTTTTGCGGACTACTTTTGTCATGGAAGACAGTAAGGCAATCCAAGTCATCGCGCCCAAACTGAATCTAACTATCGAAATGGTCGACTTGAGCGGCTTACCTGAAGAGCTGCGCGAATTAGAAGTTCGTCGATATCTGGCGAAAGATAGTCAAAAGCCTTTTGTTTTGGCACGCGGGCCGCTGGTATGGGCAAGCCTTTTCTCGCTCGGATTGACTAAATCATCAAGGATGAAAGAGCATGTCATGCTCTTTACCTTACATCACATTGTATCGGATGGCTGGTCTACTGCGATTCTGATCCGTGAATTTATAACGCTGTATGAAGCCTTCAGTAAAAATCAGGCCTCACCGTTGCCGGAATTACCAATCCAATATGCAGATTATGCGGTGTGGCAACGTCAATGGCTGCAAGGCGAGAGGCTGGAGAAGCAGCTAAATTATTGGAAACAAAAACTGATCGGGGCGCCGGCGGTACTAAAGTTGCCGACAGATCGGCCGCGACCGGTTGTGCAGAATTATCGGGGAGCAGCTTATTATGTCGCTGTGCCAAAGACGATAACTAGCCAATTAAAGTTGTTGAGCAGAAAACATGACGTAACGCTGTTCATGGTATTGCTTGCAGCCTTCAATGTGCTGCTTTCTCGTTATAGTGGACAAACTGATCTTTGTGTAGGTACGCCCATTGCTAACCGCAGCCGACTGGAAATCGAAGGATTAATTGGTTTTTTTGTCAATACGCTGGTATTGCGTACTGACTCAAGCGGTAATCCGCCTTTTACGGAATTTCTCAAGTGTGTTAAGGAAACTTGTCTGGGAGCGCAAGCGCATCAGGATCTGCCGTTTGAAAAGCTGGTTGAGGAGTTGGCGCCAGTACGCGATATGAGTCATAACCCGCTGTTTCAAGTCATGCTTACTTTGCAGAATATGCCTGAGACTGCATTCGATATAGCCGGGTTGAAGATAGTACCGGAGCTAATGGAAACTGAAACAGCCAAATTTGATTTGGACCTTGAGATCAGTGAAGGGAGGTACGGGCTCGAAGTTCAGTTTATCTACAATACCGATTTATTTGACCAGGCAACGATTGTTCGTATGGCTGAGCACTATCGCGCATTGCTGGAAAATATCACGATGACGCCGAATCAACTGCTGAGTGAACTGAAATTCCTGACTGAACCGGAATACACGCGCTTGCTGGTGGCATGGCAGGGCATAGCAGCGGAATATCCGCGAGACAAATGCATACATCAGTTATTTGAGGAACAGGCGGATATCAATCCAAGTGCGGTGGCGGTTGTTTTTGAGGGCGAGCAACTGACTTATGAGCAGTTGAACCGGAAGGCGAACCGGCTGGCGCGTTATTTGAGGTCGCAAGGTGTGGGAGCCGAAGTGCTGGTGGGCATCTGTGTCGAACGCTCACTGGAAATGATCGTTGGTATTTTGGGCATACTGAAGGCTGGCGGGGCGTATTTGCCGCTGGATCCTGAATTGCCGCCGGGAAGGTTGCGTCAGATATTGCAGGATGCAGGTACTCGGTGGGTGCTTACTCAGTCTGAGCTGGCTGCACAAATTCCTGATTTCTGTAGCACAGTGAATCTGCATCTTGAAATTGCGGGTGACGACCGATTAGATGGCTATTCGCCGGTTTTAGCCCTGGATGGGCAACAGCTTGCGTACATGCTGTATACCTCCGGAACGACGGGTGCGCCGAAAGGAGTGGGCGTCAATCACAGCAACCTGGTGAATCAATATTTTGCCTGGGAAGCGGCGTATGCATTACAGAGTGACTATGTTCATCTGCAAATGGCGCGTTATACCTTTGATGTTTTTGCGGGTGACTGGATACGCGCACTGTGCTCAGGCGGGAAACTTGTTATCTGCCCAAGAGAAACGCTACTGCAACCGGCGCACCTGTATGCATTGATGCAGCGCGAACAAGCGACGGTCGCAGAATTCGTACCTGCGGTATTAAGGCTGTTGGCGGAATACCTGGAAGAAAGCGGACAAAGATTGGTTTTTATGAAATTGCTGGTCTGCGGCTCTGACCGCTGGTACGTCGAAGAATATAAGAAGTTCCTGGCATTGTGCGATCAGCAAACGCGCTTGATTAATTCCTATGGTTTAACGGAAGTGACCATCGACAGCACTTATTTTGAGACCCGGCAAGTCAAATCGTTAACCCAGGAACTTGTTCCGATAGGACAAGGATTTGCGAACACCCATTCCTATATTTTGGACCGATGGCTCAACCCGGCGCCAATTGGTGTGGCGGGAGAACTGTACATTGGAGGAGCCGGCGTTGTACGAGGATACTTTAACCGTCCCGAACTGACGGCGGAGCGATTTATACCCAACCCATTCAGTGACAAATTTGGCGGGCGCCTATATAAAACCGGCGACGTTGTGCGCTATATGCCGGATGGCAATATTGAGCACTTGGGACGCACGGATCATCAAGTGAAGGTGCGTGGTTTTCGGATTGAGCTAGGAGAGATCGAAGCGACCCTGTTGCAGCATCCCGCTATCAGTGAAGCGGTGGTGGTTGCCCGCGATGAAGGTACACCGGATACCCAGCGCCTCATTGCGTACGTGGTCGGCGACCCGGCGGTACTCGGTGTGGATGCGCTGAGGGCGCACCTTAAAGCGTATTTGCCGGATTATATGATGCCTGCCGCCTTTGTAATTCTGGATAGTTTACCGCTCAATACCAATGGCAAAGTGGACCGGAAGGCGCTCACTGTGCCTGATATCGACAGCCAATTTTCACGTCAATATGTTGCACCGCGTACCCCCACCGAGGAGGCGGTCGCGTCGATCTGGGCGGAAGTGCTCGGACTTGAGCGGGTCGGCATGCAAGATAATTTCTTCGAACTCGGCGGACATTCTTTGTTGGCAATGACGCTGATAGAGCGGATGCGCCGGCAGCATTTGAACGCTGAAGTGCGCTCACTGTTTATGACACAAACACTCGCTGAATTTGCTGCAGCGATAGAGAGTCATTTGCTTGTCGAAGTGCCAGCCAATCGTATTCCTTTCCAATGTGAATCGATTACGCCGGAAATGTTGCCATTGGTGATGCTTGAACAAGAAAATATCAACAGTATTGTTAAGCAAACCTCAGGTGGCGCAAAGAATATTCAGGATATCTATCCACTGACACCTTTCCAGGAAGGAATTCTTTTTCATCACTTGATGAGTGCTGACGGAGATCCCTACTTGTTATCTTCACTGCTGGCTTTTGATGCGCGCGCAAAGCTGGATGCTTTCTTAGCAGCCTTGCAGGCGGTTATTGAACGACACGATATTTTGCGCACCGCAGTAATGTGGGAAGGTCTACCGGAGCCGGTGCAGGTGGTTCTGCGGCAGGTGGTTTTGCCGGTTACGGAAGTGGAAATAGATGGTGCGTTAGGAGATGCTGCCAAGCAATTGCAAGCAAAGTATGATCCGCGTTGTTTCCGGATCGATGTTCGCCAAGCGCCGCTGTTGCGTGGATACATAGCTCGGGATGTGACCCGGAAGCGGTGGTTGTTATTGATACTGGAGCATCACTTGGCGCTCGATCATGTTGCGATGGAAGTTTTATTAAGGGAAGTGCAAGCGCATTTGCTGGGCCGGTTCAATCAACTTGCCGAGCCTCTTCCATTCCGGAATTTTGTAGCGCAAACCCGTATAGGGAAAAAGCTTGAGGAGCATGAGGTATTCTTTAGAGAAATGCTGGGGGATGTAACAGAGCCCACTGCGCCATTTGGATTGCTGGATGTTCAGGGCGATGGATCGGGTTTGGCGGAAGCCATGTTTGATCTGGATAGCGAATTGTCACAACGTATTCGATTATGCGCTCGCTCCGCAGGCGTCAGTGCCGCGAGTTTGTTTCATTTGGCCTGGGCAAGGGTGTTGGCGCAGATTTCCGGGAAGGAAACTGTAGTATTTGGAACGGTGCTGTTTGGACGTATGCAAGGCGGTGATGAGGCCGATCGAATGCTGGGAATGTTTATCAATACCTTGCCGGTACGTTTTGACGTGACGGGGGCAGGCGTGAATGCTGGCACACAAAAAATGCACCGGCTGCTATCCGAGTTACTGCGGCATGAACATGCGCCGCTCGCACTCGCTCAGCGTTGCAGCGCTATTCCTGCACCGACACCGTTATTTTCGGCTTTACTCAACTATCGCCATAGTTCAAAGGGGGGAGGTGTAATCCCGGATGAGGGGTTGTCGGTGTGGCAAGATCAGGGCATTACAATTTTGGCGGAAGAAGAGCGCACCAATTATCCGCTTTCACTCTCGGTTGATGATTTTGGCGACGGGTTTCGGCTGAATATGCAGTCACGGATTGATCCCCAGCGTATCTGTGCGTACCTGAATACGGTTCTGGTCGGCTTGGTGGATGCGCTGATGACGCAACCCAGCACAGCGCTCTGTACGATTAATGTTTTGGCAGAACCGGAGCGGCAGCAGCTGTTGGTTGAATGGAATGCACTGGCAGCAAGAATTTTACCGGGTAAATGCACCCACGAATTATTTGAAGAACAAGCAGAGAAAAGGTCGAATGCGGTAGCGGTTTTTTTTGAGGGAGAAGAAATCAGCTATGGACAGCTTAATAGGAAGGCAAACCAGCTTGCGCACTATTTGAGATCACAAGGTGTCGGACCGGAAGATCTGGTGGGTATTTGTGTTGAGCGCTCATTAGAAATGATCGTCGGCATTCTGGGCGTACTTAAATCCGGCGGTGCGTATTTGCCGCTGGATCCCAATTCTCCGCCGGAACGTATTGCGTTTATGCTGATGGATGCTAAGCCTCGAATGGTTTTGACACAAGCTTTGCTGGTGGAATCATTGCCAGAAGGTATTAAGTCTTTTTGCCTGGATCGAGATTTCTCAATCCTGGCCGATCATCCGGTGATTAACCCTGTGATGTTCAACACCCCGGCAAATACGGCGTATGTGATTTATACCTCAGGTTCAACCGGGAAGCCTAAAGGTGTCATGGTTACTCACCATAACGTCCACCGGTTATTTGCAGTTACCGAGACGGCGTATGGTTTTAATGCGACAGATGTATGGACATTATTTCATTCTTACGCCTTTGATTTTTCAGTGTGGGAGATTTGGGGAGCGCTTCTTTACGGCGGGCAGCTCGTGGTGGTGCCGCATGCGGTGAGTCGCTCACCGGAATCGTTTCATCGGCTTCTGGTCGAACGGGGTGTTACGGTACTTAATCAAACGCCTACCAGTTTTTACCAATTGGACCATTTTGATCGACATGCCGCGAGGAAAGAATCGCTCAAATTACGCTTAGTTATTTTTGGCGGCGAGGCGCTCGAATTTAGCCAGCTCCGCAAGTGGTTCGAGCGCTATGGCGATGCGCATCCACGGCTTGTCAATATGTATGGAATTACCGAGACCACGGTTCACGTAACATGGTCATCGCTGACACAATCCGATGCGGAGAATTTAAGTAGCAGTATGGTTGGACATCCTTTGCCGGATTTACAAGCTTTTATTCTGGATGGGCGGGGAAATCCTGCTCCGATTGGTGTGCCGGGAGAGCTTTATATCGGAGGTTCTGGCTTGGCGCACGGTTACCTGAATCGAGCCGATCTGACGGCCGAGCGGTTTGTTCCCCATCCATTCGGTAATCAGCAAGGAGAACGCCTTTACCGGACGGGTGATTTGGCGCGGTATCGAGAAGATGGAAATATCGAATATTTGGGAAGGATTGATCACCAAGTAAAAATACGGGGTTTCCGGATAGAGCTGGGAGAGATTGAAGGCGTGCTGGCACAGCACCCGCTAATCAACGAAGTGGTCGTCATGGCGAGAGAGGATGTGCCTGGCGAAAAACGACTGGTAGCGTATGTGGCGATCGATAATTTCGAGGATGTGGATGTCGTGACTGATGATTTGCGAGCGTATCTGCAGGAAAGGTTGCCTGATTATATGGTACCGGCAGCTTTTGTTTTCCTGGAGAATTTACCGCTTACCATCAACGGAAAGGTAGATCGCAAGGCATTACCTTTGCCGGATATAGAAGCTCAGATGGCTTCTCAGTATGTGGCACCACGCAACGCTACTGAGGAAATTCTGGCCAATATTTGGGCTAAAGTGCTGCGGCTGCAGAAAATCGGGATTGATGACAATTTTTTTGCACTGGGCGGGGATTCCATTCGCAGCATCCAAGTAGTTGGCCTTGCGAAGGAGCAAGGATTAACGCTGCCGATGGAACAGCTTTATCGGTGCGGAACGATTCGATTGTTGGCTCAAACTCTTCTAGTCGCAATTGATTCTGCCGTGGTAGAAATAGCAAATTTAGAGCTCTTCTCACTGATTAACATTGAGGATTTGTCGAAGCTCCCGGCAGGAGTTCAGGACGCATACCCGTTGACTGAAATGCAAGCAGGCATGATTTTTCACAGCGAGCAGGAGCCCGGCGCATATCATGTCGTTGACAGTATCAAAGTACAGTGTGTCCTCGATGCGGAGGTTTTGCGGATGGCGCTGGAACAAGTATTTGTGCGTCATCCGGTACTGCGCACAACTTTTGATTTGGGGGGGTTCAGTGAACCTCTGCAAATAGTACATCAATGGTGCGGTGATTCTTTAGCAGTCCATGATCTTAGGCATCTTTCTCCTGCCGAACAGGAAGAGGTGTTGGCTGAATATCTGCAGTCGGTTCAAAGCGATTATTTTGATATATCAGAGCTGCCATTGATTCGTTTCTCCGCGCACTATCTAGCAGCGGACAGATTCCAGTTAACCGTTGCGGCACATCATGCGATTATCGACGGTTGGAGTCTGGTTTCCTTGTTGATCGAGGTGCTGCAACGATGTCTTGCCATGCAACAGGGGCAAGTGTTTGCAGAAAAACCGCTCCCTAATGCCATGCTTAACCTCGTCGTTCGAGAAAGAAGCGCACTGTATTCAGATACTGACCGAGCATTCTGGAAGCGCTGGTTGAGTGATGCCACGATCAATAGTTTTCCACGTCTAATTTCAGACGACGGCGGTTTTAATGCGTACAAAGATCATTGGCCGGAAGTGGAATTGCGCATTCCGCAAGCGCTTGCCGGGAAATTAAAGCAACTTGCTCAATCCCTTGCTGTTTCGCTGAAATGCGTGCTGCTTGCATCCCATTTGCGGATTTTGAGCCTACTGTACGGCGAAACAAATATTACGACCGGTCTAATCACGAGTGTGCGGCCTGAGGAATTAGATGGAGACCAGGCATTGGGGGTATTTTTAAATACATTGCCGCTATGTGCGCAGCTTAATGGCGGAACTTGGTCAGAGCTGATTGTCCAGGCTTTTGCTGCGGAGCGTGAAATGCTCAACGCGCGTTATTATCCACTGGCAAGTTTGCAGCGACTGCAGAGCAATGCGGTTCTTTTCGATACGACATTCAATTACCTGCACTACCACATTGGCGAATCTTTCATCAATTCTGAATCTGTAAAGATTACTGAGTGGAATGAATTAGGGCAGTCAAATTTTGTGCTGGATGTGACATTCAATCTTGAAATAGACACTCAAGAGATTAAATTAACCCTGCAAGGGGACAGAGAATGGCTTGATAGAGAAAACCTGGGGCGTATCGGAGAATATTTCATCAGTGCTTTGTCCGCGATCGCTCATGACCCATCGGGACGTTATGATGCCGATTTTTTACTGAGTGCCGCAGAACGAGATCAGTTATTGGTGGCATGGCAAGGCATAGCAGCGGAATATCCGCGGGACAAATGCATACATCAGTTATTTGAGGAACAGGCGGATATAAATCCAAGTGCGGTGGCGGTTGTTTTTGAGGGCGAGCAACTGACTTATGAGCAGTTGAACCGGAAGGCGAACCGGCTGGCGCGTTATTTGAGGTCGCAAGGTGTGGGAGCCGAAGTGCTGGTGGGCATCTGTGTCGAACGCTCACTGGAAATGATCGTTGGTATTTTGGGCATACTGAAGGCTGGCGGGGCGTATTTGCCGCTGGATCCTGAATTGCCGCCGGGAAGGTTGCGTCAGATATTGCAGGATGCAGGTACTCGGTGGGTGCTTACTCAGTCTGAGCTGGCTGCACAAATTCCTGATTTCTGTAGCACAGTGAATCTGCATCTTGAAATTGCGGGTGACGACCGATTAGATGGCTATTCGCCGGTTTTAGCCCTGGATGGGCAACAGCTTGCGTACATGCTGTATACCTCCGGAACGACGGGTGCGCCGAAAGGAGTGGGCGTCAATCACAGCAACCTGGTGAATCAATATTTTGCCTGGGAAGCGGCGTATGCATTACAGAGTGACTATGTTCATCTGCAAATGGCGCGTTATACCTTTGATGTTTTTGCGGGTGACTGGATACGCGCACTGTGCTCAGGCGGGAAACTTGTTATCTGCCCAAGAGAAACGCTACTGCAACCGGCGCACCTGTATGCATTGATGCAGCGCGAACAAGCGACGGTCGCAGAATTCGTACCTGCGGTATTAAGGCTGTTGGCGGAATACCTGGAAGAAAGCGGACAAAGATTGGTTTTTATGAAATTGCTGGTCTGCGGCTCTGACCGCTGGTACGTCGAAGAATATAAGAAGTTCCTGGCATTGTGCGATCAGCAAACGCGCTTGATTAATTCCTATGGTTTAACGGAAGTGACCATCGACAGCACTTATTTTGAGACCCGGCAAGTCAAATCGTTAACCCAGGAACTTGTTCCGATAGGACAAGGATTTGCGAACACCCATTCCTATATTTTGGACCGATGGCTCAACCCGGCGCCAATTGGTGTGGCGGGAGAACTGTACATTGGAGGAGCCGGCGTTGTACGAGGATACTTTAACCGTCCCGAACTGACGGCGGAGCGATTTATACCCAACCCATTCAGTGACAAATTTGGCGGGCGCCTATATAAAACCGGCGACGTTGTGCGCTATATGCCGGATGGCAATATTGAGCACTTGGGACGCACGGATCATCAAGTGAAGGTGCGTGGTTTTCGGATTGAGCTAGGAGAGATCGAAGCGACCCTGTTGCAGCATCCCGCTATCAGTGAAGCGGTGGTGGTTGCCCGCGATGAAGGTACACCGGATACCCAGCGCCTCATTGCGTACGTGGTCGGCGACCCGGCGGTACTCGGTGTGGATGCGCTGAGGGCGCACCTTAAAGCGTATTTGCCGGATTATATGATGCCTGCCGCCTTTGTAATTCTGGATAGTTTACCGCTCAATACCAATGGCAAAGTGGACCGTAAGGCGCTCCCCGCGCCTGATATCAACAGTCAATTTTCGCGTCAATATGTTGCACCGCGTACCCCTACCGAGGAGGCGGTCGCGTTGATCTGGGCGGAAGTGCTCGGACTTGAGCGGGTCGGCATGCAAGACAATTTCTTCGAACTCGGCGGACATTCTTTGTTGGCAACACAGGTTATCGCGAGAGTTCGCAGAGCATTTTCCATTGAACTTCCACTCAGTGTTTTGTTGCGTACGCCAACCATTGAGGGTATGTCGGTTGCGGTAGAGGAAGCTGTTGTCAGCAGTATTGAGTTGCTGACCGAGGCGGAAGCTGAATACATCTTGGAAACAGAACACGGTTAGGTATAAGAGAGAAAAGACGTATGGATACTTTGAAAAAAAGCTCGATAGACCACGCACAATTGACTCCAGCCAAGCGCGCGCTTCTCGAAATGCGTTTAAGAGGCAATGCGTCGCTGCGGACTGCGGCTCAGACGATTGAGAGGCGCCCTGAAGGATCCAGCGCGCCGCTTTCTTTTGCCCAGCAGCGGCTTTGGTTTCTGCATCAAATGGCACCTGAGAGTGCGGCATATAACATGCCGGCAGCATTCCGCTTGGAAGGGATATTGAATCTGTCGGCATTGGAAGAAGCTTTTAACGAAGTGATACAGCGTCACGAAATTCTTCGGACTAGCTATGATGAGATAGCAGGAGAGCCGGTACCGAGAGTCAATCCTGTACCACGGGAGATGTTGCCGATCGTTGATTTGCAATCCTTACATAAAGCGGAGCAGGACATCCGTGTAAAGTTTTTGGCCAAAGCGGAAGCTGAGCGGCCTTTTAATCTTGAAGTCGGCCCGCTGGTAAGGATTCAGTTGCTAAAACTCACCGATCTGGATCATGTGTTGTTGGTGACTCTGCATCATATTGTATGCGATGGCTGGTCGATTGGGATCTTTGTGCAAGAAATGGCGGAGCTATATGATGCATTCGTATCCAATCGACCATCTTCGCTTTCCAAATTGCCAATTCAATATGCCGACTTTGCTTATTGGCAGCGACAGCAGTTGCAAGGGAAAACATTGGAGCGGCAGCTTAAATATTGGCAGCAGCAACTTTCGAATTTGCCGATACTGGATTTCCCAACTGATTATTCTCGGTCAGAAACTCCAGCCTATCAGGGAGCGTTTCTGTCATTCACTTTAACGCAACAGGTAACATCGCGACTCAAGGCGCTGAGCGCAAGCTCCGGGGCAACGCTATTCACTACCTTGCTTGCCGCATTCTCGATCCTGCTGCAACGATATACCGGACAATCGGACATCGTGACCGGCACGGTGATAGCAAATCGAAATCGAACTGAAATTGAGAACTTGATTGGATTTTTCGTCAATGCGCTGCCATTGCGGCTGGATTTGAGCGGTAATCCTACATTTCAGGAATTGTTAGTTCGATCGAAGAAGGTGGTGCAGGAAGCCTATGATCATCAGGATTTGCCTTTTGATAGATTGGTCCAGGATCTCAGGCTTCCTCGTGATACCTCACGCAATCCGGTTTTTCAGGTAAGCCTTGACTTGGATAATACGCCCGAAGCTTCGGCGACACTTAAAGGTCTGCGAATTTCTAATCTGGAAGTAGATATCAATACGACAAAGTTCGACCTTACCGTGCACTTTAATGAACAGGATGGAGAATTAAATGGCTTGGTAGCGTATAACACTACGCTTTTCTCGAACACTCGAATGCAGAGTTTGTGCAAACATCTTGAGAACTTGCTTGAAGCTGTGGTGAATGACCCGGGCAAGCGGCTATCGGAGTTTTCGTTGCTGACCGAATCCGAACTGCGGCAATTAACGACTGATTGCAATCAAACCGGAGCGGATTATCCGGATGACCGATGTATTCATGAATTATTCGAGGTGCAGGCAAAAAACAATCCGGATGCCGTGGCGATAGTATTTGAAGACAAGCAGCTTACCTATGCGCAGCTCAATGCAAAGGCCAACCAGCTTGCACACTATTTACGGAAAATGGGAGTGAAGCCAGAAGTTGTCGTTGGAATTTGTATCGAGCGTTCTTTAGAAATGATGATCGGCATTTTGGGTATTCTCAAAGCGGGAGGAGTTTATTTTCCGATAGATCCTAGTTACCCCGAGGAGAGAAAGGCATTTTTGTTGGCGGATGGCGCTCCGGCGGTATTACTTACTCAGATGTCTTTACGCAATGCAATACCCGCAAGTGAAGTCGAGTGCGTATGCCTGGATCGGGATTGGTCTTTGGTAGCCGAGCAATCATCCGAGAATCTGTCCGCAGTAAATATCCCATCCAATCTCGCTTATGTGATTTATACCTCAGGTTCGACTGGGAAGCCCAAAGGTGTTGGTATTTCACACCAAAATGTCGTGCATTCGACTGTGGCAAGACTGGATTATTATCGGGTACCGGTCGAAGGTTTTCTATTATTGCCTTCATTTGCTTTCGACAGCTCGGTCGCCGGGATTTTCTGGACTTTAAGTCAGGGTGGATGCTTATTCTTGCCACATCGGGATAGTTTAATTAAACCTGCAGAATTGGTCAGGAAGATTGCTGAGAAACAGATGACACATTTATTGTGTTTGCCCTCTTTTTATCAATTACTGCTTGAACAGGGCAGCCAACACAATCAGCTTGATTCACTGCGTACCGTCATCGTGGCAGGGGAAGCTTGTACGGCTGGGTTAATCAGAAATCACTACGAGATTTTGCCTGATGTTGCGTTGTTTAATGAATATGGGCCAACGGAAGGGACTGTATGGGCCAGTGTCAGGCATCTTCGACTGGAAGATGCGCAAAATAGTGTTTCAATTGGGTCGCCGATCGATCATGTAGAGATTTATTTGTTGGATACATCGTTCAATCTGGTGCCACCGGGGACCAAGGGCGAGCTCTATATTGGCGGTGCAGGCCTGGCGCGAGGCTATTTGAATCATCCGGATCAAACAGCTGCTCGGTTTATTCCTCACCCATTTAAGTACGAGGGCAATCGTCTTTATAGAACCGGAGACCTGGCACGTTTTCAGGCAGACGGAAGCCTTGAGTTTCTGGGGCGTGTGGATAACCAAGTAAAAATACGCGGCTTTCGTATTGAGCTGGGTGAGATAGAGGCTTGGCTGATGCGGCTGCCGGAAGTCAAGGAGGCAGCGGTTCTGGTGCGGGAATATGTGCCCGGTGACCAGCGTTTGATAGCTTTCTGCGTACCGGTACCGATTCATGATAGAAAGGGTGGCGAGGATCAAATTTCTTCAGATGAGGAAAGCCTGAGAAATCAATTGAAAGCGGTTCTGCCTGATTATATGGTGCCTGCGACATTTGTTTTCTTGGATAAATTGCCATTGACACCAAATGGCAAGGTTGATCGGAATGCGTTACTTTTGCAGGCTATTGATTCATCTAATAGAAATCAGTATGAAGCGCCGCACACCGCGACAGAAATGGCGCTGGTTCAGATTTGGTCTGAAATACTGGGCGTTGATCGTATAGGGATTCACGATAATTTCTTTGAACTGGGCGGTCACTCGCTGCTCACCATACAAGTGATTAGCCAGGTAAATGGCCAATTCGATCTGGATTTGGACGTGGTTCAAATTTTTGAACGGCCGACGATAGCTCAGCTTGCAGAGCTCATTGATAATGACGAAGCGACGAGTTTGGGGCGCAATCCAGAACAGATAGATCTGGTGGCGGAAGCAAACCTTGATCCGGTTATCCGACCAATCGATCATGCCGATTCATACAGCCTGAACCCAAGAACAGTATTCCTGACCGGAGCAACCGGATTTCTGGGGGTATTTTTGTTACATGAATTATTGCAGCAAACGTCCGCCAAAGTGTTCTGCCTTGTGCGCGCTAAATCAGATCAGCAGGCGTACGAGAAATTACGCAGCGGGTTAGAACAATACGGGATATTTGATCCAGAGCTGATGCACAGAGTGTCGCCTGTTTGCGGCGATCTATCCAGTTCTCAATTCGGTCTTTCAGCGGAGCAATTTAATCAACTGGCTAAGGAGGTTGATGCAATTTATCACAACGGTGCATTGGTTAATTTTATGCAACCTTATAGCGCATTGAAAGCCGCTAATGTATTGGGAACACAGGAAGTATTGCGGCTCGCGTGTGCGCACAAAATCAAACCTGTGCATTATGTGTCCACTTTGTCTGTATTTGGGGCAGGAGCGACAACTGATTCGGATAGCTTCTCGGAAGATGATTTTCCCAGTCCGGATTTTGAGATGGAAGACGGCTACAGTCAAAGTAAATGGGTCGCGGAACAGTTAGTCAGGGTTGCGGCAGACCGCGGATTACCCGTCACGATACACAGGCCTGCTACCGTGACCGGGCACAGTGATACCGGGGCGTGGAATATGGATAATTTTCTTTGTCGACTGATCCGGGGATGTATTGATATAGGCAAGGCGCCTGTCGAGCAGATGGATTTTGATATTGTACCGGTTGATTATGTCAGCAAGGCGATTGTATATCTTTCCCAGCAACCACTGTCGATTGGCAAGACATTCCATTTCAATAACAAAGCGCCAGTGAAGAGTGGAGATATCATTGCCTGGATCAATGCTTTTGGTTGCCTGGTGCAGCCGATTTCCTTCACTGAGTGGCGAGAGAACGTTAAGACGGTTACCAAACAATCGACGGATCATCCTTTATATCCGCTACTTTCTATGTTTCAAGAAGACGTGGCAGGCGAAGATAAGTCAGTAGATATACGAAAAGAATACAGTACGACCAAGACTGAAGGCGCGCTATTGGAGAGTGGAATCCAATGTCCCGCCGCAGATCGTGAGTTGTTTGATGTTTATTTGTCGTGTTTACAGCGGAATGGAATGATTACACGACCATCTGATCAAAATGATTTTCTTTATTCTGCTTCGAGTAGAAATTAGAGATTTCCCGATTATTTTCAGCAAGGATACAGAGTCAATGACTAGAATGGCGCAGTTAGGAGCTTCCAGCCAGCTACCGCGATTATCCATTGGGTATTGTGAAACATGGCGACAGCTGTTTTCTTGATTCAATGGATATAATCATCCACCTTCTTTCACGTTCACGAGCCTGGATAATACTGGGTGTGGCGGCAGGCATTTTAAGCGGATTGGGGAGTGCGGCACTTATTGGCTTTATCAATACAGAAGTACACTCCGCTACTGCGGATTTTGGGTATGCGCCCTGGATATTTGGAGGTTTGGTTTTTTTAGCATTATCGACGCACATTATTTCAACCACCATTGTAATGCGTGTCGGACAGGCTGCCGCGCGTGATTTGCGCATGGAACTGAGTCGTCGCATGATGAGTGCTCCGCTACGGTTATTGCAACAACTCGGGGCTCCAAAACTGATGGCGAATCTGACAGAGGATATTGGTGTTCTCGTTGACGCTTTCCAGATCATTCCCCATATGTGTATCAATATTTCCTGGGTGCTCGGTTGCCTAGCTTATCTCGGTTGGTTGTCCTGGAGTTTGTTTGTTCTGGTAGTAATCGTCATCATATTGGGAGTGCTTGTTCACCGTTTGATTATTTTGAAAGCGATCAAGCCATTACAGCTCGCACGAGAACAAGATGATGCGTTGTATGCTCATTTTCGTGGATTAATACAAGGCATCAAGGAGATCAAGCTGCATCATCACCGCAGAGATGCATTCCTCGTGGATATCCTATACCCCACAGCAGAAGCATGCCGCAGAGGAAATATTGCAGCAATGACTCTGTTTATTCTCGCTGCTGCTCTGGGAACCGCTTTTCTCTATTTTCTCATCGGTATTATTCTCTTTGAGGCCATTCAATGGGAAGGTGTTACTTTAGAAATTACTACCGGCTATACCTTGACGGTGCTTTATATGATGTCGCCGCTGACGGGGATAATTAATGAACTTCCCACGTTAGGTCGTGCTAGCGTTGCGCTCGATAAAATTAATCGTGTGAGAAGAGAACTTGCCGAGCAACTGGAAAATACAAGTGATGCGTCGGCTAAAGCATCGATGTGCCCGGAGTTGTTGGAATTTGTTGAAGTTACCCATTGCTATAAACAGGAAGGGGATGAGCGTGATTTTACGTTGGGGCCGCTGAATCTGACATTGCTGCCGGGTGAACTGGTGTTTGTTACCGGGGGTAACGGTAGCGGAAAATCAACGTTCGGGCTCTTGCTGGTCGGATTGTATCGTCCGGAAGAAGGGAAAGTTCGGTTGAATGGTGAAGTTATTTGCGATGCAAATCGCGAAAACTACCGACAACAGTTTTCGGTAGTTTTCTCGGATTTCTATCTTTTCGAAAGTCTATTGGGTTTGGTAGATGACAATCTGGATGACAAAGCAAGAATCTATTTGACCAGACTTCAGCTTGACCACAAAGTGCGCGTAGAAGGGGGCGTTTTCTCAACAGTTGAGCTGTCACAAGGACAGCGTAAGCGACTGGCTTTAGTTACCGCTTACTTGGAAGATCGGCCATTCTATGTTTTTGACGAATGGGCTGCTGATCAGGATCCGCTTTTTAAAGAGTTTTTTTACACAACGATACTGACAGATCTTAAGGCGCGTGGAAAAACCGTGATCGTTATCACGCATGACGATCATTATTTTCATTTAGCTGATCGCTGTATCAGGCTTGAGAATGGTCAGATCGTGGCAAATCCGGAAACGCGGTTAGAACAAGTCCATACTGCCCGTCTTAACATGGGTGAGGCATAGATCACTCATGAAATTCAATCTACACAATTATTTGAGCACTGTATTCGTGGCGCCCGATAATAACGTGAGTGCTAGTCAGCATGCCTTCCGCTAAACATCGACTGCAATTTTTTTTCAGCAAGAATTTGAATAATCGGTTTGTTCGAGGCCTATTTGGGTTCTTTTTGACGGCGGTTTTAGTGGGGGTAAGCGCCATATATATGAGCCTGCATCTTTCACTAAGAGACAAGGATTCCGACGCATTTGTTGCTGGACTGACTGACACTGTCATCGTGGCGCTGGATCGATTCGGTGTTCCCACGATTACTGCTGAATCGCGCTTAGATGGCTTTAGGGCGCTTGGCTATGTTACAGCGCGCGATCGATTGTTCCAAATGGATTTGTTAAGGAGGCGCAGCTCAGGCCGGCTTGCGGAGGTTTTTGGGGAAACCATGATTTCTGTTGACACGGAACAGCGCGTGCTGGGGTTTGAGCGTGTGGCAAGGGAAGTGGTTGAGCGACTTCCCGTGAATCAACGAGAAGTATTGGAAGCGTATGCTGCGGGAGTCAATAGTGCTATTGATGGGATGATTGTAGTACCTTTTGAATTTCTCCTATTAGGGTATCGTCCTGAGCGCTGGCGTATTGAGGACAGCTTGCTCGTTGTTTTGAGCATGTTCCAGGACCAGAGTAATTCGGAAGAGGAGGAGCGCATGTTAAGTGTGATGGCGCAAGCGCTACCCTCAGAGGTATATAGGTTTCTAACGCCCATGACAGATCAATATTCTCGGGCGGTGCTAGGGGAAAAAGAATTGCCTGATGATGACGATCAAGTGCCAACAGAATTGTTGGCTACCTTACTGAAACGAGCTAATCTTCGCGATAAAGAAGCGGGTATTCTACGATTCCATCGCATGCCGGCAGCGTCTAACGCCTGGGCCGTGGCGGGTACTAAAACAAAGGATGGTCGCGCGATTTTGGCGAACGATATGCATACCTCGATTTCAGTTCCTACCTTGTGGTATCGATGTCGGCTAAAGTTTGGAAATATCGATGTCGCAGGAGCGAGCCTGCCGGGTACACCTTTGATTGTGACCGGCGCTTCACGTCATTTGGCGTGGGGAATGACGGCAATGTCGGCAGATGTTTTGGATTTGGTGAAAATTGAACTTAATCCAGCAAACCCTAATGAGTATTGGACTCCGGATGGCTGGAGATCCTTTGGCATCAGGCATGAGAAAATTCAGATCAGAGGAGGCACAGCGCGTGTGGTAGACGTCAAAACCACGATTTGGGGGCCTGTTGCACTGAAGTTGCTTGTAGACCAACCTGTAGCCATTCGATGGACAGCCTTGGATCCTGAGGCAGTGAATGTGAAGCTCCTTGATATTTATGAAGCTGAAACACTGGAACAGGGGGTGGCCGTTATGAACGATACTGGCGGGCCGCCGCTGAACGTCATTCTTGCAGATCATACCGGCCGCGTTGCCCGCACCACGATGGGACGCTTGCCGATACGTCGTGGATTCGATGGTGCTACCAGCCGATCCTGGTCGGATGGTTCTGTTGATTGGATAGGCTATGTTGCGCCACAGCAGCTCCCCCGTGTTGTGGATCCTGCTGAAGGTTTCGTTGTAAACGCAAATAACCGGAATGTGGATCAGCGCTATCCGTTTACGGTCGGTCACGCATTTACCAATGGCTATCGTGCGTATCGTATTGCTGACCGCTTGCGTGAGATGGATCGTATTGATGAAAACGCGATGTTCCAATTACAGCTTGATACCAAGGTTGGGGTTTATGCGTTTTATCGCGATGTTGCGCTGGGTGTGTTGCACTCAAATTTACTTTCAAAACGACCAGAGCTTCAGGAGATGCGTGATTATCTCGAGCAATGGGATGGTTATGCGAATGCTAACAGTCAAGGCTTGGCTATGCTGATTCAGTTCCGGGTGGCGCTGGCCCAGGCTTTATTGGAGCCATTTCTGCATGATTGTCGAACGCTTGATCAAACATTTGAGTATGGCTGGGCGCATATCGATATTCCACTACAAGCCCTATTGCGCGAGAAGAATTTAGGATTGTTGTCAAATCAAGAACAAGTACGATATTCAGACTGGGATGGATTTCTACTCGCGATACTTGAGCAAGCTGCAAAGGAACTGAAGAGCGCATATTCAGCGCAATCGTTAGCTGAACTCACATGGGGTAAAGTCAATATTGCTGATTATATTCACCCATTGAGTCAAGGAATTCCTGGCGTGGCACCTTTTCTTAATCTTTCTCGAGACTCATTACCCGGTTGTGATTTTTGCATACGAGTCAATAACGAGTCATTTGGCGCAACGGAGCGACTTGTTATTTCTCCAGGATATTGGGAAAATGGGATTCTGCATATTCCTGGCGGACAATCTGGTCATCCGCTTTCTGAACATTACAGAGACCAGCACAACTATTGGGTAAATGGACAGCCAGTGCATTTTGTTACCGAGGTGTATAAACGCTATCTAAAGCTTATGCCTGCTGTATGGAATCACAATAATTAATAGCTTGCTTCAATTCGAATCAGAAACTATTTTGTAGGTTTTTCCTGACTTTATTGTGAATAACGTTCAACAATTATCCTTGCCGAACACAGTTCCCGCTGGCATTGAGGTGTGGCTGCTTGAGTTGAATTTGCGGGCACCCATATCGAGCTCGGATTTTTTACTATTAAGCAAGTCTGAACGTGCGCATGCAATGCGCTTTCATACGCTTGCAGACCAGGTGCGTTCAACTGCAACACGCGCAGCTTTAAGGAGGATACTCGCAGAAAAGGTGGCAGTGCTTCCGAATCAACTGCACTTCGCTACGAATCATCACGGCAAGCCTTATTTACACGACGGTGCCGGTATTGAATTCAATGTTTCTCATGCCGGTCAATTTGCATTGATAGCCATCTCAACCAATGGGCAGGTTGGCGTAGATATCGAAGACTGTAATCGTCGTGTAGACATCAGTGTTTTGACTGAATACGTATTCACTGTTTTAGAACGGCAATCCGAATTGATGACAAACGAAGATTTTATTAAGCGCTGGGTTGTAAAAGAATCTGTGTTAAAGGCATTGGGTGTGGGGATTTCAGAATATTTGCATGCTATTTCTATTTTGCCGCTTGGTGGTAAAAGCTATATGGTTCAGAGTGATCATCTGGATTGGTCAGATACCAAGGTCTGGCTAATTGACGCGCCTGATTGCTATGCTGCCGCGCTGGCTGTTAAGAATCATAAGAACACACAGGATTCTCGTGAAATTGGGGAAAAATAAGCCTTCGCTCAAATTAAATTGGCCAAATAAGTAACAAATAAAGAACTCATGTGTTGTCAATCAGCATCCAATATTTTCCAGTCTCAGTATCTATCATGAAAGAAACTAAATTTTAAAGAACAATAACATAAATATTAAGCTGGCAAATTTGTGCGCTGTTTTTTTGAGAAAAAGTGGCAAAATTTCAATGCTGGTTGACATCTATTTGCTTACGTGGCAGAAAGAGAGGGGCACCTATGCGCGGTAGAGTTGAATATCAGAGTGAGAAGATATACCCCCCGAAACCGGGGGAGGGCGATTGCCGATGCATGAATGACTGATCAGCACCATCTGCTTGGTATTTCCGGATCCAAACACCGGACTGATCGCTGGATACATTAGCTTAGAGGAATGAGAAAACATGAAACATGAGATTTGGCTGATGCGACACGGGGAAACCGCTTGGAGCATTTCCGGACAACACACTTCGCGCACTGACCTGGAATTGACCAAGGAGGGGGAGCGCCTCGCTGGCGAGCTTCAGAACCGACTGAAAGGCAAGAAATTCGCGCTGGTACTGGCCAGCCCAATGGGTCGGGCTATCAAGACCTGCCGCCTAGCCGGACTGGAACCCAACGAAATCACCAAGGATTTGTGCGAGTGGAATTACGGCGATTACGAAGGCTTGACCACGCACGAGATTCAAGAAATTGACCCAGATTGGACCATCTGGTCTGGGTACGTACCGAACGGAGAAACTGCTGATCAGGTGGCGGCTCGTGCCGACCGGCTAATTGAACGTGCCCTGGCCGTTGACGGTGACTGCGCCTTCTTCGCTCACGGCCATTTTCTCCGTGTGCTGGGCGCTCGCTGGATCGGCCTGGATCCGCGTGCAGGCGCGCATCTGCTGCTTTCTACCGGCTCCATTTGCGTTCTGGGCTGGGAACGCGAAACACGCGCGCTGCAAGTCTGGAATAACACATAGAGACGTAGGGCAGTTACAGGGGATCACCTCACTGAAGCATCGTAAGCGTCCAACGCCACCATCTATCGCTATCAATTCTTCTGCTTTAGCATTTCAATAAACTCAGGTGGTAGCGGCAGCAGCTCGTCAATTCGACTATTAGGCCAGGTGGGTAGTTTGATGAGCGTATTTTTAAGCCAGGCAGAAGGGTTCGGGCCGTTGAGTTGGGCCGTGCCGAGTAAGGTTTGAATGGCTGCTGCGCGTTGACCGGCACGTTTTGATCCGGTGAACAGCCAGTTCTTTTTACCAATCGCGATGGGGCGAATGACGTTTTCTACGGGATTGTTGTCAATTGGTAGGTGTCCGGTGTGCGCATAGCGAGTCAGGCTGGCCCAGCGTTTGAGCGTGTAATCCAATGCTTTGGCGGAACCACCGTCATTGGCAGTCTGGGCGCGGGTTTGCACCAGCCAATGGCGTAATGCCTCCAACTCGGGTAGGCTTTTTTCTTCTCGTAATTGCTGGCGGCATTCGATGATCAGGTCTTTGCCTTCTGCTTCAATTGCGTATAGGTTTCCAATGCGCTGTAACGCTGCAAAAGCCATCGGACTGCCGTTGGCCTTGTGCAAATCGAAGAATTTACGCCGTGCGTGCGCCCAGCACCCTAATTCAGTGCAGGGTGATGCTGTTTTGGAGAATAAAGCCTTGTAACCGCCATAGTCGTCGACCAGCAAATGACCTCGCCAGTTTTCCAGGAAACTTTGCGCATGCCGGCCACTGCGACCGGCTTGATAGTCGAACACGATGATGCGCGGCCCAGGTTCCAAGTCGTTGCTGCGGTAGGCTCACAAGTAGGCGCGGTGGGTTTTCTTTGCCGGGCTCCAGCTGCGCGACTGGCGTTTCGTCGGCATGCAGTGTGGTGCTTTGTAACAGATGCCATGTCAGTCGGCCTGCTAAAGGTTGCAGTGCCACGCCGCTACGATCGGCCCATTCCGGCCATTGTTGAGCGGGAAAGTGTGACTTGCTCGCGTGCGGCAATCTGTTCTAAGCGATAGGGCGGGAGGTGGTTCAGGTATTTGCTGGTCAGTACCCAACTCAGTAGGCCGGGTGCTGCCATGCCGCCTTCTATCATGGCTGGCGGCCAGCACGGGAACGTGTTGATTTAACTGGATCGGCTTTTGCTGATGGGGCGAGCTGTTCGATTTCGGCATGTACCGCCGCCAGATCAGTGTGTAAGGTTTCTTCGAACAAACCGGGGGGTGCAGCTAGCGATCCGCTCTTTTTGCCAAACAGGTTCCGGCGCAAATAGGCCAGCTCCATCTGACCTGGTCAAGTAAAACCGGACACCCCAGTTAAGCTGCTTTTATCGATTGTGTGGAAAGATTTATTATTTCTGTTAGAAAATGTTCTCTATGAATCTCTTTAATCCTATTGTTGAGCAATCAAAATTACATCCCAATTTTATAAGAATTCTGACACCGTTCAGACAGTCAGAACGTGATATGTTCAGCAATTGGGCGGAGGGTTTTGTTGATCGGGATGGAAAATTTTTATATGAATTTCAAACTACATTCAACTCTTCGTTTTGGGAAATTTATCTTCATGCATGCTTTAAAAAATATGGGTTTGAGTTAGATTGGTCTAAAGCTTCTCCAGATTTCTGCATCCAATCTAATGGCTTAGAGTTTATTGTCGAAGCGACGACGGCAAATGCTGCACAGGGAAAACCTAACGAATGGGACAAGCACTTAATTCCAGAAGAAATTAAATGCCTAAGATTCAGAAAGCTAAACACCGAGGCGATTATACGTTTATCCAACGCAATACTTTATAAACTTGAAAGATACGAGACTTACTATAAGACTCTGGATCATGTTTATAGAAAGCCATTCGTGGTTGCTGTAGCACCTTTTGAACAACCTCATTTCAATTTGCAATACGATAGGCCAATACGGGCATTGTTGTATGACCATTACGTTGATGAAGATGCATATCTTGATGATCCGGAGTCTTATCCAAATGGCCCACCAAGCATTCAACTTGGTTACGTTGAAAAAGAAAATGGCAGTGAAATCCCACTGGGAATATTTAACGATAATGGAATGGCCGAAATCAGCGCTATTATTTTTAGTTGTACCGCCACATGGGGAAAGTTAAGCGCCTTGTCGAGAAATCCATTAACAGATACACAAATTTTCTCTAACTGGTCTACTGCCCCCACTGGTGCTCCGGAAAGTCGTACCTGCTCTCCTTTTGAACACGATGAGACTATATTGGATGGGTTGCAGATATACCACAATCCATACGCCAAACGCCCTTTATCGCCCGATATATTCAAGGCCTCACGTGTAGTACAACGTAAGCGTCCAACGCCACCATCTATCGCTATCAATTCTTCTGTTTTAGCGTTT
>CAZYHY010000034.1:0-29917 GCA_964647635.1 uncultured Nitrosomonas sp.
GAAGAGGACGAAGAATAATCGTTGAAAGCAGATCGTCGCTTGAATTCGTCTTTGAAGTAGTGGAGTTAGTCAATCAATATTAATGGGTGAATTCTGGAAATGTGGGTTATCTCCAGAATTCACCATATAGCAGAGCATCATAAAGAGAAAAATCTTTTTCGATAGAATTTGTGTTTTAAACGTACAATGTTAGCTAGCACTGATAATGTAAGTGTTTAATGAATTTTTCTAAAGTAAATCAAAGCTAATTTCAATCTCTTTTAATTTGAGGTTGGTTTTTATCCGTAATTAGCAGCTCTCTTACTATAGTGCTCCAATTTGTAGAAGGGCTTTCATAGTGGCAGAAGAGTCGCACAGTAAAATAGCTCATGCGGGGAAACTCGGCTATAGTTTCCGTCGTAATTTGCATGAAAGATTTATAGAAGCGCTTTTATTCTTATCAGCAGCACTTTCGGTTGCTATTATGCTGGCGATTATCGTGATGCTGGTGAAGGAATCAATTGTGTTTTTTCAACATGTGTCCATTTGGGAATTTCTGACGGACACACAATGGACACCACTGTTTGATGATGCGCACTATGGAATTTTGCCACTCATAGCGGGCACGATAGTAAGTTCATTCATCGCTCTATTGGTTGCGCTTCCTCTGGGAACTATCATTGCAATCTACCTTTCTGAATTTGCACCATTTACAGTGCGAGAAATAGCAAAGCCATTTCTTGAGCTGCTGGGAGGTATTCCAACTGTTGTATATGGTTATTTTGCTTTGTTATTTGTAACCCCTCTACTACAAATCATTTTTCCGGAACTACCAGGATTTAGTTTGTTGTCTGCCGGCCTAGTCATGGGAATCATGATCATACCGTACGTAAGTTCGATGACTGAGGACGCGATGCGGGCGGTTCCGATGAATTTGCGTGAAGGTTCGTATGCGATGGGAGCAACACGCTTCCAGACAGCGATTCGTGTAGTCATGCCGGCAGCATTTTCTGGAATAGCTGCAGCATATATTCTGGGTATATCGCGCGCGGTAGGTGAAACAATGGTGGTGGCGATTGCAGCAGGAATGCAGCCGAATCTGACGTGGAATCCAATGGAGCCGGCAGCTACGATAACGGCTTATATTGTGCAAGTCAGCTTAGGTGATTTACCGCATGGTAGTATCGGTTATCAAACAATATTTGCTGCTGGCTTAACTTTGTTATTGTTAACACTTGTGTTTAATATCATTGGGCATGTATTACGCAAGCGATATCGCGAGATTTACTAACTGTTTCGATTTATAAGCTTTGGAAATTTCTAGTGTGCTATCAAGTGATGTTTTGCGATGAAAAGTGTAAATAATCTAGAAGAAATTAGAAAAATTATCGGTCAGCATAAAAGATGGGATTTGATCTTTATGATTGCCGGTATTTTTGCATTAATGATTGCTGTGCTGACCTTCATGGCGCTGTTTGCGCATATGTTGATTGATGGCATGCCTCGCTTATCCTGGGATTTCTTTACTTCCTTTCCATCGCGCCGGCCAGAATCTGCAGGAATTTTATCAGCTTGGGTGGGAACTACTTTGGTAATGCTGGTGACTGCAGTGTCTGCAGTGCCACTAGGTATTGGATCAGGCATTTATCTCGAAGAATATGCACCTAAGAATTTAATAACAGAGATCATTGAAATTAACGTGACGAATTTGGCGGGTGTTCCTTCAATTATTTATGGTTTGCTCGCGCTAGGTTTGTTCGTATATCAATTAGGTTTTGGGCAAAGTATTTTGGCGGCCGGATTAGCCCTAGCTTTGTTAATTCTTCCGGTGGTAATTGTTGCCACAAGAGAAGCGATACGGTCTATTCCTGTCACTATACGCGAAGGTGCTTATGCACTTGGTGCAACTAAATGGCAGACAGTATCAGATCATTTATTGCCTTATTCATCGGCTGGGATTCTAACCGGCATCATTATCGGTCTCGCACGAGCAATTGGCGAAACCGCACCAATTATCACAATTGGTGCATTGACATTTATTGCTTTTCTACCACCATCACCCGTCAAAAATGAATTCCCCTATGTGTCATTTGAGTGGCTAACGGCACCCTTTACGGTAATGCCAATACAAATGTTCAATTGGGTTTCACGGCCAGAGGAGGCATTTCAATTGAATGCTGCTGCAGCCGGATTGGTACTGGTTGTTATGACGCTTGCCATGAATGGATTGGCAATTTATTTACGTTATCGCATGCGAAAAAATATTAAGTGGTAAGGAAATAATGCAGATTGATCAAGAGAAAATTGCGGAGCCAGCTCAATATAAGTCTGAGGTTAGGAATCTTAGTTTTTATTATGGTGAGTTTAATGCGCTAAAAAATATCGATATGGTGTTGCATGATAAGAAGATTACTGCATTGATAGGGCCATCAGGATGTGGTAAGTCGACATTTTTGCGATGCTTTAATCGCATGCATGACCTCTATCCCGGGAATCGATACAAAGGTGAAATAATCCTTCATCCTGATGATGTGAATATTTTAGCATCCAACGTTGATCCTATTGAGGTGCGGATGCGAATCAGTATGGTGTTTCAGAAGCCTAATCCCTTCCCTAAGTCAATTTATGAGAATGTGGCATATGGATTGCGTGTGAGAGGAATTAAACAGAGAGCCATTTTAGATGAGCGAGTTGAAGTGGCGCTACGTAATTCAGCATTATGGGATGAAGTTAAAGATCGCCAACACGATTTGGCTTTCAATCTTTCTGGCGGACAGCAACAAAGGCTCTGTATTGCACGGGCACTGGCCACTGATCCGGAGATATTGCTGTTCGATGAGCCAACTTCCGCGCTTGATCCAATTGCAACAGCCAGTATTGAAGAGTTAATAACTGACTTAAAGAGCAAAGTTACCATATTAATAGTAACCCATAATATGCAGCAGGCTGCCAGGGTTTCTGACTATACAGCCTATATGTACTTAGGTGAACTGATAGAATTTAATGTAACGGATACAATTTTCATTAAGCCAAAGAATAAACAGACGGAAGATTACATTACAGGGCGATTCGGTTAGTTTGAGATGGTATTGGGGGTGTCGTTTTCGAAGTTACGAATCTGGATGCTTCTCTGAGAAATATAGACGATTGACTAGATAAACAATCAAGGGTAGCATCGACCTCTTTTGAGAAGCAGAGGCTGGAAGTAAAATGCGCGAGAAGCTGGTTGCAGGTAACTGGAAGATGCATGGTAATTTAGCTGAGAATAAACAGTTGCTCAGCGCGATTAGTGCGGGTCTCAATGGCTTGGATGGTGCAAAATTTGCGGTTTGTGTGCCTTATCCCTATCTGTCGTCAGTGCAGAATGCGCTACAGGATACAGCAGTGTCTTGGGGAGCCCAGAATGTCAGCCAATATGAGAAGGGAGCATATACCGGAGAGGTATCGGTTTCCATGCTGAATGATTTCGAGTGTACTTATGTAATCATAGGACACTCAGAACGAAGAACGTTATTTGGCGAAGATAGTTATACTGTTGCAGAGAAGTATGTGGTAGCCCAGAGAGCAGGTCTGACGCCAATTTTGTGTGTGGGAGAAACGCTTGAACAACGTGAAGCAGGAACTACCGAGCAAGTTATTCAGGAGCAGTTAACAGCAGTTGTTGATGTGGCAGGGGTCGGGTCATTTAGTAAGACGGTGATCGCTTATGAGCCAATCTGGGCGATTGGTACGGGTAAAACAGCCTCACCGCAGCAAGCACAAGATGTGCACGCATTTATAAGGAATGGTATTGCGGCGCAGGACATCAATATAGCGAAAGAATTAACCATACTTTATGGTGGAAGTGTCAAGGCCAATAATGCAGCTGAGTTATTTGCAATGCCAGATATTGATGGTGGTTTGATAGGTGGCGCATCATTAGTTGCAAATGAATTTATTGCGATTTGCCGTGCATTGAGTAATTAAATTTTTTGGAGTAATACGTTGGAAATTTTAGTCTGGACAGCGCATGTTTTACTGGCAGTTGTGCTCATAGTTTTAGTACTATTACAACATGGGAAGGGCGCTGATATGGGGGCTGCGTTTGGCAGTGGTTCGGCAGGTAGCTTGTTTGGGGCAAGTGGTTCAGCTAATTTCTTGAGTCGTGCGACAAGTATAACCGCAGCAATGTTTTTTGCTACAAGTATGGGCTTAACTTATCTTTCAGCAAATCAAACAAAAGATGTCAGTGTGATGAGCATTATGGATCAGATTGAAGAAACTGAAAAAGTATCAACAGATCTGAAAAAGAAACCTACTGCGCAAGATGATGCAGATAGTCCTGAAGTTCAAGGTAATTCAAAGGCTGATCAAATACCTGAATAGCTGGCAACTTATTGATAGCGATCGCGAATGCATAGTTTTATCGCCGACGTGGTGGAATTGGTAGACACGCCGTCTTGAGGGGGCGGTGGCGAAAGCTGTGCGAGTTCGAGTCTCGCCGTCGGCACCACTTATGAATTTATAATTATGTTTGATTTGTAATTAAGAAACTCTTTGTAAGTATTTCTAAATATCTACTAATTAAAATGCTCGAAAATTATTTTTCAATTTTATTATTCCTGATAGTTGGCTTTTTAGTCGGTGCAGTGGCGATGCTGGGCGGTTGGTTACTCGCTCCAAATCATCCAGACAGTGAGAAACTGTCACCCTATGAGTGTGGCTTTGAAGCTTTTGAAGATGCGCGTATGAAATTTGATGTACGCTATTATTTGGTTGCGATTTTGTTCATCTTATTCGACTTGGAAATTGCATTTCTGTTTCCCTGGGCAATTGTACTGGATGAAATTGGATTGTTTGGATTTGTCGCTATGATGGTATTCCTGAGTATCCTGGTGGTAGGCTTTATCTACGAATGGATGAAAGGAGCATTGGAATGGGATTAATACTATGAGTATCGAAGGAACTCTTGAAAAGGGCTTTATTACTACGAGCTTGGATGCGGTTATTAACTGGGGACGTACCGGATCAATGTGGCCGATGACGTTCGGATTGGCCTGTTGTGCTGTTGAAATGATGGAGACAGGTGCAGCGCGCTATGATCTTGATCGCTTTGGCATTGTTTTTAGACCAAGTCCACGGCAGTCAGATGTGATGATTGTGGCAGGTACGCTTTGTAATAAGATGGCGCCTGCGTTACGTAAGGTTTATGATCAAATGGCTGAGCCGCGATGGGTAATATCAATGGGGTCGTGTGCTAATGGCGGCGGCTATTATCATTATGCTTATTCAGTAGTGCGCGGGTGTGATCGTATTGTGCCAGTTGATATTTATGTACCAGGTTGTCCGCCTACGGCTGAGGCTCTGCTATATGGCATTATTCAATTGCAAAATAAGATTAACCGCACCAATACCATCGCACGTTAATTTAAGAGTATGTCGACTAGTTCTCAACAAGAAAGTCTTGAAAAAGCATTACATAGTGTATTGGCCGGCAAGCTGGGCGGCTTGCAGGCTCAGAATGGCGAATTAACTATTGTTGTGCATGCTAATGATATTTGCACTGTCAGTGAAGCGTTACGCGATAATCCTGCACTTGGTTTTGATACGCTTATCGATTTGTGTGGAATTGATTATTCGACTTATGGCGATACTTTGTCAGCAAAGCATAGCTTGCGTGGAAAACGTTTTGCGGCAATTTACCATTTGCTCTCAGTGAATCTAAATCACAGGTTACGTGTTCGAGTGCTGGCCGAGAATAATGACTTCCCGGTAATCGACTCAGTGACTGAAATATGGCCTGCTGCTAATTGGTTTGAGCGTGAAGCATTTGATCTTTATGGTATTGTCTTTAGCGGTCACCCAGATTTGCGTCGTATATTGACTGATTATGGTTTCATAGGTAATCCCTTTCGAAAGGATTTTCCATTAACAGGCTATGTCGAAATGCGGTACGATACGGAGCAGAAGCGTGTTATTTATCAGCCGGTCAGTATTGAGCCGCGAGAAATAACACCGCATGTAATACGGGAAGAGCATTATGGAGACTGTGAGTCGTAATGCTTACACGATACAGATACTTTCATTGCTTTATTAGATAAGAATTCTTCGAAGTAAACTTATGGCTGAAATACGTAATTACACCATGAATTTTGGGCCACAACACCCTGCAGCACACGGTGTGCTGCGATTAGTGTTGGAACTGGACGGAGAGGTTGTACGACGCGCAGATCCGCATATTGGATTATTGCATCGCGCAACTGAAAAATTAGCAGAAAATAAAACCTATATTCAGTCGGTTCCATACATGGATCGGCTGGACTATGTTTCGATGATGGTCAACGAGCATGCCTATGTAATGGCCATTGAGAAGTTGTTGGAAATTGAAGTACCACTGAGGGCGCAATACATACGAGTGATGTTTGATGAGATTACTCGTATACTGAATCACTTGTTGTGGATTGGCGCGCATGCACTTGATGTGGGGGCGATGACAATGTTTCTATATGCTTTCCGTGAAAGAGAGGATTTAATGGATTGCTATGAGGCAGTATCAGGAGCCAGAATGCATGCCGCCTATTATAGACCCGGTGGTGTGTATCGTGATTTACCCGATACTATGCCGCAATATCAGTCTTCAAAAATTCATAGTGAAAAGCAGACTCGGATACGGAACGCTAATAGAGAAGGTTCGTTACTGGATTTTATTGAAGATTTTACAAATCGCTTTCCAACGTATGTCGATGAATACGAAACATTGCTGACTGACAATAGAATCTGGAAACAGCGATTGGTTGACATCGGTGTTGTTTCTCCAGAACGTGCTATGGCATTAGGTTTTACAGGTCCAATGTTGCGTGGCTCCGGGGTAGAATGGGATTTAAGGAAGAAACAGCCTTACGAAATTTATGATCAAATGGATTTTGATATACCGGTGGGTGTTAATGGCGATTGCTATGATCGATATCTGGTGCGCATGGAAGAGTTTCGGCAATCGAATCGCATTATAAAACAGTGTGTTGATTGGTTACGGAAAAATCCTGGACCAGTTATAACAGATAACCATAAAGTTGCGCCGCCCGCACGAGTGGGTATGAAGCAAAATATGGAAGAAATGATTCATCATTTCAAATTATTTTCAGAAGGTTTTCATGTACCTCCAGGTGAAACTTACGCTGCTGTTGAGCATCCCAAAGGTGAGTTCGGTATTTATTTGGTATCGAATGGAGCTAATAAGCCTTATCGACTGAAAATACGTGCGCCTGGATTTGCACATTTGGCTGCAATGGATGAAATGTCACGAGGGCATATGATCGCTGACGTGGTTACGATCATAGGTACACAGGATATAGTATTTGGTGAGATAGATAGATAACAATGTTAAGCACTGAATCCCTTAAAAAAATAGATCAAGAGATCGCTAAGTATCCGCTTGGCAAGAAACAGTCAGCTGTGATGTCTGCGCTTGCGATAGCGCAGGATGAGAAAGGCTGGTTGGCTAATGAGACAATCGATTTTGTTGCCGAGTATCTGGATATGCCGCCCATCGCGGTGTACGAAGTAGCTACATTTTATAATATGTATAATCTGGAGCCGCTGGGTAAATACAAAATCACCGTTTGCACCAACTTACCTTGTGCCCTGTCAGGCAGCAATGAAAGCGCTGCCTATTTAAAGAAGAAGCTGGGAATAGAATTCAATCAAACAACGCCCGATGGTAAGTTCACACTCAAAGAAGGCGAATGTTTCGGAGCGTGCGGAGATGCACCTGTATTGTTAATCAATAATAAACGCATGTGTAGCTTTATGTCCAATGAGATGATCGATAAATTGTTGGAGGAACTGAATAAATGAATCAGTATCCGCAAACACTAATGAATGGAGTGAATCCGTCTGATTCCGAGAATTGGCGACTCGGAAGCTATGAAAAGCGAGAAGGCTATGCGGCACTAAGGAAAATATTTGCGAAAAAGATTAAACCGGAAGAAATTATTGAGGAGGTCAAAAAATCAGCGCTGCGGGGACGTGGTGGCGCCGGTTTTCCTACTGGGCTGAAATGGAGTTTTATGCCCAAAGGTTATGAAGGGGATAAATATATTGTTTGTAATTCGGATGAAGGGGAACCGGGTACATTTAAAGATCGCGACATTATGCGATTTAATCCGCACCTCCTAATCGAAGGAATGATCATTGCAGCATACGCAATGGGTGTTAAAGCAGGATACAATTATATTCATGGTGAGATATGGGAAACCTATGAGCGCATGGAAGAAGCTGTTGAAGAGGCTCGGTCTGCTGGTTATTTAGGGAATAATATTCTGGGGTCCTCATTCAGCTTTCAGCTATATAATCATCATGGGTATGGTGCTTATATTTGCGGTGAAGAAACTGCGCTGTTGGAATCTATCGAAGGCAAAAAAGGCCAGCCACGGTTTAAACCGCCTTTCCCAGCTAATTTTGGTTTGTATGGGAAACCGACAACAATTAATAATACTGAGACTTTCGCTTCGGTTCCCTGGATTATTCGCAATGGTGGCGAGAAGTATCTTCAGCTTGGCAAACCCAATAATGGTGGAACAAAAATATTTTCAGTATCGGGTCATGTTAACAAGCCGGGTAATTATGAAATACCACTCGGAACCCCATTTGCCAAGTTACTAGAATTGGCGGGTGGAATGCGAGGCGGTCGCAAATTGAAAGGATGTATTCCAGGTGGATCGTCAATGCCTGTATTGCCTGGTGATATTATGATGCAAGCTGATATGGACTATGATTCCATAGCCAAAGCTGGATCTATGCTAGGTTCAGGTGCCGTCATCATCATGGATGAAACGACATGTATGGTAAGAGCGCTAGAGCGCTTATCCTATTTTTATTTTGAAGAATCTTGTGGCCAATGTACACCGTGCCGCGAAGGAACAGGATGGCTTTATCGTATCATCAATCGTATTGAGCATGGTAAGGGAAAACCAGAGGACCTTGATTTGTTGGATAATATAGCGGATAACATACAAGGACGAACGATTTGTGCTCTGGGTGATGCGGCTGCCATGCCTGTTCGTGCAATGATTCAGCATTTTCGGGACGAGTTTGTTTACCATATAGAACATAAGAAATGTATGGTTTAGCTGCTTACATGAGCAGGGCGCGTCAATTTTATAGTTCGTGATTAACCCAAGAATTTTTAGCCGATGGTCAATATAGAAATCGACGGTAAACAGATATCTGTACCGAAAGGCAGCACCATTATGGATGGTGCTAAACAGATTGGTGTCTACATACCACATTTTTGCTATCACAAAAAATTATCTATTGCGGCAAACTGCCGCATGTGTTTAGTGCAAGTGGAAAAAGCACCAAAACCACTGCCAGCTTGTGCGACACCTGTTATGGATGGAATGAAAGTATATACACATTCACAGCAGGCAGTGACAGCACAAAAAGGCGTTATGGAATTTTTGCTGATTAATCATCCACTCGATTGCCCCATCTGTGATCAAGGCGGTGAATGTCAGTTGCAAGATCTTGCCGTTGGCTATGGTGGGAGCGGATCACGCTATACTGAAGCAAAGCGCGCTGTGGCGAATAAGAATTTAGGGCCACTGATATCGACGGACATGACGCGATGTATCCATTGTACGCGTTGTGTGCGCTTTGGTCAGGAAATTGCTGGAATCATGGAACTTGGGATGGCTGGGCGCGGCGAACACTCTGAAATACTTTCATTCGTTGGCAAGACAGTGGATTCTGAGTTGTCCGGAAATGTCATTGATCTTTGTCCCGTCGGCGCATTGGTCAGTAAGCCGTTCCGCTATTCGGCACGCACTTGGGAGCTATCACGTAGAAAATCGGTCAGCCCACATTGTGGCCTAGGTTCAAACTTGGTCGTACAGGTTAAGCAAAATCGTGTGATGCGTGTTTTACCCAGAGATAATGAGGCTATTAATGAGTGCTGGTTGTCTGACAAGGATCGCTTTTCTTATGAAGGATTGAATTCCGAAGATCGGTTGACGCGCCCGATGATTAAGCGCGACGGCCAATGGTCTGAGTGCGAGTGGCATGAGGCGCTGGAATTTACAGCTAACGCATTACAAGCAATCAAACATAAGTATGGTGCTCAAAGTATTGGGGCGCTAGGGTCCGCGCACAGTACATCTGAAGAGCTTTATTTATTGCAGAAATTGTTGCGAGCTATGGGTAGCGGCAACATTGATCACCGCC
Organism: uncultured Nitrosomonas sp.; assembly: GCA_964647635.1. Classification (GTDB taxonomy): domain Bacteria; phylum Pseudomonadota; class Gammaproteobacteria; order Burkholderiales; family Nitrosomonadaceae; genus Nitrosomonas. The sequence goes on from CAZYHY010000034.1 coordinate 10,180, forward strand.
TGCGTCAATCAGATTTTCGCGCGGATAAACATCTGCAAGGAATTCCGTGGTTGGGTAACAGCATTGCGGACATGTCGCAACTGAAGTCGGTTTTGATTATCGGTAGTACGTTGCGTAAAGATCATCCGCTGATTGCGCAGCGCTTGCGCCAAGCTGCCAAGCATGGTATGCAATTGAATATCGTTAATCCTATCAATGATGATTTACTAATCAAGGTTACGAATAGAGAAATTGTCGCACCAAATGCGATGGTCAAAGTCCTGGCGGAAATACTAAAAGCAGCAATTGAAATAAAAGGAATAAAACAAGCTGATGAATTACAGAAGTTAATTAATTCAATTAATTTTTCGAGTACCGCCAATGCGCTTGCTATCGCTTCCAGTTTGATCGAGAATGTACCGGCAGCGGTTTATCTTGGTAACTTGTCTCAGCATCATCCGGATTATTCGAAGATCAATTTATTGGCTAACTGGATTGCACAAGTTACAGGCGCGAGCTTTGGTGTACTGGGTGAGGCTGCAAATAGCGTAGGTGCTTATCTGGTAGGTGCAATACCTGTGATTAGCACATCGTCAATTTCTGTCGAATCAGAATACTCAGAGATCAGCGGATTAAATGCTGCGCAAATGTTAGGATTCGGTACTGATGCGAATTCAACTGACGAAAAATGTCAGGCATTTATATTGATGAATATAGAACCGGAGTTCGATACCTATAATTCTCAGCAGGCGCTGAAAACAATAAAATCGAGCAAATTCGTAGTATCAATGAGCGCTTATAAGGGGAATGCCGCAGAGTATTCCGATGTGTTGCTGCCGATCGCACCATTTACTGAAACCTCAGGTACTTATGTGAATGCCGAGGGTAGAGTGCAGAGCTTCAATGGTGTTGTATCTCCATTAGGAGAAGCTCGACCTGCATGGAAGGTGTTGCGTGTGCTGGCTAATCTATTGGCGCTTGAAAAATTTGACTATGAAACTCCAGAACAAATTCGTGCAGAAATATTTCCTGATGACCTGGAAACTAGGCAATACTTGAATAATGTTTTGAAAGATTTTTATTTTGAGATTAGCGGGACAGAAAAACATACTCTGCAACGTATTGGGGAAGTGCCTATTTATCAGGCTGATCCGATTGTGCGGCGCGCGGAGTCTCTGCAATCTACACATGATGCATTACCACCTAAAGTATGGATGGCAGAAGCAACACTCAAAAGCTTGGATATTGTCGCAGGTGCTCAGGTAAGGATTAAGCAGGGAGATGAATCTGTGCAGCTTGAAGTAGCCTGCGATGAAAAATTGCCTGTAAATTGCGTGCGTGTTGCATGCGCCCATCCAAAGACTGCCGCACTAGGCGATTTGTTTGGAGAAATATTGGTGGAAAAACTGTAATGGTAAAGGCTGGAGTGTATTAATGGAGTATATTCAACAGCAGTTTATACAGGTGTTTGGGGTGGAGTGGGGAGCCATGCTGTTTTCGCTAGCGACAAACATGACATTTATCTTTGCTATTGCTATTCCATTGTTACTGGGAGTTGCATATCTGACCTTTGCCGAGCGTAAAATAATCGCCTATATGCAGTCGCGTGTTGGACCCAATCGAGTAACTTTTTTTGGTATTCCATGGTTACGAGGATGGGGACAACCGATTGCGGATGCGGTTAAGGCAATTATGAAAGAAATTGTCATTCCGACTGGTGCAAATAAATTTTTATTTATCCTGGCACCCATACTGACAATTATGCCGGCATTGGCAGCATGGGCTGTCATACCGTTTTCACCCGAACTCGTTTTGGCTAATATTAATGCTGGTTTACTGTATGTTCTGGCAATGACATCGATGGGTATATACGGCATTATCATTGCTGGATGGGCATCGAATTCCAAGTATGCATTCTTGGGAGCCATGCGCTCTGCGGCCCAGGTCGTTTCTTATGAGCTGGCAATGGGATTTGCTTTAGTATGTGTATTAATGATGTCGCAAAGTTTAAATCTCGGTGATATAGTAAACGGTCAGCAGGGTGACAGTTTTTTGAATTGGTATTTGATTCCACTGTTTCCAATGTTTCTGATTTACCTGATTTCTGGTGTTGCTGAAACGAATCGGGCACCTTTCGATATGGCTGAAGGCGAGTCAGAAATTGTGGCAGGCTTTCATGTTGACTATTCAGGCATGGCCTTTACAGTGTTTTTCCTGGCTGAATACGCCAATATGATTTTGATAGCAGCTTTAACATCAATAATGTTTTTGGGAGGATGGTTACCGCCCGTTGATGTTGCACCATTTACATGGATACCAGGTTTTATCTGGCTGTTATTAAAAATTGCATTTATCCTGTTCTTTTTTCTTTGGTTTCGCGCAACTTTTCCGCGATATCGTTATGATCAGATCATGAGATTGGGTTGGAAAGTATTTATCCCAATTACACTAATATGGATTGTTTTATTAGGACTGATAATGCAACTACCTGAATCAGTAAAAGAGTTGCCTCCGTTAAATATCTGGTTTTAGGATTGAAAAATACGATGAATCGCATAAAAAAATTTTTTAGTACCTTTTTGTTATTCGAATTGCTAAAAGGTATGGCGGTGACTGGGAAGTATATGTTTAAACCGAAAGTGACGATACACTATCCAGAAGAAAAGACGCCTCAATCGCCACGTTTCCGCGGCCTGCATGCGTTGCGTCGCTACCCAAACGGAGAAGAACGGTGTATTGCCTGCAAGCTGTGTGAAGCGGTCTGTCCTGCGTTGGCTATTACTATTGAATCTGAACAGCGCGACGATGGTACGCGGCGTACCACACGTTATGATATTGATTTAAGTAAATGTATTTTTTGTGGTTTCTGTGAGGAATCCTGTCCGGTTGATTCTATTGTTGAGACACGCATACTGGAATATCACGGTGAGAAAAGGGGCGATTTAATATACACCAAAGAAATGTTATTGGCTGTTGGAGATCGTTACGAAGAACAGATTGCCAAGGACAGAGAAGCTGATGCGCGTTATCGCTGAGCCTTGCTGGTAAATACACATGAATTTTCAGGACATCATATTTTATATTTTCTCGGCTATTTTGGTTGTGTCGGCACTTGGTGTAATTACAGTTCGTAATCCAGTTTATTCGGCGTTATTGTTGGTGCTGGCATTCGTCACATGTGCCGGCTTGTGGTTGCTGTTAGAAGCAGAGTTTCTTGCAATCACTTTAGTGTTGGTATATGTCGGTGCGGTGATGGTATTGTTTCTGTTTGTGGTAATGATGCTGGATATTAATTTAGATCAATTGCGCGAAGGCTTCTGGAAGTGGTTTCCCTTTGGTGCGCTAGTTGCGCTGGTAATGGTTGGTGAGATGACGATGGTGCTAATGGGTAAATATTTTGGGCTTGAAGAAATGCCGACTCCCAACGCACAAGATGCTGATTATAGTAATACTAGAGCGCTGGGTCGTCTGATTTATACCGAATATGTTTATGCTTTTGAGTTAGCAGCAGTACTTTTGCTAGTCGCAATGGTCACAGCAATTGCATTGACGCTACGCCATCGCGAGGATAAGCGATCAACCAATTCGTCCAAACAAATTCAAGTAAAAAAAGAAGATCGATTACGTATAGTGGCTATGCCATCAGAAAAAAAGAATAAGTAAATTCATTCAAAATTTGCTTGGCAATGTATAAAAATACAAAAAGAGGTAATTAGTTTGGTATCGCTATCCCATTATCTAGTGCTTGGTGCAATTCTATTTGCTATCGGAATTGTCGGTATTTTTCTCAATAGAAAAAATGTCATTATTATATTGATGTCTATTGAATTGATGTTATTGGCTGTAAACATGAATTTTGTGGCGTTTTCACATTACTTGCAGGATATATCAGGGCAGATTTTTGTATTTTTTATTTTGACTGTTGCCGCCGCGGAATCAGCCATAGGTTTGGCAATACTTGTCGTGTTATTCCGTAATCAGCAAACAATTAATGTTGATGATCTGGATAAACTCAAAGGTTAATACAAAAAAGCAACAAAGCTTAACTACATATAACTAATATAAGAATTATTGACTGAGATGCAAAAACTTTATTTATTGGTGCCACTTGCACCGCTAGTGGGCGCACTCATAGCTGGTTTATTCGGACGTTTTATCGGGCCTTTGTGGAGCCATCGCGTAACGATATCGCTTGTATTTGTTTCTTTGTTAGCATCCGTAGTTATTTTTCTGGATGTATTGGAAGGTAACAGCTATAACGGCAGTGTATATACTTGGCTAGTGACAGGCGCTACTCGATTCGAAATCGGGTTTTTAATTGATCAATTGTCAGCAACGATGATGGTTGTTGTCAGTTTAGTCTCGCTGATGGTACATATTTATACCATTGGCTATATGCATGGCGATCCGGGCTATCAGCGCTTCTACAGCTATATTTCGCTATTTACCTTCTCAATGATGATGTTGGTAATGTCGAATAATTTTTTACAGTTATTTTTCGGTTGGGAAGCCGTCGGCCTTGTGTCTTATTTGTTGATCGGATTCTGGTATACCCGCCCAACTGCCATCTATGCCAATATGAAGGCGTTTTTAGTTAACCGCGTTGGTGATTTTGGCTTTCTCTTAGGCATCGCCATGATATTGACGCATTTTGGCACATTGGATTATGTTTCTGTGTTTGCGCAAGCACCTGAAATAGTCAATGAAAAGATTGAATTAATACCTGGTATACCCTGGCTGGTGATTACATTGATTTGCATATTGTTGTTTGTTGGCGCAGTGGGTAAATCAGCACAGTTCCCATTACATGTGTGGTTACCAGATTCGATGGAAGGCCCTACGCCAATTTCTGCATTGATTCATGCGGCTACCATGGTAACGGCAGGTATTTTCATGGTAGCGCGAATGTCCCCATTGTTTGAATTATCAGACACGGCATTATCAGTCATATTAATAATTGGTGGAATTACTACCTTATTTATGGGGCTTGTTGCAGTAGTTCAAAACGATATTAAGCGCGTGGTTGCTTATTCCACGTTATCCCAATTAGGGTATATGACTATCGCATTAGGTGCGTCTGCTTATTCCGCTGCAATTTTTCATCTGATGACACATGCTTTCTTTAAAGCTGTTTTATTTTTAGGAGCGGGTTCAGTCATTATTGCTATGCACCATGAACAAAATATGCAGAAGATGGGGGGGCTTAAAAATTATATGCCAATTACCTATTGGACAATGTTTGCCGCTGCACTAGCGAACGCCGGTGTACTTGGCTTCTCGGGTTTCTTTTCTAAAGATGCAATTATTGAAGCTGTTTATTCTGCCAATATTCCTGGTGTCGGTTTTGCTTATTTTTGCGCGTTGACGACTGTATTTGTTACGGCGATTTACACATTCCGCTTGGTGTTTATGACTTTTCATGGACAACCCCGAATGGATGCACACACAAAAGAGCACTTACATGAATCGCCTTGGGTTGTGACGCTGCCGCTGGTGATTCTGGCTATTCCAGCGATTGCTGCCGGGTGGTTTATAGGTCCTATTGTTTTTGGTGACTACTTTAACAATGCGATTCATGTATTACCGAAACATGATGCTATCGAAAAATTGAGTGCGGAATTTACGGGTATTGGAGGAATGATGGCACATGCTCTGTTTACCGCGCCATTCTGGCTGTCAATAGCTGGGATTTTTACCGCTTGGTACTTGTATAGTGTCAGGACGGACATACCAGGAAAAATAAAATCCCGATGTGGTTTCTTGTATAACTTGTTGGATCGCAAGTATTATATTGATGAATTTTATTCATGGTTATTCGCCGGCGGCACGCGTGCTTTAGGTACTGTGTTGTGGAAGTATGGCGATATAAAAGTGATTGATGGATTCTTTGTTAATGGTACAGCACGTGTTGTAGCACTGACGGCTGCGTTAGTACGACGTTACCAAACGGGTTATATTTATCACTATGCGTTTACTATGATTGTTGGCATATTTGTTATCTTGACGCTATGGCTTTATTAGATTTAATGAAAAAACTGTGAAACCTAACGCTTGATATCGATATTGATGAATCAAATACATAAAGATAATAAATACTAACAAATAAATCGGAATAAGCATGTCGTTTGAATTCCCACTATTAAGTTTAATTATTTGGCTGCCAATTGTATTTGGTGTTGCCGTGTTCGCAACTGGCGGTGACCATAATGCGCAAATTGCTCGTTGGATAGCCTTCGCAGGATCAGTTCTTGGGCTGCTGGTAGCAATTCCTTTGTATACCGGCTTTGATTCTGCAACCAGTGCAATGCAGTTTGTCGAGAATCGTGTTTGGTTTGAGCGTTTTAACGTCAACTATCATGTGGGTGTGGATGGTATATCGATGCCCTTGATACTGCTGAATTGTTTCATTGCACCTTTGGTTGTTGTGGCAGGCTGGGAAGTTATTAAGCAACGTGTATCCCAATATATGGGTGCTTTTTTAGTCATGTCGGGTATCGTCAATGGCGTGTTTTCTTCATTGGATGCCATGCTGTTTTATGTGTTTTGGGAGGCGTCATTAATACCGATGTTCCTGATCATTGGGATATGGGGCGGCCCCAACCGTGTTTATGCGGCTATCAAGTTTTTTCTTTATACATTGCTTGGTTCCTTATTGATGCTGGTCGCTTTCATTTATCTGTATCAAACATCGGGAGGCAGCTTTTCGATACAAGACTACCACCAATTAGAAATTCCGCTGACACCGCAGATTTTAATTTTTATTGCATTTTTACTTGCATTTGCAGTGAAAGTACCGATGTGGCCGGTGCATACATGGTTGCCGGATGCGCACGTAGAGGCGCCAACGGGCGGTTCGATTGTTCTAGCAGCTATTTTACTTAAATTGGGTGGATACGGATTCCTGCGGTTTTCACTACCCATTGTTCCTGATGCTAGTAACTATTTAGCTGGTATGATGATTGCACTCTCGCTGATAGCAGTGGTTTATATTGGATTGATTGCACTCATGCAAGCTGATATGAAAAAACTGATTGCCTATTCATCGGTAGCGCATATGGGATTTGTTACATTAGGTTTTTTCCTGTTTAATGCCTACGGTGTTGAAGGCGCGATGGTTCAGATGATTTCGCACGGTTTTGTTTCCGGCGCCATGTTCCTGTGCGTAGGTGTGTTATACGATAGATTACATTCGCGTCAAATTGCGGATTATGGTGGGGTGGTAAATAAGATGCCCATATTTGCTGCTTTCTTCATGTTGTTTGCAATGGCGAATGTCGGATTGCCAGGTACGAGTGGTTTTGTCGGTGAGTTTATGGTTATTATGGGTAGCGCGAAAATTAACTTCTGGTATGCATTTTTAGCCGCAACCACATTAATTTGGGGTGCCGCTTACACATTGTGGATGTATAAGCGAGTTATATTTGGTGCAGTAGCTAGTCCAGCTGTTGAAGGGCTGGAAGATATATCAAAGCGTGAGTTTGTGTTATTGGCAATTTTTGCGACCGCAGTTTTATGGTTTGGTATTTATCCATACCCATTAACTGAAGTAATGCATGCGACCATAGATCACTTACTGGTACATGTAAGTAATAGTAAGCTGTAAAAAAGTGATTCTGGAATGGTAGTATTTCCCGACATGAGGATGAAGGATTAATGAATTTTATACCACCTGATTTTGCGCCAGCCTCTTCTGAGATATTCATGCTCATTATGGTATGCGTGGTGATGTTGGCTGATCTTACAGCAGGCGAAAACAGACGCTATGTTGCCTATTTGTTAACGCAGGCTACACTGTTAGGGTGCGCACTTCTGACTTTCTTATCGTTTTCGACAGAAACCAGTCAAACATTTTCCGGCATGTTTGTCGATGATGCGATGGCGGATATACTTAAGTTGATGGTGTATGGCACGGTATCAGCAGTGTTGATATATTCCCTCGCTTATATCAGTGAGCGTGGTATGTTGAAAGGTGAGTTTTTTAGCTTAGTATTGTTTGCAACATTAGGAATGATGGTGATGATTTCTGCCAGTCATTTTCTGACACTTTATATTGGTCTTGAGTTGCTTTCATTGTCACTTTACGCATTGGTAGCGTTGCGCCGAGATTCAGTCGTTGCAACCGAAGCCGCCATGAAATTTTTTGTGCTCGGTGCGCTGGCCTCTGGGTTTTTGCTTTACGGCATGTCAATGGTTTATGGCGCAACAGGAACATTGCATGTCTCTCAACTTGCTCAAATCATTCAAAGCGAAGCAAGCAGTAGAGAAGTATTGGTTGTAGGGTTAGTATTTATTGTAGCGGGAATCGGCTTCAAGCTAAGTGCAGTGCCTTTTCATATGTGGGCTCCAGATGTCTATCAAGGGGCTCCCACTGCAGTTACATTATTTATTGGTTCTGCACCTAAATTGGCAGCCTTTGGTTTTGTAATGCGCTTGCTGGTTGAAGGAATGGGAGAAATGGTCGCTGATTGGCAGGGTATGCTGATCATTCTAGCAGTTATGTCGATGGCAGTAGGTAATCTTGCAGGCATTGCGCAAACAAATATCAAACGCATGTTGGCTTATTCAGCCATTTCTCACATGGGATTCCTGTTGCTTGGCTTTATCAGCGCGGATTCAAACGGCTATAGCTCTGCTTTATTTTATGTCATTGCTTATGTCTTGATGACACTGGGTACTTTTGCAGTAATCATGTTGTTGTGTCGCAATGGATTTGAAGCGGAAAATATCAATGATTTCAAGGGTCTTAGCAAAAGAAATTCCTGGTATGCATTTATTACCTTGCTGCTGATGTTCTCGATGGCAGGTATTCCGCCAATGATCGGTTTTTATGCAAAATTGGCCGTATTACAAGCTGTTGTCAATGCGGGTTATATTTGGTTAGCGGTTGCAGCGGTGTTGTTCTCGTTAGTTGGCGCTTTTTATTATTTGCGCATCATTAAACTCATGTACTTCGATGAACCAGAAACCGACGAGCCTATTCTGCTCAATAGTGATGTAAGGATTCTATTGAGTGCGAATGGTTTCGCAGTACTGGCACTGGGCATATTTCCTCAAGCGCTGATGGGATTAAGTCTCTACGCGATTCAAAATTCAATGTAGTTTAAAGGTTTATCGACAAGGATATTTAAGCAATATTCTTGTCGTGATTATAACGACTAGATATTCGAAACAAGCTATTTGCTAAATATTGCCTTTGGAAAACCTGTTTTCTCAGTGCTTCAATTACGATTTTTCTACCATTACTATTGTATCTGTGGACTTACAAGCGAATTATTCACCGAATTCCGGTTAGTGGTGCCAAGGTGCAATATCGTGTTCAGCAACTAGCCTGTGCTTGCTAATTCTAGTGTTATCAAAATCAGCTTGTTCGAGCGCGTTGATCTGATAAACCCCGGATGCGACGTGCACCTTGACGTGTCCGTCTGCAACAGCGATATTGCTACTGCCGTCCTTGTGCATTCGGACACTGAAGCGCGTTCCGGTATCTTTTATGACGATATTGCCTACCTTAACTTCAAGTGTGTCGGTAGCATCCTTCTTAATATCAAAATAAATATTTCCTTTAAGTAATTCGACTTGCAGGGGCTGGCTGTCTTTCACGGCGACAGAGCTGTAAATATCCAATGCCATATCGATATCGGGTGCTATCGTGGTGGTAAGCTGTTCTTCAGACTTGGTTTCATAAAACCGTATGCTATGCGGCTTGGCAAAATACCAGGTCATCATACCCAGCAGCACACAGAAACCCATGATCGCACAGTGCATCATGAAACGACGCCAACTGAAAACAAAAGTAAACGGCTCTATAACGGGTGGTTTGGGTTCCAGCATTTGAGTTTGGAAAAATACAGAGTGAAAGCCGAAATTATATACTGATCGCAATAATTTTTTTAGTCTGGGATTGATGGAGGACTTTCGATCCACCTACTGCTGGATGGATGGTTGTGATCTTATACCTTTTTCAATTGGTCATTTGTCGTGTTTGCGTTCAAATGTGCATTATTTATTCCAACTGGAAATTGAGGTGAGCCTTAAACATGCATACTGAATTTACTTCTTATTCTTCAACCAGTTCTCTCTGATGCCGCGTGCTTGCGAAAAAGCTTTTTCCAGCGCCTTACCATCGTTATTTCTCAGCGCTTCCTGCAAAGCACTCAGCTCATTCTGATACTCAGCAATCTGCTTAAGCAGTGCTTCACGATTTGCCAGACAAATATCTCGCCACATTTCAGGAGAACTGCTAGCGATGCGGGTGAAGTCGCGCAGGCCGCTGCCAGCGAAACGCAGCAGATTTTTGAGATCGACGGCGCTGTGGTTGAGGTGATTCATCATGGTGAATGCCAGAAGATGCGGCAGGTGGCTGGTGGCGGCGAGCACTTGGTCGTGTTCGTCGGCGGGCATGATGGAAACTTGCGCGCCACAGGCTTGCCATAATTGGCTGACCTGCTCGACGGCATCGGTGTTGGTTTCCGGTAACGGAGTCAGGATGACGTGTTTGCTAACATACAAATCCGCTTGCGCAGCTTGGGCGCCACTTTGCTCAGTGCCGGCGATGGGATGGCCGGGGACAAAATGATGGCGGTTTTGCATGGGGAGGTGGTGGCGTGCCGCGGCAATGACATCCTGCTTGGTGCTGCCAGCATCGGTAATTATGGTGTTGGTTTGCAGGTGTGGAGCAATCTGCGCCATGATGTGGGCGGTCTGGCCGACCGGCATTGCCAGCAGCAGCAGATCGGCGTCATGCAGCGCGGAAGTCGTGTCAGCGGCTATTTCATCAATGACACCACGTTCTAAGGCGCATTGCATGTTTTGCTGACTGCGGCCAATGCCCACGATATGTTTAGCTAATCCGGCGTTACGCAATGCCAGCGCGAATGATCCGCCGATCAGGCCGACGCCGATGATGACCAATTTATTGAGTGCCGTGGTATTTCCCATAGGTTGATTATTGGGTACTACAGGCTGCGCCCGATCACTTCTGCGATGCCTTTTAACGAATCCATCAATTCCTTGAATTCCTGCGGATTTAACGCTTGATCGGCATCACACCAAGCCTCACACGGATTCGGATGCATTTCCACTAACAAGCCGTCAGCGCCCGCTGCAATGGCTGCACGTGCTAACGCCGGTACCATCCAAGCTTTGCCACCGGCATGCGAAGGGTCAATGATGACCGGCAAGTGAGTTTCGCGTTTGAGTACCGGCACGCAGGTGACGTCCATGACGTTGCGATATGCGGTTTCAAACGTACGAATGCCGCGCTCGCAGAAAATAATGTTGTGATTGCCGCCCGCTGCAATGTATTCAGCTGCCATGAGCCACTCCGAAATGGTGGCGGATAGGCCACGCTTGAGAATCACCGGTTTGTTGATGCGCCCGACTTCTTTCAATAGATCAAAATTCTGCATGTTGCGCGTGCCGATTTGAATGACATCGACATCATGCTCGAGAAAGGTATCCAGCATGCGCACATCCATCAGCTCGGTGACAATCGGCAGGTCATATTTGTCCGCCGCCTTGCGGAATATGCCCAGGCCATCGACACCTTTGCCCTGAAAAGTGTACGGACTGGTGCGCGGCTTGAAAGCGCCGCCACGCATCAAGCGGCAGCCGGCTGCTGCGACCTGTTGCGCCGCCAAATCCATCTGCTCCAGCGTTTCGACCGAGCAGGGACCGCCGATGACTTGTATTTGTTTGCCACCGACAGGGATGCCGCGTACATCGATGATCGAGTCTTGTTTGTGTGATTCACGCGAAACAATTTTGTATTGTTTGACGATGTGCATCGAGTATTCCACGCCCGGCATGGAATCAAATAATTCCGGGTCAAGTTTGCTTTCATCGCCGATGGCACCAATAACAATACGTTTGGTGCCGCGTGAAATATTGACTTCGTGACCCAGGCCTTGAATTTTCTGTACGACCGCACCGATTTGCTCTTCGGTGACGTCTTTGTTCATGATGATGATCAAACTAATTCTCCCATTGCGTATTCAAGTGATTCCAGGAATCGTTTATTTTCGGATTCCAGTCCGATGGTAACCCGGAGGTGGTGCGGCATTTCGTAAATGCCCAGAGGGCGTACGATGATGCCTTGTCGCAGAAGGTTTTGATAGATTTTCGCGGTATTGGTCGCATCGCCTTTGACACGGAAACTGATGAAATTACCATATGACGGAATGTACTCAACGCCCAGCTTGCGGAAGCCATCGGTGAGTTGCAGCATGCCGACGCGATTCAGTGCATACGATCTTTGTGTGAATTCACCATCCTGCAGCGCAGCCAGTGCGCCCACCAAGCCAATACTGCTGACATTGAACGGCTGGCGCACACGGTTCATCAGATTTGCTACACTCGGGTGAGCCAGCCCAAACCCGATACGCACACCGGCCAGACCGTAAATCTTAGAGAAAGTGCGCGTAATCAGCAGATTGGGGAATTGCTTCAGCCACTTGATACTGTCCGGTTTGTTGGCTTCCGGCAAGTACTCGTAATAAGCTTCGTCCATGACGACCAACACGTCACGCGATACGCGCTCCATAAATTGCAATAGCTCATCTTCGCCGGATAATGTGCCAGTGGGATTGTTGGGGCTGGCGATAAATACAATGCGTGTTTCCGGCGTGATGGCATCCAGCATCGCCGGCAAGTCATGACCGTAATCCAATGCGGGAACCGCTATGCCATTGGCGCCAACCATTTGCGCTACTAACGGATAGACCGCAAACGCATGTTGCGAATACACGGCAGCAGCGCCTGGCTTCAAAAATACTCGCGCAGCAAGATCCAGCACATCGTTGGAGCCATTGCCTAAAATGATTTGTTCCGGGGCGACAGCGTAGCGCTTGGATAGCGCAGCTTTCAATTCATAACCACTGCCATCCGGATACAGCGCGATATCGTGCAGCGCATGGATCATGGCGTCCAGTGCGAGCGGACTGGTTCCCAGCGGATTCTCGTTGGAAGCCAGCTTGATGACAGATGCTTCATCCAAACCCATTTCCCGCGCCAGTTCAGAAATGGGTTTGCCGGGCAGATAAGGCTGAATGGAACGGATGTATTCCGGAACAAAGTCACAAAGATTCATAAGATTAAATTTATTAATGATAGAAAGGATGCTGAGAATTCAAAGAGCTGAATATGGTGGCTATTGAGTGGCAGCGAAAAATCATGTGGTCGGATAAGATCCGAGTATTTTTGAGAAAGATGCTTTTTCACGTAAATCTGCCAGTGCGGCGGCGACATTGGCATCTTCCTGGTGTCCTTCAATATCCACAAAAAATACATATTGCCACAGCCCGGTACGGGATGGGCGCGACTCTAGGCGACTCATGCTGACGCCGTGATGCGCCAACGGTTCCAGCAATTGATAGATTGCTCCGGAGCGATTATTGGTCGACAGGATCAGTGATGTCTTGTCCTTTCCTGAAGCACTGACTATTTGCTTGCCGATAACCAGAAACCGCGTGGTATTTCTCGGATCATCCTCAATATTTTCGGCGCAAATGGAGAGTCCGAACAACTCGGCTGCCCGTTTGCCCGCCACAGCCGCTGCGTGTTTGTCGGCTGCTGCCTGCCGGGCGGCATCGGCATTACTGGTGGCATTAATCAGTGCAGCATTGGAGAGATGCGGCAAATTGGTTTTTAGCCAATGATGACACTGCGCCAACGATTGTGGGTGCGAGTAAATCTTGTTGATATGTGCTAATTCGGATTGTTGCGCCATCAGGAATTGATGTACGGGTAACTGAATTTCGCCGCAGATGGTAAGCGGTGTATGTAACAGCAAATCCATAGTTCTGCCGACAGCACCTTCGGTAGAATTTTCCACCGGTACCACGCCATAATTTGCTGTTTCGTATTCCACGGCACGAAACACGTCGTCAATCGAATTGCACGCGACCGATGTGATGGCGCTGCCAAAACGTTTCAACGCCGCTTCTTCAGAAAAAGTACCGCTTGGACCTAAATAAGCCACGCGCATGGGTTTTTCCAGGGCGCGGCATAGCGACATGATTTCCGTGAATAGCTGCCTGATATGCGCGTTGCTGATAGGTCCTGGATTGTGCTCCTGCATACGCGTCAATATCTGTGCTTCGCGTTCAGGGCGATAGACGATACCACTTTTCTTGATCTTGCCGATTTGTTGTGCCAGTCCGGCGCGCTTGTTCACGAGCTGAAGCAGTTCGTCGTCAATGGCATCGATCTGGTCGCGTAATTGCTTGAGTTGTTCTGACATGGGCGGTAAAAATTTTGGCTTAACGAGTGTCCATCAGAGTTCATCTGGGAAGTGGCAGATAGCGCGCCATCAGTACACCGGCGATTGCGGCAATTTCATCTACCACACGCTGCGGCACCGGGCTGTCGACATCCACCAGCGTGAAAGCCATTTCCCCGCGCGATTTATTGATCATGTTGTGGATATTCAGTCCGGCATTGGCCATGCTGGTGGAGATTTGCCCCAGGATATTGGGTACGTTGGCATTGGCAACCGCCACCCGATAAGGCGATTCGCGTTCCATTTGGATGTCAGGGAAATTGACCGTGTGGGTGATATTGCCGTTTTGCAGATAATCCATAAGCTGATCCACCACCATGACGGCGCAGTTTTCTTCCGCTTCCTGTGTCGATGCGCCAAGGTGCGGTAATGTGATCACGCCCTTTTGATGTTGCAGCTTTTGGCTCGGGAAGTCGCTCACATAGGCCTGTATTTTGTTGGCGGCAATGCCGGCGAGCACAGCTTCTTCATCGACAATCGCGCTGCGTGAAAAATTCAACAGGACGGTACTGTGTTTCATCAGCTTGATCGTCGTGTCATTAATCAGGTGGCGGGTGGAATCCAGCAACGGGATATGTATGCTGATAAAGTCACTATGGCGCAGTAAATTTTCCATGCTGTGCGCTTTTTTGACTTCTGCCGATAGGCTCCAAGCGGATTCAACGGTGATTTTGGGATCATAGCCAATGACCTTCATGCCCAGTTTGATGGCGGTATTCGCTACCAGCCGACCGATTTCACCCAACCCGATGATACCCAGTGTGCGCCCCGGTAATTCGATACCGGAAAAATGCTTTTTGCCGTCCTCAGCCTGCTTGTTCAGTGCCGCATCGTCACCTTGCAGGGATTCGACAAATTGCAGTGCGGGAACCAGATTACGTGCGGCCAGAAACAGGCCGGCGATAACCAGTTCTTTAACCGCATTGGCATTGGCACCGGGGGTGTTGAATACGGGGATGCCCCGGCTATTCATCGCTTGCACCGGAATATTGTTGGTGCCTGCACCGGCGCGTCCGATCGCTTTGACGCTGGCGGGAATTTCTGTGTCCAGCATAATGTGTGAGCGTACCAGGATGGCATCCGGCTCCGCCATATCGTTACTCACCTGATAGCAATCCGCAGGAAAGCGGCTCAGGCCGTGCGAAGAGATATGGTTAAGCGTGCGAATCTTGAAGATGTTGTGTTGATTTTCAGGCATGTTGACTGGCGAACTCCTTCATAAACGCTGCCAATTTTGCCACACCTTCAAGCGGCATGGCGTTATATATGGATGCGCGCATACCACCCACTGAACGGTGGCCTTTCAGTTGAATCAAACCGTTGCTTGTGGCCTGCTTCAGAAATTTATCATCCAGCGCAGGATTTTTCAGTGTAAAAGGCACATTCATGCGTGAACGATCAGATTTTGCCACCGGACAATGATAAAAATCGGTGGTGTCCAGTAAGTCGTACAGCACGTTGGCTTTGGCAATGTTGGTTTTTTCCATGGCAGGCAATCCACCTTTTTGCTTCAGCCAGTCAAATACCAATCCAGTGATGTACATGGCATAGGTGGGTGGAGTGTTGTACATCGAATCATTGCGCGCATGAATTTGATAGTCATACAGCGTTGGCGTGCCTGCCAGCGGCATGCCCATTAGATCTTCTCGGATAATGACCAAGGTCAGTCCGGCAGGCCCGAGGTTTTTTTGCGCGCCGGCATAGATCAGCCCGAAACGGGTGATATCCAAGGGCCGTGACAAGATATCGGATGACATATCGACGACCAATGGCACATTGCCGTTCGGATCGATGTGTGGAATCCAATGAAACTCGACACCGCCGATGGTTTCGTTGCTGGTGTAATGAACATAAGCCGATTCGGGATCCAAACGCCACTTGTCTTGTGTGGGCGCATAGGTGAAATTGGCATCCGCAGAAGACGCAGCGACATTGACGCTGCAATATCGGTTGGCTTCTTCGATCGCTTTGGTCGACCATTGGCCGGTATTGATATAGTCCGCCTTCTTCCTGCCGCGCAGCAAATTCATCGGCACCATGGAAAATTGGCTGGATGCGCCGCCTTGCAGAAATAACACCTTATAGTTTTGCGGGATGCCTACCAATTCGCGCAAATCGTTTTCGGCTTTTTCTGCAATCGACATGAATTCCTTGCCGCGATGACTCATTTCCATCACCGACATGCCGCTGCCGTGCCAATCGAGCATTTCGTCGCGCGCTTGTTGCAGCACCTCTTTAGGAAGGACTGCTGGTCCTGCACTGAAATTATAGATTTGATCCATGATATCTTTCCTGCTTAACTGATTTCAGTTAACTGTCACTTTCGTCATCGACGCCTTCTTCGCTTTCCACCACCCGTTCCAGGCCGGCGAGTTTTTCACCCGCATCCAGGTTGATTAAGGTAACGCCCTGCGTGGCACGGCTCATTTCGCGCACTTCATTGACGCGGGTACGGATCAGCACGCCGCCGGAAGTGATCAGCATGATTTCATCGTCCGGTTTCACCAGTTTTGCGGTGACAACCTTGCCGTTACGTGCGCTGGTGATGATCGCAATCATACCTTGCGTGCCGCGGTTATGGCGCGTGTATTCACTGATCGGAGTGCGCTTGCCATAGCCGTTTTCTGTGGCTGTTAAGACCGCCAGCTCTTCATTTTCAGCCACCAGCATCGAAATGACTCTATGTCCGGAACCGAGCTTCATACCCCGCACACCACGAGCGGTACGCCCCATCGGACGCACGTCATTTTCACTGAAGCGCATGGCTTTGCCGTTGTCTGAGAACAGCATGACATCGTGCTTGCCTTCGGTCAACTCGACGCCGATCAAATAATCGCCTTCATCCAATCCGATGGCGATAATGCCATTGTTGCGCGGGCGGGAAAATTCGGACAATGGTGTTTTCTTGACGGTGCCAAAAGAAGTCGCCATAAATACAAAGCGGTTTTCATCAAAAGTTTTGACCGGCAAAATGGCGTTGATTTTTTCGCCTTCCTCCAGTTGTACCCAATTGATAATGGGCTTGCCGCGGGATTGTCGGCCGCCCTGCGGCACTTCATAGACTTTGATCCAGTACACACGCCCCAGGCTTGAGAAGCACAAAATATAATCATGCGTGTTGGCGATGAATAATTTGTCAATGAAATCGTCTTCTTTGGTGCTGGTCGCCAACTTGCCGCGCCCACCGCGTTTTTGCGCGCGATATTCATCCAGCAGTTGGGACTTGATATAACCGGTGTGCGACAACGTAACGACGACATCTGCCGGCGTGATCAAATCCTCCATACTCAAATCCTGCGTATCGACGATGATCTCGCTGCGGCGTTTGTCACCAAATTGCTGTTTGATGGCATCCAATTCTTCGGTAATGATGTGGGTGATGCGCTCCGGATTCGCCAGAATGTCGAGATAATCAATGATTTTATCGATGACACCCTTGTATTCTTCGACGATTTTTTCCTGCTCCAGGCCGGTCAGGCGCTGTAAACGTAATTCCAGAATCGCTTGCGCTTGGGCATCGGACAAATAATAGCCTTGCGCTTGCAAACCGAATGCCTGATCCAAACCATCCGGACGCAACGCATTGGCATCCGCCATGGCGCGTGACAGCATTTCCTCAACCAACTGGGAATGCCAGGTTCTTGCCATCAGTCCTTCCTTGGCATCCGCTGGTGTCGGTGCAGCTTTTATCAGCGCGATAATTTCATCGACATTGGACAGCGCAACCGCCAAGCCTTCCAGTAAATGGCCGCGCTCACGGGCTTTTTTCAGTTCAAAAACGATGCGGCGCGTGACGACTTCACGGCGATGGCGCAGGAACGCATCCAGAATCTGTTTTAAATTCAGCAAACGTGGCTGGCCGTCCAGCAAGGCCACCATGTTCATGCCGAAGGTATCCTGCATCTGTGTTTCTTTATACAGGTTATTCAGAATGACTTCAGGCACTTCGCCGCGTTTCAGTTCAATGACAACGCGCATGCCCGATTTGTCGGATTCATCACGCAGATCGGAAATGCCTTCAATTTTCTTGTCGCGAACCAGCTCGCCGATGCGTATCAATAAATTGGCTTTGTTAACCTGGTAAGGCAACTCATCGACGACGATGCACTGGCGGCTGCCTTTTTCCATGTCCTCAAAATGCGTACGAGCACGCATGACGACGCGGCCGCGACCGGTTCGATAGCCGTCTTTTACGCCGGAAACACCATAAATGATGCCGGCAGTGGGAAAATCCGGTGCCGGAACGATCTCGATAAGCTCATCGATACTGATATCAGAGTTCTTGAGCAAAGCGAGGCAGGCCTCTATCACTTCGTTCAGATTGTGTGGCGGAATGTTGGTCGCCATACCGACCGCGATGCCGGATGAACCGTTGATCAGTAGATTAGGGATTTTGGCAGGAAGTATCAGCGGCTCTTTTTCGGAGTCATCATAGTTGGGGCCGAAATCCACCGTTTCCTTGTCAAGATCCACCAGCAGTTCATGCGCGATACGCGACATGCGGATCTCGGTGTAGCGCATGGCTGCGGCATTATCGCCATCCACAGAACCGAAGTTACCTTGCCCGTCGATCAACATGTAACGCAGGGAAAAATCCTGCGCCATACGAACGATGGTGTCATAGACCGCGGTGTCGCCGTGCGGATGGTATTTACCGATCACATCGCCGACGATACGTGCGGATTTTTTGTAAGGCCGGTTCCAATCGTTGGAAAGTTCATGCATGGCAAACAATACGCGCCGATGAACCGGCTTCAGACCATCGCGAACATCCGGCAACGCACGCCCGACAATGACGCTCATCGCGTAATCAAGGTAGGAACGCCGCATCTCCTCTTCAAGACTGATCGGCAGGGTTTCCTTGGCAAATTGATTC
The DNA here is from genome assembly GCA_964647635.1 of uncultured Nitrosomonas sp. Classification (GTDB taxonomy): domain Bacteria; phylum Pseudomonadota; class Gammaproteobacteria; order Burkholderiales; family Nitrosomonadaceae; genus Nitrosomonas. The sequence continues at coordinate 29,313 of CAZYHY010000034.1, forward strand.
ATATCTTATGATTTTTATGAAAAACAACAGGTTGTGATGCGGAAGCGTGTTTTATTGAGATTGAGTATAAGAAATCTGTAAATCAGGCCATTCTAACATGTTGCGATCGTTTCTCAGTTAACTTTGCGATAACGAGCGTGATCGCTGCTCGTTTGGCAGTCAATCTGTGAGAGAGCACCTGAGCAGACCGATCCAATGAGTGATCGATATCGATCATGAATACGCTTTTGAAATCCTGATGGAGTTCTGCGATAGAAATTTCAGAAATGGCGGGTAAATGGACGGCTATTTGTCGCTTTGAACCGGATCGCTGACGATAGAATCACTGAAATTTTACCAATAATCCTACAATAAATTTATACGTTATCTTTCAGTGCAATACAATTGTGCATTGCTCATAGTGGTGTGGACACGTTGAATTGCTTTGCAATCGTAGAGATTATCCGATCAGCCTTTTGTTAAAGGGGAAACTAATGTCAGGAAATTTTGTGAGCTTTAAGTGGAAGAATTCGCGTTGGTTATCATTCTTGCATCTTCTGACATTGCTTTGCTTATTGATCCGGCCTGATTTATCCGTGAATCAGGCTGCATACCTGACGCGTGCA
>CAZYHY010000035.1:0-29575 GCA_964647635.1 uncultured Nitrosomonas sp.
CGGAAATTTTCCCCTCTCACTGCAGCAAAATTTTCGAAGTTGTGCAGGGGTCTTTGCCATGATTACTCCTGGATCACTGAATAATCGCTGGTTTGTCAGCAAGCTCATTTTTCTCATTGCCTTGACGCGGCGGAAAGTGTTTTTGCAAATGCTGGCTGATACTATGAATGCCTGCGATGATGCCTGCTTCAAATTGTTGTTGCCGGAATGTCGTTTCCATTGCGCGGCAAATCGTTTTCCATTCACTACCAGCTACCTTGGCATGAACGCCGCGATCCACGATGATTTCTACATCACGATCGGCAAGTAGCAAATAAATCAATACGCCATTGTTGTGCTCGGTATCCCAGATGCGCAGTTGGGAAAATACTTCTATCGCGCGTTCACGGGCGGTTTGATTCCTGAGCAATGCGGTGGTATTGAGTGCGGCTTCGACAGCAAAACAGATTTCTCCGCCGTACTGCATTTCCGATTGCTGAATGGCGCGTTCGATAGCCGTCAGGGAAGCGGCGGGAAATTTGCGGCGTACTGCCAATTGACCGGTCAACAGATGGCGCAAGATGCGGGTCAAATTCATTTACCATCTCCCCGACGCGCCGCCGCCGCCAAATCCGCCACCACCACCGCCGAATCCCCCACCGTACCCACTACTGCCGCCGCGATAACCGTTGGACCAGTTACCGCGTCCATTCCTGTACAAGCCACCGTCCGTCTGTTGAAAAAGGCTGAAGAGGAATGCAAAAACAGCCACCAGTACCGCAACAGCGATAGAAGAAAGCATGAGCCAACCGATCAATCCTGCGCCAATACTTGTTACAGCGGCTCCGGCAAGGCGCCCGAGCAGTGTTTGCAATATTCTTCCTAACACAATGAGTCCAATTAGAATGGGAATAAAGTGATCAAGTGCGCCGCTGAGATTGGAGGAAGCGGCACTGTGTCGGATTGGTGGCGGCAGCGATTCTCCGGCAATCAAACTGAGCATGGCGTCAATGCCCGTATTAATACCGCCCGCAAAACTTCCCGCTTTAAATTGCGGCACGATGATGTCTTCGATAATGCGTTTTGCCGTGGCGTCAGGCAATACGCCTTCCAAGCCATAGCCGACTTCTATGCGCAATGCCCGGTCATTTTTAGCAATGAGCAGCAATGCACCGTCATCAATATTTTTACGCCCCAGTTTCCAAGCTTCAACAGCGCGTATGGCATATTGTTCAATCGCTTCAGGTTGTGTCGTAGGTACGATCAACACCGCAATCTGGCTACCTTTTGTCTGTTCAAATGCCGCTAATTTCTGCTCCAGAAGCGTGGCCTCATGCGTGGAAAGTGTTGCAGTCAGGTCGGTGACGTGAGATTTAAGTGGCGGAATTGCCACTTCGGCCCGAGAATATACCGCAGTGAACAATAGGGTGGCTAGCACCAGGATTCTTATCCAAACCGGTAGTACTCCGGTGGATATCGTCGCGTTATCAGGTGTCGACGTGTAAGGCATTGTGCTTACCTGGCGGGCGCTTGGAGGTTAAAATCAACCTTGGGTGCCGTGGAAATTTCCTGCTCGTTGTCGACAGTGAAACTGGGTTTTGTCTGAAAACCGAATGCCATGGCGGTGAGATTGCTGGGAAAAGAACGCACCACGATATTGTATTCCTGCACTGCTTTAATATACCGGTTGCGGGCTACCGTAATGCGGTTTTCGGTGCCTTCCAGTTGTGCCTGCAAGTCGCGGAAATTGGCGTCCGATTTCAGCTCAGGATAATTTTCCGCCACTACCAGCAAACGCGAAAGCGCGCCCGACAATTCTCCTTGCGCATTCTGAAACTTGGCAAATGCTTGCGGATCATTCATGAGTTCCGGTGTCACTTGGATGCCGCCGACTCTGGAGCGCGCATTGGTGACGCCTAATAACACATCTTTTTCCTGAGCGGCAAATCCCTTGACCACATTAACCAAATTGGGAACCAAGTCGGCGCGACGCTTATATTGGTTCAGCACTTCCGCCCAACTTGCTTTAATCTGCTCATCTGTTGATTGGAGCGTATTGTAGCCGCAGCCACTCAGAATCAGTGTGCTGATAAATGCCAGAGCCAGTAATCCTTTGTGCATACGTATGCCTCCCATAAAAAATCAATTGTCCAATATATATGGCGATTCATCAATTTTTACAATGATACCTGAATAGCAGAGCAATCAAGGCAGTACGGCCTGATTAAGCAAAATAAGGCTAACCCCTAAATTTATTGGATAAATTTCTACCGTATATTCGGAATGGTTCTTCAATGTAGCGGTGCAGGAAAATTGAAGCGATGATGGTCAGTATCGTGCAAGCGATAACAAGATTCTCATTACTCATATCGACGCCAATTTCCTGAAATAATTTTGGAGCTGCATTGTGTACGAGATACACAGGGTAGCTAATTGAACCAATAAAGATAGAGATTTTATGAAAATTTTCTGATGACTTCCATCGATCGATAGAGGCAAGTGGAAATAATAGGAATGCATAACCGAGCGCGCATGCAAAGTTATACCATCCTCCAATTAAAATATTGGCTCTTAGCCCATCATCGTCATTCTTTACAAAATACATTGCCAGAATTGAGATTAATACAATTCCAAGGCAGGCACTGATTAAATTCCATTGTATGAGCGTACTTTTGCTATAACTTTTACTAAAAATAACAAATTGGTGGAGATATACGCCTATTAAAAATTCGGGTAAGAGACCTATCAAATGAATGCTCAATATGTCATAAATATTGATCGCGGGATGGGCTGAGTGATTGAACAAAAATAATTTCAGAAACATTGAAAATATCAATAGGCCGAAGAGAAGTTTTTGGTATTTTCTAAGGAAGAATATCAGTATAGGAATGAATATATAAAACTCCATTTCAACCGGTAGACTCCAGAATGCAGCATTAAAAAAGAAAGCTTCTGCTGCTGAATTTGTTGTATGCAAAAACAACATATGGTGAATAAAATAATCCACTTTCTCTGCATTATCGCCGCTCAGGAAAAAATAAATGACTAAAGAAACGAAATAGAGGGGATAAATCCTAAAGAATCTTTTTATAAAGAATGCGCTGATATTAATCTGTGAAGAGCGAATTAGTTTTGCAAAAACAAAACCACTGATGACAAAAAACAGATCAACGCCCGTCATTAGGAAATTGAATACTGTTCTTTCTTCAGTAAGGAAATTCACATAGTGAGAGGTGAGTACCATGAATGCAGCCATACCCCGCGCAAATTCAATACCAATATATGTGTGCACTTGGTTTTCCTGAGTCTAAATGTGATGAATTGTGAGAAGTCATGTTGTTATCTGCAGACTGGCTATTCCTAGCTGATTCTTTGCCGCCCAGCTTATCGTAATCTGCTTATCCGTTAATTGGAGCGTATTGTAGCCGCAGTCACTCAGAATTAGTGTGCTGATATGATATTTTCCGGAGTCAGTAACCCTTTTGCGTATTTCCCATCAAAAATCAATTTTTATAACGATACTGAACAGTAGGTCAATCAAGGCAGTACGACTTGATTAAGCAAGCTAACTTACCTCCGGCAGAGCCGGAGGCTTATCGCTGGAGCCCATCAAAGGGGCTGTTTGCGAGCCGCTAAAGCGATGCCTACATACCCAGTTTCAACTGATCATAGCGCTCATCTTCCTTTTCCTGATCTCGGATATATGCTCTGATCATCTCTTCATCCAAACCTACCGTTGATACGAAATATCCACGAGCCCAAAAACTTTCTCCCGTGAAATTCCTCCCCCTCCCCAATTGGCGCGCTATTGCTATCGCGCTTTTACCTTTGATACAACCTATCACATGCGACACTGAGTACTTCGGCGGAATACTTATACACATGTGAATGTGATCCAGCATCAAATGACCTTCCACAATCGCACTTTCCTTCTGATTTACCAGATCGTGCAACACTTCCCCTATATGCTCTTCCTGAGCTTGCCAAATATCAGCTTCTTTCGCCGCTTCGGAATAAAGACCAGATGATATTTACAATCCCAGCGCGTATGGCTCAAATTTTGGTACTCCTTCATCTTTGACTCCTCGTCTCGTGGTTGGGACGAGAACGTTACGACGATTGCCGTAACAGTCAAACCTTCGGGAGTCCTCCGAGCTGAGCCGAGGATTTACCTGTTATTAATTAAATATTCACCGGAAGTACGCAAACAGTACCTGGAATAACTGGAGGCGATTCATATGAAATCTCGCTTATCTTAGCTATAAACGTTCCAATAAAACCTGCCGGATTTCTTCATCACTCAACACAATGGGATTGGTTTTCATGCTGCTGCCGCGGCAATTGACGATGACTTTATCCAATGCGGTTTCTTGTAAGCCGTAATGCGACAAGCGCGGCAGCGCGAGTTCATTGGTCCAATCCGTTAACAGGTCGATCAATGCACTGAAAGCTGTTTGCGGATCAATAAAGCGTTTTTGGCAGAGAATCTCTGCGACATGTAAATATTTTGCCAGTGCTTGGTTGTTAGGTTCTCGCGCCAACATGCTGCGAATGTTGATGCGGGTAGCCGATGCGACCAGTGTGCCGCACACAACGCCGTGCGGAATCGGATAAAAAGCGCCTAATGGAGATGCCAGGCCATGTACTGAGCCCAAACCCACTTGTGCCAGTGTGATGCCGGACAATAGCGCGGCGTAGGCCATTTTCTCGCGATGTTCTTGCAGTTGTCCGTCTTGGCGATAGAGCGGAATCAATGCATCCCGAGCGGCTTGCAAGCCGCTGATCGCCAGTGCGTCGGTGAATGCATTGGATTTGGTGGAAACATACGATTCCAGCAGCTGCGTCAATGCATCCATGCCATTGGCGGCGATGACCTCGGGCGGGCAGCTGCGCAATAAATCCGGATCGACAATGGCATATTCAGCTACCAGTTTGTCGTGGCGGAAAGATTTTTTAAAACCATTTTCCCCTGGTACGCTCAGCACCGCATTCTTGGTTGCTTCACTGCCGGTGCCGGCAGTCGTGGGTACCGCAATAAACGGGATGGCAGGGCCTGCGTAAGGCAATTCCGGTCCGACGCCTTCCAGATAATCCATCACGGAACGTTGTACTTTCAATAACCCCGCAATTGCTTTGGCGGCATCCAGCGCACTACCGCCGCCGATGCCGACCACGGCGCCAAACGACTGACCCGCGTAGGTCTTGACGAGATTATCCACCACAGCGGGGGAGGGTTCTTCAGCAATCGTACAATGTTGCCAACTGATGCCGCGCTGTTTGAGTTGCTCAACGAATGACTGCCAATGCTCGGTATCGGTGAATGAGCGGGCGCCCGTTACCAATAAAATGCGGGAACCGTATCCCGCAATAATATCCGGCAATTTTTTTAAGGTACCCGTGCCAAATTCGATGCGCGGTAACCGCGCGATGGAGAAATTAAACATCAGCCGTCAATTTCCGGAAACAACCCGCGATATGGGACGCCATACCGGGGTTCAGCCATCCAATCCGCCACGGTATCCCGCCATGCCAGGTAATGTGCGGTTTGTTTATGAGCGGCAGCATCCTGTTGAGTTTTGTAGGCTTCGTAAAATACAAATTTTGCCGGATCATCTGCGGATTGCAGAATATCAAAACGAACATTGCCGGGTTCACGGATGGAGTTTTCGTGATTTAACCGGCAGGCTTCCTTGAACGCTTCGATTTTTTCCGGTTTGACAGAAGCATAGACGATGGTGACATGCATGATCCTATTCCCTTATGTAATTTGATCAGAATATACAAATTTGGCAGTATTTTACTACCACGATCAGGCTGTTGACTGGGAAATTAGCCGAGTGCGATGATAGAACGGTCAGTTATTCAGGTGTGGTCCACTTGTTGCGTGATGTCGGTCAGAGCAACCCGCAGCACCGCAGGTGCATCCACCGTTTCCTTGTGCAAGCAGTCGAAATGGCCATAAAACTGCGATCCATCGGTACGTACTATGTTCAGACAGAATTTTTGCAATTCACCCTTCACATGTTCCATCATGTTCATGAACAGACGGTGCCAACGATCTTGGTCCGGGGAGGCGACAAATGCCGAGAAGCGGCGATTGATCAGCTTTGTGCGATCAGCGCCCAGCAGCGCGGCTCCGGTCAAGTTGATTGCGCTAATCATGCCATCTCGGTTGATGGTGATATAACTGATCGGAGCGAACTCATAGAAATCCACATAGCGATCCCGCGCTTCTTCCATGGCAACCTGAGCCCTTCGCAATTCTTCATTTTGCGTCTCCAACTCAACTTTATGCACCAGGAGTTCGTGCATCAGCATTTCAGTCAGATTGGTTGCATTGATGCCTATCGAGAAGCTTTCCATCATCGCCTCGGCTTCTGCTCTTAGCGATTTGCGCCGTTCGGGACCATCCCATTTCTCGTCCATACTTTTTTCTCCTCGATCTATGGTGCAGGAGATTGATCGCCGATATGGTCAATCATTAGTAGAATCAACGATAATTCGCTGGATTTTCCGACAATGCGGCGCGCGTTCAGTGATATCTTTTGGTGTCCGATAGCAGGAAAATTATGCTCTACCTTAAACCCCTCAAAGGCCTGGTCGCGCGGCAAAATAATTTCCAGTAATTCTCGCAGCGCGGGGATATTCCATTGGCCGTTGCCCAAATCATAAATCTTTCGTCCAATTGTATCAGCAGTAGTTACTTGGAAGTACTGAAAAAAAACACGATTGGCGGAAATAACCTTTAAATCACCATCCATGACTATTAGCGGTTCGTCGATGGTATCGACGACGCTCTCGGCCAGATCGCGCGCCAATCGCACGTTAGTTTCCGCTATGATGCGTTTGCTGATGTCGGTAAAAGTCAGCACCACACCTTCGATCACATTATCCAGGGTACGATAGGGTTGAATGCGTAAGAGATACCAGAGCCCATGATGGGTTTGCACTTCTTGCTCAAATGGTATGAGTGTTTCGAGCACAGATTGTGCTTGGATTAGCAGCTCTTCCCCTGCGAGATTGGATTTGATGTCGCTCAGAGGTCGGCCCACGTCCGAAGGCACTAGCCGATAGATATTGGTTGCCTCACGCGTGAAGCGCCGAATAATCAATCGCCCATCAAGGAACACGGTACCGATATGCGTGTTATCGAGCAAATTCTTCATGTCATTCTGCATGTCGGCAAGCTGCTCAATTTTGGCTTGCAGTTCTGAGTTGACGGTGATGAGTTCTTCGTTAACCGATTGCAATTCCTCCTTAGAAGTTTCCAGTTCTTCATTGGTTGACTGTAGCTCCTCATTGGTGGATTGCATTTCCTCGTTCGCCGACTTGAGTTCTTCGTTAGACGCTTGTTGTTCCTCCAGGGTGGCTTGGTAGTTCTCTTTTAAATACGCCAGATTACGTTCCAATTCTTCGATGCGCCCCGACTCTGCCGGCTTAGTAACATGTTTTTGTCCTGGCTTTACGGTTTTTGGACTGGCAACTTCCTGAAAACTCACCAATAGGAGATTCTGGTTATTGTCATAGCTAGTAAGAGGCCGGACGCTAAGATTCACCGTTGTGAAGCCGCCGTTCGTTTTGACCTGTATTTCACTACTCAGGGTTGGTATTCCCTCATTGGTTGCTGTGCGAATGGCCGCACGAAGCTCCAGCTCCAGTCCTTCGTGAGCCATTTCTATGACATTAAGGCTGGCCTGCCCTGGGGCTGGACGTAGATATTTGCCGGTCTCGCCATGTACGTAGAGGATGTCACCTTTATAGTCGGTAACCACTGAAGCTGGCGCAAAGCATTGCAGTAGCACCCGACGGGTGAGTTCAGCAAAGTTGGTTTCCTTAGGTTTGGTCATAACTTCCTCTGGTATTTTTCCACCAGGTCCTGCAGCCCAGGATAGCGCGCTTGTTATCACAGCGCGTGCAGAGGTGGGCGAATGGATGGCTCGGTAGAATTTCCATTTGCGATCGATTGGAAAGAAAAACTGGGTATGGTTACCGATGCTCTCCGAAGGTGAAAGAAACAGGATTCCACCGGGCCTGAGCGCATAATGAAAAACTGGAATCAATTGGCTTTGTAATTCCGGCCCTAGATAAATCAGTAGATTGCGGCAACTCAGCAGATCGAGCTTGGTGAAGGGCGGATCTTTAAGTGCATCCTGGATAGCGAATACCACCATTTCGCGAATTTCCTTCTTTATCCGGTAGCCAGTATCTTCTTTGCTAAAGAATCGGCGCAATCGCTCCGGCGTGATATCCCGGGTGATATTGTGTGGATAGATACCGGTACGGGCAATCGCAATGGCTTCATCATCCAGGTCGGTGCTGTAGATTTGTACTTTGAATTCGTGATGGTTCTCCTCCATCAATTCTTTTAGTAGTATCGCGATAGAGTAAGCTTCCTCTCCGGTGGCGCAGCCTGCAACCCAGACGCGAAAGCTGGATTGTTCCGCTTTGTCTTTGCACAACTCCGGCAAAACGTCCTTTTGCAGTATGCCAAACGCGTCTGTATCCCGAAAGAATCCGGTGACATTGATCAGCAATTCTTTGAATACAGCGATAACTTCCGCCGGATTTTCCTTGAGAAATCGAGCGTAAATATCCGTGTCCTCGATCGCATGGTGCAACATGCGACGTTCGATACGACGAGTGATCGTACTTTTTTTGTATAGCGAGAAGTCGTGACCGGTTCTAGTCCGCAGTTGCATCAGGATGCGATTCATCCCGCTGGTTTTTTTCGAGTCGATGTATGTTTGATTTTGAACGCCAAATCGACGGACGCTCAGTTGCAGCGCTTCTGGCATTTTTTCAACCGCTAGCACCTGGGTGACGCAGCCCGCCTGAATTGCGCTGGAAGGCATGCCGCCATATTTGGCAGTGATTGGCTCCTGCACCAACGTCACACCGCCTGCACCGAGGATGGCGCGCAACCCTTGCGTGCCATCGGATCCGGTGCCGGATAAGATGATACCGATGGCGTTTTCCTGTTGATCTTCAGCCAGTGACCGCAGAAAAGCATCGATGGGTAAACGTTGCCCGCGTGGCTCATTGGGCACGCTCAATTGCAGCTTGCCGTGAAAAATCGCCATCTCTCGGTTAGGTGGAATGACATAGACGTGGTTGGGTTCAACCGATATTCCATCTAAAGCTTCGGTCACCGGCATGGCAGTGGTGCGTTGCAGGATTTCAGTCAGCAAGCTGACATGGCTGGGGTCGAGATGTTGTACCAGCACGAAAGCCATGCCGCTGTTAGCGGAAACATGACGAAAGAATTGTTCTAAAGCTTCCAAACCACCGGCAGAAGCCCCAATACCAACGATAGGAAAAGCCGCAACTGTGTTTTCAGAGGTCATAGAAAAAGCACTCAGTTAAGGGACTGTAATTGTTAAGGTTTGCGTATTCCCTTGCAAAAGCACTGATTTATAGTGCACACCGAGTACATAGTACACTCATATCCTTGACGTTCCAGTTAAATAAGCATTGACGCAAAATGAGTGTAATAAATGAGCATCTTGCGCTTATTTTTAATGCCGCAGCAGCAACGCAGATAGTTTTCGATCTGCTGTTAATCCAACGCTTCCATATTAAATTCACCGCACGTGGACAGGTCGGATTCATTGCCGACAGGAAGCTGTGCCGCCAATGTACGCAACGCTGTGCGCAAACCTTCTTCCAGAACCGGGTGATAAAAGGGCATGCGTAGCAGTTCTTGCACTGTGAGCGAACGATCAATCGCCAATGCGAGTAAATGTGCCATGTGCTCTGCTGAAGGTGCGCACATTTCCGCACCGAGCAGTCGGCCACTCTTCATTTCCGCATAAATACGCAAAATGCCTTTATTACGTTGACCTGTACGCGCACGTCCCTGGCGATCAAAGTGCACTTCACCAACGCGTGTTTTGGTATGATCGAGTGACCGGTAGCGGCTGCCAACGACTGCAATGCCCGGATCAGAAAAAACGATAGCAAGTGGTGTCCGGCGCCTAAAACAAACAGGGGTAGGGCGCATGGCATTGGTGCCTGCAATGTAACCTTCGTCAGCCGCTTCGTGCAGTATCGCTGCTTGATCATTGGCATCGCCAGCCATAAATATGCGCAGATCGGCCACCTGCATGGTGTTGGGATTGACAGGCGGAATGCCATGTTGATCGAGTGGAACCCCTAATGTTTCGAGACCTAAGTCGCCGATATTGGGATGTCGCCCTAAGGCAGCAAGAGCGCCATCGACCACTACTTCTGCAGTCCCGGCGCGTACCTCCAGTCCCTCATCGGCGGCGGTCAATTCAGCTTTTTCTCCCAAGTGCAGGGAGAATTCACGTCCCAGTAACGCTATCGCGACTGCATTGACCTGCGGATCCGTTAATCCGGCAATGGTTGGATGGCTGCCAAATCCCGTCACTTCAATGCCTAGCCGGGAAAGTGCTTGCGCCATTTCAATACCAATAGGACCCATGCCCAATATTGCCATTCGAACGGGCAGGATTTCCTGCTCAAATAAAGTATCTGTGGTAAGCAGCCGCTTCCCCAGTGCGCTCCAAGACTTGGATACAACCGGACTTGATCCGGTCGCAACGATGATGTTATGTGCACGCAATTCCTGCCCGTTGACTTCCAACCGGTCTGGCGCAAGTAAACGTGCACGTCCGGAAATCGCACGCTCGCCCAAATCATGGGTGGTTTTTACTGTGCTGGCGACGAAATCATCGCGTAGGCGTCTGACACGCCGAAGTACGGCAGGTATGTCGCATGTGAGATGGTCAGCATTCTGAATACCGAATTCTGCAAAGGTATTACGGCGGTGGAAGGCATTAGCCGCCTCAATCAATGTTTTGGATGGCATGCAACCTACCCGGGCGCAGATAGTGCCCCACGGGCCGTCATTAATGATCACGAAGCGTTGCGTATGTTTCCTCACTTCGCGTAATGCAGATAACCCGGCGCTGCCTGCCCCGATGATTACAGCATCCAGTATTTCATTGGTTTCATTCATAGTGTTTTTCTCCGCTCATGGTGTGCCACGATTTGAGCTTACTGAAACGTGAGGCATGCTGTCAAAAATGGAATCCAGCGGTTTAACGGAAGAAATCTCGGGAGCTTGCTTCCGAGAGCTATAGTTGTAGCAGTTTGGGCTTGATCTGGCAGGCACTTTGTCTGTCAAACGGGGCAACTATCAGACCGGGCTGCGACTACTACAGGTTATATATCCTACTATCATGTGCAAGAGGCCTTTCTAGCATTGCTGATCGTGATATAACGCAATTTCCAATCCCCCCCCACACTTCCAGCACAACTGAAAATTAACCGGATTTTCTTCGCCGCATGAAGGGCAATGCACATTGCCGGTTGCAGCTGGGGTATTTTCGTAAGTTTCGATGACGCGCTTGCCGCGTTCATAATCTTCGTCGCGCATCACCCATACTTCCGGATATGCGTGTGTGAAGGGAATTTCTCCGGCGACGCCTTGTGCGTACTGATTAAAAATTTGCGCCGGGATATAGGCGTGTTCAAGCAGATCAAGTACTATCTGCGCTTCCATCAGATTGTTGGCAGAGTAAAGTTTTTTCATACAATCATGATTGCAAAATAAATCAATCAGTTAATCGAGTAAAATTATGTGGTTCAGAAATTTACAGGCTTATCGTATTACCAGCGGGAATATAACACTGAATAGTCTCGAAGAAGCACTTTCACAGCACACCTTGCAACAATGCATGCAAATGGAAATGCAGAGCCGCGGTTGGGTTGTGCCGCGCGAAGAGCAGCAAAATTTTGTGCATGCGTATGGTCAGCAATGGTTGATCGCTTTGGGGGTGGAGAAGAAATTATTGCCGGCTGGGGTAGTTAATCAGCACGCTAAAACCCGCATTATGCAAATCGAACAGATGCAAGGCTACAAACCGGGTAAAAAACAAATTCGCGATATTAAGGAAGCAACGATCATCGAGTTATTACCGCGCGCCTTTACACAGTGTCACAAGACCTATGCCTGGATCGATGCGGTAAAGAATCGGCTGATTATTGATACGACGAGTACCAGTAAGGCCGAAGAATTCGTTGAAGCTTTGATTAAATCGGTGCATGGTTTTACGTTGGCGCCGCTGGAAACGCAGGTTTCGCCTTCGTCAGCGATGACACGATGGCTCTCGGGCGACGACTTGCCGTCCATCTTTACCATTGATCGCGATTGTGAATTGCAGGGCATGAGCGATGAGAAAGCAACCGTCAAATATACCCACCATGTGTTGGATGCCGATGAGACGGCGCGGCATATCCGCGCAGGCAAGAAAGCGATCAAGCTGGCGATGACCTGGAACAGCAAAATTTCATTTGTTTTGCACGACAACCTTCAGCTGCGGCGCATTGCGCCCCAGGATATTCTAAAAGAACCCACTGAGAGCACGGAAGAACTGTTTGCCAGCGATTTCGCCATCATGACCGGAGAATTGAGCCAACTGATCACCGATATTGTCGAAGCTTTAGGTGGCGAGGATCGCGATTAACCGATTGTTGAAAAACGATCTACGTTGCCGCTACGGTGTTAAAAAAGGTTCAAAATGCGCATGTGGTTATACATAAACTGCGCTCTCTCACCTGTTTTTCCTTGTAGCGGTTACTTAAAAAGGTTTTTTAACGGTCTGCTAAGTTCAAACGGCTCAGTGTTTGCCGTTTTTTGCCTGATCGTTGATGCCTGCTATCACGCCGCTGGCAATTTTGCCAATAAAATCAGCTGTCGTATGCGCTAGCGTGGCACCCGTTTCCATTTGCGCATGACCAACCGAGGTGATTTGCTGCTTAAAGGTGGCTAGCGTTTCCTGCAACTGCGAACCGACAACGGTGCCGTTATTTTTGGCGTGGCGACTGAGATCGTGCAGAATATCAGCAACCAAACCTTGCGCGGTCGTGGCGGTATGGTGCAAAGTATCCAGGAACAAGCTTTCCAAGCCTTCCAAGTCGGAGCGAGTACGAGTCAATTCTTGTTCAGAGAATTTTTTGGCCTGCCCTGCGGCTTCCTCAACGGCGAGTTTGGAGGCTTCGGCAAAACCCGCCAATGCTGAATCCAATCCGGAGATGGCTTCGGTGATTTGCGACTTTGCTGCCAAAGTCTGATTGGTTACTTGTTGTAATCGCTGTTCTGCGCCACTGTGTACGCCTTGCATAACGGCAATGATAATCCGTCGTAAGGACTCCAGATCAATATGCTGCGCATTCATCGCTTTCAGCGTCAGGCGATGGACGGTTTCCTGAACATGCGAACCCTGTGCGACTGCCTCACGAATTTCAACTTCCAGTGTTTCGATATCGCTGCTATTGCCAGTCTTGTTGGTATTTTCATTGTGCATGATGATCGGCCCTATAAAGTAATATGAATTATTTTTTTTCATTTTCCCCCCATACCCCCAAGCTGGTCAAGGCCGTTTAGGTAAGGTCGTAATACTTCCGGGATAGAGACACTGCCATTTACATTTTGATAGTTTTCCAATACTGCCACCAACGTGCGTCCCACGGCCAATCCGGATCCATTTAACGTATGCAGCAGCGTCGGTTTGCCATTGTCATTGCGAAAGCGGGCTTGCATGCGCCGTGCCTGAAATGCTTCGCAATTGCTGCATGAGGAAATTTCCCGATAGGTATTTTGCGCCGGTAGCCAGACTTCAATGTCATAGGTTTTCGCCGCTGAAAAACCCATGTCGCCGGTGCACAATGCCATCACGCGATAGGGTAGTGCCAATTTTTGTAAAATCTTTTCTGCATGACCGACCAGTTGTTCTAGTGCGTCATATGATTGATCGGGGTGGACAATATGCACCAGCTCAACTTTGTCGAATTGGTGTTGGCGGATTAGACCGCGGGTATCCCGGCCATAACTGCCCGCTTCGGAGCGAAAGCAGGGGGTATGCGCAACGTATTTCAGCGGCAGTGATTGCAACGGGACGATTTCGTCGCGCACCATATTGGTAATGGGCACTTCCGCAGTCGGAATGAGGTGAAATTCGGGTGAATTTGTTGCGGTGGACGGCGCCGCGCCACCGGCATTTACCGCAAATAAATCTGCCTCGAACTTGGGTAACTGCCCGGTACCGCGCAAGCTATCCCGATTTACCAGATAAGGCACATAGGTTTCCGTGTAACCATGTTCCTGCGTATGCGTATCCAGCATGAATTGCGCCAGCGCGCGGTGCAGACGCGCCAGTCCGCCTTTCATCAGGCTGAAGCGTGCGCCGCTGAGTTTTGCCGCGGTTTCAAAATCCAGTAACCCAAGACCTTCGCCAATACTGACGTGATCTTTAATTTCAAAATCAAATGACCGCGGTTCACCCCAGCGGCGAATTTGCACATTGTGCGTTTCATCCTTGCCGTCCGGCACGCTGGCATGGGGCAGGTTGGGGACTTCAAGCAATATTTTCTGCAGATTGTCTTGAATCCGTTCCAACTGGGTTTCAGCTTGTTTCAGCGCATCGCCAAGATGCGCCACTTCGGCCATGATCGTGGTGGTATCTTCGCCTTTGCTTTTAGCGTGACCGATTTGTTTGGACGCTGCGTTGCGCTGTGCTTGCAGCTCCTGGGTCTGCGTTTGGATTATTTTACGCTCCGCCTCCAGCGCGTTGAATGCTTCCACAGGAAAGACGTAGCCTCTTTTGGCAAGCTGCCGGGTGACATGATCCAAATCGGTGCGTAATTGTTGAATTTCTAGCATGCAAAAACTCCAAGATAGCCGGTGTAAATTGATATTTTATGTTTTGTGCTTGGCTTGTTTGTCCAAGTTGTGCAAATAAGCCAGCTTTTCCTTGATTTTTTGTTCCAATCCATAAGCCGTCGGTTGATAAAAACTGACGTCAGGCATGTCATCCGGGAAATAATTTTCTCCCGCTGCATAGGCTTCCGGGCAATCATGTGCGTAGCGGTAATTGCCTCCATAACCGATATCTTTCATCAGCTGCGTGGGGGCATTGCGCAAATGGATGGGAACACGGCGCGACGTGTCATGCGCCACAAAGGAACGCGCTTTATTGTAGGCCAGATAAGCGGCGTTGCTTTTCGGCGCGCAGGCCAGATACAAAGCAGCTTGCGCCAGTGCCAGCTCGCCTTCCGGGCTGCCCAGCCGCTCATAGGTTTCACAAGCGTCCAACGCTAGGCGCAAAGCGCGCGGATCGGCCAAGCCGATATCCTCGGTTGCCATGCGGATCAAGCGCCGCCCGATATAGAGCGCATCGGCGCCGCCATCCAGCATGCGGCACAGCCAGTAGAGCGTCGCATCCGGCGAAGAGCCACGCACGGATTTGTGCAAGGCGGAGATCTGGTCGTAAAACGCATCGCCGCCTTTGTCAAAATTACGCGCATTGCGTGATAACGCATTGAGGACAGTGTCCTTGCTGATTTGTGGTGCTGTCCCGGTTTCAGCCGCGGTGCTGATTTGTTCCAATAGGTTCAGCAGGCGCCTGGCATCGCCATCGGAGAATTCGATCAATAGTTGTCGCGCTTCGTCTGAAAATTGCAGGTTATCCAGTGCCAGTTTTTGTGCGCGTTCGAATAACTCGGATAATTCTTGTTCTGACAAAGCGGTGAGCACATAAACCTGAGCGCGCGACAGTAATGCATTATTGACTTCAAACGAGGGATTCTCGGTGGTGGCGCCAATGAAGGTGATCAAACCTTGCTCAACATAGGGTAAGAAGGCGTCCTGTTGCGATTTATTGAAACGATGCACTTCGTCGACAAAAAGAATGGTGTGTCGCCCGCTTTGCTGCAAAACCAATTGAGCCTGTTCGATCGCATTGCGGATATCTTTGATGCCTGACAACACTGCGGATAAGGCGATGAATTCGCTGTTGAATGCGGTTGACATGATGCGCGCCAGCGTGGTTTTACCCGTTCCCGGCGGACCCCATAAAATCATCGAATGCGGCTTGCCCGATTCAAACGCCAATCGTAGCGGTTTTCCGGGGCCCAGCAGGTGGCTTTGCCCGATCACGTCGTGCAGATGTTTGGGGCGTAATTGTTCTGCCAAAGGTACTTTGGACTGGTTGGATGGAAACAGGCCAGAATCATTCACTGATGACGTCCGCTTTGTCGGGAGGTATGAATTTGAATAAATCAGGCGCTAGTGCGGGATTTTTATCGAGGTCTGAGAATGACAATATTGTGGTTTGACCGAAACTATCGCGCAGGGCCATGATTTTAAGTACGCCTTCCGGTGAAAATCCCATCTGGATGAATTCGAAGGTGCTTTCTTTACTTTTGGGGATGGCTTCAAGCCACTCGATTCCGTTTTGCACACCTAATTCAGTCAGCACGAAGTTGTCTTCGATGGTACTGCTGCCGGCGAGCAGTGCGGCTGGACTGCTGCCAATGGCGATATTGAATTGACGAATGGTGACCTGATTGAGATCGCGATCATAGAACCAGACCTGCGTACCATCGCCGACGATCAACTGCTCATAGGGTTTTTCATAGGTCCAGCGGAATTTCTCCGGGCGCTCAAATTGCATGGTGCCGTTTGATTCTTGCAGGGTACGGGCATTCTTGTCGTACAGCGTTTGTGAAAAATTGGCGCGTACCGTGCGGGTTTCCTGAATAAAGGCTTTGAGGCTGTCAATGGCAGCCGCTTCGACCCCTACCGATATCAGGCTGCCGAGGCATAACAAAAGAATGGCACAGTTTGAGCGAACCATAATGTTCCTGTAATAAAGTTGTCGTGGCGTGTACGCATGGCAAGCCTGACCCGGGAATCTGATCATTCGCTGCGTGACGGCGCTAATACTTCCCGATTGCCGTTACTTTGCATGGATGAAACCAAACCGGCGCGCTCCATTTCTTCGATCAGCCGGGCTGCGCGATTATAGCCGATGCGTAAATTTCTTTGCACTAAAGAGATTGAAGCGCGGCGAGTTTTGACGACGATGGCGACGGCATCATCGTAGAGCGGATCGGCTTCACCTTCCGCCGTTTTTTTGATTTCGAGCGTGCTCCCGGTGTCGTTTTCTTCGTCATCGATCCTCAGAATTTCTTCGATATAGCACGGTTCGCCATGTTCTTTGAGGTATTCAACGACTTTGTGGACTTCGTGATCCGCTACAAAAGCACCATGTATGCGTTGCGGATAACCGCTACCCGGTGGTAAATACAGCATATCACCTTGGCCGAGCAAGGCTTCGGCACCCATTTGGTCGAGAATGGTGCGCGAATCAATCTTACTGGATACTTGGAAAGCGATGCGGGTTGGAATATTCGCTTTAATCAGACCGGTAATCACGTCCACTGAAGGGCGTTGTGTTGCCAATAGCAGGTGGATACCGGATGCACGCGCTTTTTGCGCCAGCCGGGCAATCAGATGTTCAACTTTTTTACCCACGACCATCATCAAATCGGCGAGTTCATCAATCACCACGACAATGAGCGGTAATTCTTCCAGGTATTCCGGTGGTTCTTCAGGCGGACTGAATGGGTTGACCACAGGTTCTTCTTTTTTGATTGCTTCTTGTATTTTTTGATTGTAGCCGCCGAGATTGCGTACACCGAGCGCTGACATCAACTTGTAACGTCTTTCCATTTCGGCGACACACCAGCGTAACGCACTGGCGGCTTCTCGCATATCGGTGACAACCGGTGTAAGTAGATGCGGAATACCTTCGTACACAGATAATTCCAGCATTTTAGGATCAATCAAAATGAGGCGAATTTGTTCTGGGGTAGCTTTATAGATGAGACTCAAAATAACGGCATTGATCGCCACAGATTTTCCTGAGCCAGTTGTTCCGGCCACCAGCGCGTGGGGCATTTTTGCCAGATCGGATACAATCGGGCGACCGCTAATGTCTTTGCCCAACGCAATGGTGAGCGGGGAGGCGGAATCGGCATAGGCTTGCGAACTTAAGATTTCTTGTAAACGGACAACTTGTCGCTTGGGATTCGGCAATTCAAGCCCCATGCTGGTTTTTCCCGGAATGGTTTCGACTACCCGGATGCTAGCGACCGATAACGCGCGCGCCAAGTCCTTAACGAGGTTGATTACTTGATTGCCTTTGACGCCTACCGCTGGCTCAATTTCATAACGTGTGATCACGGGGCCGGGGAAGGCGGCGACTACTTTGACGTCGACGCCAAATTCCTTGAGTTTGCGTTCGATCAGGCGTGATGTGAATTCAAGCGTTTCCTTGGATAACACTTCAAAATCTTTTTCCGGTTCATCTAACAGGTGTAGAGGCGGCAGCGGCGAGTCGGGCAAATCGGAGAAAAGCGGCGTTTGCTTTTCTTTAATGACGCGTTGGGATTTGATAATGGTCGTGGTCGGCAACTCAATATGCAGCTGCGGCGCTTCCTCGATGCGCTTTTTCTCGCTTTCAACGATTTCTTCACGGACGCGCGATGCAATAATTCCTGCAAATTTATCTTGTCGTGTTTCCCATGTTTCTTTTATGAAGAGCAGGAAAGTTTCAATATTTTCACCGATTTTCTCGACGAAACGCACCCATGATAACCCTGTAAATTGGCTGAAGCCAATGGCGATGAATATTAACAGCGTCAATGTTGCGCCGGTAAAACCCAGTATCTTCGACAGATGGTGGCTGATCGCATCTCCCAGCATACCGCCCGGCATCAGCGGTAGAGAGATGCTGATGGTGTGGAATCGCAGTGATTCAAGACCGCTGCTGGCTGACAGCAATAATAGAAATCCTCCAGCGGTCAGTAGCAGGGAATGTCGGTCAAAAATTCCGACAATGTCGATGCGCCGGTAACTCCAGGCCACTGCTGAAAGAAAGAATGCGACCCACCACCAGGCAGATGCGCCGAATAAGAACAATAGCAAATCCGCTAACCAAGCGCCGGCATGTCCGCCCGCATTTTGAACCGGATTAAGATCCCCGCTATGCGACCAACCGGCATCGCCGCGGTCATAGCTAAAAAATATCAATATCAGATAGAGTGCGGCTCCGGTTAAAGTCAGGCAGACGGATTCACGCAACAGACGGGCTACTCTGGGTGAGAATGATTGGCCACTTGATTTTTTGGCCATTGACTTATTCATTAAATTCATAGGTATCTCAGAAACTTACCGTTTTTCCTGATTGGATACACTGAATTATATAAGAGAATCCGGAATAATTTCTTCAATGCATCGTACATGCATTTTATTATTGTGTTTGTGTGCGGCGGGATGCCGCAGTATTCGTGTTTGTTTAGCTAAGAGAATGGTATTTTATTTGTAAAAATCATAATAAAATCAATCGGATCTTGAGCGTGATAAAATTGCAGCGATATGTGGCTTATCTTTACTAATAACTTCAGGCAATGTGGAAACAAGATTCCCATCGTTACGTTTTGAAATAAACAATGCTTCTTCTGCACGCTTACACAAATCTATTTTGTTATCAGCGTCATCAAGTATGGTAATGCCTATACTGACTATAATTTTATTCTCTGTGCTTTTATCTAACCGGGTAGAAACTTTTTTTCGAATGGCTTCGCAGACTTTTTTTGCCTCGGCTAAATCTGTTTCAGGAAACAAAATAGCGAATACGTTGATATCAATGCGGTAAAAAAGATCGGTTACTCTGATATTGGATTTAATTTCTTGGGAAATTCTTTTGATATAATCGTTTTTGCTTCTGTAGTCATAGTTGTCACAAAATAGCTTAAAAAGATCAATGTCAATTATGGCGATAGATAAATCCCGACTATATCGCTTGCTGCGCAATATTTCAGTATCCAGTTCGGTTTCAAAAGCATATCTGTTTTTATAGCCGGTAATGGGGTCAATAAATATCTGCGTCATGATGGCGGACATATCAATATTCGCTTTTTTGATCCTGGTGATCATAATCGCGGTGCAAACGATTAACAGTAGAGTAAGTCCACGATTAATAAAGATGATATGCATCGGTGCGGCAATGCCGGGCGATAAGAAAAGACCAGTGACTGTAAATATAGCCCCCAACGCAGCGATTAAGTAGGTAAATTGCACGCCACTGACCCATAAGCTGGCGAATACAACCAGTATGTAAGGTGCGCCAGCTGCAACACCCAACGGTAGATTTAAGTCGATGATAAAAATAAAGAACGTTGCAGCTAAGATAACTGCACCATTAGCTTGGATAGCACATTCTCTGAATAGAAGTTTTAAGAAATTTGTCGTTGAGATTTGGCTACGCATCTGGTTTAAATAGGGAGCTTTTATATAAATATAACTGATGTTTTTATTTTTCCGACTCGATTCAAGAAAATAATCTTTATATTACGCGACTAACGTGTTGCCTTTTCTACAGTACCACTTCTGGCAACAAGTCTATTATATATTTCTGTTGGGTACAAAGTTAAATTTTCCACATCGGCGCTATTTATTGGGAAGCATTTAATTCTCCACTCGGATAATCCGCGTTCCTGCAAGCCGGTCGTGCAAAAACTGATGGTCGCGATCAAATAACGCCCAGATAATGCCTACGCCGAAGAAAAAAATACCAATTAGTGCGAGCAGATAACGTGAAACAGCTTGTTTTTTTGTTATCCGCTCACCATCCGCAGATACGAGACGCATTTTCCAGGTCTGCATTGCCAGCGTTTGTCCACCGTGCGTCCAGTACCAAATGAAGTAGCATCCCATAATAACAAGCAGATAGAGCTGAAATAGTGGTCTGAAATAAGTGGCGTGAGTGTCACTGAGAATGAGGTGAAAAATAAAACTGGCGATAAACAAAACAGCGAGTAAAAGCAGAAATTCATAGATCAGGCAGATAATCCGCCGCCAAAATCCAGGTGTTGAGTATGTCATGTTCAATTTAGATGAATCAGAGGTTGGGGGTATGTTCAAAATTACAAGCTTGGTGATTGATAATTATTATCGTTTCCGCTATTATATTGGCTTGGCAAGCGCTGCCTATTTTTTGTTGTATCTGTATATTTTATAACAGCATAGTTGCGTAGCATCGACTTGTAATGTAGCACCCATAAAAACTAAAAGCAAAGTCGCCGTGCTGGGCCATTTTAAATTATTGAATTAAATGTAAGAGACTTATCTGGATTCGTCATTCTGTAATGCATTCATTATCTCGGAAAAATATTGAATACTTGGGGTCGCAGCAGCGCTTGATCTCATTACCAGGTTTTTTGTTTGTACTGATAGTACACGCTGGGTTGTTTTATTTGTTATGGAATCAGCGCTTAATTCCGTCGTCTGAACAAGTGGTTACATTATTTGCCGAATTGATCGCAGCACCCACGCTGGATCCTTCCCCTAAAGCACCGCCCGAGCCTGCGCCGGTTAAACTTCAGCCGGTAAAGAAACCCGTGGTAAAGCCAAAACAAGAGCGTCTCGTGGCAAAGTCACCGGCGACTCCCAAGCAGGACTACGTTGAATCACTGCCTGAACCACTTACGGAGCCGGCAGTGGAGCAGGCTAAAGAATCCGGATCAACGATTGATGCACAGCCTGCACAAATGCCGGCAGGGCCGGTAACGTTATCCGCAGAATTGTCTGTTTCTTGTCCTTCACTGACTGCGCCTACTTATCCTGCCATTTCCCGGCGCATGGGCGAAGAAGGTAAATTGGTACTGCGGGTGGAGTTGGATGAAAAGGGACATATTGACAACGCAAAGGTGATAAACAGCAGCGGCTATGAGCGTCTCGATACAGCTGCATTGACTGCGGTAAAGAGCTGGCAATGCAATCCTTCGCTGCGTAACGGTCAGCCAGTTCGGGCGGTTGCCTTACAACCTTTTAACTTTGTATTGCAAGGAAATTAATTAATGGAACAAGGACTTGGTTTCTCGAACTTTCTCGCCCAAATAGATAACGTTGGTATCAGCGTGTTGGTGCTGTTGATATCACTTTCCGTTGCGAGTTGGTATCTAATTATCACAAAAAGCATCGCTAATTTGATAGCAAAACGCCGGGCCGAGGCTTTTCTTAAACATTTTTGGAGCTTTGATTCCTTACAAGCAGTTAATACTGAATTCAAGGATGCCGCTCCGAATAATGCATTTGCAGAGCTTGCTAAGCTGGGTATTGATGCTGCTGCTGACTCTAAAGTCCATAGCTCATATAAGCTGGCTGCAGTGGGTGGTACCAGTGAATTTCTTACACGGACCTTACGCAACGGTATTGATCAGGAAGCGACTCGTGTTGAAAATGGCCTCACCCTGATTGCCTCTGCGGGTTCGGCTGCACCTTATATCGGTTTATTTGGAACGGTATGGGGTATTTATCACGCACTGATACAGATTGGGCTTTCGGGGCAAGGTACCTTGGACAAAGTGGCGGGGCCGGTCGGGGAGGCGCTGATCATGACCGCATTAGGACTGGCGGTGGCTATTCCCGCAGTGCTTGCTTATAACGCTTTTGTGCGCCGCAACCGTATCTGGCTTGCGCGACTGGAAGCTTTTGCGCACGATCTGTTCATATTGATTACTGTCGGTGATGATCAACACCATCATCATCAAGCCCACACTGCTTCGCGGATATCATCACCCGCTAATAATGAAGTGGGCGGTATTGTTGTTGAAAGGGGGCAATGATGGGGTTTGGCAGCATGCAAGGCAGCGGACGCCAAGCGCCTATGGCGGAAATTAATGTGGTGCCATTGGTGGACGTCATGTTGGTGTTGTTAATTATTTTTATTATTACAGCGCCATTGTTGACGCATTCTGTAAAGATTGACCTGCCCAAAGCGGAGAGTACCGCCAATATTACCCGACCTGAACATGTCGAGCTGGCTATTCGCACCGACGGTAGTCTTTTCTGGAATGGTGAACCTGCCGAACTGCAACAATTAGACTCTCGTTTTGCGGAAAAAGTAGCTCAGGCGCCTGAAACGGAATTACATATTCGTGCGGATAAACTGGCGCATTACGAGCATGTTGCGCGGATCATGAGCATTGCGGCTAAGGCTGGCATGACGAGGATTGGTTTTATAACAGACCCGTCAATACAATAAGACACCCCCAATTGCTTTTACGGCATAACCCTGCATCGCGCGTTTGGAAACATGAAACCAGTCTTAATTAGAAGTCGTTGAAAAACGCATTCGAGGCAGCCGATGCAAGGCAAAAACGGGTGAGAAAGCGCAGTTTATGCTGCTTAATAAATGAGCATTTGATCCTGCTTTTAACACCGCAGCGGCAACGCAGATAGCTTTTCAGCGGCCTGTTAGCTTCTTTGACTCACCATCCTTATGTTTAACCCAATAACTTCTTAGATGTGTTGCGAGTTTTTCATGACTTGCTTACACCAATTCTGATAGATAGTCATGATTCCAGCAGGCTACGAGCCATTTTCTTGTGCAATCGTGCTTGTCGTCATGATAGTGCTCAGGTTTTGCAAATTTAGTCTAAAAGAGCAATAGATTGAGTTGCATTTTATAAAGAGATTGGTATAATTAAGAATCATTCTCATTATTATTAATGATTATTTGATCTTTGTCTTGTTAGCACTAAATTTATCTGACATATAAATTTAAGGTATTCAATATGTATGTATGTATCTGCAAAGGGGTAACAGAAGGCGCGTTGCGTGAGGCCGTCTATCAAGGGGCGGATCGAATGAGGGATTTAAAAGCTTGCCTGGGAGTTACGGAGCAATGCGGTCTTTGTGCGTGCCACGCCAAACAGGTGTTGGATGAAACATTGTCACAAAAATCGCAATTACAGAATTTTATTCCCCAGTCAACTTGTGTGTGCGAGACAGTAGTTTAAAAGAAAGGGAATAAATACATAGGCAATTGGAATTCTGATTTATAATAGTAAAGACGGTAATCGTAGTTGAGAAAGTACAAAAGATGGTGTGTTTTGCGCTAAATGCTAAATAAATATTCCTGTTGATATCAATAGTGTCTTGATCAATAAAGACAAAATCCGCTGTGATTAATTGATGAATCCTTTTCAACACGAACTTCTTCGTGATGTTGGCTATTTCATTGCTGGGTTTTGCTACCGATCGTGTGATGCCGGAGAATGATTGCTTGCCTCAGGATTTATAGCAGTTGCATAAATAATTTTGTTCTAACTCATGATGATTATCCGTAGTTTTGCTAGAAGTGTGTGTTTTTACTCAGTATTAATTAGTTTAAGTATAGTAACGTTTTTTTTGTCCAATCCTGGTAGTGCGGAATCGCTAAATGCTACTACGACAGTAAAAACTTACAGTATTCCCGCTGGTTCCTTGTACGATGCCTTAACTCAATTCTCTCAACAAGCTGGAATAAAGCTTGCCATTGATGCTAAAAAGCTGCAAGGCAAAACAACACAAGGATTAGCGGGCGATTTCGAGATCAAGACAGCGCTGGATCAGCTGCTTGTAGATTCTGGTCTGCAAGTGGTGCAAAGAGGCGATGGTTATACCATAATCGAAGTGCCTGCAGCGGCGGCGGCTGAGCCTGCCGTCACGACATTGCCATCAATACAAGTCACTGCTAGTAATACGAATCGGTATGCTGCAGTCAGTACAAGTACAGCCACCAAAACCAATACGCTTTTGCGTGATGTGCCGCAGTCTATTTCAGTGATAACCAATGAATTAATTAAGGATCAATCAATCCGCAGTCTTGGTGATGCAGTTCGTTATGTGCCGGGTGTTGGGGTTTCACAGGGTGAAGGTAATCGTGACGCGCTGGTGTTTCGTGGTAATCGCTCAACTGGGGATTTTTTCGTTGATGGTATCCGCGATGATGTCGAATATTATCGCGATCTTTACAATATTGAGCGCGTCGAGGTACTTAAAGGTCCCAATGGGATGATTTTTGGTCGCGGTGGCTCGGGTGGTGTTGTCAATCGCGTAACCAAGCAGGCCAATTGGAGTCCTACGAGGGAATTCAGTTTTCAGGGAGGGTCTTACGATCAGATGAGAATGACAGGCGATGTCGGTTATGTGATTAATGACAAGGCTGCGGTTCGTTTGAACGCCTTATACGAGGATGCCGGCAGCTATCGAGATGGCGTCAGTATGGAACGACTTGGCGTTTCTCCAACAGTGACCCTGAAACCGACGCATCGCACCAAAGTTGTCGCGAGTATGGAACGATTTCATGATGAGCGTACCGCTGATCGCGGAATTACTTCGGTTAATGGTCGACCCGTAAATGTATCCAGATCTCAATTCTTCGGCGATCCTAAGCGTAGCGACACACATGTTAATGTGTTGGCATTTAATTCTTTTATTGAACATAAGTTCGATTCTGGCGTTACGTTGCACAACCGGACGAATTACGCAACTTATGACAAGTTTTATCAAAACGTATTTGCAGATAGCGGAGTTAATAGTCGCGAACAATTATCGCTGGGTGCCTATAACAATGCAACAAAGCGCGAGAATGTTTTTAATCAGACAAATTTAATCTATGCCTTAAACACCGGACCAATTTCACACACGTTGATGGCGGGTATCGAAGTAGGCCGTCAAGAAACGCACAACAAACGGGAAACGGGTTTATTTAGAAATGATCCGTCTGCCACGAGAATACTCGTTCCTTTAAGTAACCCAATCACAAATGTTCCAATTACTTTTATAAATAGGAATAGTGGTGGAGATGTCGATGCACTCAATCGCAGTATCATTAATGTCACCTCACTTTATATTCAAGATCAGATTGAATTGATACCTCAGCTTCAGGCAATTGTCGGTGTACGTTATGATATGTTTGACGTGGATTTCCAACAGAAGAATGGTATAAAGAGTCACTTGAAACCCCACGATAACTTGATTGCGCCGCGTTTCGGCTTGATCTATAAGCCCATTGAGCCGGCTTCATTTTATGTCAGCTATAGCCAGGCTTATGTCCCACGCGTCGGCGACCAACTGGTATCGCTGAATACAACTATTGATACGCTTAAGCCGGAGAAATTCACAACGCTGGAAGTAGGCGTCAAATGGGATATACGCCCTGATTTGGCTTTCACAGCCGCCGCTTATCAATTGGATCGCACCAATGTAATCAATTCAGTTACGCCAGGAGCAGCTTTCTTGTCCAAAGGTCAGCGCACCAAAGGCGTCGAAGTTGGCCTCAACGGTCAATTGACTACAAACTGGAGTGTGATGGGGGGCTATGCCTACCAAGAGGGCAAGATTACCGACGACATATTTGGCATCGCGAAAAAAGGTGCGTCAGTAGGAGAGCTTCCTCGTCATACATTTTCGGTGTGGAGTCGATACGATTTTACTCCTCGCTTCGGTGCAGCACTCGGTGTAATTTATCGGAGCGATATGTTTGCTTCTGTAACCAATAGAGTCACATTGCCCGATTTCACGAGGGTTGATGCCGCATTGTTCGCACAGATAACGAAACATGTTCGTACTCAGTTGAATTTTGAGAATTTATTTGATACTAAATATTTTGCTTCAGCACAGAACGATTTTAATATAACCCCCGGCTCGCCAATTGCGATCAGAGCTTCCTTAATTGCCAGTTTCTAGTATCAAACAAGCATAAAGTAGCAATAGATACATATTAAATATAATTTTGTTGCTTATGCAAATAATAATCATTATTATTATGTTTCGCATAATTGTTAATTAATTCTTAAAAGGAGCTTCTTAGAATGTTTTTACTAAAGAGACTCACGGCTTCAATGAGTAAGCTGTTGTCTATGAGTTTGGTGATTATCGTACTCAGCATGGGCGGTACGAGTGCGTTTGCTGCAGGTCTCGCTAATGTCCAAGCAATTCAGGCTGCTGTGACTGCTTATCAGACCATTGGAACATTGCGTAAAGAATCGCCTATGAATGGGGATGCCATTGCCACTGCATATGCAGGTGCATTGCAGGCACTTGTGCAGGAAGTTGATACGGCCAATAAGCTTAAACTGGACAGTGATATTCTGGTTGCGATTGAAGAGATCAAAGATGCAAATGAGCCAAGCTTAGCAGGTCAGGTAGTCGACAAGACTTTGCAGCGCGTTTTTTATCAAGTTGTTTTTAACCGCATGTCAGATATACGCAATCAATTTGCATCTGCGACATCGCCGGAATTAGTTCGGATGTTGGATGAAATGGTGGCATCTTTTCAAGCGATTTCGGCAAATGTTGCAAGAGCCAATCAAGTGTTGAGTGCGGATAAACAAACTATCGTAGAAGGTGGCAATCCGGCTGCGGATGTTGCATTTAATGAATCGGTGGCGCGTATTAGAGCGGCGCTGAATAAAAGTAATCCGGCAGAAGATGCTGGCGTTATCGCTGTTGAGCGTTACGTCACAAGAATATCATCACTAGCTCGGGCGTATTACAACGCGGTTTTACGCGAAGTAGCCGGTGCTATGGTAAGTAGAAATACTGATATAGCAGAGATGCGCAAGGAACTCAAAGAAGGGGAGGTTTTTTATCGCACTATCGAATCCTTGGTTGCGCGTGATAACCCCGTAGGCAGTACACTCATTAAAGCCCGACTGACAGGCGACGGTTCGGATCTTGTCGCAGACGATATCGTTAGCGCGCTAAACAAAGGGATGCTTGGTCGATCACGAGGTGAAATGGCTAACATTGCAACAGCCGATAATCGTGTGGGAAGAATGGCGGAAGCTTCGGGCACGGTCGAATTTGCCAAGATCTTTATGCCTGATCTTGAGGTGCGAATGGGTGCAACCGCACGTGGCAATCTGGAAACCGCACTCAATGATCTGAATAGCGCAGTTAAAGCAGATGACACCGCAAAATCCGCGGCAGCACAAGCTGCAATAACAGCGATTTTTGATAGTTACGAAGATCAACTTAAGTTGGTTGAGTACAACGCTTCAAGCAACACAGCGCTGGTTGATAATGCTGTTTCAAAATTTCAGACGATTGGTGGTCTGCTCGAAAAAAATCCGATTGACGCAGAAGCGATTGCTGCGGCATATTCCGGGGAATTACTACAAATAACGCAATTCATTGATCAAACATACGGATTGACGATTGATCGGGATATTCTGGCTGCTATTGAATCGATCAGGAATGAAAACAAAGTTTCATTAGCTGCAGAGACGATAGACAAGTCATTGCAGCGGGTTTTTGCGATTGGTATTTATGACCGAGTCGCCATGGTGGTCGATAATTTTGATAATTTGACAACCGATGAGCTGGCACTGGAATGGGACAGAGCGCATTCGGCTTTTGTGGCGGTCGCTGGTACTGCAGCCAAGGAAAATAAAGTACTGACGGCAGATAAACAAACGTTTGAAACTGGTAGTAATCCGAATTTAGATGACCAAATCACGCTGGCATTTGTGAGTGGACGGCAGGCTTTGAATAAAGCCGATGCGGATGACCGGGTCAATATTGCGCTGGCACGGGAAAATGTCATTATTCCATTGGTTAGAAGTTTTCTGATCGGCGGCACATTAGGTGAAGTTGGTGAGCTTATTACCAATCGGGACGGAAACGTTGATGAAGCCAGGAAAGAACAGGTTGAAGCCGATCTTTTCTACCGCACTGTTGATGTATTTATTGCGCAGGACAATCCGACAGGCAGCAATCGCATCAAAACCCAATTGACGGGTGATCTGACCAATGTCGTTGCCAATGAAATCATGATTGAAATGAGCAAGGGAGTTATCGGTCAATTAAATAGAAACATCCATTTAATTGAATCGACCTTTGGTGTTGATCGGGGTCAGGCTATTGTTGCGGCTGAAAGAGTGTCTTTATATGCGAATATCTTCCTGCCTGACTTGGAGTTGCGTTTAGGTTCACAACAGCGTGTGGAGATGGAAAACGCATTGCAAGACTTGAAAGAAGCCACTGCAGCTAGTGATTCTTCCAAAGCGGTCGCTGCACGATCAGCTATTGCAGAGATCATCGCAGCATATCAGGATGCGTTAATCTAGTATTCTGTAATCTTTAGTGGTTAAAAAATTGCCTTACCGTAAAATCTCTTTGCGGTAAGGCATAATTTTTATCCAGACGTTGAAAGTCTCCATTAAGCTTTTTCAGCTGCGTCAGTTATCGGTTTACGCATAGAGAGCATAAAAAAATGGGGTGTATTTTTTTCAAATCAGGCCGTCATTTTCAAAATTGATGTAGGTCTTTCCCCGTTTTTTCGATCTTCAACCTCGGATACCAGCGTTCGAAGTGCCGGTGTAAATCGTTATTCAGCATCGCTGTTCTGGTTTGCAACAGATATGCGCACCTTTATGCATCCATTGCATTTGCTGCTTCTTAACCATTCGTTTGACGACAACTTCGTTAATCGTCGACTCCACAAAACTGGTCGAAATTGCTTCGCCATAGCGCCACTTCTCGCCGTAATTTGGAATCAAACGTTGATTATTCCGAATGTAGATGTCCAATTCGTCCAGGCGCTTTAGAAATTTCTTTCGGTTTGTATAGCGAATTGTTTCATCACCGCTAATCACTACACAATCCTCGACTCGGTCAGCGCTCTTTCAACATTGCCATGCCAAAGGTACCATTTGGTGTTTTCTAAGGCTTTGGTGACTTCCGCCCCTTCATCGGGGTCCGTATGCACTATCCCTTTGGCAAATTGATTGAGCACCGTGAGTTTCATTGTTACATGGAACCAATCCAGAATATGCTCAGATTCCGGGTACATATAGTATTGTAAATTTCTAACCTTGTCGGCACCGTCCGATAAAAAAGTGATTTGTTGATTGGCCTGCATGCCTTGTTCTGCCAATATGTTCATTAAGCATT